>DIWM01000006.1 GCA_002428485.1 Deltaproteobacteria bacterium UBA6106
TCGCTCGAGAACTCGCTATAAAATAAGAGCAGGGCTCACGTCGCCCCCTCTATAAACCAGCAGTCAGCTAAAACAAAAAGGCTTTAGGTTGATGGCTAAACCAGCAGTCAGCAGACAAAAAGGCAGACCAAGGTTAAGCAGACTACCGGTTCTCCTCAACCTCAACCTGATTCTTCTCATCCTTTCGTCCTTCGGTCATCCGCCTCGCGCCTAACGCCTTACGCCGAACGTTTCACGACTTACGCCTCACGACTTACGGGTGTTCTGCCAGCTTGGACACTTTAAATGGCTGATTGGAAACATTTTCCTTTTAATCCCATTTTTTACCTTATACAAATAATGAGAAACTTTTAACAGCACCGGGAAGTTATGAACAAAGAATATGAACGCGGCTAATGAAATAGATCTTTATTCACGTCCTATCCGCAACCCTGAATACGCCCTTCAGGAAGGCTCATGCGGGTGGGC
The DNA here is from genome assembly GCA_002428485.1 of Deltaproteobacteria bacterium UBA6106. GTDB lineage: Bacteria > Desulfobacterota > Syntrophorhabdia > Syntrophorhabdales > Syntrophorhabdaceae > UBA5609. The sequence goes on from DIWM01000006.1 coordinate 469, forward strand.
CGCCCTGGTAAACCTGGACATTCCTGCGGGCGTTGCCCTCAACGCCGCAGGGCTTCTGGTCTGGCGGATGATCGACGGCAAACGTACTACAGGAGAGATCATTGGTGAGATCAAGGAATGCTTTGCCGATTCACCGCCGACGCTGGAAGGAGACGTTCTGGCCATTCTGGATGTCCTTCTGGGGGCCGGACTAATCGGTTATGAGGTGAGAATATGAAACGTTATGCGGCAAATCCTGTCGTTTCTCTGCGGGAGGAGTTTGAAGGAGCGCTGCTTTACAACCCCGACACGGATAATATTGTCCTGATCAACGAGACAGGGCAGCTTATCTGGGATGCAATCGCCACACCGCAGACCCTGGAAGCGATCTCGGCGTATCTTGCGGCGAACACAGACTTTGCTGCTGTGCTTCCCAGCCCCTATGGAGGCGGTCCTGCTGCGTCCGCCGCCTCCCCATCTGCCCGACTGGCCCGCATCAAAGAGGACGTAACGGCGTTCATCGGATCGCTGCCCTCCGATTTCATGGTGGAATATGATTGAAAGGCATCAACTAAACGCCATACCCCGCGTGCCCGAGAGCCTCGATGTGAGCCTCACGGGCATGTGCAATCTTCGCTGCCGCTACTGCTTCTACGCCGACGAAATGGCCACCCTCGGCGACCTGCCGACGGATAGCTGGTTAACATTTTTTGCCGAAGCCGGCGCCATAGGCATACAGCGCCTGACGCTCTCCGGCGGCGAGGTCTTCACCCGCCCCGACCTCTTTACTCTGTTGGACGGTATTATCGAAAACCGCATGCGATACAGCATCCTGACCAACGGCACGCTTATTTCAGATGATGAGATCGCCGCGTTAGAAGAGGGCAAGCGCCGCTTGCGCCTTGATCTCATCCAGGTATCCATCGACGGGTCTTCCTCTGCCATCCACGACCTTAGCCGTCCTCCGGCGAGTTTCGACCGGGCCTTGCGGGGGTTGCGCCTGCTTAAGGAAGATGGCCTTCCCGTGACCGCCCGGGTCACGATCAACCGACACAATGTCAATGATCTGCCGAATATCGCCCGCCTCCTGCTCGATGACATCGGACTCCGGTCCTTCAGCACGAACAGCGCCGACCGCTTCGGTTCTGCCCGCTGCTCGGGTCAGGGCGTACTGCTTTCCACTGAAGAATGGCGCATCGCTTTGAGAACGATGGCCAAGCTTTCCCGGAACTACCCGGGGCGCATCAGCGCTACTGCCGGCCCCCTTGCCTTCGCCGAGGATGCCGACCGGATCGAAGGCATCATGGCGAGCGGGGGGACAGGACTGCCAGGCCGGGGTACCCTCTCGGCTTGCGGGGGCATCTTCAGTAAGATGGCGGTCCTCCACAACGGCGCCATTGTCCCCTGCAATATGCTGCCCACGATGATCATGGGAAAGATCGGCTTCACACCCCTTGACGATGTCTGGCTTCACGGCAGGGAGATAAATGTCCTGCGCAGGCGGTACGAGACACCAATCACGTCAATTGCCGGCTGCACCGACTGCCGATACGCCAGCTTCTGCACCGGCGGCTGTCCGGCCGTGGTCTATGCACGGTACGGCAGGCTCGACGCTGTTGATCCGGGAAGCTGCTATAAAAAATACCGCGCGGAGAACTATGTCCCTTTGCGACCTTGAGATACACGCCAATCCTCAACCGTTTGCTCAATTGCCGGAAGGCGTCCCTCCCTTGCGCGCCTTCTATCTTTACCTCACCGGCGGCTGCAACCTTATGTGCCTCCACTGCTGGATAACGCCGCGCTTCGCGGACGGCAGACCCGACCCGCAGGAATGCATCGATCCCGATCTCCTCTTTGCCGCCGTCAGGGAGGCCGGGGCACTTGGGCTTGCCGGCGCCAAGCTGACCGGCGGCGAGCCATTTCTGCACCCCCGATTCGAGGACATCGTCGCGGGGCTCAGCAAGCTGGGCATCGAAATGAATATGGAGACCAACGGTACCCTGCTGACAAAGGAGCTGGCACGCTGGTTGAAGAATGAGACAAAGGTCGGCTTCATCTCCGTGAGCCTCGATGACGACGACCCGGCCTTACACGACGCCTTCCGGGGTGTGAAGGGCGCATTCGAGGCTGCCCTGCGCGGGCTCGATCACCTCGTAGGGGCAGGATATGAGAACGTACAGGTCATCATGAGCCTTCATAAGGGCAATGTCGATGCGATAGACGGCGTCGTAGCGCTGTCGGCAGCCCACGGCGCTGCTTCCGTGAAGTTCAATCCCATAAACGGCAACGGACGGGGAAGACAGATGATGCTCCGCCGGGAAACTTTCGATGTTCCCGAGCTGCTTGCGATCGAACGCTATGTCTATGGAAAACTAAAGGAGAAGGCGGCGATCAGGCGCCTGGTCCTGGACCTGCCGCCGGCGATCCGCTCCTTCCGGGCGCTGATGGAGACAGGCGGCTCGACCGGGGATTGCGGCATCCTGAACATTCTGGGCATCCTCGGATCCGGTGAGATCGCCATGTGCGGCATCGGCCGGACAACACCCTCGCTCATCTACGGGCGGCTGGGAGACAGCATCTCCGACATCTGGCTGAACCACCCGAAGCTTCTGCAACTCAGGGGCGAACTGAAAGATTGGTCCGGCTACCCTGGCATTTGCGGCGACTGTATCCTGGCGCGCCTCTGCCGAACAGGCTGCGTTGCTGACAATTACCGCGAGGGAGGAAGGATGGTCTGTCCGGGAAGACAGTGCGAAGAGGCGCAAAGGCAGGGGCTATTCCCGAATAGCCGGCGGAGGACGGAACAATAAAACCAGTGAAAGGGGAAAGGCGGGAAAGACCGTGATTCGTAATTCGTAATTGGGACACCCTATCGCCAGACAGACCAGATAGACGAAACAGATCAGATAGACTAAAACGCAGGAGGGAACGATGATGAAGGAAAAGAAGGATGTAAAAAAGATCCCCTATGAACCGCCGAGAGCGGTGAGGCTCGCGGAAACAAAAGAAGGAAGGGGGCTTTGCACAAGCGGATCCGGGGATGCCGATGTGTGCTTCAGCGGAAATGCTGCCGTAGGCGGCTGTGGCGCCGGGAACGGTTTCTGAGATATTTCAAAAAATAAAGCGGGTGCAGAGGAGAAGGCGATGGAAGATGGGATGATGATCCTATGAACGTATCGTATGTGCTGTCCCTTGCCGATGGCTCTCATAGACAGATAAGGGCAGGCGATGCAGGCGCGGTGCCCATTGTGGAAATGCTTGTACAGGCCATGAAGCTCAGGAAGGGCGACAGCGCTTCGGGGGATTCACTGCTCGTTCTGAGCGGACAGGGGAAAGAAACGTTCTCAGCGGAAGACGGTTCCATCGTCTGCCGTTTTCCTCCACCTGAAAACAGAGACGAACTTGTGTCCCGGGCAATGGAAGCCTCCCTCGCCATCGCTCATGAGGCACAGCAACATGGCGGCGTCCTTGTCCACGGGGGCCTTGCCGAACATAAGGGGAACGGATTGATCCTCGCGGCGCCGGGAGGCACGGGCAAGTCCACCGCTTGTTCCCGTCTGCCTCGCCCCTGGCGATCACTGAGTGACGATGCGGCACTGATTGTCCGCGATCCGCAGGGCAATTGTTTCGCCCATCCCTGGCCGACGTGGAGCCTGTTCTATAATAACGGCCCAGGGGGAAAATGGGATACCCCGACCGGCACGCCCTTGAAAGCCTTGTATTTTCTGTTTCAGGCGGCAGAAGACGCCCTGGAGAAACTCGTCCCTACCCAGGCCGCGGCCATGCTCATTGAATCTGTGGAACAGGCAAACCGCGTCTTTGACCGTCGGCTGCATCCCATAGAAATAAAGAAGAACCATCTACAACAGTTCTCCATCGTCTGCGCCATGACCGAGAGGCTGCCTGCCTATCGCCTGTGCCTGAGTCTGACCGGCAAATTCTGGAAACTTATGGAAGGATCGATAAACCCGGATGGGTCATTGGGAACTGTACCCGCCGCATGTGGAAAATCTTGGGCAAAACATCATACTTTCTCTGGAGGAAGACCTTACGTTGACAGTACGGTTCAGGTTAAAATCGAAAGTAAACAGGCAGCCCCTTCCGGTGTGGTCTTTTCCGGAAACAGCATGCACCCGACGCTGAAGGAACCGGATTATCTGGAGATACGTTCCTATGATGGAGCAAAACCGCGGCGCGGCGATGTGGTCTATTTTAGGTCGCCCCGCACAGGAATAATGGTCGTCCACCGGGTCATGGCGGTGCGACCGGAGGGGCTGCTTACAAAAGGCGACAACAACCCGCACCGCGACCCCGACATTGTTTCCGCGAATAACCTCACAGGCCGGGTCGTCGCAGCGAGGAGTTCAGAGAGAGAACGCCGTGTCAGGGGCGGCGCGGCAGGCATGCTGGAACACTATTGTGCGCGCATGTCCCGCAAGGCCGCAATGGCAGCACACAGGCTATGCCGCTTCTTTTTCCGTTCCGGTTCATTGATGGGCATCCTGAGGTCTCTTGCGCGCAATCGATTAAAGTTCAAATTCGTTCTCTTCGGCAAAATTCCCCTGGGGCATATGAAAACACTCGCAAACAATCAATGTGTCGGCCGATATATACACGGCACATGGCATATTGACTACCCGTGGCGGCTGCTCGTAGATCCGGAAAAAATCGCGGCGGCTGCAGAAAAATACGAAACAGCAAAGACCCGGTGGCAACAGGCTCAAAGGCATGCAACGAGTGGGTTTTGATTCCAGGCCTCTTCTGTAAGATGGATGTATTCCAGGGGCTGCACCGCGCCGTGCGCCTTGTCTGGAAGGGCGCACCCGGCTGGACCCCGGCAGGCGCTGTGCTCATCGTCATTCAAGCATTCCTGCCGCTTGTCGCCTTGTATCTGATGAAGCTGATCGTGGACGGGATCGCTGCCGGTCTTGCATCGCCTGGGTCGGTCAATGCCTTCGGCGGTATGGCCCGTCTCATCGCTCTCGCGGCATTTGCCACCCTTGCCGGCTCCCTGTGCCAATCCCTCTCAGAGATCGTCAGAGAGGCTCAGGGGCGCGTTGTGGCCGACCACGTTTCAGACCTTATCCATGCAAAGTCCGTGGAGATAGATCTCGGGCACTACGACAACCCGGCATTTCACGATACCCTCCACCGCGCCCAGCAGGAGGCGCCCTACAGGCCGACCCGCATCGTGAGCAGCCTCAACGGTATCTTCCGAAGCAGCGTCTCACTTTGTGCCGTGGCAGGGCTTCTCTTTTACCTCCACTGGGCCATCGCTCTCGTTCTCATTGCCGCCCTTGTACCGGGCATTGTGGTGCGGCTCAACCATGCGGACCGGATGCACAGATGGCAGCATCAAAGGACAAAGACGGAGAGGAAGGCATATTACCTGCACTGGATGCTTACCGACGCCTCTCACGCCAGGGAGATACGGTTATTCGGCCTTGGTCCCCTGTTTATTGACTGGTACCGGAACCTCAGTTCACAACTGCGAATGGAAAGGCTGTCCCTGACTACCCGGCGCGCCTTCTTTGAACTCATAACCCGGGTATGCGGGATATGCGCCCTTTTCGGTGCCTTCGCCTTCATCGCTCACAGGACGCTTTCCGGCGCCATGACCTTGGGCGACATGGTGATGTACTACCAAGCCTTCCAGAGGGCGCAGGGCTATCTGCAGGAGCTTCTTGGCAATCTTGCGGTGCTCTATGAGGACAACCTCTTCCTCTCCCACTTTTATGACTTCCTCGATCTGAAGCCGGAGATTACAACACCGCCTTCTCCGGCAAGGTTCCCTGAACCCATGGAAAAAGGAATTACCTTCAGCAAGGTAAGCTTCACATATCCGGAAAGGGATACACCAGTTCTTAATGATATCAATCTCCATATAGCCCCGGGACAGGTAGTCGCCCTCGTCGGCGAAAACGGCTCCGGGAAAACGACCCTTGTGAAGCTGCTGTGCCGCTTCTACGACCCTGCACAGGGGAATATAACCATTGACGGGATCGACCTCAGGGAATTTGATGTGAATCACATCAGGAAGCGGCTCACCGTGATCTTTCAGGATTATGTCCGTTACCACCTGACGGCCCGTGAGAATATCTGGCTGGGGGATATCGAGAGCGAACCGAACGACACAATGATCATCACTGCGGCCCGTCTGACGGGGGCTGTCCAGGTCATAAACAGGCTCAGGAAGGGCCTTGATACCTCATTGGGCAACCGTTTCGATGACGGTGAGGAACTGAGCACCGGCGAGTGGCAGAAGATCGCAATAGCAAGGGCATTCTTCCGCAATGCCCCCCTTGTTGTACTCGATGAGCCCACAAGCTCCATGGATGCAAGGGCTGAGCATGAGGTATTCAGGATGTTCCGCCGCCTCCTTAACGGGAGAACGGCAGTGATCGTAAGCCACAGGTTCTCGACGGTGAGGATGGCGGACCATATCTATGTACTGGAAGAAGGAAGGATCATCGAAGAAGGAAGCCATGACGAGCTCATCGAAAGAGGAGGAAAATACGCAAGGCTTTTTGAGATGCAGGCAAGCTGCTACAGGTGAAAAGCAGCTCATGGTTCATGGCTCATAGCGAACCGGATGCTGGATGCTCGATGCTGGATACGGAATCAGCATAGTGAAGTATGGGAAGTAATGTAAGGTAGGAACAAGAGAATGGATGAGAAGAGCGGAACAGAATTACTGATACGATGCCTGAGAGAGGAAGAAACCAGCGTAAAAAAGGAAAGGCTTCGAAGCATCGCTGGTCATCAATGGGAGGCAGCTTGTCAGGCATCGCTCGATTTTGGCCTTGCACCGCTCCTCTACAGCACGCTGCGGCCTCTCACTAAAGGTATCGGATTACCCGCCGGCGTTGAAAGTCGTTTAAGAGAGGTATACCTCAGTTCCGCCGCACGGAATGTGCGGTTGTATTCAGAACTTTCAAGGGTTCTCAAGGCGCTGAGGGACGCCGAAATACCTGTGATACCCTTGAAGGGTTCATACCTTGCAGAGGTTGTGTACGGGGATACAGCGCTTCGGCCCATGAATGATATAGACCTGATGGTGCGGCAGGAGGATTTCCGGAAAACCATTGAACTTCTCATGAGCAGGGAATACAGGGCGGGAGGAAAGGCAAGACCGGAGGATGTCTTTGCTGTTCAGCAACATCACCCTCCATTGACAGGCAGGAGCGGGATCCCGATAGAGGTCCACTGGGCACTAACCCAACCGAAATTGAATAGCCTGATTATGCCCCCTCACCCTGCCCTCTCCCGCGAGGGGAGAGGGAATAATGTCATCCCGCAGCACGCTGCAGGGCACCATTGGATTGCAGAGGGCATATGGCACAGGGTAAGACACGATATGGTTGCCAATGTAAAGGTGCCGGTCCTTTCCCCGGAAGACCTCATCATCCACCTGTGCGTCCATGCCGTCCTGCATCACTGTTTGGGCGGACAATTACGTTCCCTCTTTGATATTGCCCGGACGATCCGGCTTTATGCAGACGACATCGACTGGCCCCTTATGAGAGATCTTGCAAGGCTATGGGGCGCGGAAAGGAGCGTCTATCTTGCCCTGGCCCTCGCAGGAAGATACGCAGGCATTTCAGGACCGGAGTGCTTTATAACCGATATCAGGCCAAAAAACAATACACCCGAGATCTTTGAAATTGCCGAAACATTCTTATTCAACCGTTCTCTTATTATTTCCAGACATGTTGCAAAACTCTGGGAACAAAAAGGCCTCATCCATAAATGCCGCTACCTGCTGGGAAGGTTTTTTCTTCCCAGGATAGAGATCGCGGTGTATTATGGCGTCCCCTCGAATTCAATGAAGGTCTATCTTTACTACCTGATACGCTGGCGGGACATTGTGCGCAGGCATCTTCTCACTGTTGCCAAAGTGCTGTGCAGGGAACAGGGCGCGACAAAAGATCTCGAGATCTCGATCAGGCAGAATATCTTGCTAAGTTGGCTCAGCAATGAAAAGGGATAATGCCGCTTCGTCACTTTTATTGGTCAACTGGGAACATTTCACTTTTAATGCCATAAACCGCTGTGTAAAATCCCGCCATGGCAACAAAAAATAAACAGTCTCCACACCCGGAGAGGGGGATGCTATACAAAACATTTTCATCAGGAGGAAGGGGTATGCTGAGCATTTTCAAAGAATATCCTGATAAGGAAGAAGGAGGCCCAATGCTGAATGTTTGTTTAAAAAACGGTGAAAAGAGATGGGTGAAGAGGCATGAGGCAAACCTGCTTCAGAGAAACAGGCAGGTCGTTTTCGTTGAGGAGATCGTAACCGAAGATATGGACACCGTGTACAATCTCTATTTCTGCAGCATAAAGGACAACATCTTGTACGACTATTCCGTACCGGGGAAACTGTGATAGCGGTACAGCCGCTTTATCTGTTGAGGAAACGCTTTTCTCTTTGAACGTTCTCTTTGTCCATCAGAACTTTCCCGGGCAGTTCAGACATCTTGTCAGCCATTTTGCCTCTTCGTCGGACAACAGGGTAGTCGGGATCTGCCAGCCTCAGGCGCCGGGCATTCGTGATAAACAATTTTCTCCCGTATTAAAAAGCGTTTATAAGCCACACCGCAAACCGGCAAAAAACTGTCATCCATACCTTGTAAGGGTAGAGGCTGCCGTACTGAACGGCCAGGGAGCTGCCCGTTGTCTGATCGATCTCAGGAAGAAAGGGTTTATACCTGACCTGGCCTTTGCCCATATCGGCTGGGGCGAGACGCTCTACTTCAAGGATATCTTCCCCGATGTCCCGCTCATAGGGCACTGCGAGTTCTACTATCACGGGGATGGAGCGGATGTTGATTTCGACCCGGAATTCCCTGCTACAATCGATGACCGCATGCGGGTGCGCACCTGGAACATGACCCAACTTGTCAGTCTTGCCTCCATCGATGCCGGCGTAAGCCCGACGCGTTGGCAGCGAAACCTTTATCCTTCCGGATTCCGCGACAAAATAGAGATCATCCATGAAGGCATCAACACAGAGGTGGTAAAGCCGGACAACAATCAACGTCTTATGCTCCCTGACGGCACTGGTCTCACGAAGGATATGGAGGTCGTCACCTATACTGCACGTGGCCTTGAGCCGTACCGGGGGTTCCATGCCTTCATGAAGGCAGCAGAAGAGATATGCCGTCGCCGGCCAAAATGCCATATCGTCATCACCGGCGGCGATGAGGTACGGTACGGCAAAACATTACCCAATGGTATGAGCTATAGAGAGAAGCTGCTGAAAGAGGTAGCGATCGATCACCGCCGTGTCCATTTCACGGGTCTTGTCCCTTATGAAAGCCACCTCAAGACCCTGCAGATATCTTCTGCTCATGTCTATCTCACCATCCCTTTCGTCCTCTCCTGGTCCATGATGGAGGCGATGGCCACCGGGTGCGTCATCATAGGTTCCGCAACCCCGCCCGTCGAAGAGGTCATCGAGGACGGGCAGAACGGATTGTTGTGCGATTTCTTTTCGCCCCGCGATATCGCTGACCGCGTGGATCAGGTGCTCGACGACCCTGACCGGATGCGCAGCCTGGGGGAAGAGGCGCGCCGCCATATTATCGAGCATTATGATGTGAAGGATAAGCTTGCCGAGTATGAAAAGTTATGGCAAAGACTTCTATGTCGGCTGTAAACGGCTAAGACAGCTCCACGTTCTCTATGGCAAGGAGCCTGCGTTTCACATTGATCCCTGAAGAGAAGCCGCCTATCGTGCCGTCCTCCCGAATAACCCTGTGGCATGGTATGATGATGGGGATGGGGTTCCGCTTCACCGCCTGCCCGATTGCCCGTGCAGCCATTCTGTACCCTATCTGTTTTCCCACCCAGAGATAGCTTCTCACCTCACCGTACGGGATACCCTGAAGCACCCTGAGAACCTTTTGCGTAAACTGAGTTTCTGCCGAAATGTCCACGGGGATATCAAAATCAACCTTCTGACCTCTCAGGTATCTGTCGAGAAGGAGGCGGATCTTGTTAAAAGGTTTTTCCGTCCTTACTGCCTGCGGATACCGCACATTCAGCAACCGCACGAGCCTGTATTCATCTTCCTGCGTTATTTCAAGGGCAACGAGCCGCCCGTTCTTCGCAATGAGGCCTGTGTTGCCGATGGACGATTCGTAGAGGGCATATTCTATGAGAGACAATTTGACATACCTCGATGGGTTCACTACAATAGTACAGTTTTTTGAGGCTACCACAGAAGAGGCATTGAATGGAAGGTTTTATAAAATTTTTCGGCACCGGCGGGGCGCGCTTCGTTGTCTCAAAACAATTACGCGCAACAGGGGGCCTCTGGCTCCACTATAAAGAAACAAATCTCTATATCGATCCCGGGCCGGGCGCCCTGGTGCGTATCCACGCAGCAAAAGAACGACCCGACCTTGCCGGCCTCGACGGCATCATACTCACCCACAAGCATCTCGACCACGCAAACGATGTCAACGTTTTGATAGAGGCCATGACGGAGGGCGGCTTCAAAAAGCGGGGGATACTGTTCTGCCCGCGGGATGCCGTAGGAGAGGACGCCGTCGTGTTCCAATACGTCCGCCGCCATCTTCAGGCAATCACCTTACTTCAAGAAAAAGGACAATACACGATTAAAGATATCTCCTTCAGCACACCGGTCCGCCACCGCCACCCGGTAGAGACGTACGGGCTTGTCTTTCACCTCAACAAGACCATCGGGCTTATCGCCGACACGAAGTTTTTTGACGGCCTGCCTGATCACTACCACGCGGATTGCCTCATCATCAACGTCCTCAGGACAGAGCCACTGGGAAGCTACGACAACGTTGAACATCTCGCCCTTGAAGACGCAAGAAAGATCATCCTGCAGGCAAGGCCGCAGACGGCAATACTCACCCATTTCGGCATGAATATAATCAAGAAGAAGCCGCACCTGCTCGCGCAAAGACTGAGAGAAGAGACCGGCGTCGAGGTCATCGCCGCCCGTGATGGGATGAAGTGGGAATTTTAGTACGGCAGTAGCCCTCAGTTATAGCACAAGCAAAAGACCGTATAGCGCATGTTAAATCCTAGATCCTAATATCGAAGCACTAAACAAATTCAAATTTTCCAATGTTCATAATTTAAAAGACGGCCAGCATGCATTAGCCTTGAACATTTGATATTTGAATTTTGAGATTGTTTAGAGATTAGTGCTTAGAATTTAGTGCTTGATTAGATATTAGGATATTGATAAATGTAATGGCATAAGCAGCTTAAATGTACTTCCCTGACCGGGAACGGACACGACGGTGATATCCCCTTCGTTTGCCTTCATGAGTTTTTTGCAGAGCGAAAGGCCGAGGCCTGTGCCCTCGCCTTTTTGCTTGGTGGTGAAAAAAGGGTCGAATATCTTTTCCATGTTTCCCGGTTCAATACCGCCGCCTTTGTCGTTTACAGAGATGTAAGCATTCGCATCTTCGACGCCGGACCGGATGTGTATTGTACCGCCCTGCGGCATTGATTGCGCGGCATTTATGATGATATTCACCAGCGCCTGCTGTACGTGGATCTTGTCGACCATGACCGGTGGAACCTCCTTGCCCTTTTCTACAACAACCTCAATGTTCTTGAACCTTGTCAGGTGGTGCTCCATGAAAAGGACCGTATCGTCGATGATCCTGTCAACCTCGACGCGTTCTTTTCTGGGCATGTCCATCCTTGAATACTCCAGAAGTTTCATCAAAACCGTGGACAGCCTTTCCGCCTCTTTTTCAATAAGCCTTGCGTATCTTTCGACCTTTTCTTTGTCTCCGGTCTTCAGTATCCTCCCGGCAAACCCCTGTATGGAGATAAGGGGGTTTTTGATCTCGTGGGCGATGGAGCCGGCGAGCTCGCCGAGGGCAGACAGCTTGTTTGCCCTCACAAGCTCTTCTTCGAAGGCCTTTATCCTGTCGTCGCGCAGCTTAAGGTCCTTCAGTTTCGCCTTCAGCACCTCGTAGATGTCGCTCAACTCCCTGATATTGGCCTCAAGAAGCTTGCTGCGCGCGAGCGATAAGCTTTTTGCCTCTTCGAGGGCTACCTCAAGCTCACGTTTCTGCTGCTCCAGAATTTTAATCTTCGATTCCATGATCAATACAGGAATATCTCAAATTCACAATAATTGTACCCAACAGACCAGCTTTTTGTCTGGGTTGACCTTGTCTTCTTTTTGAAGATCCTTTCGAAAAGGCCTGCGATGATCCCGCTTTCCATGTCGCAGAACATCTCCCCGGTGTATCCAAAACCCGCGCAGGTGATGCATTCATGCAATTTGACGATCATGTGCCCTTCATCTATGGTTTCAACCTCCGCGATCCCCACCTTCAGCTCTTCTATCTTCTTTTTGAAATCTTCGATGTCAGCAGCACCCACCATATTCCCCACATTTTTTCCCATCATGTATAACGTTGCCCCCGATGTTTCGCCGAGGAGCTTCCTGATCCCTATGATCCTCAGTATCCTGAAAAGGAGCAGCGGAACCTCTTCGCCGAGTCGTGGCCTTACAATGTTCTTTAATTCATCGATGGAATATTCTTTCATCTCTCCTCCTGCAAAACGCCCAGCAGCGCATCGTGGACATTGCCGTTGGATGCAACGATATCATCCTCATAGATGTTGAACTGCTTGCCGCTGAAATTAGAGACGGTCCCGCCGGCCTCTTCCACCATGAGGCAGCCTGCCGCAGTGTCCCATGGGTTTAGCCTCAGCTCCCAGAAACCATCGAACCTCCCGCAGGCAACGTAGGAAAGGTTCAACGCCGCAGACCCGTCGCGTCTTACTGCCTGCGCCTTGTAGAGAAATTTTATAAAGTGGTTGATGTTGTTATTCCTCGTAGTCGGGAGATCGTAGGGAAAACCGGTGCTCAGCAAGGCATCCTTCAGGATCCTCACATTCGAGACGAAGATCCTCTTGTTGTTCAGGTATGCCCCTTCCCCTTTCCGGCAGGTAAAGAGTTCCTTAAAAATGGGGTTATATACCACGCCGTATTTGATAACGCCCGATTCTTCATAGGCAATGGAGGTACAGAAAAAGGGGTAGCCGTGGGCGTAATTCGTTGTGCCGTCGAGGGGGTCTACGATCCACCTGCCTGCCTTGCCGTCATAGCGGTTTGCCTTCTCCTCTGCGATGATCTCCTCATCAGGGAATCTCTCTCTGATGAGATCTATGATCCGCGCCTGACAGGCAATATCGACGTCGGTCACCAGGTTGATCTCGCCTTTATGGCGTATGCCGAACCTCTTCTGATAATATCTGCGCTGTATCTTGCCCGATTCAAGGGCACAGCGCACCATAAGGTCAAGTCGTTCGTCCATGGTTGTTATTGTAATAATCTCCCGGTGGATTTGCAAGGAAACAGTATTTCTTGAAAAAATTATGATGATTTATCCGGTACAATTGTAGTATAATTATTACTAAAAATTACTAATATTTACTAATTAAGATAATATAACACAAATTATTTACTATAATGCCATAGTTTAGGAGGAACACTGATGAACATTACGATCAACGGGAAAGTATGCGAAGCAGTTGAAGGACAGACGATCCTTGATGTGGCCCAGGCCAACGGGTTCAGTATTCCGACCCTCTGTCACTTAAAGGGTTTGACCCCGACCGGGGCTTGCCGAATATGCGTGGTAGAGGTTGAGGGGACGCGAAACCTGGTAGCTGCCTGTTCGTCTCCGGCAACTGCAGGAATGGTTGTCAGAACAGACACGGAACGGGTCTTGAGCGCCCGCCGCTTTATCGTTGAGCTGCTGGTATCGTGCCATCCCCTCGATTGCATGACCTGCGAAAAGGCAGGGGACTGCACGCTTCAGAACCTGGCTTACGAACTGGGGGTAACCTCCTCCGGCATGGAAGGAGAAAAATATAACTATCCCGTGGATTATTCCAATCCTTTTATCGTGAGAGATTACAATAAGTGCATCTTATGCCTGAAATGTGTCCGGGTCTGTAACGAAATCCAGGGGATAGAGGCCATCAAGAACATTAATCGTGGATTTGATGCGAAGATAGCCACCGCCTTTGATACCACCTTGCAGGAAAGCAATTGTGTCTTCTGCGGACAGTGCGTACAGGCGTGCCCGGTAGGCGCCCTCACGGCAAAGAAAGCGACAGGACTGGGGCGTAACTGGGAGTTGGAAAAGGTGCGCACCACTTGCCCTTATTGTGGAGTAGGCTGTCAGCTTTATCTGCACACGAAAGGGGAGCAGATTGTCAGCATTTCAGCCGTTGAGGATGGTTCGCCGAACAAGGGACGGCTCTGCGTAAAAGGGAGGTTCGGGTATGACTTCATCTATTCAGGAGAAAGGTTGACGACCCCACTGATAAAGGAGAACGGCGCCTTTCGTGAGGCATCGTGGGATGAGGCCCTCGATCTGGTGGCAACCAGGTTCAAGCAGATCGTTGCCGAAAGCGGTCCCGATGCGATAGGCGGCGTCAGTTGCGCCCGCAGCATCAATGAAGATTCATACCAGATGCAGAAGCTCTTTCGCGCGGTGATCGGCACCAACAATATCGATCACTGCGCCCGTACCTGACACGCTCCCACTGTCGCCGGTCTGGCGCAATCATTTGGTTCGGGGGCAATGACAAATTCCTTTGGTGAATTCTCAGACGCTAAAATGTTCTTCTGCATCGGTACGAACATGACGGAGGCCCATCCTGTGGCGGCCACATTCCTGAAAAATGCACTGCGGAAAGGTGCGAAACTCATCGTTGTAGATCCCCGGAAGCAGCCCCTTGCAAAATTAGCCGATATCCACTGCCAGATCAAAGTGGGCACCGATATCGCCTTCCTGAACGGTCTCATGAACGTGCTTATCACTGAAAACCTTTATGATAAAGATTTTGTTGAGAACAGATGCGATAACTTCGAAGCCTTCAAGGCAAAAATAATGGAGTATCCGGTGGAGCGTGCAGCCGGGATTTCCGGTGTCAGTGCCGAAACGATCCGCGAGGTGGCCCATATGCTTGCCGCCGTGAAGCCTGCCATGCTCTGCTACACCCTTGGGATCACAGAGCACACAACCGGGAAGGATAACGTAATGAGCACTGCTAACCTCCAGTTGCTTCTGGGAAATATGGGNNCAGGGCGCCTGCGACATGGGGGCGCTGCCCAATGTCTTCCCGGGCTATCAGAGGGTGATCGACCCGGCCGCGAGAGAAAAATTTTCAAAGGCCTGGAATGTTAAAGCGTTGCCCGATAAAAACGGCATCATGATGCCTCAGATGATGGAGGGGTTGGTCGATAAAAAGATCCGGGCATTTTACGTCTTCGGTGAAAACCTTGCAAATACCGAGCCTGATATCCATAAGGTAGAGCACGAGCTGGCTTCTGCAGAATTTCTCGTATGCCAGGACATCTTCCCGACGGAGACAACCCGCTTTGCCCATGTGGTCTTTCCCGCTGCGGCGTGGAGTGAAGACGACGGAACGTTCACCAGCAGTGAAAGGAGGGTGAGCCGTGTACGCAAGGTAAAAACTCCGCCCGGTGAAGCTAAGCCTAACTGGTGGATATTCAAGGAACTGGCCAAACGCATGGGACATACATGGGCTTCGACCAGCGGTCAGGAGATATGGGACAATGAAGTCTCGGTTCTCGCGCCAGCGCTCGGCGGCATCAAATACAGCCGCATCGAAGAAGATGGCCTCCAGTGGCCATGTCCCACACCGGAGCACCAGGGCACGCAGTTCCTCCATCGAGATGGCATCTTCACCCATGGCAAGGGGATATTCAGCCCCGTTGACTGGAAGCCACCTGCGGAGGTCCCCGATAAAGAGTATCCTTTCGTGTTGAGCACAGGCCGGAGGCTCTATCAATACCATACACGGACGCAAACGGGACGTTCGGGGATGGATTTTCTCCTGCCCGAGGAAACAGCCGATATATCTCAAACGGATGCACAGAGGCTTGGCATTCAACCGGACGAATACGTAAAGGTCAGGTCACGGCGGGGAGAAGTGAAGGTCAAGGCCAAGGTAACCCCCGAGGTACCTCCCGGCATGGTCTGGATGGCATTTCATTTCCGCGAAGGATGTGCAAACTGGCTGACGAATGCAGTGTATGACCCCAACACGATGACGGCAGAATACAAAGCCTGTGCTGTAACCGTGGAAAAGATATGATGTCTTTGGCAAACCTGAACTCAAACGTTATTGTATACAATACTCAAATCCTCGGATATTCCTTTGACGAGTATGTTGATGCGGCGAAACGGTTTCATGGCCACGCATCCCCTGGCGTTATCATCGGCGGGTTCATGGTAGATGCTGCTGTACGGAACCTGCCCGATGGCATCCTCTATGATGCCATCTGTGAAACCAGGTCCTGCTTGCCTGACGCCGTTCAACTGCTGACGCCATGCACAATCGGGAACGGCTGGCTTAAAATTATTAATACCGGGCGCTTCGCGCTCACCCTTTACGATAAGCAGAATAATGAAGGCGTGAGAGTCTTTATAGACGCGGAAAAGGTGAAGGCATGGCAGGAAATAAAGGCATGGTACTTCAAACTAAAGTCCAGCAAAGAACAAAACCAGGAAGCGCTTGCAAGGGAAGTTAAAGAGGCCGGCAACAGCATTTTAAGCGTCCGGCATGTACGGGTCCAACCACATATTGCTGAAAAAAAACGTAAAGGAAGTATTGCCGTTTGCCCTGAATGCCGGGAAGCCTACCCTGCCAGGGACGGGGAGACCTGTCTGGCCTGCCAGAGAAATATGCTGTATATGTAGGAGCCGAAAAGACTGCTATGGTGCTCAACAGGCAAACAAACACCATCACGAACAATTCGGAGAGGATAAGGTCTGTAATCGATAAACGGCTCATTCGGGCGCGACCAGACGTTAAGGCTACCTTTCCACCGGTTTTGAGACAAGGCAGCGTCTTGTCGGCGATTATCTACGAACCGGAGTACCTGATAATTGTCTTTCTTACCGCAGAAGAGGAAAAACGTTTCAGAGAGAGTCTTTCCAGACAAATAGATCCCTTTGTGGGACTGATAACTACCGGACCCGAAAAGGCTGCATGCAGGGCAGAGAATGTCAGGTATGCCGCAGTAAGAAGTTGTACCATTGCGAACTCTTTTGGTATTTCTCTCGGCCCCGATTCTACAATTATCCTTGAGGACTATCACCAAATTATTGATACAGACGATGTCGGCACCGTTTCGTACACAGTGCCCCTGGCGTACATAATAAGTTACGGAAACGATATAGAGCGCGAGACAGCCCATGAGCACCTTGACGGTCTTGTAGCTTACTCCATGAACATGTGGAGGGAAGGTATAGGGTTGATAATCCGGTCGGGGGATACGGAATGCCTTGCAGCTTCGTCCCGGCCTCAGGGGACGAGGAACTAAGATAGTGTAAGGGCAGCGATGAAAAAAGCAAACCCAAAAATCGTTATAGCCGCTGTGATCGAAAGAGATGGCTATGTACTTATCGGCAAGAGAAAGCATGGAAAATGTCATGCCGGAAAATGGGAGTTCCCCGGCGGCACACTCGAAGAAAAAGAAACCTATGAACAATGTCTAAAACGGGAACTCCAGGAAGAACTTGCCATAACAGTTGAGGTCGGCGATCTCATTTGTACGAGCACGTTCATTTACGCACCTAACTGGACTATCAAGCTGTTGGCTTTCCGAACGGCTTATCTCTCAGGCGTACTCCACCTTAATGATCATGAGGAGATACGCTGGGTAAAACCGGCAGACCTTGCCAATTACGACTTTCCTGAAGCGGATAGGCCTATTATAGACAAACTGGTCAGGGAAGATCGCCGACGCAGCAAATGTGCTTAATTTATACAGTGCGTTGACAAAGTATTCCTTATGATCTATGATGTAAAAATGTCGGAACTCAGGAAAGATCCTGTATCCGGAAGCTGGGTCGTTGTCGGATACCATACAACAAAATCGAGCAGTACAGGCATCTGTCCTTTTTGCCCGGGCAATGAGAATCTGACGCCCAATCCGATCAGAGAATACAAGGATTCCCAGGATAACTGGCTTATCCGCTGCTTCCCCGCAACAAACCCAATATTCGTCATAGAAGTTGACGAAAACAAGAGGGCCGAGGGCATCTACGACAAGATGGAAAATGTCGGCGCCCACGAGATCATCGTAGAGAACCGGTCGCACACAAAAACGATGTCCGGCTTCAGCGAAGAGGAATTTCTCCTTCTCTTCGACATGTACAGAGACCGGATCACAGACCTGAAACGTGACATGCGCTTCAAATATATCCAGGTTTTTAAAAACCATGGAGAACTTGCAGGTTCATACATCTTTCATCCCCATTCCCACGTCCTTGCAACACCGATAGTCCCTTCCGGGATAGCCGGGGAGTTTGTCAATGCAAGAAACCATTATCTTCAGAAGGAACGCTGCCTGCTCTGCGATATCATCAGCCAGGAGATACGGCAGAACAAACGGGTTGTGATGATGAATTCAAACTTCATCGCCATGTGCCCCTTCGCATCGAGGTTCCCCTATGAGGTGTGGATACTGCCAAGGTTTCACGAGGCGCACTTTGAACGAAATACCACAGAAGAGATAAAAAAGGACCTTGCCCGGGCCATGCTTGACATTATGAAGCGCATAGAAAAACTGGCAAACGCATATACCTTTGTCTTTCATACGTCTCCAAACATACCGAACGAGATCATTCACGGTGATGACGTACCGGTCCATGAATATTTCCACTGGCACATCGAAATACTCCCGAGGGATTTCCGATCCTCCAAATACAAAAGAGAAGACGAGTTCCATGTTGTTTCCATCACACCGGAAGATGCTGCCGACGCATTAAAATCGCAGAATGTATAAAAAGATGATTGCCCGCAACGAGATTCAACATTTCAACATAGTGCTAAATAGATTGTTATATTATACAATTACATAGCAAAGTTAACATGAAATTATTGTAAACCTGTCTAACCTATTCACAAGTCCTGAAAAATTTTATATGGCCCTCGATAAAAATATTTAAAAAATCCTTGACAAAAAAATATTCCCGCTGTTAAATAACTACATATAGTAGATATATTTAGTATTGATACTATATATAGTGGGGAGAGGGGTTCTTGGTGGGGCCTTTTTCGAAAACAAAATGAAATAATTTTAAGCAGTTTAAATATCATAAGGGGGTATGAATGGAAACAACTGATCTTAATCTTTTTGTAAGGACTTCCGAAGAGAGCATCGCTGACTGGGACCGGTCAAAGATCGTTGACGCGCTGATAAGGGAGACCCTGATCGACCGTGATACCGCGAATGAGGTCAGTAAAGATGCTGAGCAGATGATCCGGAGATCCGGCATCAAGGTCATTACGGCGCCGCTCATCAGGGAGCTCGTAAACGCAAAACTGATCGAAAAAGGCCTGGAAAATACAAGGAAGATGCACACCAGGCTGGGGATGCCCCTTTATGATGTGGACAGCCTCATCCTTCATCCAAACAAAGAAAACGCCAACGTACCCCACGGCCCTGAGGCGACAAATCTCACCCTTTCCGAGAATATCAAGAAGGAATATGCCCTTCTTTCCGTATTCTCGCAGGATGTTGCCGATGCCCACATGAACGGCGATATTCATCTCCACGACCTCGGTTTTATCGACAGGCCCTATTGCAGCGGCCAGTCGCTCGAGTATATCAAGAAGTTCGGCCTCGACCTGCCCCATTCCCTCTCGATGGCAAAACCGGCAAAACACCCTGAGGTCCTCCTCGCCCATCTCGTCAAGTTCGCCGCTGCCCTCCAGAGCCACTTCGCCGGTGCGATCGGGTGGGATGCCATCAACGTCTTCTTTGCCCCCTACTTAGAGGGCATGAGCAATGGCGAGGTAAAACAGCTTGCTCAGATGCTTATATTCGAATTCTCACAGCAGGCCGTGGCCCGCGGCGGACAGGCCATCTTCACGGACATTAATGTATACTGGGAGATCCCTCAGCACTTTGTCGGCGTCCCTGCCATCGGACCGGGAGGAAAATTCACCGGCAAGACCTATGGGGAGTACGAGAAAGAGGCACAGAGATTTGCCTGGTCCCTTTTCGAGGTCTTTAAAGAGGGTGACGGAGCCGGAAGGCCCTTCTTCTTCCCGAAGCCAATCGTCCACATAACAGAGAAGTTCTTCCGCACCGACGGCCACATGGATTTTCTCAACCTCATTTCCGATGTGGCAGCAGACAAAGGCAACACTTACTATGTCTTCGACCGTGGCGAAACAGCCAAGATCTCCGAGTGCTGCCGCCTGAGCTTTAAGCTCGACGAAAGAGACCTCCTGGATGCAAAGGAACCGTGGAGGATGAGATACTGCGCCCTCCAGAATGTCTCCCTTAATCTTCCAAGGCTTGCCTACCTTGCAAAAAATGACGACACGCAGCTGTTCAATCTTATCACAGAGCGGTTCATACTTGCCGTAAAGGCACATAAAGAAAAAAGGGTCTTTATGGAGAAGCTCCTTTCCCTCGGAGAGGACGGCCCGCTGGCGCTGCTCACAATGAACAGGGACGGAATGCCGTACCTGCGGTTTAACCTCGCCTCCCATCTCATCGGCATGGTCGGCCTCAACGAGATGGTACAGATCCATACCGGCGAAGAGATGCACGAGTCCAAGCGGGCGCTGAAGTTCGGCATCAAAGTGATGGCCCACATGAACCTCCTGACAGATAAGATGAGGAGACAGGAAAATATGAAGATCGTCCTCGAACAGACGCCCGCAGAAAGCACAAGTTACCGTTTCGCAAGGCTTGACATGAGGTACTACTCGCCGCTCTCGGGAAGGGTTGTCAAGGGCGACATCGCGTCCGGCGAGGTATATTACACGAACTCCACGCACTTTAACGTCAAATGCGCCATGAACCCCATTGAGAGGGTCACAAGCGAAGGCATCTTCCATCCGCTTATAGAGGCAGGTTCGATCTCCCACGTGTGGCTCGGCGAGTCGCATCCATCGTATGAGGCCATTGCCGACTTTGTCATCAAGACATTCAAACACACGACGAATGACCAGATAGCCTTTTCTCCTGAGTTCACAACCTGCAACAAGTGTCACAGGACCTCAAGGGGGCTTGCCGATACGTGCTCTTACTGCGGATCCCCCGATGTCGATGGGATAACGAGGATCACCGGGTATTTTACGAAGGTCTCGAGCTGGAACAAGGGCAAGCTGGGAGAGCTGAAAGACAGGTACAGGAACACAGAATATTTTTCAGAGACAAAGAAAAAAGCGGTCAATGAATAATGTTTCTATAGTTTGCCATAAGCCACGAACTATGAACCATGAACTAATAAAAGGGAGGTAACATAAATGGGGACCGTAAAAATCTTCTACAAAGATGATTGTCCGATGTGCCCGATGGCAAAAAAATTAAAAGACAATCTCCGGGAAAAAAACGTCGATGTCGATGATTTCAATGTGGGGACGCTGGAAGGACTCACTGAGGCAACATACTACCGGGTCATGGCATTGCCAACGATCGTCGTTGAAGACGAAACAGAGAACTGGGTTGGTGAGTGGCGGGGGAACGTGCCCAACATCGATGAGGTCCTGCATGTCGTGCACGGTGCATAACGTTCCCATCCGGGGCTTCCTGGAAACGAGCTTTATTGACTGGAAGGGTTGTCTCTCGTCCGTATTGTTTACCGGCGGGTGCAACTTCAGGTGCCCTTTTTGTCACAACCCCGAGCTTGTGCTGCATTATAATACGATGGAAGAGATACCCTTGGAGCATGTCATCCTTACCCTGAGAAAATACAAAAAATGGTTGGACAGGATAGTCATTACCGGCGGTGAACCAACGATCCATAAAAACCTTTTTTACATAATCGGTCAGATAAGGGCGGAAGGCGTGAAGGTCAAGCTCGACACAAACGGATCATCGCCCTTTATGCTGAAAGGGCTTGTAAATGACGGGCTCATCGATTCTATTTCCATGGATGTCAAGGGCCCTGTTGACAGATATAAGAGGTGGTGCGGCGTCGATATAAACACAAAAACCATTGAAGAGAGCATACAATTCATCCTCGAAGGAACGGTTGAGTATGAATTCAGAATGACCGTTGTGCCCTTCCTCCACCGCGAAGATGACGTCTACGAGGCCGCGGAATATATCCGGCACGCAAAACGGTTTACTATACAGGAATTCAGGCCCCACAACACCCTTGATCCATCATACGCAAATATCAAGCCTTTCTCGCCGGACAAGGTTACAAAGATCAGGGAAAACGTTGAACAGATCATGGCAGGCAGCAACGAGCAGACAGTCGTCGGTCGTCAGCAGTCAGCCATAAAAAAACCGATGCATATCAATACCCAGCGCAAATAGAACATAAAAAAGGTGAGGCTGGTTCGACCTCACCTTCTCACCTTCTGATCTTCTTAATTTCTTGCTTTATTCCAGGAAGCTGTCGAGCCTCTTGCGCCTCGAGGGGTGTTTCAATTTCCGCAGGGCCTTTGCCTCGATCTGCCTGATGCGCTCACGGGTCAGGCCAAAGACCTCGCCAACCTCTTCAAGGGTATAATCCGTCTTCTCGCCGATACCGAGCCTCATCCTGATCACCTTCTCCTCTCTCGGAGTAAGGGTAGACAGGACCTTGTCGATCTCTTCTTTCAGGGAGATGCCGACAAGCTCATTGAACGGCGAGGGCGACTTGGGATCAGCAATAAAATCACCGAGCTTCGACTCGTCGTCACCGATAGGAGTCTCGATAGAGATCGGCTCGTTGGAGACCTTCATGATCTTCCGTACCTTTTCAAGAGGTAAGCCGGCCTTCAGGGATATTTCGTCAAGGTTCGGTTCCCTTCCCAGATCCTGAAAAAGGGATATGGTGACCTTGGTGATCTTGTTCATCGTTTCCAGTACATGGACGGGGACCCTGATCGTCCTCGCATAGTCTGCGATCGCCCTTGTAATGGCCTGGCGAATCCACCATGTCGAATAGGTGGAAAATTTGTATCCCTTCTGATAGTCATACTTTTCCGCCGCCTTCATGAGGCCCATATTACCTTCCTGTATAAGGTCAAGGAAGGACAGCCCTCTGTTGAGGTACTTCTTCGCTATATTGATAACAAGCCTCAGGTTTGCCTGGATGAGCCTGTTCTTTACTGTCTTGAGCCCGTTTTCGATGGCCACGATCTCCATCAATCTCCGTTTGACCTTTCTTACCTCTTTGTCGTCCATGAACTTGATCTGCCTGCCGATCTTCCTGATCACCTCTTCGAGGACCTTCTTGTTCAGGTTGAGGTTGATAAGGGTCTCTTCCATCTTCAGTTCAGCGGCCTTGAGCTTTTTGTCATACTGCTTTCTTGTGGCAGCATCGACGCCGGTCATCTTTCTGTGAAGCTCTTCCTTCTTTTCAAAAAGGTTCTTGACGCTGTTAATGAGAGATATGGTCTTCTTCTTGTATTTCTCTTCGTCCTTTTTCGTATAGTTCATCTCATCAATGTTTTTAATAACATCAATGATGTTGATCATCTCTTTTTTCAGCTGAGACGACAGTTCCTGGAGTTCGCGGACGGCATGGGGCAGATCGAAAAGGAGGTTGCGTATCTTCCGTTCACCCTCTTCGATCTTTTTCGCAATGGTATACTCTTCATCGGATGTGAGCAATGATACTCTGCCGATATCTTTGAGGTAGGCCCAGATGATATTATCCGTTCTCTCCGAAGGGAATTTCTCTATCTCTCCCCATTCCTGAGACTCTTCCTCCGGCGTCTCTACCTTGTCCTTTATCGTTTCAACAATATCTATGTTCGACTCGGAGAGAAAATCAAAGATATCTTCAATATCTTCGGGCGAAAAGATGTTCTGCGGGAGGATATCGTTGATCTCATCGGGGGTGAGAAAACCCTTTTCCATGCCCACGTCGATCAGGTGTTTTATTTCACTAAAATTTTTTATGCTCATGGCTGGCTCCAAAACATAAAAAATGCCCCAAATCAAAAGATTTGAGGGCATCTCTGATTATGTTTCTCAGTTATCTATGTAATAAATATAACAATTCCCCGGTATTTTTGTCAAGCAGGTTTTTACAGAATCGTCTCCGGGGCGCCGTTTTCTATGGTCACATCTTGCAACAAACCGTTTTTTAAAGGTATTTACAGAATTGCAATAGTCCTGCTCTTATGATACATTACCTATTGGCTTTCAAACCCATGGATATAAGGGAAAGATTAGAAAAAAGGGAAGAGCTTATCCTTTCCCCCTTTGCACAAAAAAGCAGTCAGACAAGGGGAAGGCTGAAACCCGAGCCTGAATGCGACATTCGGCCGGCGTTCCAGCATGACAGGGACAGGATAACGCACAGTAAATCCTTCCGGAGACTGAAACACAAGACACAGGTCTTTCTCTCTCCTGCCGGCGACCATTACAGAACAAGGCTCACCCACACCCTTGAGGTTGCCCAGATAGGACGGACCATTGCGAAAGCCCTTGATCTGAACGAAGATCTCGTTGAAGCGATCTCTCTCGGGCACGACCTCGGCCATACGCCATTCGGCCACGCAGGAGAAGAGGTCCTTAACGACATCCACAAGGGTGGGTTCCGCCATTACGAACAGAGCCTCAGGGTTGCGGATATTCTGGAGAGGGATGGCAAAGGGCTCAACCTAACCTATGAAGTGAGAGACGGCATCCTGCGCCATTCAAAGGGTAAAGGGGAAATCGTTATAAGGGATGAAACGGAAAAACCTCTTACAAAAGAGGCTGAAGTGGTGAGGGCCGCCGACGTGATCGCCTATCTGAACCACGACATAGACGACGCGATCAGGGGGAACGTCATCGCAGAAGAGGACCTGCCGGGAGGATGCAGGGAATTCCTTGGCTTTACCGTCTCCGACAGGATCGATCGTATGGTACGGGGGGTCATATCAGAGACGCAAAAGGATTCAGAATTGCGGATAAATTTCGGAGGGGATCTCGAAGAGCACATCGTACAACTAAGGGATTTTCTTTATGAAATGGTATACGACAGCAATATCGTCCATAGGGACTTCCTGAAATGCTCCAGGATCATCACTGACCTCTACCAGTATTTCCTGAAAAATCCCGATGCATTCCTGAAAGAGACCGAAAAAAGCGACTTTTATGATGAACCGGCGACATGCGTATGCGATCTTATCGCGGGCATGACAGACCGCTACGCCTTCAATCTTTTCGAGAAGATATTTCTCCCGCTGCCGTGGAATATACCGCTTTGACGGAACAAAGACACGATAAAGACCGTAAGGCGTCAGGCGTGAGGCGTGAAGGGTTAAACCCCCTTACCCCTTACGACTTACGACTCACGGATCCATTAAAATTTTGTGTTTTAATATTGATATTGGAGATTGATATATGATGGATAAGGTCTATAATCCTCACGCCATAGAAGAGAAATGGTACCGGTTCTGGGTAGAAAAGGGATTTTTTACGGCAGAAGGCAGGTCTCCGAAACCTTCCTTTTCCATGGTCATCCCTCCCCCGAATGTTACCGGCTCTCTCCACATGGGCCACGCATTGAATAATACCCTGCAGGATATTGTGACCCGATTCAGGAGAATGGCGGGTTTCAATGCCCTGTGGCTTCCCGGCACCGATCATGCAGGCATTGCGACGCAGAACGTCGTTGAGAGGGAACTCGCAAAGGAAGGGAAGACCCGTGAGACGCTCGGCCGGGAGGCATTCATAGAGAGGGTCTGGCAATGGAAAGAACAATCAGGGAACACCATCATAGAACAGCTCAAGCGACTCGGCTGCTCCTGTGACTGGTCCCGGGAACGCTTCACAATGGA
>DIWM01000005.1 GCA_002428485.1 Deltaproteobacteria bacterium UBA6106
TCTCCAGGGAAAAGAGGTACGGCTCGAGATCGATGATGGTTCCATCGTGGAGCTTGCCCTCGGTAAAGCGCCAAAGGTGAACGGCGTCTCAGTGGAACGGATGCGGGTTGGCTGCGGAAGCGCCACGACGGGTCTTTTCGCGCCCTACATGTTCAATGCCGCAGACGAGGTGGTCGTCCTTGATGGCCATATCACCGGACTTTTCAGCGAGCACCCCTCAGGAAGATATCTCAACAAGGCAAGGTCTGGGATCACGATAAAAGGACAGAAGAGCACTGACGGACGCTACTTNNGGTGGGGAGGGACCACGATAGAAGATCCCCTCGATGCCATTCAGGACATCGACGCAAAAAGGTGTCCTGACGGCATGACGCTGCTCATTACAGAGACAACAGGACAGAGATATTCTTTTTACAGGATGAGGAACGGTCAATTGAAAAAGGGAAAGCCCACCCCTGAAGCGATGAAGTTCATAGACGTTCTAAAAGATTCCTGTGAGAAGTCGCGGGTGAGCGCCGTCTTTGCCGCCGGCGTGGGAGGATCCGCCCGCGCAGGCGTTACAAAGAACCCGATCAAACTTACAAGGGCGGTACACGAGGAAAAGGTGATGGTCACTATCGGCGGAGCGCGGCCATTCATCTTTCCGGGCGGCGGGATCAATTTCCTCGTCGATGTGGCAAGGATAAAGTACGGGAGCATATATCTTACCCCGACGCCCTCGTTCGTTCTGCCCGTTGAATACACAATGAGGCTCGATACCTTTAAGGAGATAGGCGGACATATAGAGGCCGTGCGACCCGTTGATGAAGTTTTAAATACAGTCGTCAGCGAACAGAGATCAGCAAAATCCAGTATGCAGTAAGCACTAAGCACGGAAAGCCTTTACTGCCTGCTACTTACTGCCTACTATGTTTACTGCTTGCTATGAGCTATCAACTATGAACCACGAACTGCCATGCATATAGAGATCGGACCAGCGAATCTTGTTATAAAATGTGAAAAGCAGGGGATAGCCTATGAAACCGACAGAGAGAAAACAGAAGGATATCTTATAGCTGTTCTGGGGGAGATAAGGGATTGCTTGCCTGTCCTGCGGGAAAAGGCTCACAGGATCCATAGGACCACGCATATGCCGGAAACAGCCGTGATGATGATAGATGCTGTAAAAAAAGTGGATGAAGCTACGCTGACGCCGATGGCTGCTGTTGCAGGAACCGTATCGGAGATGGTAAGAGATTTTATCAGGGGCGAAGATGCAGACCTTATCACCGTCAATAACGGCGGCGATATCGCTGTCCACAATGGCACGGGACGTGAAGTAACGATCGGGATAGGGGATATAAGAACTGGCCGGGCGACGCCGTATGTATTGAAGATCAACGGCCTTGATGATTTCGGGATCGCGACAAGCGGTTTTGGCGGACGCAGCCTCACCCTCGGCCTGGCAGATATCGTTACCGTCATTGCTGAAAACAGCGCTGTTGCGGATGCTGCCGCTACATTTCTCTGCAACAGCGTGAACGTTGAGACCAATAAGGTTCAGCGGAAAAAGGCATCAGAGATTGACCCATCGACCGATATCCCGGATGAGCTTGTTACCGTCCGGATAGGGGATCTTAATGAAGATGAGATACAGGAGGCGCTCAATAAAGGCTTGACGGCAGCGTCTCATTTAAAGAAAAAGGATGTTATATATGATGCTGTTTTGTTATTAAAAAAAAGAATGGTCACCACGATAGCTGGTGATGAATATATAAGGCTGGAGGTGCACAATGGAGGTTAGGAAGATCGTAACGATTATCGAGGATGTGTTCATAGAGGGAGAAAAGAAGGCCGCTAAGCCTGTGAGGAAGGTCGCCGCGATCGCTGTCATAAAGAATCCTTACGCCGGTACATACCAGGAAGACCTGAACCCGTTGGTAGATTATAGCGAAGAGATAGGCAGGACGATCTCCGAGCGTGCAGTGGAGGCGTTAGGGAAAGACAGAAAGGTCGACAGCTATGGGAAGGCAGCGATCGTTGGTGAGAAAGGAGAGCTTGAACATGCGGCGGCGCTTTTGCACCCCAAGCTCGGCACGCCTCTCCGCAAAGCAGTTGGCGGTGGTAAGGCCATCATCCCTTCGGTAAAGAAGATCGGTGGGATGGGGGACTCCGTTGATATACCACTTCATTTCAAAGATGCAGCCTTTGTCCGTTCGCATTTTGACGGCATGACCGTCTCGGTCAGTGACGCACCGAAGGCGGACGAGATCCTCCTCGCCGTTGCGGTAACCGATGGGGGAAGACCGAATCCGCGGGTAGGCGGTTTGAAGAAGGAAGAAGCGAAAGGAGAGGACGGACTACGTTAGACTGCGAGAAGATAAGAAGGGCAATTGTATCCTCAAAAGCCGTAAAGATTATTACTATTGAAACAGTCCTCAAAAATTATTATAATCTGAACCTTGCCCCCGTAGCTCAGGTGGATAGAGCAATGGATTCCTAATCCATGTGCCGCATGTTCGAGTCATGCCGGGGGCAATAAATAATATCAATAAGTTAGGCATCTAAGAATTAATTTTTATATTCTTCATCACATCTGTCCAAAATAAATTTTGAAGGGGAAGCCCCGAACAGGTAAAATTGAGGTTAGCTACAACAAAAATACCTGTGATACGGAGGCAACCCCATGAATAAGTTTAGCAGTATGTTCGGACAGATTCTACACATATTCTCTAAAACGGAGTTCTATGCAACGGTGAAAGAGTTAAAGGCAGAAAAAGGGGCAAAGGGTTTTACCTGCTGGGAGCAGTTCGTCGCCATGCTCTTCTGTCAACTGGGCCAGGCCCGGTCCTTACGGGAGATATGCGGCGGCCTTGCAAGCTGTATGGGGAAACTTAAGCATCTGGGGATCAAGGGCGCCCCGTGCCGCTCCACCCTTTCCTATGCCAATGAGCACCGGCCGTGGCAGGTCTATGAGAAGATGTTCTATCACCTCCTCGGCAAATGTCAGGCCATCGCGCCGGGTAAGAGAAAGTTCCGCTTCAGGAACAAACTCTTCAGCCTCGATGCGTCTCTCATCGAATTGTGCGCCTCCCTCTTCGACTGGGCACGGTACAAGAAGGCCAAGGGGGCGGTGAAACTCCACCTCCTTCTTGACCATGAGGGGTACCTTCCTGTCTTCGTGAACGTCACCGAGGGGCATGTCCATGAGGTGACAATAGCGCAGCAGCTCTCCTTCCCTCCCGGTGCCATCGTTGTCATCGACCGGGGGTATCTCGATTACCGGATGTACTCCCGATGGACCGATCAGGGGGTCTACTTCGTTACCAGGCAGAAGGGGAACGCCTTGTTCCGGGTAGTGGGGGACAGACCTCTCCCCCGTGGCAGACATATCCTTGCCGACCAGCTCATCGAGTTCACGGAATACTACTCGAAAAAGAAGTGTTCCCATACCCTGCGGAGGATCGAGATGTGGGATGAGGAGAAGAATGAAACCATCGTCTTCATCACCAATCACTTCGCCTTCGGGGCAACCACCGTAGCCGCCATATACAAGGATCGCTGGCAGATCGAGATATTCTTCAAAATCATCAAGCAGAACCTGAAGATCAAAACCTTTGTGGGGACCTCATACAATGCCCTCATGATCCAGATCTGGACGGCGCTGATCGCCATCCTGATCTTGAAGTATCTCACGTTCAGGTCTACATTCTCCTGGTCAGTCTCGAACCTCGTCGCCATGCTCAGGTACAACCTCTTTACCTACCGGGATCTGTGGGAGTGGATCAACAGCCCCTTCGAGGTGCCACCGATCGTCCCCGAGGGGGAGCAGCTTGCGCTGGGGTTCTGATATGTTGGACAGCATAAGGACATACAATGAACATGAGAGGAACCAACCTCATTTGAGAATGAGGTGTGTACCCGTCCTAAACCGTTGTTCTGTAAGGAGGGAAATCAGGGAATTGGATTATTTTGGACAGCAGT
>DIWM01000047.1 GCA_002428485.1 Deltaproteobacteria bacterium UBA6106
TGCAGGATGTGGCGCACGCAAGGGCGGGCGGCGAGGCAATGAAGAAAGGCCTCACAGCAAAAGGATGGAAGGTATCTGACACGAAGATATATCCTACAGGTACAACGGACTATTCCGTCGGACTGAACGACTCCGCAAAGTTCGGCGCCCAGATACTTTTTATCTGGATGGATATGCCCGAGAGCGCGGTGCTCCTGAAGCAATGGAGCGATATGAAACTGAAGTCGCTTCCCGTCGGGTTCGTATGCGCTGCCGAACAGCCTGGCTTCTGGAAGGCATCGGCAGGACGCGCCGAATATCTCATTGCAAACCTTGTCAACGGCGGCAATGCACCGGCGAATATAACGCCGTGGACAATGAAATTTTCCGATGCCTATAAAAAGAAATGGGGTCTGGAGCCTGAAGGCTACGGCACATCATCAAGCTATATGGCTGTTTACCAGTTGAAGGATGCCATCGAAAAGTCCGGGTCTACGGATACAGAGGCAGTAATCAAAGGCCTCGAGAACGGCGATATCATGGGCGTATACGGCAGGATGCGCTTTGACAAGAAATCGCACCAGATCATTCCCTCGTTGGATCCGAAAGAGGGCGCCGTTACCGGCATTATTCAATGGCAGCAGGGAAACAGGGTGCAGGTATTTCCGCCTAAGGCCGCGGCGGGGAAAGTGCTGCTGCCGCCCTGGATGAAGTAATAAGGAAAAGGATAAGGTATGCAGCTTATCATATATGGCATCATCAACAGTATTACCCTTTCTCTCATGTCGCTGGGGTTTACCCTGGTATACAGCATCAGCAGGGTGCCGAATTTTGCCCACGGCGCCCTCTATATCTTGTCAGGATATCTCGTATGGTTATTTATCAACAAGTTTGCCGGTTTTCCTTATCCCCTTGCGATTATCGTTGCCATCAGTCTCACAGCAATCGTCGGGGCTTTGATCTACCGGTTCATACTGATCCGCATCAGGGGGATGGAGATATCGGAGATCATCGCAACCTATGCAATAGGGCTTGCTATCCTGGAAGGGTTGAGATGGGGAGGGCTGAGGGGCGGAACCTTCACCCTCCCGACTTTTGCAGCGGGCTCGGTCAATCTGTTTGATGTAAGCGTAGACTACCAGCGCCTTATCATTGTGGGCGTCGGGATACTCACGTTCATCCTCCTCTACGCCTTCACGCGATATACGAAGATCGGGCTTGCCTTGCGCGGCATTGCACAGGACGAAAGGGCGGCGATGATGCTGGGGATCAATTCCGATATGACCGCTATTGTATCCCTTGCGATCGGATCGGCGCTTTCCGGTTTTGCCGCAGTACTGCTCCTGCCTCTCGGCAATATCGTTGTAGAGACAGGATACAATGTGTTGATCTTTGCCATTGCAGTCTGCGTTATCGGGGGGCTGGGAAGCTGGGGGGGTACTATCGTTGCTTCTTTTGTGATCGGCTTTGCACAGCTCCTCACAGAGGCATTCATATCTACGCATTATCAGATGGTCGTAGCTCTCCTTGCGATCATTGTAACGTTGCTGGTCAAGCCGTCAGGGATATTCGGCAAGCAGAAAGAACTTGAGGAACGGGTGTAGCCTATGGAAATGATGCGAAAAGAAAGGATCGACAGAGGGCTCAAGGTCCGCACAGAGGGTCTCTATGCGATCTCCTCCTACCGTGAAATCCTGTATCTCATGGGCCCCAGGCTTCTTCTTATCATAGGCATAATAGCGCTCCCCTTTATCTTTGAGCTTGCGCCTTACTGGAAGAGGGTCATCAATATCATGTTTGTCTATGCGCTCCTCGCCCTTTCTTTTGATTTTCTTGCAAATTACGTGGGGCTTGTCTGTCTCGGGGGTGCCTTTTTAACCGGCGTGGGCGGGTATTTTACGGCGATCTATAACGTGTACCTGGGATTTCCCATCTACCTCGCTATTCCATGCGCCACCATAAGCGGTGCCGCATTCTGTACGTTGTGTCTTTTGCCGTGCCTTCCGCTAAGGGGTGTTTATTTTGCTATTGTTACCCTCATGTATCCCCTCCTTTTTACGCGGATCATCGAGGCGCTCAACATCCTTGGCGGTACAAACGGGATCACGGGGTTGGATGGTTTTCCAAACCAGTATGTGGAGCATTATATAATTATTTTTTTAGTCATTGGTTTTCTTTTCGGCATGAGGCGATTCGTCAATCAGGATATTGGCCTTGTGCTGCGGGGCGTGAAGGACAACGACCAGTCGGTGAGGGCCTCGGGGATCGATGTTACGCGCATGAAGGTCCTCGCAGTCTTTGTGGCGTCGCTGATCGGCTGCTTTGGCGGGGCCTATATGGCGCACCTCTATATGTGGACGGGCATTTCCCTCTTTGCCCTTGATTTTTCCATTATACCCATCGCCTCTGTCGTCATCGGCGGAGGCGGGACGCTCGTAGGCGCAGTGATAGGAAGCTTTATCCTTGTGCCTCTGTCTGAGATCCTGCGGGCCTTCGGGACGTTCCGTATCGTTATTTATTGTGCTATCCTCACAGGATTCATCGTCTTCAAGAGCGAGGGGTTGATGATATATATGC
Source organism: Deltaproteobacteria bacterium UBA6106 (assembly GCA_002428485.1). Taxonomy (GTDB): domain Bacteria; phylum Desulfobacterota; class Syntrophorhabdia; order Syntrophorhabdales; family Syntrophorhabdaceae; genus UBA5609. Next base: position 2,557 of record DIWM01000047.1, read on the forward strand.
AGAGAAAGTATCACCAGTTTGAACGGTGGGTGAAGGTATGAGCGAAGAACCGATACTTTCAGTAAAAGGTATTTCAAAATCATTCGGCGGCCTGAAGGCGCTTATGGACGTCAGCTTTGATGTTCAGAGAGGCGAGGTATTCGGCATCATAGGGCCGAACGGCTCAGGCAAGACCACCATTATAAACTGCATCACCGGGTTTATAAGTACGCTTGCCGGTCATGTATATTTTAAAGGGAAAGAGATAACAGGCTGGAAGCCGCACAAGATCGCCGACGCGGGTATCGCAAGGACATTCCAGATCATGAGGCCCTATTATTCGCTGCCGGCGTATAAGAATCTCATCATCCCGCTTTGGTCGCCAAGGGCGAGAAAGACGGGCGGATGGCGCGGCGGAGGAAAGCATGGCGACAGGGATACCGTGGCAGTGGATATCCTCGAGGAGATCGGGTTCGAAAGGGATTCGCGCGTTCCTTACAAACTCTCTTCGACCTTGCCGACGGGTTACCAGAAGCGGCTTGAGCTGGCACGGTGCATGGCGCTGCGGCCTGAGATCATCTTCTGCGACGAGGTCTTTTCGGGCCTGAGCATGAGCGAGATCGCCGGCATGCTTCCTCTCATCGAGAAGATGAGGGACGAAGGCATCACGCTTATCATGGTCGAACACAGGCTGCGGGAACTTTTCAGGGTTGCAACGAGGGTCATGGCGCTTAATTTTGGCGAAAAGATCACCGAAGGCGAACCTTCTTTTGTTATTGAGGACAAGAGGGTGAGGGAAGCCTATCTTGGAGCTGAAGAGGTATAGACACGATGTTTGAAGCCTTTGAACTTATGGTCTTTTATGAAAACATGATTGCCCTTAACAATGTGAGCATAACCTGCGATGAAGGAAAGATCGTTGGTATCTTCGGCTCAAACAGCGCAGGGAAGAGCACGCTCATGTATGCCCTCTCCGGCATTGTCCTGGACATCAAGAAAAAGGAAGAGATGCGCGGCGGGGAGAGGATATCTGTGTTCGGAAGGATATTCTTTAACGGCAATGATGTAACAACCGTCGAGCCGCACCAGCGTGCGCGGATGGGCATCATTCTCTGCCCTGAGCGAAGGAGGATATTCGCTGAGAGCTCGGTCATGGAGAACCTGAAGATAGGCGCATATCTTGCTACCGGCAAGGAGACAAAGGAGAATATAGACTACGTGCTGGATCTTTTCCCACGATTGAAAGACCACCTGAAGAGACAAGGCGGTTTCCTGAGCGGTGGTGAGCAGCAGATGCTCGCAATCGGGCGCGCGCTCATGGCGAACCCGAAGGTCCTTCTCCTCGATGAGCCGCTCCTGGGTTTAAGCCCTGCATATCAGGACATCGTCATCAATGGAACGAAGGCGATAAGGGATACAAAGGGCATTTCTATCATCGTTACAGAGCAGTACGCACGGCCCGTTATGCCCATCATAGATTTTGCTTACATCCTTGAAAACGGTTCGAGTGTTCTTTCCGGCACGCGGGAAGAGTTGATGGACAACCCGGACGTGAAAGCTGCATATTTTGGCGTATAAGGGGCATATATATGGGATCCTTTGAACATGAGTATACCTTCTCCCGTTTCTACGAGATGTGTAAAAAGTATTCGGACAAAACCGCTCTTGTTTATCTCGGGGAACGGTTCACATACGGATATCTTGAGACGCTCGTCGATAAATTTGCAGCGGGCCTTTTAAATCTCGGCATAAAAAAGCAGGACAGGGTAATGCTCTATATCTCGAACAGCCCCCAGTGGATCATCGCAAATTTTGCGATAAACAGGATCGGGGCGGTCATCGTGCCGGTCTCACCGATCTACACAGCCTTTGAGATCGAATATATGATAAAGGACGCCGGCATCGATACGGTCATATGCCTTGACACAAATTATGTATACGTGAAAGAGGTAATGGAGAGAACCAATCTGACAAGGGTCATCGTCACGAACATCATAGATTTTGTCGCTCCATGGAAGCGTTTAGTTGCCCATATGTTTGATAAGGTCCCAATAGGGAACGTTGAAGCGAACAGCAAGGTCCATTTCTTTATGGATGTTTTGAAGTCGGGCCTGACGAAGCCGCCTGTTGTTGAGATCGATCCCGCGAAGGACCTTTCCTATATTATGTACACTGGCGGTACGACAGGTTTCCCGAAGGGTGTACCGGGCAATCATATAGGTGAGGTATCTTATATCCGGGACATTATGGATGATGTGATCGGTGAGTTCATTCATGAAGGCAAAGATGTGGTGCTCATGATAAACCCTCTTTTCCATATTATGGCAAAGGGCTTTATGATCGCCTTCGGCTTCAATTACGGGAATACGGTGGTGCTCATGCCGATCCCTGAGGTAGACCCCGTGCTCTCGGCTGTCGAACGATACCGGGCGCGATGGATGCTCGGTGTCCCGGCCCTGTACCGGATGATACTGGAGAATGACCGGCTCGATCAGTATGATCTCAGCTCGCTGCGCTATTGTTACTGCGGGGGCGATGTCCTGCCTGTAGAGGTCTTCAAGACCTGGAAAGAAAAATACGGGGTGCCTTTGTATCAGGTCTACGGCTCAACAGAGATAGGCCATGTTACCTACAGCCCGCTGTCCAAGGAGCCTTCCGCGACGACGATCGGGAAACCGCTCAAGACAAGAAAATCGATCGTTGTGGACAGGGAGACCCTGGAAAAACTCCCGCCCGGAGAACTCGGTGAACTGTGTGTCACCTCTCCATATCCGATCAAGGAATACCTGAACAAGCCTGAAGAGACGAGCTATTCTTACGTCCAGATCTACGGAGAGACCTATTACAGGATGGGCGACTTCGTGAAGATGAACGAGGAAGGCGAGCTCGAATTCGTTGAGAGGACCGCGGACATCATCAAATACAAGGCGTACAGGGTCTCCGCGTCGGAGGTCGAGGCGGCCCTTCAGGACCACCCTACGGTCATCGGCGCCTGCGTTGTCGGTATCCCTGACCCCAAGGTTGGAGAGAGGATCAAGGCCATCGTTGTCCTGAAGGAGGACGCCAAGGGCATCGGCAGCGCCGAACTTATCAGGTGGTGCCGCGACAGGCTTGCCCCATACAAAATCCCAGGTTATATAGAGTTCAGGGACATGCTTCCCAAATCAAAAGTGGGCAAGCTGTTAAGGCGTGAGATCAGGGACGAAGAGAAGAGAAAACAGGAAAAAGAGAAGAAGAGAGCATCATAAACAGTTACCGGGACACCCGCTCGCGGATGTCCCGGTAACCCTCCCCCAATATCAGCTATTGGTTCTTTGCATTACTTGCCGGCTTGCAGGCATGCAGGCCGGCAAGCCCTATTGCATTTGCCGTCAGTCAATATCGTGAAAGGTTAAGAAAGATCTCGTAAGTCGTAAGGCGTCAGGCGTAAGGGGAAACTGCAGCAAAGAGCCAAGGGTTTTAACTGCCCCTTACTCACTGCTGATGATTGCTACACTCTGCGGACTAGCAATGACAGAACGTCACGTTTTACCTTTCACGGGATTTACCGCCTAACGACTTACGCCTTACGGGGTTTCTCGACTCACGCCTAACGACTTACGCCTTACGGGTTTATCGTTGTTCGCTTATCTCACGTATCGAGGAGGGAAGGCGACGCCCAGTTCTCTCCTCCCGGAATGAGGGTTTTTGCCAGGTCCTTGATGGAGAGTATCCCAACCAGCTTTTCGCCATCATGAACGAGAAGATGCCTGATGTCTTTTGCGACCATGAGTTTGACACATTGTTCGGCGGTGTCGTCGGGTCTGACCGAATGGAATTTTGAAGTCATGGCATCCTTCACGGCGGTTTCACTTGATTTTTTGCCCAGGAGAACCACCTTCCTTGCGTAATCCCTTTCCGAAAGGATCCCTACCGGCCGGCCGCCGTCAATGACAACGAGGACGCCTATATCCTTTGCGCTCATGAGCTTCAGCGCTTCCAGCATCGTGGCATAGGGTGATATCGACCAGATGTCATGTCCTTTCGAGTGAAGTATTTCTTTGACGGTTTGCATAGCATACCTCCGCATTCAAATTTTTCTTTGTTCTGTGCGACCTTATATTCTTATATACCCTATAATTTTTTTCTGCAACTAAAAGAAGATAATCAAAGGCGGCTCATAGTTCATAGCTCATAGCTCACGGCAGAAGCAAGAACCCGGTTCGTTTTTGCCATCAGCTATGAGCTATCAGCCATGAGCGGGTTTTTACTCTTCACGGTTTTTACAGTACGGCACGCTGAGACCTTTCCTGTAAAGGATGCGGGTGGAAGTGTCCACCGGCGATGAAGGCCTTCCATGGTCGATGTTTCCCGGTATGTTGCCTTTTTTATACTGTTCAAAATCGGGATCCCATGGAAAAACGACGAACTGCCGGCCAGGCAGATCGACGTAGACGGGCTGAACAGCCCTTGCTGTTTCTCTGCCTTTTAATGAATGGAGAACATCGCCGATAGTTGCGAAACGGGCAAGGTTTTCGAGGGATGCAATGGTAGGCGGCATGAGGATCATGGCGCCCCTGAGGTTTTCTTCCAGCGCGTTGCGTGGTGAGATCCACCGTCCCTCCGTTGCCTCTTTCCCATCAGCCCGCGCTTTCTGTGATTCAGGCATGGCAGCTATAAAAAAATGCGTATAAAACCTGAGAGGCTGTCCCTCAGGTGTGATCCAGTGAGCAAAGTGGACAAACTGATCAATGGTATAGATAAGATCCTCCTTCTCTGCAAGGTGGGCAAGGGTGATTTTGCCCTTCAGGAGCAGCGACCTGTAGTTGTCGAAACGTTGTTGAACGGGTGTATCTTCAATAGCAACAGGCTCACCGGTTCTGCGTACGGCAAAAAGCACCCCGGCTTCTTCAAAAAGTTCCCTGACGCCCGTTACCCGGAAGGCAAGGGCATCCTCTTTTGAAAGAGTTCCCCCGTGCGCCTCCTGTACCTTTGCAGGCGATATGCCCCTGCAGCGGGCAAGGGTTTTGTGGTCATTGTCCTGTTTATCCATGATGCCGCCCGGAAAAACGTAGGTGCCTGCCATGAACTTTTGCTGTTCTGAACGCTTCAGGAGGAAGACCTCCAGCCCTTGAGGTTTTTCTTCTTTCAACAATATGACAGCCGCCGATCTCTTCGGGCGCTTAGTGTTCTTTGCGTTTATCGGGTTCATCGCGTTTTCAATATCAGAATCCGAGTTTCCTCTCCCCTTGCGGGAGAGGGTCAGGGTGAGGGGGCATAATCATGCCGTTTCTATCCTCTGATACCCCGCAGCTTGCTGCGGGGTAGTTCATTTTAGAACATTATAACATTTAAATTTGTTCAGTGCTTAGATATTCGGATTTAGGATTTGCCATGAGCTATCGGCCATGAGTCGTGAGCCGCTTCACAGGTTCTCCTTCGCCCAGGCGATCCGTTTTTCCGGTGTTGTAAATATCCCATCCGGTGCTGCATCAACATCTTCAAGCCTTTTCAGCAGACCGCTTTTGTTCGCCATCTGAATGGCAAGGCCTGGACGGGCATTCAGTTCAAGAAGCACCGGACCCCGGTCACGATCGATGACGATATCGACACCTATGTAGCCCAGACCGGTCATATCAGTGGCGAGTGTGGCGATTGAAAGCATCGTATCCCAGTGAGGTACCTGCAGGCCGCTCACGGGATTACCCGTATCGGGATGATGCGTCACTATCTTTGATTTATGGACTGCGGTGATCGTTTGTCCTGTACCGAGCTCGATCCCCGCGCCGATAGCACCGCGGTGAAGGTTTGCCTTTCCGTCAGAATCCTTTGTCGGGAGCCGTACCATCGCCATCACCGGTACACCCCGGTACACTATGATCCTCACATCAGGTACGCCCTGATAGGTAACGGCAGAAAATACCTGATCAGGATGAATGAGCGATTCTATGATCGCATGGTCTTCGTGTCCCTGTAGAGAGAATATGCCGGAAAGGATGTCCGATATGTGGTAGCTCAGGTATTCAAGCGTGACCACTTTTTTACTTTGGGTAAGGAACACGTTCCTGGTACGTTCCGCGATAAGGATGATGCCGCTCCCGCCGGAACCGCTTGCAGGCTTGACAACAAATTCCTTTATGTCCTCCAGCATTGTCTTGAGATTCTTCATGCTGCCGTAGTTCTCGATGACGTGAAAAAGCACAGGTGTCGGTATCCCGTATTGTTTTGCAAGCCTCTTCGTGAGCACTTTGTTGTCCACGAGGGGGTAAAGAGATCGTGGATTGTAGCGCATAATATATTCGGCATTACGGTTGTTGATGCCGAGAACGCCCGCCTCTTTCAACTGCTGGAATGCCTGTCCTATCATGACGGATCGCGAAATTCCCGAAAGCGGAAAAGTTCTGAAAGCCGGTAGCCGGTATATCTGCCGATAAGGATCTGCAAAGCGCCTATCGAAAGGAGAAGCTCAGGATAAATGAAAAATGTCAACTGGAGTGTCTCCGAACTGATGATGAGATACGTTATGAAGGCGACGGCAGCGCTCCCCGCAGAGGTCTGCAATGCCGTACGGATACCGTGCTCTTCTACGACCACAAAAAACCGTTCTATCGTCATGACGAGAATAACGAAGGGAAGGAGCCCCACCGCCATAACCTGGCGCAGTCCAAACTTGTTGCCAAAGAGCGCGAGGAGCGTAAAGCAGACGATGACCAGCGTGAGCAGCACGGACATGCGGGGCACAAGGAGGAGGCGGAGCCGGTCAAGAAAGCGGCGCGCAGCATAACCGACGAGAATGACCCCTGCGAATATGGAAAGCCCGTATATCAGCCCCGTATTGCGGAATGAGAGCGCCATCAGGACGGGCATAAATATTCCGAATGTTGGAAAACCGATTATGTTGCGGAGTATACAGATGAGAAGGGCGCCAATAGGAACGAGGAGAAGGATGCGGAAGGTCTGTTGAAATTCGGTGGGGAGGCGAAAGAGTGACCAGCGGTCGAGAAACCGTTCCGATCGGCTGATATGTTCGTAGTTGTGACGCCACTGGCCAACGATCTGCCGGTTGATGTCCCAGCGGGTGTCATTGATCTTTCCTCCGGCGACATGAACAACCGGTGTGCCGTCAACGGTAAGGGCCAAGAGCGTGGCCTGGTCTTTCAGTGTTTCTTTTCCGTCAATGCTGAGGCCTTCCCACGTCTGCCCGTTCCAAGCTTCTATCCAGGTCAGGGGCTTTGTGACGATGCCTTCAGTGAGTCTGACGCCGTCAACAACCCTTGCGGGGATCAAAGCCGCCCTGAAAAGGGTCAGAAGAAGCGTTGACTGGCTATATCTTCCCTCCATGAATTTGAAAAACGTAAGCTCAGGGGGTCTTGACCCGGAATCCTCCATGAGCTTCAGGATAGTCTCAATCCTCTCGGGAAGGGGAAGAAGTTTGAGCCTTTCAGTGATCTTTTCAGCAGCCGTCTGCTCATCTTTGTTTGTCAATGGCGGGTATTTCTCCAAAACAGGAGACTTCGGCTTTGCAGTTCCGGGGGAACGCATGAGGATCATCGCACGGTATGAGACAATTTCACCGTCGCGGCCCGTCTGTCCGATCCATACTCCGTACCGCCCTGACTCTTTTCTAAAGAGGTTAAAGCTTAACGAACCGGAACCGAAATACTCCTCCGATATAATGAGACCTGGCCGCTCTGACGGCAGAGCTACCGAGAGGGTTGTATCGCCGCCGTCGCTTTTGATGTGTCCGTCAAACTTAAAATGAAATGCCTGCCCTGTGGATGCCGGCAGGACCGGATATCCCAGGCCGATAATACGATAGAGAAGAAGTACTGCCGTAAGGATTAAAAGGCCAAGCGCCAGCAAGACTGCGGGGCGTTTCATTGCGGCGATACCTCCGGACAATTAGGAGTGGTACATTTTGTCTGAGAGCAGTCGATGATAAAATGCTTCATAAGGATGTTTCTTCCGAGAAGCATCGGGTACTGGACTCCGGAACGGTCATTCAGGTTAACCCTTGTGCGAAGACGTTTTGAAGCTATACAGATCTCCATCTCCACAACGACCCTCTTTTCGCGTTTCTCGGCGGACCTTATTGTTTTCCGTTCTACGATGGGGAGGCTCAATTCGACGCCCCCGTATTGCGGCGCCAATCTGAATGTAACGGTGTTACCATCTATCTTTATGTCCCTTGCATCGAGGGATGAGGATGCAGCGCCTGTGTCGATACGGGCAGGGAGGACGATGCCCCAGGGCAGGAGCATCACATTCTCTACCACTCCAATATGGATCTTTTCTGAAGCCAGAGCCCCTTTTGCCATGACCATCATGAAAGATATACATAATAGTATGAGCGTTAAGGACAGGATGATCTTATCCTTGCAGTTATTTATGATAAGTGTTCCCGTTACCCCGTTTTGCACAGGAAAAATTATATCACATTATCGCTTCCTTTCGTTTAAAAAAACTGCCCCATGTCCTTTTATATAGCGGACGATATGTGATATAATAAACTCTAAGGAGAGCGATCCATGGGTTTTGTAAGAGAACCGGCAGTGAGCGGTATGTTTTATCCTGATGACCCGGGAGCGCTCAGAAAGGATATAGAGAAATACCTCAGGAGTGCCGATGTCTCCCCCGTTCCCGGTGAGATTACCGGCATTATTGCGCCGCACGCAGGGTACATGTATTCAGGGCAGGTAGCCGCATACGGCTTTAAGGCAATTTTGAACAAGTCTTTTGATACGGTTATAGTGCTGGCGCCAAGCCACAGGATACATTTTGAAGGGGTTGCCGTCATGGAAAAGGGCAGCTACAAGACGCCCCTTGGCCTGGTGGGGATCGATGAGGAGGCCGTCGCAGATCTCGTAAAATCGTCGGCCGCAATAAGGCCGTTTGTTGAAGCCCACAAGGGCGAACACTCCCTTGAGGTGCAGATCCCTTTTTTGCAATCTGTCTTGAAAGATTTTACCATTGTTCCGTTGATCATGGGCACGCAGACCGTTGACCTGTGCGTCGCGCTGGCAGACTGCATTGAGGGCGTGATCCGTAAGGGCCACAGGCAGTTTCTCGTTGTTGGAAGCACTGACCTGTCTCATTATCACCCTTATGCGACAGCGGTAAAGCTTGACAGCGTTATTGTAAGCCATCTCGAGGATTTTGATGTTCCGGGCATGGTCAAAGACCTCAATGAGGACAAGGGAGAGGCATGTGGCGCCGGGCCGATGCTTACAGCGATGATGGTATCGGACAAGCTTGGCGCTCAACACGGCAGGGTAATGAAATACGCCAATTCAGGCGATGTCTCCGGTGACAGAAGCGCCGTTGTCGGATATGTATCGGCAGTATTTTATAAGTCATGACAGGTGTTGCCAGTGGATTTTTCTGAAAAAGACAGGGACCAGCTTAAACAGATAGCGCGTGATGCGATAGAAGGCGTTCTCTTCGGTACAGACAAGAAGCCTTCGGTGATGCCGGCAGTCCTGAAAGAGAAAAGGGGCGCCTTTGTAACCGTGAAGAAGAGGGGCGAGCTGAGGGGCTGCATAGGGTACATAAAGGGCTTTCTGCCTCTCCACGAAACGATTCGTGAGATGGCCATCCAGGCGGCATTCCATGATCCCCGTTTTAATCCCGTCAGCAAAAATGAATGGGAGGATATCGATATAGAAATATCCGTCCTCACGCCGATGAAAAAGATCGATGACGTGGATGAGATAAAGGTCGGCATACATGGTCTGTACATCGAGAAAGGTACATATTCAGGCCTTTTGCTCCCGCAGGTTGCTGCAGAATATGACCTGGACAGGATGGCCTTTCTCGAGCATACCTGTTATAAGGCGGGGCTTCCGAAAGATGCGTGGAAGTCAAAAGATACTAAAATTTTTATCTTTTCAGCGGAAGTTTTTTGAAGGGCAGGGAAGCTCTCAACCGTCAGCTATTACGTCAGTCCTGGCGGAACATTCTGAAGGAGTTTGATGGATGATCGACAAAAAGATGTCAATCGAAGAGATCGTAAAAAGATATCCGGAGACCATCGCGGTTTTCGAAAAATACGGATTGGGCTGTGCCGGATGCCAGGCCGCTCTCTTTGAGGATATCCAGCAAGGCGCCGAGGTTCATGGCATCGATATCGATACGCTTCTGAACAGCCTCAACCAGGCTCTTGAAAAAGACCGACGATAGTCGCTCAGCCGGTATTATGGAGCCGATCTATACGGTTATCCTTGCCGCGGGGGCATCAAGCAGGCTTGGATACAATAAGCTTCTCCTCACGATAGATGGTGAGACAGTCATCAGAAGGGCCATAGCGCCTTTCTTACGGCCTTCCATAGGAAAGGTCATTGTTGTTACGGGGAATGCGACAGATACAATCGCACGGGAGCTTGCAGAGTTTCCCCTGGAAATTATCCACAACAAGGATCACATAAAAGGGATGTCAACTTCCGTTAAGGCTTCGCTGCCCTTTCTTGCAAAGGCGCGGGGTGTTTTTTTTCAGCTTGGAGATAAGCCTTTTGTCGTTAATAAGATCATAGACGTGATGATCAAAACATTTTTTGCGGAAAAGGCCACAATCGTACTGCCCTTGTTCAAAGGCGAAAAAGGGCACCCGGTCCTCATCGATATTCAGCGATATAGCGATGAGATAGGGCTTCTCGAGGGCGACAGAGGGTTAAGGGAAATTATAGAAAAACATTCTGAAGATGTGCTATACATAGAGGGTGAAGAAGGAAATATCTTTGATATTGATTCAGTAGAAGAGATTAATCTTTTAAGAGAAAGGGGTTACAGAGTTGAAAAAGGTAAATGTTGAAGAAGCGCTCGGCACGGTCCTTGCCCATGATATCACAGAGATCATCCCCGGCAAGAAGAAAGACGTTGCGTTCCGGAGGGGAAAGGTCATTGAGAAAGAAGACATAGAGAAGCTCCTTGACCTCGGGAAAAGGAACCTCTATGTTTTCGAGGAAGAGATCAAAGGGGTTCACGAAAACGAGGCGGGCATGAGGATAGCACAGGCCATTATGGATGAGCATATGGAGCCATTACCCCCAAAAGAAGGCAAGGTACAGATCATAAGCAAGGTGCATGGACTTTTTTATGTCAATGACAGGCACCTCTATGAGATGAACAGGATCAAGGATATCCTCTTAAGCACAGTTCCGAACAGGCACCCTGTCAAGCCCGGCGATCTTGTTGCGGCGACAAGGATCATTCCCCTTTATATCAAAGAACGTGAACTGAAAAAGGTTGAACGGACAGGAGAACAGGGCGTTATAAGGATAAGCCCCTTCAGGCAGCTCAAGGTGGGCCTGGTGATCACCGGGAGCGAGGTCTACAGCGGTAGGATACCAGACGGCTCTCATGTTGTGGAGAAGAAATTGAAAGGCTACGGGTTAACGGTAGTTGATAAAAAGATCGTGCCTGACGAGATCGAAATGATCAGGGATGCTATCCTGGCGCAGCTTGATATGGGGACAGATATCGTCATGACCACTGCCGGCCTTTCTGTCGACCCTGACGATGTGACGAAGGAGGGCATAGAGGCAACCGGCGCGGAGGTCTTGTTTTACGGGACCCCTGTCTTTCCCGGGGCCATGTTTCTCGTCGCGCGCCTGAGGGGGAAATACGTCCTGGGCGCCCCGGCATGCATCTATTACAACAGATATACGGTTATGGACATTATACTTACGCGGATCATGGCGGGCGAAAAGATGCACAAAAAGGATATGATAAAGCTGTCGTACGGAGGATTATGCCTGCAATGCAGCGTCTGCCATTATCCGAACTGTTTTTTCGGGAAAGGACCATAATGGAGAATCAAATACGAAATTCGAATATCGAAGCACTAAACAAATTCGAATGTTCAAAATTCAAAACATTTCTAAGAGTTTTTGTTTGGAATTTAGAATTTATGGAGGACACAATTGAATAATATGCGAGATCTAACAGTTTTAATAAAGGGCGCCGGTGAGATGGCTACCGGTATTGCGTGCAGGCTCTTTATGGCGAACATAACAAGAATAGTCATGACAGAGATCGGGAGACCTATCACGGTGAGAAGGACCGTCGCGTTCTCCGAGGCCGTATACGAAGGTAGGGTAAAAGTAGAAGGTGTAACCGCAGAACTGATCCATAGCATTAAAGAGGTGGAAAGCGCCTGGAAAGAAAGGCGTATCGCCGTTCTCATAGATCCGAAATGGAAGTTGCTTAACACGCTAAAGCCGGACGTGGTGATCGATGCTATTATGGCAAAGAAAAACCTGGGGACAAAGAAGGATGAAGCGCCCCTCGTTATCGGCGTGGGACCGGGCTTCAGGGCGCCTGCCGACGTACACGTGGTTGTCGAAAGCAACAGGGGACAGGATCTTGGCAGGGTTATGTACAAGGGGTCGGCAGAGTCCCACACGGGGATTCCGGGACCTGTCATGGGATACACAAAAGAACGCGTGCTGCGGTCGCCCCGAGCCGGAACAGTAAAACATGTCAACAAAAATATCGGTGATCGTGTAAAAAAAGGAGAGATCGTGGCCTACGTGAATAAGACCCCCGTAGAGGCCCCTTTCGACGGTGTCCTCAGAGGGCTTATCCGCGAGATAAAGGTTCCGGCCAACGAGAAGATAGGGGATATAGATCCGCGCGGGAAAAAACAATGGTGTTACACAATAACCGAAAAGGCGAGGGCGATCGGCGGCGGCGTGCTGGAAGGGATAATGCACGCATATAATGTGAACCATAGTTAAGCAGGATATCTAATAAGGAGATATTGCAGTTGAATAGAAATCCTAAATTCGAATATCTAAATCCTAAACAAGCACAAATGTTCAAATTTCCAAATATCAAAACACAAACAACGTGTATTCGTTTTGAACATTTGATATTTGGATTTAGATATTGTTTCGGATTTAGATATTAGTATTTCGTGCTTGACTCAATGCTTTAGGGGATAATGATGAATATTTATGAAACTATAGAACAGTATCTCAAAGAAGGTAAAAGCGGTATCCTTGCAACGGTTATCTACCGGGCGGGGTCTGCTCCGCGCGATGTGGGTGCGAAGATGCTGGTGGCAGAAGACGGAAAATGTTTTGACACCATCGGCGGCGGAAGGCTTGAGGCGGATGCGTGCAGGGAAGCAATGCATATAATGCACGAAAACAAACTAAAAATACTCAATATAAGGATGGATTCCGACGCGATAGCCGATGACGGGATGCTCTGTGGCGGCAACGTCGATATCCTCCTTGAACCCGTTATGCAGAAATATGCAGGGGTATATAAAAAGATCGGAGAGATGCTGCAAAACGATTTGCCTGGTATTGTTGCGACAAAGTTCAGCGGCGGTGCATTCTCAAAGACATTGATCGAAGAGGGTCTTACTGCAACAGGAGATGCTCTTCCGGAGAAGGAAATAAAAGAACTGAGTTATTATTTAAAAGAGACAAAGCCCTGCATAGTAAATGAAATGGTCATTGAGCCTCTCCAGTCGCTATCGGTGCTCTATATTTTCGGTGCAGGGCATATATCGCAGTTTCTTGCCGAAATCGCGAAGACCGTTGATTTTCATGTTGTTATCATCGATGACAGGGAGGAATTCGCAAACAGGGAGCGCTTCCCGGGCGCTGCCGAGATCATAGTCGATGATTTTCATAATGTCTTCGATCGTCTTAGCTTTACCGGAAAGGAATACGCGACGATCGTTACGAGAGGACATCAATATGATGCCGATGTGCTGGAAAAGGTCCTGAGAAGAAAAACCAGGTACATAGGCATGATAGGAAGCAGAAGAAAGGTCAAGATAATATTAGACCATATGCGAAAGGTTGGATTTGACGAGGAGACTGTAGCAGGTGTACATGCGCCGATAGGTTTAAGCATCCACGCCGAAACTCCCCAGGAAATAGCGGTGAGCATCGTCGCCGAGCTTATCGCGGTACGGAGAACAAAGTAACCTTTCATGGAAGATATCATACTTGATGAGCATGAAGACCTTGTAAAAAAGGGAGATGAAGGCGCCCTCCCCGCACAATTTGATCCCCTTAAGCGGTACCTCTCGGAATTGTCTAAATATCGCGTGCTCTCGAGAGAGGAAGAGTTTGAGGTCGCAAAGAAGGTCTATGAAAACAGGGACAGGGACGCTGCGCAGCTGCTTGTCATGTCGAACCTGAGGCTGGTCGTCAAGATATCCCTTGAGTATTACAACACCTATCTCAACATCCTCGACCTTATCCAGGAAGGGAACGTCGGGCTTCTCCACGCGGTAAAGAAATATAATCCATATAAAGGAACAAAATTCTCAACCTACGCCTCTTTCTGGATAAGGGCGTATATCCTTAAGCATATTATGGATTCCTGGAGCCTCGTAAAGATAGGAACAACGCAGAGCCAGAGGAAGTTGTTTTACAGGTTGAACAAGGAGAAACAGAAACTCGAAGCGCTGGGCATCTTCCCCGCACCGCAGCTCCTTGCGAGCACCCTTGACGTGAAAGAAGGGGAGATTGAGGATATGCAGAAACGATTGGCCTATGCCGATGTCTCCCTCGGTGCTCCATTGCACGACGAGAGCGACGATACGATCATGGACCTGATAAAAACCGATGAAAACGTTGAGGAGATTGTCGCTGATAAGGAGAAGAACAGGATCATCACCGAAAAAGTGGCTGAATTTAAAAAGACCCTGAACGAGAAGGAGCTTTTTATCTTTGAGAACAGGATGCTCTCGGAAGAGCCTTTGACCCTGCAGGAGATAGGAACAAAATTTCGCATCTCCAGGGAACGGGCACGGCAGATCGAAAACAGGGTCCTGAAGAAGTTCAAGGACAGATTCAAAGGCGAGTTCAAGAAATTCGATTTTTAAATAACCACGGATCCTCCATAAGGGTGAGCATGGCGCCGGGACTGCTATTCCAGGGGCTCACGTCGCCCCCTCTTCGGGCATAAGCCCGAAGAGACTCCCCTTCTCGCTCGTGCACTCGCTATAGATTCCTCTTTGCAAACACGCAATTAAACCAGCTCATGGCTCGTAGCTCATGGCAGATGAACAAGAGCAACAAAGAGGTAGCAGTATAGAGTATGCACGAAATGCCTATTCTGCCTGTTCCTTGCTTTTCGTTTGTTGTTATTGCTATGAGCTATCAGCTATGCACTATGAGCCGCATTTTACGCCTCACGACGGTTTGCTAAAGGAAAACCCCGGCACCGATGCTCTCATTGTATGCGAGGCTTTTATCTCTATGCTCCCTGCTGTTTTTCTCCCCTTACGCCTAACGCCTTACGACTTACGGGTTTGTAAGAGGGTAAGTTTGTTACGCTGTCAGAACGAAAAGAACTGCCCCAGTTTGAGCGTCAGGGTGGTATAGTACGAAGTGGCGAGCAGCACGCCCATGACCAGGAGAAGGACACCCATGATCTTCGTAGAATACCTCATTACAAAACCATACCGTTTCAGGAAATCAAAGAGTTTGTCAAAGAGAAGCGCAGACAGGATAAAAGGTATGGCAAGACCGAGCGAATAGAGGCCGAGGAGATAAATGCCTTCAGATATCTTTTTCGTTGTTGATGCTACAATAAGGATGGAAGAGAGGGCGGGACCGACGCAGGGCGTCCAGCCGAGGGAGAACGTTGCCCCGATGACGAAGGATCCAAAAAGACCAATAGGTTTTTTTTCCAGCCGGATCAGTTTTTCCTGGTTGAGAAAAGGTATCCTCAGGATATTCAGGTAGAAGAGGCCCATCGCGATAAGAAAAATGCCCCCGACCTTTATGATATATTCCTGATAATCGGTCAGGAAATTACCAAGGATAGAAGACGAAATGCCCAGGGAGACGAATACGAACGAAAATCCTAATATAAATGCGACGGAATGGACCAGGACAACTTTTCTGTATTTTTTTGCCTTCAGTTCGTTATAATTATCAAAGGTGATGCCGCTTATGAATATCAGGTAAGATGGTATGAGCGGCAGGATGCAGGGGCTGAAAAAAGAGAGGAATCCAGCCGCGAATGCCAGCAGCCCGCTGATATCAAAAAAAGAGATAGCAAACATGCACGCTATCATAAGTAGTTTTCTGTGAGGTTGTCAAATGAAATGTGCTTCAATCGATATCGGAACGAACACGGTTTTGCTGCTGATCGTTGACGTGGGGGACACTATCCGGGAGATTGCCGACATCTCCACGACAGTCAGGCTGGGAGAAGGTTTGCAAGAGACAGGGTATATATCGCAAGACGCAATGGACAGGGGCTTGAAAGTCCTCCGGGAGTATACCGATATGGCTGCAGCCGGCAAAGTGGAATATATATCCTGTGTCGGCACAAGCGCGTTGAGAGAGGCAAAAAACAGCAGGAAGTTTTTAGATCTTGTAGAGGATCGTTTTGGAATTCCCGTCCGCATCATAAGCGGACGAGACGAGGCACGTTATACATACCTGTCGGTAAAAAACGACGACATCACCGACAGGGAACGGTTCATGATTGTCGATATCGGCGGAGGCAGCACAGAGATCATCGCCGGAGACAGGGGTGCCCTTCAGGATTTTGCGTCGCTGCCGATTGGCTCGGTAAAACTCACAGAGATGTTTATAGGCAATGATCCGCCCGTCGAAGACGAGATCAGGGCCGCGGCAGGTTATATAAGGTCGCTTTTGGATAAGAGGTTTGTTGGATATGCCGACGTTCTTGTCGGGACCGGCGGAACGATCACGACGCTTGCGAGTATCATCCTTGGGTGCGCATACTTCGATAAAGAGAAGATACATGGCTTCAGCGTCTCTATCGGGACGATATGCGATGCCATCGACATGCTGCAAACAATGACCGTTGCGGAACGGAAGGCGGTAAAGGGTATGGAAAAGGGGAGGGAAGACATCATTCTGCAGGGGGCCGTTCTTCTCCGGGAAGTGATGTTGTTTTACGGGATCGATGAATGTGTAGTCAGCGCAAAGGGAGTGCGGTATGGTGTCATCTATGAGCACCTGGCCGAAGAAGCGGGTTATGGCGCTGCCTGAAAGGCAGCAGGATACCCGTAAGTCGTAGGGCGTAAGTCGTTAGGTGTAAAGGGTTTAATCGCCTAACGCCTGACGCCTTACGTTTTTACGCTATCCACTATCGGCTATTCACTGTTGTATTGCAGCGAATCTTTTCCCCGTCAGAGCATATCCTGATAAATCCGTTTTTGTCGGTCCGCAATAGAGGGACCGAAAATCTTTTGTATCGTCCCAGCGCCTCTTCGCTGGGCAGTCCTTTGATGCCGCTGCCCACGCTTATTACCGCAAGATCCGGTTTGACTGCATTGAGGAAGCACTCGCTGCTGGAATACCTGCTGCCGTGGTGCGGCACCTTGAGAACGTCGGTCTTCGTGACGATTCCCGACAGTACCAGCTTGTGTTCTATCTCTGATCCGATGTCGCCGGTGAGAAGGAAGCTCCTTTTACCGTAAGTGAACCTCAGGACGAGCGACGCGTTGTTGGGATCTTCAACGGTAGTTTCGTGACCGGGGTTAAGGACTTTGATATGCATGCCGTTAAATGTGAAAAGGTCGCCAGTCTCCCATCGTTCCACGGGTACACCCTTTATCCTCAGGATGTTTATGATGTCGAGAAACATTCCTTCATTGATAAAATATTTGCCGGTGACAAAGTGCTTTACGTCAAAGTTCTTAACAATATAGAAAAGGCCGCCGATATGGTCCCCATGCGGATGGGTGTTGATGACATAGTCAATGGTCCGGATCTTTTTGGCGAGGAGAACAGGCGTAAGAACCGACTTGCCGGTGTCGTATTGGCCTTTATAGGAGCCTCCTCCGTCCACGAGTATCCTCATTCCTTTCGGCGCCTCGATGAGAATGCTTTCCCCCAGACCGACATCAATAACGTTGAAACAGAGGTCTTTGTTGAGAAAACGCTGGTCATATACGAATATGGAGTATATGACCGTGAGGGGCACGAGAAGACAGGCCAGGGAGATCTTTACATATCTTCTGTTGATGAACAGGAGGGAAATGGCGAGTGCGAAATAAAGGACCGTTTCAAAAAGGTTGGGGCGGACTACCGGGTAGATATAGCCGAAATCGAGATACTCCAGGATCCCCAGGGCTAAACTTAATATTTCGCCCGAAAGCCTTAAAAGATATTCGCCACAGGGAAGCACGGCGCCTGCGAGGCTGAGCGGCATCGCCAGCATGCACATGAGCGGAACGGAAATAAGGTTATGGATAAACGACAGCGGATTGATCCCATGAAAATGGTAGATCACAACAGGGAGCGTCCCCAGCATTGCCGAGAGGGTAATTAACATTGAAGAAAGGAGCCACCTGATCGTCCTGTTTGTACCCGCGATCACCGGATAGATCTTTTCTGTGAAGAGTATGATGAAGGAGACGCTTACGAATGTCAACTGGAATGCGGGCATAAAAATAGAATGGGGGTAGATAAGAAGAATGATGAGGGCGCTAAGGGCTACGGTGTTCAGAATGCTTCTGCCGCGCTCAAAGTAAAGGGACAGCATGTAGACCGTTATCATAATCGCCGCCCGTATTGTCGGTATGCCCGAACCTGCCGTGACCATGAACATGAATGCGAAGGGGATGGAAAGCAGGGCGGCAAATCTTGTATCGTCGCCCCTGTACCTCAGCACAGGCGACATTCTGAAGAATATCCTCGCAAGAAAGAAGAAAAAGGCCGCAACGATGCCGATATGCGAACCCGATATGGCGAGTATGTGAGATGTGCCTGTCCTGAGAAACAGGGTTCTTGTAGATTCGTCAATGCCCGTTGTGTCCCCGATGGTCAGCGCCTTGATGATATCTGTATGCTTTGAACGTGAATCCTCTATCTTCTCCCTGAGCCTGTTTCTCCAGGCCGCGATATAATTTTTTCCCTTTGTAACGGAGACAGTGATGCCGCGTATCTCACAGGACGTCCCTTCGAGCCTTTTTATCCACCTCCACGACATGGTGTGAGGATTGTTGTATGTGAGGGCGAGCTCCTTCAGGCGTCCGAAGATCTTTACCCTGTCGTTGATGCCGATATTTTCTGTTGTCCTGTAAACTGCACGTATTCCCTCCGGCCCGGAAGGCTTGGAAATCCTGACGATCTTGACGCCGGGCGACGCCTCAACGACCAATCCTTCGTATATTGTCTCATCGCCGCTTATATCGACGGGCTGAAGGTACGTGCTTACGATCCCGATCCTCAACGCTCCGATAAGCATAAAAGAGATAAGGATAAAGGGCAGGGCTGCACGGTGTTTTTTCTTTAACAGGATGCCGGCGAGGCATACGAAGACGGGCAGCAGAATAATAATTAATTTCAGAGGAAAGGCATTGAGGGCTTCCGCATAAATACCGATGATGAACGCTGTGACAGAGGTTATGAACAAGCTTCCAGCAGTCCCTTAAGGTATGCGCGGACATTGATGCCAAGGTCAGGGATATAGTAACCGCCTTCAAGGATCGTAAAGAAATGGGGATTTGACGACGCGAGCATATGCGCAGCCTTCCTGTAGTCGTCGGTGAAAAGAAGACTGCCCCAGTCATTGATGTAAGTATCGAACCCTGCAGAGCAGCAGAGCATATCGAAGGATGACGCGTTTTCCAGGGCTGCCTCTATGTCGTTAAAAAAATCCTCCCTTGAGGCAGCGTCGATGTTGGCGAAGGCGATATTGCTGTCACCCCGCACGATATCATCCGTCCCGTTGCCGTAGTGGAGGTCTATGTCGACGATGAGAGCATTTCTGATAAGCCCCCTGGAGATAAGTCTCTTGATCGCTATTGCCATGTTGTTGAAGAAACAGAAACCGCCGTTGAAATCGTGTCCCGCATGGTGCCCCGGGGGCCTGATGAGAGCGAATGACGGGCTATGCAGCGCCAGCTCGGCGGCCTTTATGGCCCCTCCCGCAGCTCTGCAGGCTACGCTGTAGAGAACGGGATTTCTTTGCACCGATTCGATAAGCCGTTCGCTGTGGCAGAGCATGAGGTCAGCGACCTCGCACAGGTCGGGCTCGGTGAAATCGGCGATATCTCTGATATGGGAATAGATCTTGTCCACCCGGTCAGGGCATTCGCAATCTACCGTTGGATAGTCAGTGAGAAAATCCTTGCTGTAGACAACAGAAATTTTATCCATATTTTTTTAAAACATAAAGCATGCAGCAAGTCAATGGATAAAACCCGTAAGGCGTAAAGCGTCAGGCGTTAGGCGATTAAACCCCTTACAACTTACGGTGTTATTCCTCGCCGAACGCCGAACGCATCACCCGAACAAATTTTTGCAATAACGATATACGATTCGTTATACGGTAGTAGTCCCCTCACGCCTCACGCCTTACGGTTTATGAGCTGTTTAAACGGTGAAGTTCATTGAGCGGCGGGGTAAAATATTGTATAGTTAGTGACTGTCATGAAACGGATTGTTATCGGTACAGCAGGACATATAGACCACGGGAAGACGACGCTCATAAAGGCCATTACCGGGATCGACTGCGATCGCCTCAAAGAAGAAAAGGAACGGGGCATCACGACCGAGCTGGGTTTTGCCCATTACAGATTTGGTGAAGGCCTCCTCGTGGGCATTGTGGACGTGCCGGGCCACGAAAAATTTGTGAGGCACATGGTAGCCGGGGCGTGGGGCATTGACATGGTCCTGCTTGTCGTTGCCGCCGATGAAGGCGTTATGCCGCAGACGAGGGAGCACCTGGATATCTGTGAGCTCCTTGGATTAAAAAGGGGTATTGTAGCGATCACCAAAACGGACCTCGTGGACGATGATATGATAGAGCTTGTCAGGGAGGACATCAAAGACTTCCTTTCCGGGAGATCTCTCGAAGGGGCGCCGGTCATACCCGTTTCATCCACAACAGGGGAAAACATTCCGCTTTTAAGGGACTTGGTCGAAGGCGCTGCCAGGGAGATTGACGAGAGATCGAGGGAGGGGATATTCCGGCTGCCCGTTGACAGGGTTTTCACCTTGAAGGGTTTTGGTACGATCGTCACAGGGACATGCATCTCCGGGTTTCTGAAGGTGGGCGATGAGATTGAGATATATCCTCTCGGGAAGCAGGCACGGGTGAGAAATATCCAGGCATACCATGAGGATGTGGGCGAGGCGATTGCAGGCCAGAGAGTCGCTTTGAATATCCAGGGAGTGGAAAAGAACGATATCGAAAGAGGCGTCGTTATCGGGAAGCCCGATACGTTGTTTCTTTCGAAGAGGATCGACGCCGCGTTGAAATATCTTCCATTGCCGCTCAAGCCGATAAAGAACAACAGCGTCCTAAGGTTCCACATAGCAACAATGCAGGAAGAGGCGCGGCTCGTGCTGCTTGACAGCGATAGTATAGAGCCGGGCGAGGAACGGTTCGTGCAATTCGTATTTTCGGAGCCGATCGTCGTGCTGCCTGGAGACGGGTACATTCTGAGAGGCCCTTATGCGATACAGACCATCGGGGGAGGAAAGATCCTTGATGTGCTGCCGGGGAGACACAAAAGGCAGTCAGAAGGCTTAAGCAGCATCTACGCCCTGCTTGCGCACGGAAGCGATACAGAGAAGGCCGAATACCATCTCTTCAAGGCAGGGCATGGCGGTTTAAAAAAGGAGATGCTCGGCATACTGCTTGGCAGGGAAGAAAAGAGGGTAGATCACGCCATACAGAACCTGCAGGAAAGAAAAAGGGCGTTGACCATAGGCAAGGTCATTGTCCATATGGAGAAATTTACAGAATATAAAAAGGCTTTGCTAAAGCTGATCAATGATTATTACGCAAAGAACCCGCTGAAGGTCGGCATATCGAGGGAAGAGCTGAGGATGAAGCTCCCGCAGGTAGAACAGCAGATATTCCTTGCAGCCCTGGAAGAATGCATACGGGAAGGAGCTGTTATAACAGAAAAGGATAAGGTGATCGCGAAAGGCGCAAGGAGTGCTCAAGGAGAAGGTGTAGAACGTTTAAAAGAGATGGTGGTAAATAGACTGCATCAATATGGTTTTACGCCGCCGGGCCTGAAAGAATTTTCCGGAGAGATCAAAAAAAATGAACAATACCTCAAAGATATCCTTGAAGGCCTTGTTTTCGACGGTAAGGTGATCAAGATAAAAGGCGATATGTACTTTCACCGTGACATTATTGAAGATCTGAAAAGGATGGTTGTCGATTTCCTGACACGAAAGAAGGAGATGTCGCCTTCCGATTTCAAATCCAGCCTTGACCTTTCAAGAAAATATATGATCCCCCTCCTTGAATACCTCGATGAGATAAAGCTGACGATCAGGGTAGGAGACAAGAGGATGCTGAGAGGGTGAAACGTGAAAAGTGAAAAGTAAAATGTAAAAAATAAAATGGAAAAGGTTTAAAACCTTTCACCTTTTACATTTCTCGTTTCACCTTTTTCTATTTCGTCAGCACTACCACGACGGTGTCGGAGATCCAGCCTTCCCGGTTCCCGTAGAGGAGTATCTTATACCACTTTGTCCCCGTTCCGTCGGTTCTTTCTTCGATGACGCTGAGCGATTCCCCGCGGAAGATGATCCCGATACGCTGGGACTGAAGGTAGGGCGCGTTCCTGACATTGACCGCATCCTTATTGACAACGGCATATCGTTCGGGTTTTGATTCTTTTTTAGGTTCTGCGGTCTCTTTTTTTGCTGTTTCCGTTCCTTGCGGTGAAGCCGGCTTGTCTGCGGGGCCTTCTGACGCCGGGAGGTTCTCCTGAGGTTGAGGCTTGACTTCCTGGTGCGGTACGGCAGGCGTCTTTCTAAGGATGACAATTGTCTCAGGCTTTGAAGGTGCGGGCGTCAGGAGATGGTAGCCCAGGCCGCCGAAAAACAGCGCGAAGATTACAACAAGCGTGACCAGAAAGGGTTTTGAGTAGGTTATGTGCTGCCTCTCTATGTCCTGATCATCGCGGAAATCGTGGGCAATATATTCAACATGTTTTTTATCGGTTTCTGTCTTTTTTGAAGATTGCATGGAGGTGCTTGCCGGAGACTCCCTGTCGCTGTCTTTTCTATCGGTGTCGATATAGGGCAGGGAATCACCCCTCCCGGTCATGGCATTGATCGCCTTGGAGACCTCTTTGAAGGTTATCTTGCGGGTGCGGTCTGTATACCCTGCCAGCAAGGCGAGATCGGCAAGGGCGATGATCGTCCTCGGCAGCCCTTTAGAATATTTGTGGATGATCTCCAATGCGTCATCGGTAAAGATCTCACGTGCCACATCAAGGCCAGCCTTGTTTAGCCTGTGCCGTATAAGTTCCCTGGTTTCCTCGAACCTGAGCGGCGTAAAGTAATACCTGACAGGCAGTCTCTGCCAGAACTCCGGCATATTCTTTATCGTGTCCCATAGGGCCTTTTGTCCTGAAAGGATGAAGGTGTGGAGGTATTCGTTGTTATAGGTGAGGTTGATGAGCATCCTCAACTCCTGCAGCACGTCTTCTGCCCCGCACAACATCTGCCCTTCATCGATGACGATAATGCTCTTGCCGCCCTGCTCCTTGACCTCGATCAGGGCGTCTTTCAAAACCAGGAGGTTTTTCAGCTTGTCCCCATCCTGCTGCAGGTCGGACACAATATGCATACGGTTGTCCAGAAAATCGATCGTGAGGTTGCTCGGCGTCTTTTCGTTTGCCTGAAAATCTTTGATGCACCCGGTGATATAGGCAATTATCTGGGAAGGCGTCAGCGTTGGATGGTCAATATAGGCAAATTTAAAGGCTTCACCATATTGTACCCTCATGTCGTCGATGAGGCGGAGGATCGTCGTTGTCTTGCCCAGTCCGGCCTCCTCGGATACGATGAGAACGCCGCCCTTGTTTGTGTTGATGGCATACTTAAGCCTTTCGAGGCATTCGAAATACTGGCCTGTTACGCACATCATCCGGCCATCAGGCGCGAGGATGAATGGGTGTTGTTCAAGTCCCCAGTATTTTATGTATTCTTCTGTCATGGTTTGCAGTAATTACAAGGAGTATACCCGATTTTTAATGCGTCCGCACGATTTCTGAAGATTATTTTATCTTTTGCCGGGATCTTGCTCACATATTTGCAGGAGGGTCTGTGGAGGGTGTAGGTGCGTTTGTTCCCAACATAATAAGATTCAGTGTCCTTTTTTGTTTCCTGCCAGAGGCCTTTGTCTCCCTTAATGGCCTTTTCTTCGAGGCTCGTAAGCGTCTCGCGGTATTTTATGTTTGGCTGTTTTACAGACGCCTTTGCGTATCCGAGCTTTACAAGCTCTGCGTTGACAAAGAGGTTTTTGACAAAGACGTAAGCGAGGAGCCGCCCTTGCGGGTCTTTTTTGTCGTGGTCGAATTCGAGGCGGACCTTTTTCATAAAAACGAGTTTTTTATTGTACCTTGCCGCTTCCCTCGCATAGAACTCCGCACTACCTTCCTTCGTGTTCAGCTTCGGCGCCTCGATCCCCAGATATTTTACGGTTTCGCCTGTATCGAGCAGTACGGTATCGCCGTTGATGATCTTCCTGACAACATAATCCTTGCCGTCAACGATGCCCGGGAACAAGAAGGAAAGCGCCAGCGCAATAAAAAGAAGAATATTTTTCATATTAAAATGATTTTACAATATTTTTTGAATATGTTAAAGAGATATTATAAAGTCAATTCTCTATGATGAAGTGAGGGTATCTATGCGGAAAAGACTTTTTATGATAGTTGCTGTTGCTGCAGTGTTTTTTTGCCCTTTCTGTTGCGGTAGTGACGACAATGCAATCACAGCAGGCTATGGGTTCGGGATATTCAACCGGGACGCTGATTTCGGTAAACTGCGCGGACAGGGCCAACAATACTATTTTTACCAGCTCGCATACGCCCGGGAAAAGACACTGGTCACAAACCTCTGCCTTCTTGCGGAGCCCTTTGTCGCCTATGTCAGCGATCCCAACAGAGGGCTTGATGCAGGCATGACGGCATCGCTCAAATACTATTTCGGCAAAGAGAACAGGAACAGCCTTTTTGCCACACTGGGGGCGGGGGCCGCATATACAACCATCAAATTTGAGGAGCAGGGAACACACTTTTTATTCATCCTTCAAGGCGGCATCGGTTACCGCTGGAATAATTACTTTATTGAGAACAGGTTCCGCCACTATTCAAATGGCGGCACAGAAAGGCCGAACAGATCGGTCAACGCAAATATCGTAAATATAGGGATGCATTTCTAAAGGCATGATCATAAAAAAATGGAGCGGGGTTTCCGCTCCATTTTTTTAATAGTCTTTTCTCGCTTGTTCGCTTTACTTCTTTATCGGTTCGAATGCAAAGAAGACCCTCTCAAACATGACAGTCCCCAGTTTACCCTTATCGATAGGCATTGCGGGGACCGGAAATACCGAAAGCTGGACCTCATCTCCCCGTTTCAGTACCCCTGCCGGGCAGTTTACGATCCTGCTCAATACCCTTCTTACAGGATTAGCGCCAAGGTCTATTACCGCATGGATAAGGGGAGACTCAAAGCCAAGGGGAACACCCCTGACCTCTTCGGAAAAGACAATGATCTTACCCTTGCTTGGCAGATCGACATATTCAAGATTTTCGGAGTAGCATTCAGGACATATTACCCTGGGGGGCCATGAAACAAGACCGCAGTCCTTGCATTTTGTTGTTGTCAATCTCCCCTGTTTCAGGTTTTCATAGAACTGCCAGTTCCTGTTAAACTCTTTTGCCTCGAGAGGCCACATATCCATCGTTGATGGATAAAGATTTTCAAGTATCGGGATTCCCAAAACAGACATATTTTCCTCCTTATTTTACCGGTTCTCTTCCGTATATTAAGACCGTATGTTCCGCGTTTGCTCCGCTCAGGTTGTGGGTGAGAGCAATATCGGCACCTTCTACCTGGTGACGCGCCCTGCCCTGGAGCTGTTTCATGATCTCGGTGCCCTGCCTGATGCCTGTTGCTCCAAATGGATGACCGCATGATAACAATCCGCCGTCAGTATTGACAGGGACCTTCCCACCGATCTCTATCTGCTTGGAACCACAGAATTCTCCGCCTTCGCCCTTTTTGCAGAACCCGAACTCTTCCACTTCAATGACCTCAGAGATCGAGAAGCAGTCATGTGTCTGGGCGACCTTGATGTCGCCCGGCCCGACCTTCGCCATCGCGTATGCCTTTTCCCCTGCTAATTTCGTATGTTTCCAGTCGGCAAGGTGGGCGCCGGGGAAGTTTGCCGATACGCTGTTCAGACATACCTGGGCAGTACCCCTGATATACACGAGAGGCCTGTCGCTAAACTTTCTTGCGATCTCGTCTGTTGTGATAATGCATGCTGCCGCGCCGTCCGTAATCGGGCAGCAATCATAGAGAGTAAGCGGCGGAACAACGATAGGGGCACTCATTGCCTCTTCCAGCGTGAGGGTCTTCTGCATCTGGGCAACGGGGTTTGTTGCAGCGTAGTTGTAGTTTGCCACTGAGACAGCGGCAAGCTGTTCTTTTGTTGTGCCGTAGTGCATCATGTGCTCCTGTGCCGTTAATGAAAAGAACGGAGGCGGAAGCCCCATGCCATTCGTGCCATCCCAGTCATGGTCAACTGATGCGAGTTCGCTGTAGAAGACCTCCCATTTCTGAGGTGTGTAGAGTTTTTCGCCGCCCGTGACCATTACGATGTCTGCCATGCCGGCTTCCACCAAGCCTTTCGCGAGAATGATAGCCGTACTGCCGCCAGCGCACAAAACGTCGACCCTTGTGCAGATTGAAGTGGGTTTTACACCAACCCTTTCAGCTACAACCGGTGCGGTATTTACCTGGAATGAGCACCTTCCGGCATACGATGAAGCAACGATCAGCCCATCTACGTCTTTTGGTTTTAAGGTCGGGATGTCATCGAAACACGCCTTGGCCCCCTCCTGGAAAAGGTCCACCAGGTGTGCTTCCCGAACTCCCCATTTACATTGGCCGCCGGCCAATATTACTGCATGTCTTGCCATACAATCCTCCTTGAAGTTAAATTCAGCTATCAGCTATCAGCTTCAGCGACCAGCAACTGATCACCCATCGCTGAACGCCAAACACTTTTTTCCTACTTACCCTTATAATTGGGTTTTCTCTTCTCAACAAAGGCGTTTATCCCTTCTCTCCCGTCTTCCGAAGTGAACGCAATGGAGAAGGAGTCCATCTCCATCGTAAGGCCCGATGCGAGGTTCATGTTGAGCCCGTTGTCGATGCACCTCTTGATGAGGGCGAAGGCGGCCTTTGGTTTCGCTGCCAGTTTTTTCGCCATTGCCTTTGTTTCTTCCATCAGCTTGTCTTTCGGCACAACCTTGTTCACGAGGCCGATCCGGTATGCCTCCGCGGCGTTGATGTTTTCGCCTGTATAGATCATTTCCTTTGCCTTTGCCGGCCCTATGAGCCTTGGCAGGCGCTGCGTTGCGCCTGAACCGGGCATGATGCCGAGGCCGATCTCAGGCAGGCCGATGACGGTATCTTCAGCGGCGATCCGCAGGTCGCAGCAGAGGGCAACCTCGCACCCGCCGCCGAGGGCAAGCCCGAAAAGCGCTGCGATTGTTGGTTTCCCGATGCTTGTCAGTTTATCAAAGGTTTTCCTCGGGGCTGTCCAGAGGAAATCAAGCGTTTCTACGGCAGATTTCCCCATGACATCCTTGATGTCGAGGCCCGCCGCAAAGGCCTTGTCGCCATTCCCCGTGATGATGATCGCGCCGATCGAGTCGTCATTTTCGAATTCACAGACAGCATCATAAAGCTCATGGTAGAGCTTGACGCTCAACGGGTTCACGGGTGGCCTGTTGAGCTTGATGATCCCGACCGGTTCTTCCCGTTCTATGATGAGTGTTTCGTAACCCATATATGCCTCCAATAGACCCGGCTATTTATAGTCGTACCAGCCGGCGCCTGCTTTCCTGCCATGACGCCCCGCCTTCATCATGTCTTTCAGGACACGGGGGGACACCCACTTCAGTTCTTTGTTCAGCTCTTTGTAGAAGTACTCGGTCACATGGTACATGATATCGATGCCGGTGAGGTCCATAAGTTCAAATGGGCCCATAGGGTAATTGAGGCCAAGCTTTGCGGCCTTGTCGATATCTTCTTTTGATGCAACGCCCTCCTGATACAGCAGGATTGCTTCGACCAGATGGGGTATCATAAGCCTGTTGACCACAAAGCCGGGAATATCGACCTTTACTTCGATAGGTTCTTTCCCGAACTTCTTTGTGAGCTCCGTCGTCACTGCAACGGTTTCGTCGCTTGTATGGTAGCCTCTGATAACCTCAACAAGCCTCATCAGGGGGACAGGGTTGAAAAAGTGCATGCCCACAACCTTGTCAGGTCTTTTTGTTGCCGTTGCGATCTCCGTAAGAGACATAGAGGAGGTGTTCGATGCAAGGATCACATCTTTCCTCGTGACCTCATCCAGTTCTGCGAAGACCTTTTTCTTTATGTCCATTACCTCAAGGACAACCTCGACGACAAAATCCACATCCTTCAGGTCTTCCATCTTTGTCGTGCCTTTGATCCTGCCCATGATCGCATTCTTGTCTTCGGCCTTCATCTTGCCTTTTTCAACGGACTTTGAGAGAAATTTGTCGATATTCTTTATGCCACCTTCAACGAACCTGTCTTCAATATCTCTCATAACAACATTGTAGCCGGCCTGTGCAGCTACCTGGGCAATCCCGTTACCCATAACGCCGGCGCCCAAAACCCCGATCTTCTTTATATCCATACGCTCCCTCCTGATTTTATTGAAAATTAAAAAATTCACATGCCGTAAATGTAACGTATTTATTGTGTAGATAGCAACATTTTTTTACAACTTTTACTCTGTAATGAACGAACACATGGGGCGTCGCGGCAGTCTTCAGGAAACCATGATTTCCACGCCTGTTCATGATTTTTTCATACCTCTTTTGCGGGTTTTACGTACAGTTCCCTTAATTTCGGCTTCTCGATCTTGCCTGCCGGGTTCCGCGGGACATCTGCGTATACAATTTTCTCAGGCCATTTATATTTTGCAAGCCCCTTTTCCTTGCAGAATTCGATGACCTCTTCCTCTTTCATCACCTCTCCCTGCTTCAACTGGACGACTGCCATGGTGATCTCCACCAATCTCGGATGCGGGTAGCCGATGACCGCGACATCCTGGATCTTCGGATTCTTGCGCAGGATATCTTCTATCTCGGCAGGAAATATATTTTCCCCGCCCCTGATGATGAGATCCTTTGACCTGTCGGCAAAGAAGAGATACCCGTCTTCATCGGTATATGCCAGGTCGCCTGTATGGAGCCATCCTTCGGTTATCGTCCTGGCCGTCATTTCCGGATTGTATGCGTACTCTTTCATGAGGCGCGGGCCCTTGAGAAGGAGCTCCCCGACCTTGCCCGGAGGCAATGTCTGTCCCTTGTCGTCAACGACCTTCACCTCCATGAAGGGCCCGGGGCGTCCGATCGCCCCTATCTTTCTCAGGATATCTTCATCGTAGAGGGCGACCGTGCATCCGCCCCCGCCTTCTGTGATCCCGTAGGTGTTGAACATTTTCAATCCATGGAATATCCTCTTGCTGTCCTCCAGGAGCACGGTAGGCACGGGCTGCGCGCCCATGGCGATATATTTCAGGTTGGAGAAATCGTATTTGCCGATGTCCATTGTCCCGGCCTTGATCATATTGATGATGTCCGACCATATCGGTACGCTTATCCATCCCCCTGTGGCCTTTTCCTCTGCGATCGACCGGACCAATCCCTGAGGCGACAGGTCCTGGGCTATAAGCACCTTTCCTGCCGCTATATAGCAGGGAAAGGAATAAAAGAGGGAGCCGCTGTGGTAGAAAGGATGTGGAGCGATGTACACGCTTTCATATCCCTCGCCGAAGGTCAGGCCATTGCCCAGCCCTATATAGAAGAGGGTCCTGTGGGTGTGGCAGACAGGTTTAGGCGTTCCCGTTGTGCCTGACGTGAACATAAGCTCTGCCATCTCGTCGTCTGACGTCTCGACAAGCACCTCCGACGGATCGCCCCGGTCCACTATCTCCCTGTATGGCGTCATATTTTGCGGAACGTTATTTCCCACACAGACATATTTCTTAACATAGCCGAGATCTTTGATGATCGGTTCCACCCTGGGCACAAAGGTATCGTCCAGGATAAAGACCTTTGACTTCACCACGTCGGCGGCGTATTTGATATCGCCCGTTGCAAAGCGGTAGTTGAGAGGCGTTATGGTGGCGCCGGTCTTCAATATCGCCATATACGTCACATACCACTCGATGCTGTTCATCATGAGGTGGAGTACGATATCCCCTTTTTGTATCCCGCACTCCCTGATCATATAGTTTGCGAGCTTGTTCGCCTGGCTGTTCAACTCTCCCCAGGTGATGGTCCTCCGTATCTTTTTTGAAGGATTGCTTTCGATAAGGAATTCCCTCGCAGGAAATTTGCTTGCGTTGAGACTGCAAAACATTGAAAAATTCATCATAGCCTCCTCATTTTTAATCAAAAAAATTCCTCGAAGCTTTGCTTCGGGGTAAGAATCCAGAATTCAGAATCCAGAAGGGGGAGTAAAATATCTTCAAAAAAATTCTGACTTCTGGCTACTGTATTCTGTATTCCAGATACCTCGCAGCTTGCTGCGGGGTAGTTCATTATAGGGTTATCAATCACCTAAATCATGGTCCGTTATAGAAGCGTTCGGCAAGGTGCGTTATGCGTGATCTCAGGTTGAGCAGATATGCCTTCTCCGTTTGCTTTGGCCCTGGGTTCCGGTCATATTGTTCAGCCTTGACCTTTTTCGCCACCTCTTCGATAGAGCCCTTTTCGGAACGTAATAGCTCAATGACGCGGTTTTTGAAATACTCAGCCTCGCTTAGGGACCTGGTCAAAAAGTTACTGACCTCTTCTCTTCCCACAAAAACGAAATGGTGACCCTGGCAAAAGATCTCCGCAGGAAATTCCATTAAACGCTTCAAGGAAGAGACGTACATATCGTAATCGACGAGGAACTCAGGGACAATGGTGCCTGTCCTGTCCTGGACACCTCCTGACTCGGTGGCAATAAGGATCTTTCTTTCCGGAATGTAGTAGGAGAGATGATCACGGGTATGCCCCGGTGTTGCGATTACACGGACACTCAGGTCTTGGTCGACCTCTATCGTCTGGCCGTCTTCAAGCACCGTGTCGATATTGAAGGGCCTGAATGAATCGTCCAGCATATCTGTCTTCTTGATTCCATAATATTCGCTTACAAAAGACATCACGTCCCCGCTGAGGGTTTTTATGAGGTTTTGCGCATTGGGCCGTTTAATGATCGATGCCGCTTTTCCTGAAGCCGCAACTTTAATGCCCGGGAAAGATTCCCTGATATAGCTCGTTGCACCGCAGTGGTCCCAGTGGACATGGGTTAAAAAAAGTACCTCCGGCTGTTTTTCTTTTATAACGGATTTGATCGCCTCCACGTAATGCCTCCCCATGCACGCAAAGCCTGCCTCGAAAAGCACTGGTTTTCTTCCGTCAAGGAGATAAACGGGCGACCATTGCAGCCCGGCCACATATAATCTGTCTGCCGCATGTCCTGTCTGATCAAAAATCATGTTTATGATACAAAAATAACATTGAGCATTGCTTATAACAATAAGAATAACGATAAAGCGTATATATTGCCTCTCATTTCATCAAAAGATTGGGAAGAAAAGTAGCCATGCCGGGGAAGAAGAATAATAAGATAGTAACCGCAATGAGGCTCGCGAGAAACGGGATAACCCCTCTGTAAATCACCCCCAGCGGAGTTTTCGTGATATTCTTTACCACAAAGACATTGGAAGCGACCGGCGGGATGACGCAGCCGACCATTACCGTGAGGCCCACAAGCATGGCAAACCAGAGCGGGTCGAAGCCGAGCTTCAACGCTACCGGGTAGAGGATCGGGGTGGCAAGGATCATAAACGCGAGATCGTCTATGAACGAGCCCCCTATCTGGTAGATAAAGCTGATCAGGATTATGATGACGTAACGGTTGACAGGCAATGCCGCGACCCAATCGGCTGCATAGATGGGAATCTTCGTTACTGCCAGGAAATGGCCGAGGATCGTGGAGCCTGCAATGAGCGTGAGTACCATGCATGCCGTGCGGAGAGATTCCAGAAGCGATTTGATATATCCTTTAAAATCGATGTCCCTTTTTGTTATTGACAATAGGAGCACGGCCATGGTGCCGACGCTTCCTGCCTCGGTGGGCGTAAAGAAGCCGTTCATGAGGCCTATCACGAGAACGACAAAAACGGCTACAACCAGCAGCACCTCAGGAAGGGATTTGAACCTTGCGCCCCAGCTTGACCTTTCTCCTTTCGGCCCGATCGACGGGTTGATTCTGCACCACACGTAAATAACCACAAGAAAAAAGAAGGCCGCGAGCAACCCCGGTATAATCCCCGCCATGAATAATTTGGCGATCGATTGCTCTGTGATGATCCCGAAGACGATCAGCGTTACGCTGGGCGGAAGGAGTATGCCGAGTGTTCCAACGCTCGCAACAACCCCCGTTGAGAGCTGTTTTGCATAGCCGTACCGGTCCATCTCGGGAACGGCAACGCTCGAGAACGTAGCAGCCGTGGCAGGAGAGGAGCCGCATATGGCCTTGAAAGACGTGGCGCCTGCAACCGTTGCCATCGCCAGTCCCCCGGGGATGTGGCCGATGAACTTATAGGCGGAATCGTAAAGCCTCCGCGCGATGCCCGCATTATAGGCGATCTGGCCCATGAGGACAAACAAGGGGATTACCGTAAAGCCGTAGGTGGTGAAGACGTCGAAGAGGTCGACGGCGACGAGGTTGAACGCGGGACCGATGCCTTTTAGTATCCAGAACCCTATGAATCCGACGATGGCCATCGCGAATCCCAGCTCAATGCCCGTAAGGAAGAGCATCAGCAATACAAAGAGGGCTACAATGCCTATGATTACCTCATTCATATTGTCCTCCCGTTATCTTCACGATGTCGGCGACCATAACGAAGCATTCAAGGACGCAGGCTACGGCGATCCCGAACACGACGGGATAGAAGGGGAGCTGAAGGGTAGGGGAGACCTCATTCGTTGAATAGAGGTACCACCCGTGTTTGAAGAGGTTCACGCCGGCTATGATAAAAAATGCGATCACCATCAACCGCGTAAATATGTTGACTACGTTGCGCCTTCCTTCAGGAAACCTCTGAACGAGAAAGTCCACATAGACATGCGCCCTCATGAATGATGTCATCGGGATGGCAAACCCGATGATGATCCCCCCGGTAAAGGCCACCAGCTCATAGGTGCCCAGGATGGGACGGTTGAAGAGCCTCAGGATCACATCGAGGGTGGTGAGGAGCATGATAAACGTGAGGCCAATGGCTGCGATCGCATTCATGAAGCGGCTGATGTTTTTTATGCCCTTGAGATATCCTTCCATCGGGTTCCCTCCTGCGTTGATGCAAGAAGAGGGGAAAGGGTTGTGCGTGAAATGTCTTTCCCCTCCCTTGCTGTACGCTCTACTTTTCCAGCTTCTTCAGCTCTGCCAGGCAGAAATCCAACGCCTCTTTCCCTGGCAGCCCCTGTTTTTTCATATTCTCCACGTATTCATTCAGCAGGGATTTGACCAGCGCTGCCCACCTTGCATTCTCTTCCGGTGAGAGCGAGATGACCTTTTTGCCGATCTTCAGCATCCAGTCTTTTGACTGCTTGTCGTAAAAATCCCATGCCTCTCCGTTCTTGTCCGCCCACTCCTTATTGACCTCTCTGAAGATCTTCTGAATATCAGGAGGCAGAGAGTTCCATTTCTGCTTGTTCATCACGACAAAGAAACCGGTGGAATACCCGGCGCCGAAGCTCTGGGTTGAGGCGGCGACAACTTCACCCCACCTCCATCCCTGCGTCGATTCCTGCGGGCCCATTGAGCCGTCCACAACGCCCCTGCTGATGGCATCGTAGGTCTCTCCCATGGGCATGGCAACAGGGACAGCTCCAAGCTTGCCGGCGACTTTTGCGGCCAGGCCTGTACAGCGGATCTTCTGCCCTTTTATGTCCTCAAGTTTATAGATGGGCTTTTTTGAATGAACGATGCCGGGGCTATGGGCCATAAAGTACATCACCTCTGTCTCGCTGTATTCTTTCGGTTTGAATTTTTCATAGAAGAGGTTGATCAGCTTTGTGGCAGCAACGCCTGTCTTGTAGCCCAGGGGCAGGTCGATCACCTCTGACAGGGGGAATTTACCCCTCGTGTAGGCCATGCAGGACATGCCCATATCGGCGATCCCTGTTACTATGCCGCTGTAGGTCTTATCGGCAGCGACGAGCGTGCCGCCGGAGTATACGGTGATCTTTACCTTGCCGTTCGTCCTCTTCTCGATCTCCTTTGCATACGACTCGGAAAGCTTGTTGTTGAAATGCTGGGCAGGCTGGAACTGCGCGTAGGTGAGCTCAATGGGTTTTGCCTGGCTGAACGCCGTTGTTGTCAGGAATGAAACCCCGATGACCGATAAAAATAAGACCAAGAATATTAGCTTGAAACGTTTCATCATAACCCTCCTTATTTTTGATTTGTAGAACCTATTCCTTGTTATCTTTTTTGACCACCTCCTTTAAAATATCCCCGCTTTATTTGAAATCGCTCCATTTCCCGTATCTTTCCCTCAGTATCCGGTGCAGGATCTTGCCGGTCGCAGTCCTTGGCATCTCCTCGTCCTTGATGAAATCGATCGTCTTGGGAATCTTGTATCCCGCGATCTTGTCGCGGCAGTGATCTATGATCTCTTTGTCTGTGATCTTTGCGCCTTCATGGGGTATGACGACAGCCTTGACAGCCTCTCCCCATTTCTCGTGTGGTATGCCAATCACGGCAACATCCTTCACGGCAGGATGGCTCCCTATGATGTTCTCTACCTCTGAGGGAAAGACGTTCTCGCCGCCGGTTATTATCATGTTTGCCTTTCTGTCAACGAGGTAATAGAAGCCGTCGGCGTCCCTTCTCGCCATATCCCCTGCCGAGAACCACTCACCGTGGAAGGCCTTTTTTGTCCTCTCAGGGTCTTTCCAGTATTCGGTGAATATCTCAGGGGTCCGCGCGTACAGTTCGCCCACTTCGCCTTCAGGGACTTCGTTGCCCTCTTCATCGAGGATCTTGATCCGGTCTGTTGCAGAGACCTCTTTACCGATGGAGCTGAGTTTGTTCATCTGGTCTTCCGGCTTGAGTATGGTCACCGATCCGGCCTCTGTTGAGCCGTATATCTCATAGAGCTCCGCGCCCTTAAAATAATCGATGATAGCCAGTTTTGTGTCCCTTCTGACGGGCGCTGAAGAGCAGAGGAGCTTTCTCATCGAAGAAACGTCGTATTTATCCTTGTTTGGGTGGGCGAGCATCATGATGTAATGGGTCGGTACGAGCGAGACAAAGGTGATCCGCTCATCCTGTATGATCTTCAGGATATCTTCAGGGTCAAAGGACACAAGGTTGCAGACATAGCAGCTTGCCCCGATATAGGTAAAGACAAAGGAATAGAATACGGAGTTGATATGGCACATGGGCATAACGAGAAGCCCCATATCGTCCTGTCTGAAGCCCACATCTGTAATATTGATGATGAATTCGGCAATGGTCGCCTCGTGGTTCCTGACAACGCCTTTAGGCTTGCCCGTTGTTCCCGAGGTATACATGATCATCCAGGGGTCTGCCCCGTCAACGGCCACCGGCGGCTCTGCCGGGGACGCTGCGCCTATCATCCTTTCATAGGATTTCCAGCCGTCAGGAATTGCGTCAGTCCCAAACAGGACGTAGCTGTCTTGAGCGATATTCAAATTCTGCCTGATACGGTCGATGGTATCGGCGAATTCATGGGCAACGATAAAGGCCTTCGATTCGGAATGGTTCACAATATATTCGATCTCCGGTCCGGCAAGCCTGAAGTTTATCGGCACCGCCACCTGCCCGCCTTTTGATGCGGCGGCGTATACCTCCATCCACTCTATACAATTATAGGCGAGAATGGCGAATTTGTCTCCTTTCCCTACGCCGATCCCAGCCAATGCGTTTGAGAGCCGGTTCGACCTGTCGTTCCATTCCCTGAAGGTAAGCCGGCGGAACTTGTCTTTTACGGCAACCTTGTTTGGAATATTCTGCGCCTGTACTGCCATGATCGTGCCTGCAGGCAACCATTTACTCTTCAGCATCGTACTCCTCCTTTGTGATTAGCAGCTTCTTACATTGCTTGACGGCTTGTCAGCCTGCAAGTCATGGATATCTGGTTCGCTATGAGCCATGAGCTATCAGCCATGAGCCGTATGTCGTGCTCATCTCTTAAATACCGGAGCCCTTTTCTCCATAAAAGCGGCCACGCCTTCTTTGGCTGCCCCGGTGCAGGCGATCTCGCCGAAACCCCGGTAGCCGATCTCAAGGGCATCGGCAAAACGTTCTGCCCGGCCCCCTTTTTCAACTGTTTTGATAATGATGGAGATGGATTCTTTGCTTAAGGCAAGCTTGCCGGCCATGGGATTCTCCGGCATCGCCATCTTCGGCATATCTACCTTGCCATCAGGAATCCTTTTGATCCTTCCTGAAAGGTTGCTGACCTCCCTGATGGCTTCTTCGATCATTTCATAATAGCTGCCCGCTACCTTGCTCACCATACCTATCTCCAAGGCCTCTTTCACGTTGATCGGCCGTGCAAGGCAGAGCATCTCATGGAAGAGCCCCGCACCCTTGGGCCACTTTCGATAGGGAACGATCGTTCCCCCTATGGCGGGCAATATCCCGAGCATGACCTCCGGGAACTGAAACCGTGCGTTTGCAGTGGCCACCATGCCGTGGCAGCGGATCGCCAGCTCTAATCCCCCGCCGAGCGCCACGCCGTTAATTGCGGCGACGATCGGCTTCCCGAGTTGGTCCATGTAAGGCTGTACCTTTGCCCAGTCCCGGGCTGCCTGGGTGCCCTTTTCTATATCGCCCAGCATGTCGGGGAAGGTGCCGATGTCGGCGCCGGCTGAAAATGCCGCTGTGCCATATCCGGTCAGGACGAACCCTTTTGTGCCCGGGTCGTTTTCGTATTCTTTCAGCAAGGCCATGATCTCATTGTTCAGCTCTTCGCGGATGGCGTTCATTGCCTGCGGGCGCCGTATGGTCATGATCTTTACGCCGTCGATCTCGTCTAAGAGGATGTACCGCCTGAAGTTCTGATAGTCCTGATAGGGCCTCTTCGGCCCCGGGAAACCGCGTCTCTGTGACCGGAATCTGTTTATGGTTTGATCTACCTTGTTTTCACCCATATCGAGCATAATATCCATCGGTCCCTTATTGAATCCAAGGGCAACCTGGCAGCCGAAGTTCAGGTCTTCAGGCGTTCCGATGCCGCGATCGACAATATCGAAAGATTGCGAGAACAGAATCCCCAGCAGCCTGTCCCGTATCATGTTCTTTTTATCCTCAGGGACATCGAGGGCGCTGCCCGGTTTTTTTGTCTCCCAGGGCTGTGTGGACTTCAGGGCAGGCGATGGCATGTAGTGATCCCCTTCTTCCATCTGCAGAGTGTTTCCTTCAAAAACAATATCGGTGCCCTTCGTTGCGTTTAGTGTCCGGAACGGTCCTTCTGAAGCAAATTCTTCGGCCACGTGGTCTATCATGCCGGCAGCCGCGCCATCGAGGAGATAGGCCGCCTCATTGCACCAGTTGTTCCATATCCTTCCCAGCATTAAACAGACCGCATTATCCGTTATGAGCGCCGTTTTCGCTGTCATGGCGAAGAGCCATGAGAGATAATCCACCACCTCCCGGCTGACCTTTTCCCACGCGGCCAGCTCAACCGGTATGCTCCGCAATACAGGCGCGAAGAAGTGTATCGCTGTCGCCCTTGCAGGATTTTTCATCTCAGCAAAGATCCGGTCAGGCGGGAACAGGCCGGTATGTGATGTAATGATGGCTGATGCGCTGACGGCTGCTTCGACCTTGTGGAGGATCTCTTTTTTAAGGGAGATGTCTTCTGCCGATGCCTCAATAACCAGATCGGCATTTTTTATCTCATTGTAGCCGGTCGTGTAGACAACGTTGTTGAGGATCCTCTGCCCCTGTTCTTCCTTGATCTTTTTCTTGTCTACTGAATTTTTTACGTAGTTGGTGAACTGCTTCTCAGCACCGTTTAATGCTTGTCCATCAGCATCCACAAGGATAAGCCTCATATCCGCAAGTGAGCTTTTGAGATAATATCCTATATCAACCCCGGTTGTTCCGGCGCCGATC
The DNA here is from genome assembly GCA_002428485.1 of Deltaproteobacteria bacterium UBA6106. Lineage (GTDB taxonomy): Bacteria > Desulfobacterota > Syntrophorhabdia > Syntrophorhabdales > Syntrophorhabdaceae > UBA5609. Next base: position 40,710 of record DIWM01000047.1, read on the forward strand.
ACTCCTGTTTCCCGGGGAAGGGGCCTTGAAGGTTTTAATACTAACGGGTTCGCCGCGGAATTGTATAGTCTTCTTTTTACCTCCATATTCGATCTCCTGCATGATGGCGCTTTATAGTTGTACTATCAGTGATAATCCGGTTTGTCAGGGGGCACGTTTTGATCGTAAAAGGAATCATGTTGTCCTGCATTTCTATGCGTAAATATGATTAGAATGTTCTGATATCTGTCGACAGTATACAATTATGAAAAAAATTGTCAAGGAAAAATAATAAAAAAAGTATCATGTGATAATACTCTATTAATACAACATATTAGATAATAGCAACAATGAACGGATACGTTTTCGATATAGTGAATATGATCAATGAGGTATATTGTTTTTATGGAAAAAGACCTAATATTTTGCTTGACATTTTTTTTAGTATTGTATACTGTCGACATATATAATAAAATATTGTATAGTATAGGCAGCCGGTAATTATGGACAACACGAAAAATGATTTTCAGCCTGCATTACTTTTACACGATCAGATATTTCAGCACCTGCGTGAACAGATTATTAAAGGAAAGTTCGAAGAAGGTAAAAGGCTGAACGAAGTAAATCTGCAGAAGATGTTCAGGACGAGCCGCACCCCTATCCGCGAAGCCTTCCGCCGCCTCGAGGCGGAAGGCTTCGTAGAATTTCTCCCCCGGAAAGGGGCCTTCGTCCGGTCGATTTCGCTGGAGAATCTGAGGGAGGCTACCGAGGTAAGGGCTTCGATCGAGGGGTTGGCCATAAGACTGGCCATGCGCAATGTCACCCCTGACAACCTTACTGCGTTGGCGCAACTCCTCGAAGATATGGACGAGGCATACAAGAGACGCAACATTGAACGATACACAGTGCTCCACTTCCGTTTCCACAGGTACATCGTAGAAATGAGCAGAAACCAAACCCTTCTGCGCCTCTATGTGAGCATAACAGAGCCATTTGTGACGAACCGGATCACGTCGATGTACTTTAAGAAGCTGCCGGGCTATAAAAAGGTGAGCCATCGTAAGATATATGAGCTCCTTGCGTCAGGCAAGGAATCAAAGGCAAACCGTTTGATAGAGCAGCACATCATGAACTTGCTCAATTCGATCGACCCGCCCCTGAAGAAAGCGGAGAAAGAGTGATACAAGCGCCGTGCTCTCAGAAATTGTTCTGGTGCACAAGACGATAAATTTATTTCTGAAAATTAGCTTGACATGGAAAATGCGCTTTGCTAATATTAGCTTGTTCTTTGTTTCACAATACCGCAAGGAAAGGAGAAAAAAGCTATGGATTTTAAGATTTCTGATGAACTTGAATCAATGCGCAAAATGGCGTACGACTTTGCAGTGAAGAATGTCAAACCCACAATGGAAGAAGACGAGAAGGAACATAAGTTTCGTCCGGAAATCCTGAAGAAGATGGGCGACCAGGGCATGTTTGCATGTATTGCGCCTGAAAAGTTCGGCGGACTGGGACTCGAGGAAGGCAATATGGCTGCGACGCTTATGGCCACGGAGTTTGCCAGAGTGAGCCCATCCTGGGGTCTTCCTTTCAACGTTCAGATGAACGGTCCCCAGAATGTCCTGCTGAAATTCGGAACCGAAGCGCAGAAAGAGCAGTTCCTCCCTGGATTGATAGCAGGAACAAGCGGCGGCTGCTTCGCGATTACAGAGCCGAACTCAGGCTCGGACGTTGCCAGCATGAAGACAACAGCAGTAGAGGTTGATGATGGTTTCATCCTCAACGGCACCAAAACATGGATATCCGGTATACCCTATTGCGGATGCGGGGTTGTATATGCCATGACGGACAAGGCTGCAAAGCATAAAGGCATGTCGGCATTTTTTATCGATTTTAATACCCCCGGTGTTGTCCAGAGGGCCATTACCTCAAAGCTCGGCCTCTTCTGCGCCCCGACCGGCGAGATATTCTTTGAAGAAGCAAAGGTCCCGAAGAGCGCTCTCGTTGGAAAGCTCGGACAGGGCTTTGCGATCTGTATGAACATGCTCAATTTCACACGGTTGAGCTCTGCCGCACGGGCAGTCGGCGTGGCCCAGAGCTGTATCGAAGAAGCATGCAAATACGCAAACGAGAGGGAACAGTTCGGCCAGCCTATCGGGCAGTTCCAGATGGTCCAGGAGCAGATCGGAAGAATGTCCGTGGAGCACGAGGCGGCAAAGCTTCTGCTTCTCAGGTGCGCCTGGCAGAAAGATCAGGGGATAAACAATACCCTTGAGACCTCTATGGCAAAATACTATTGCGCAGAGTCGGCAAATTTCTGTGCATCCGAGGCTGTGAAGATATTCGGTTCCTACGGTTTCTCCTCTGAGTATCCCGTTGAGAGGTTCATGAGGGATGCGAAGTCTTACCAGATAGTTGAAGGGACATCGAACGTTCAGAAGATGATCATTGCCCAGTTTGCACTGGGGTACAGAAAGGATAGATAGTAAATCTTAAGGAGGTCTTTATGGCTACAGAAGTTACCGTTCCAATGGTTGGGAAAATAGTGGGAGTGAATGTGAAGGTTGGCGATAAGGTTGCTGAAGATGATCAGATCGCAACGCTTGAAGCGATGAAGATGGAAATGCCCATTGTTTCACCGGCTGCCGGCGTGATCAAAGAGATCAAAGTTGTCGTAGGACAGGAAGTAGAGGCGGACGCAGTCCTCGCTATTATTGAATAAAGGGGTGGTTAGATATGTTAGTCGCCGGAATAGACATTGGTTCTATTACAACCGAAGCCCTTCTTTTCGACAAGGAGAAGGGAATAGTTGGATATGATATTTTGCAGACAGGTGCAGATTCAAAGAAGACCGCAGAGATGGCGCTCGATAAGGTCCTTGCATATCCCGGCAAAAACATCTCTGACGTATCGTATATCGTTGCTACCGGTTGTGGAAGAAAAAGGGCATCATTTGCCAAACAGGCGATCACAGAGATTACCTGCATTGCCCGGGGTGTCAGTTACCTTTTTCCAGAAGCGCGGACGATCATCGATATCGGAGGCCAGGATACAAAAGTAATAAAGGTCGACGGAAAGGGCCGTGTTGTTGAGTTCGAGATGAACGATAAGTGCGCCGCCGGTACGGGAAGATTTATCGAGGTCATGGCAAAGGCCCTGAACGTTGAGCTCGATAGGATCGGCGACAGCTCCCTGAAACACAAGAAGGAAGTTACGATCAGCAGCATCTGTACTGTATTCGCAGAGTCAGAGGTCATATCCCTTGTCAGCGAAGGCGAAGAGCTGGAAGATATCCTCTACGGCATACACAAGGCTATAGCAGACAGGACAATGGGTCTTATCAGCAGAATTGGCGGAGCCGAAAAAGAGGTTGTTATGACAGGGGGAGTTGCAAAAAATATCGGCGTTGTGAAGGCCTTGGAGGCTGCGCTGAATATGCCTCTGAAGATTCATGTTGAACCACAGATCGTGGGTGCGCTCGGAGCTGCAATGATAGCGATCGAGAAGATCGCATAACAAAACTCATAGGAAATTAAAATGGCCGGCAGATCTGCCGGCCATTTTTTTGTTCTCATCCAGGGCTATACTTATTTTCCTTACACCTCACGCCTTACGACTCACGAAGGTTTTGCTGGCATCCAGTATCGAGCATCCAGCATCTGTTTTGCTATGAGCCATGAACTATGAGCCGCCTTTCTCATGCCGCCGTATGTACGGGTCCCGTTCCTCCTTTTCTCAGCTTCTGCATGATGATCACAAGTGCGAGGCATACAAAACCGGCAACGTCTCCCATACGGGATGGGTAGACGAATGCGAGCGCGCCGATAATGATGATTACCCGTTCCATGACGTTCGACCTCTTCAACAACCAGCCTGAGCAGCCAGAGGCGAGCATCCCGATACCGATAAATGCGGCGATGATCGTCCAGATTCCGGCAGCTATGCCTATCCCTTCCCAGTGAAGAAGAAGCGCCCGGCCTGCAGGAAGAACGGTAAAAACAAAGGGCATAAGAAAGGCCGTGATGGTATATTTCCATGCCATAAATGTTGTTTTGTACGGGTCACCTCCGGTGATTGCCGCTGCGGCAAAGGGCGACAGGGCAGTCGGCGGGGATACTTCGGAGAGAAGGGCATAATAAAAGATGAACATATGCGCGGCGTATTCTGGAACGCCAAGCTGCGTAAGCGCAGGCGCCGCGATGACGGCTGCGATAATATATGTTGCGGTTATCGGGACGGCCAGCCCGATGATCCACAGGAGGACGCCGGTAAAGAGTGCCGTGACCAGAAGGTTCCCCCCCGCGTAGCTGATAATGATCGAAGACAGTTTCAGGCCGAGCCCGGTGAGGCTGACTATCCCTACGATGATGCCCGCTGACGCGCAGATCGCGGCAACGTTAAGGACGGTGAGGGAGCCCTGCTTCAGTGCCTCAATAATTTTAGGTACTGTGAACCATGTTTCCCTGCGAATAAAACAGGAGAAAAAGCAGGTCAGGATCGCGGCGAAGACGGCTACCTGCGGAGTGTACCCCCTTACAAGGAATGCCACTATGGCGATGAGCGGGAGAAAGTGATACCAGTACATCTTGGTTAGTTCTTTCAGGGTGTGTTTTTTCTCTATCTCAACTGTCTTCAAGGCAAATTTTTTCGCGTCCAGTTCAACCATGATGAGAAGTCCCCAGTAATAGAGCGCGGCGGGTATGAGGGCCAGCAGTATGACGTCAACGTAGCTGATCCTCAGGAATTCAGCGATAAGGAATGCTGCCGCACCCATAACCGGCGGGGTCGTGATCGCACCCATGCCGCCTGCAGCAAGGAAACCCCCTGCGCTGTTCTTGTCGTACCCTGACTTTTGAAGCATCGGGTACGCGACGGAGCCGATGGCGACGGTATTCGCTACGCCGGAGCCGGAAGCCATTGCAAGGAGATAGGAGGTGAATATCACGGCGCGCCCTGCGGCTGTGGGTTTTCTCCCCATTGCGGTAAAGGCGAAGTCAACATAGAACTTCCCTGCGCCCGATACGGTGAGAAAGGCGCCGAATATGCAGAACATGATGATGATCGTTGAACAGACATCGATGGGGACGCCAAAGATACCTTCAAATGTCATATACATATGGCCGACAATGCGCTCCAGGTCGTATCCCCTGTGAGTCCACGGGGAAGGGAGCGATGGCCCGATGTATGCGTATACGAGAAAGACAATGCACGTAATGGGCATGATCCAGCCGGAGCTTCTCCGCGTAGCTTCCAGTATGAGCACAATAAATAGTATCCCGAGGATCATATCCCATCGTTCGGGCGTTACCGCCCGATAGATGAAATCCTCAAAATCAACAAGCATGTAGATGATACATGCGAGGGAAAGGAGCGACAGGATCACATCGAATACATTGATCTTCCCTTTGAACCTTTTTGCAATAGGGTAATAGAGAAAGGAGATGGCAAGCAGGAATGCCACATGGACGCCCCTTACGATCTGTGTCGTCAGCGGGACAACCGCTTCGTATATCGCAAAGAGGGACATGATAACGGCGAGAACGGTGATGACGATATTCCAGAACCCCTTCACCTTCCGGGTAACGCCTTCTTCCTCTTCAATAAGCTCTTCCAGTTTTTTCTTTTGTTCCTCGGTAAGTGCATCCATTGCCTTATCTACCGATGGAATATCTTTATCAGCCATAGTTACCTCCGCAAAGTATATATGAGTTGCAGTAAGAGAGGTTGTTGCACCAATCTTATGTGTATGCTTGTATGCTCGTCGTGTAGGGTTGCAAAAGGTATGGTGTCGCCATGGACAGACAGCGAATGTCCGCCCACACTGCCTTTCGGGATCGAAAACTCTTTTATAGCCCCTTTCACGTTCTGTTCTTCTTTTGAAGCAATGCCAAAATATTCAAGAGCCGCGTCGCTTGATGCGACACTGAAAATTTCGAAGTATCCGTTTTCCACTCTTAATCTTTCGGTAACAGGTACTCCGTACATTGAGTGGGTATAACGGAGCGTAATAACGTCACCGCGCGAAACGCGGTATGAAGGCCCTTTATCTCCGATCTCCAGTATTTGGACCTTGATCAGTAATCCGGCAAAGACAGCAATACTTATACAGAGCAAAAGACACAGGAGGAATTTGATCCTCCTGTGTCTTGATGGTGCTTTCAAACGGGGACGTTAATCCCTTTTTCCTTGAAGTACTTTGCCGCGCCTTTATGATAAGGAACTGCCTTGCTTGCACCGCCGTCTTTCAGGTTGATGTGAAGTGCCTCTTTGTGGATGGCGGCAAGTTCCTTCAGGTGTTCGAACATGGTCTTGACAATATCATATGCGAGTTTCTCGTCCATATCCTGGTGGCACATGAGCAAGTTGCCTACCGCGGCGACTTGTGTGTCATATTCTATTCCGGTATATACCTTCTTGGGGATCATCGATGGATAGTAAACGGGCCCGTATTTTCCGGTCATCTTAGGGATAAGGTCCTCGTGTCCGACGAGCATCATCTTTACTCCCGGCGAGGCGGAAAGATCAAGGACAGAAGACGTCGGGACGCCGCCGTCCCAGAAATAGGCGTCGATCTTGCCGTCTTTCAATGCGCCGGCGGACTCGCCCGCACCAAGCCTGTCCTTCTTGATGTCTTTATCAGGATCTACGCCGCCTGCTTCGAGAACTCTCCGTGCCTTTACCTCGGTCCCGCTCCCGGGTGAGCCGGTGGATACCCTTTTGCCCTTCAGGTCGGCAACTTTTTTGATGCCCTTTCCTTCCAACGTTACGACGTGCATGAGGTTGGGATACAAGACTGACAGGGTCCTCAAAGGAAGCGGCTTGCCTTTGAAGTTGCCAAGGCCCTTAAATGCGTCATAGCCGGTATCCGCCATGATGAGGCCCATATCGGACTTCTTCGCGTTGATGAGTTTGCAGTTATCGACAGATGCCGCGGTAACCTCTGCTGCTGCCTCAACGCCGGCATATTTTGTGAGGATGCTCGCAAGGCCGCCGCCGATGACAAAATAAACGCCGCCCATGCCGCCCGTTGCGATCGATATCCTCTTTTTACCCTGGGCAAAAACATTCCCCGCATTACCAAGCAGAGCGATACCGCCAAGTGCCGATGTGAGCTTCAAAAAATCCCTTCTCTTAATATCCTTATTCCCCTCCAACAACCGATCAAATTTCATTCTGCCCTCCTTAAGAATGAGTTATAAAAAATCTGTGTGAATTTTTTCCCGAACATTCCCATCTTATGGCATTCAATAGTTGTTGTCAACTTTTTTCTTAACCGTTAAAGAAATCCCATTATATATAAAAACCTTGACAAACTGAGTGCGTAAAAGCGATATATTTGTAAACAAAATTGTATACACTGAATATGCTGGAAACAAAGATACCGCAAACCGATTACATCCAACAGCAAGGAGAAATGAAAAATGAACAATTATCATGAGATAGCTGAGAAGTTGATGAGTCTTGAGGAGGCGGTCAAAAGGTTCATCAACGATGGCAGCCAGATCGCCATCGGGGGATTTACCATTGTACGAAATCCTATGGCTATCGCCTATGAGATTATCAGGCAGGGAATAAAAGATATACACCTCGTGTGCCACTCGCACGGGCAGGCGCTCGATGTGCTGATAGGCGCAGGATGCGTAAAGCGGCTGGAGATAGCATACGGCGGCAACGGAAGGTACGCGCCGACCTGCATCAGGTTTAAAAAGGCGATCCAGAGGGGTGAGATCCAGTTCGAGGACTATTCCAACTATCAGATGACCTTAAGGTTTCTTGCCGGGGCCCTGGGTGTCCCCTTTATGCTGACAAAATCAGGTCTTGGTTCAGATCTTCTCAACAATGAAGGTTTTCCGCAAGAGATAAGGAAAGAGCCGAAGGTGGCAAATAAAAAATTTGCCGTCATGCAAAATCCATTTAACGAAGAAGATGATAAAGTGGTGCTCCTGCCGGCCCTTACCCCTGACGTTGCGCTCATTCATGCACAGTATGTGGGCGAAGACGGAACGGTCCGCATAAAAGGGCTCACCTTCGCCGATATCGAACAGGCAAAATCGGCCGATGTTGTTATCGTGACCTGCGAAGAGATCGTACCGCGCTCGTTTATCAGGCTTGACCCTGACCAGAATACGCTCCCCCCGTTCTTTGTTGACGCTATCGTGAAAGTCCCTTACGGCGCCCACCCGACGGGATGCTACACCTTCTACGACTATGACCCGAAACACCTGAACCTCTATAAAAAGGTTGCTGAAGATGACAGGCTCTTCAAGGAATACCTTGACGAATGGGTATACGGTGTTTCGTCCTATGATGAATATCTCAATAAGGTTGGTACAGAAAATCTGCTTAAGATAAAGGCGAACCCAGTTTTTGGATACGCAGTAGGCCTGGACAGGAAATAAGGGAGGTTGCACGATGGCTGATTATACTGATAATGAAATGATGGCAATAAGCGCTGGAAGGTTTGTTAAGGACGGCGACATTGTATTTGCCGGCACAGGCCTGTCAATGCTCGCGGCTACGGCAGCAAAAAGGATATATGCGCCAAAGGCGGTTATCTTTTTTGAGACAGGCGGCATCGACCCGTCCCTCGAAGAGATACCCATGGCTGTGTCAGACCTCAGGGTCATGTACGGAACGTGCCTGAATTCAGGCCTCATCGAGGCATTCTCAATAGTGGGCCACAGGAGGCTCCACACCATAGCATTCCTCGGCGCGGCACAGATCGATCAATACGGAAACCTCAATACAACGGTAATCGGCGACTACTGGCGGCCAAAAACAAGGTTCTCAGGCAGCGGCGGCGCCTGCGACGTCTCCGCGTTTGCGTCAGGCGTTATCACATTCATGCAGCATGAGAAGCGGCGGTTCGTTGAGAAGCTCGACTACCTGACCAGCGTGGGATGGTATAAGGGCGGAGAGTCCCGCAGGAACCTCGGACTCCAGAGGGGAGGGGCGCTTGCCGTTGTCACCAATCTCTGCGTCATGAGGTTTGACGACACCACGAAAGAGATGTACCTTGCAGAGTATTACCCCGGGATCACCGTCGATAGAATTGTTGAGAATACGGGCTTCCCCATCGATGTGTCCCGTGCGCGGGAGGCGGAACCGCCATCGGCAGAAGACCTGCGGATCCTGAGAGAAGAGGTAGACCCGCAACGCTTGATACTGTAAAGGCGGTATATCGTATATAGTAGATCGTATATCGTAAACTGCAAGGACATAATAAACGATTCCGACTGATCCGGGAACCGACGATATACTATGTACTATATACGATATACGGTTTACGGTTTATATCCCGTGAGACGGAGAAAATTTTTATAGAGCAGCAGTTCTTTGTCCTCGCGTGAGACGGGAAGGGCGAGGACCTTGGAGAGTTCGCTTCTCATAGAGCCGAAGGGAACATCAGAACCGAAAAGTACCCTTTCAGGGCCGACCGTCCTTACAAACTCATAGATCATATCCTGCGACGCCAGGGCCGTGTCAAAACAGATGGATTCCCTGTCTTTGAAGCTCTGCAAAAAATCTCCCGGATATCCTCCGAGCAGGCCGAGATGGGGGATGATGAGGGGCAGCCCTTCGAACATATCGACGAAACGTTCCGTAAATGCAAGCTCTTCTTCGAAGATGACGGGCTTTCCGGTCTTTCGTATCTTTTCGACGAGCCCGGGCAGGTCCTTATCATCGAGGACTTTGTAATCAGATGCGGAATCCTGCCATCCTCTCATCCAGTGCCATTTTCCTCCGTAGTAAGGAGCGGGGATCGGATCGAAGCCTGCATCGTCATAATTTTCACGTACATAATGGTAAGGGATGAAGCCTGTAATCTTTTTTGATTCATCCAGAACCCGCACATTGATCTCATTGTTCTCAATAGCAGTTGAAGGGAAGGGCATGATGACAACATGTGTGATGCCTGTATCTTCCTGCTGCCTCTGCAGCTCCCTCGTAGTGACGCCGGTGCCGAGCGTGATAGACGGGCCCCAGTGCGTGTGGCTGTCGATGATGATATCGAAATCCATGATTGCAGAGGAATACCATACATGATATATCCTTGTAAAGAACAGTATATCGTATATAGTATATCGTTATATCAATATGGGGGGGACATGAATAAAATTAAAAGTTTTAAAGATTTGAGGGTGTGGCAGAAAGGGATAGAGATCGTTATCGATGCTTATACACTGACGAAAAAATTTCCTAAAGAAGAATTATATAGTTTAACAACACAGATAAAGCGATCAGCGGTCTCAATACCGTCCAATATCGCGGAAGGTTTTAAAAGATTTCACATTAAAGAAAATAAACAGTTCCTTTATATCGCGCTGGCATCACTTGCGGAGCTTGAAACACAGTTTACCATCGCAAAAGAGCTTAGTTTTACCAGTGAAGCTGAGCTTGCAAATATCTCCGAAAAAATAGAACATGCATCGAAAATGCTATCTTCATTGCTAAAGAGACTAAGCTAATAACATGGGTTACATAAGTCACGATATACGATATACTATATACGATATACTTATTTTTTCATGTTGACCGAGTTGAAGACACCCTTCGTTACCGTTGACATCATTATCCGATATAAAGGCGGGATCGTGATGATTGAGAGGAAGAACCCTCCGCCCGGCTGGGCGATCCCCGGCGGCTTCGTAGACATTGGTGAGTCTCTCGAGGAGGCGGCAATACGGGAGGCAAAAGAAGAAACATCCCTCGATGTAACGCTCATCGAACAGTTCCACGCCTATTCGAAGCCGGGAAGGGACCCGCGCTTCCACACCGTTTCAGTAGTGTTTATCGCAGAAGGGAAGGGGACGCTCGCGGGCAGAGACGATGCGAGAAAAGCCGAAGTATTCACAGAGGGCTCGCTTCCCGATCAGATCGCCTTCGACCACGCAGAAATCCTCACAGATTATTTCTCCTACCTCAAAACCGGCAAAAGACCCTGAATTGTCGATAAGAATCTTACCCATTTCGTGCAATGCATAAAATGGGTAAGATAAATTTGACAGTGTTGAATATGGTGATTTGTTGCCCCCGCGTGGGCGTGTGGATTATGAAGTTGACCAAAGAGTGAAATAAATGTGATGAATTGATGCGCCGAAAGCCGAACGCCGAAAAACCTTGTCTTTTTATCGCCTGACGACTTACGCCTCACGGCTTTACTTCATCTCTGCCGCGGCCTTTTTAATGCGGTCGAGGCCTTTCTGGATGACCTCCATTGATGTCGCGAAGGAGAGGCGCAGGTAGCCTTCTTTTCCGAACTCGATGCCGGGGACAACAGCCGTGTGGAAGTCCTCCAGAAGGATCTCTGTGAGCCCGGCCGACGTCTTCACGGGTTTTCCTTTGTATCGTTTTTTCATAAAGGCGCTGAAGTTGGGAAAGACGTAGAAGGCGCCCCTGGGATCATAGCACGTCACTCCGTCTATGCTTCGGAAACCGGCAACGAGAAAATCCTTCCTCTTTTTGAATTCAGCGAGCATCGCTCCAATACAGTCCTGCGGCCCGTTCAGCGCCGTGATGGAGGCCATCTGGGATATCGAGGTAGGGTTGGAGGTGCTCTGGCTCTGGATGTTCGACATGGCCTGGATGATATCCTTCGGGCCTGCTGCAAAGCCTATCCTCCAGCCGGTCATCGCGTATGTCTTCGAAACGCCGTGGCAGATGATCGTCCTGTCCTTAAAGGCCTTGTCCATGGAGGCAATGCTTACATGTTTGTAATCATCATAAATAAGTTTTTCGTATATCTCGTCGGACACAATGAAAAAATTATGTTCGGCGGCATATTTTCCGATAATTTCAAGGTTCTCCCGGTAATAGACAGAGCCGACGGGGTTTGAAGGATAGTTGAGGATGATTGCCTTTGTCCTGAGGGTGATGTGCTTCCTCAACATCGCCTCAGTTATCTGGTAGTCATCTTTCTCGCTTGTTTCCATAAGGACCGGGGTTGCGCCCGCGAGTTCGACCATGGGCGGGTACGAAACCCAGTAAGGCGCGGGGATGAGGACCTCGTCGCCTTCCCCGAAGAGCGACTGGAAAAGGTTGAAGAGCGAGTGCTTCCCGCCGCAGGAGATGATGACCTCATCGCGCTTGTATTCGAGGCTGTTATCCCGCTTGAATTTTTCTATCACGGCGTCCTTGAGCTGTTCCATGCCGGCGGCAGGCGTGTACTTCGTGAATCCGCCGTTGATGGCGTCTATAGCAGCCTTCTTGATATGGTCGGGCGTATCAAAATCAGGCTCTCCTGCACCGAATCCCGCAATGTCGATCCCCTGCGCTTTCAGGGCCTTTTCCTTTGCCGATATGGCCAATGTCGGCGATGGTTTAAGTGATGCTGCTCTTTTTGATAGCATGTTAAAACTCCTTTGGTTTAACGATGATCTCCCGTATCTTGATCTTGAAGAAATTGTTTGAAGAATTTGCCTTTATCAGACATGCCGTGTCCGCCCCCCGTCCTGTTCCCGCGATGGCAATGACATCGGAGAAGGGTATAAGCCCCGAATCCGCTGCCATGGCAACGATCTCCACGCACACCTTGACGCCCTGGCAGAACATCCTCAGCGTGTTTGCCACAAGGATCTGCTCGGAATAGCCGGTCAGCTCGCGGATTGCCGTGCCAAGGCTTCTCAGCACCATCGTCCCCGTGTGGACCCTGATGCCTTTGTTTATTAATTCCTGCTTCAGCCCGAAAGGGAAATCCTGTTTTCCTTCTTCGCCAAAACCGGTGTTGTGCGTAACGACAACGATGTTGAAATCCTTTACGTTGTATTTGGCAGCGATCTTCTCAACCGTATCGCCCCACGTTGAGGCGACAACAATATCCCTGATATCGTTCTTAACAGCATACTCGAATGCTATTTCCAGGGTATAATCAGTATTCTCTCTGCCGGCTTCTTCGTGAAGCATAATCACTCGTGATTGATTAATATTAATAATAACAAATAACCAGATAATATCCGATAATCGGCGGCTGTATGTCAATCGAAATGTTAGGACACAAACCGGCTATTTTCCCAGTATCTCCCCGACGATCTCCGCGGCATCGCGGACGAGCTTTACGCAGATGGCGTCTTTGAGACCCCTGTCCTTGAATGCCTGTGATCCTTCCGGCGTGCCGATATGAACACCGAGAAGTTCACTGCATACGATCGATCGGTTCCGTTCCTTGAATCGTTCCACGAACTCGCGGACGAGCTGATAGGTCCTGTCTTTTGCGGCTCCGTCGCCAACCTTTGTTTGTCCATGTTTAAGCCCTATGAGAATGAACGCGCCGGTAACTGCGCCGCAGGTCCCGCCCATCCTTGCCATGCCGCCTCCAAATGCCCCGGCGACCTTGAGGGCCGTTTCTTTATCGACTCCCATTTCGGGCGCATAGGTGGCGAAGATCGCCTGTGAACAACTAAATGCTTCATTGAAAAGGGACAGGGCTTCTTCGGGTTTGCCCATAAGGTCAGATGTCATCGTGATTTTTCGTCACGTTTTAGCTTGAACGAAGGCTCCTTCTTGTCTGTTTCGTCTGCTTTGATCTCCGACATCTTGATCTTGAGCCGCAGGTCGTTCGGGCTGTCAGCGTACGCTATTGCGTTATCGTAGTTGATAACGCCTGACTGGAAGAGGTCGAAGAGATGCTGGTCAAAGGTCTGCATGCCTTCGTTGTAGGAGTCCGCCATTGTTTCCTTCAGGAAGTGTATCTCGCCTTTGAGTATCAGGTCTTTCACCCTTGCGCTGTCGAGGAGGATCTCGATGACGGCGACCCTTTTCCCTTCAGGAGTGGGGACAAGCCTCTGCGATATGATGGCCCGCAGGTTCATGGAAAGCTGCATATAGATCTGGAGGTGCCGTTCTATGGGGAAGAAGTTGAGGATCCTTTCTATCGCCTGGTTCGCATTGTTCGCGTGCAGCGTACCGAGGCAAAGGTGCCCTGTCTCGGCGAAGGTGATGGCGTCTTCCATCGTCTCCGTATCCCTGATCTCGCCGATGAGGATCACGTCAGGGGCCTGCCTCAGCGTGTTTTTCAGGGCGTTCATAAAGTTGTGGGTATCGAAACCGACCTCGCGCTGGGTAATGACGCTCATCTTGTGGTTGTGGACAAACTCGATGGGGTCTTCAATGGAGATGATGTGCCCCCTCTGGTTTGAATTCCGGTAATCGATCATCCCGGCAAGGGTGGTTGATTTACCGCTGCCGGTTGCGCCGACTACAAGGACAATGCCGCGCTTGGTCATTACGACATCTTTTAGCGTATTCGGCAGGCCGAGCTCATCGATGGTCTTGATATTCAGTTTTATCTGCCTGATCACAAGACCCGCGTAGCCCCTCTGTCTGAAGATATTGACCCTGAACCTCCCGAGATCGGCATAGGCAAGGGCAAGGTTCATTTCGAACTCTTCTTCAAAGATCTTTCTCTGTTTGTCGTTCATCACCGAATTTGCAATCATCTCAGTGTCTTCCGCGGTCAACGGGGTTTCGTCGCTGTATGGCAGGGTTGTCCCTTCAATACGGAACATTGCCGGTATACCCACGGTGAGGTAGATATCGGAAGCATCCTTTTCTACCATGTATTTTAAATATTCCAGAATCTCTGCCATAGCATCACCTCGGATTAGGAAGGTAAAAGGCAACCTCGTCTTTTGTGACAAGGTTCTTTGCGAAAAGGTCCTGACAGGCCGCTTCCATCGTTTGCATTCCGATCGCCTTGCTCGTCTGCATGATCGACGGGATCTGGGCAAGCTTGTTCTCACGGATCAGGTTCCTGATCGCAGGGCTTGCGACCATGATCTCGTATGCCGCAACCCTTCCCCTGCCGTCTTTTCTTTTAAAGAGCGACTGGGAGATGACGGCCATGAGCGATTCTGAGACCATTGCGCGCACCTGGTTCTGCTGCCCTGCCGGAAAGACGTCGATGATCCTGTCCACTGTGTTCGGGGCGCCGCTTGTGTGCAAGGTCCCGAAGACAAGGTGGCCTGTCTCTGCGGCGGTGAGAGCAAGCTGGATCGTCTCCAGGTCCCTCATTTCGCCGACGAGTATCACGTCAGGGTCCTCGCGGAGGGCGCTCCTCAATGCGCTTGCAAAGCTGTGGGTATGAGGTCCGAGCTCCCGCTGGTTCACGAGGCACTTTTTTGACATGTGAACGAACTCTACAGGATCTTCAACGGTAAGTATATGGCCCTTTTCGTTGTTATTGATGAAGTCGATGATCGCCGCGAGGGTTGTCGATTTACCGCTTCCCGTAGGGCCCGTTACCAGTACAAGCCCCTTCTCGTACCGCGCGATGTCCATGAAAACCTTGGGCAGGTTCAGTTCATCGAAGGTAGGTATCTTTGTTGGGATGGTCCTGAAAACGGCCGCGTCGCCCCTGTACTGCTTGAACACGTTGACCCTGAACCTGGCGAGGTCGCCGAGCGCAAAGGAGAAATCGAGTTCGTGGTCCTCTTCGAAGACCTTTCTCTGAAAGTCGTTGAGGATATCGTAGATCATGTTGTGCACGTCGTCTTTGTCAAGCGCCGGCATATCTATCTTTGTCATTTCGCCGTGGATCCTGATAACGGGCGGTTCCCCGGAGCTGATATGCAGGTCGGAGCCTTTGCTGTCAACAACAAACCTTAATAATTCGGAAACGTCCATAAATGCCCTCCTATTTCTCTAACAGCTCAATCTCTTTTAATGTCGGGAGATCCTCCAGGCTTTTCAAACCGTAGGTTTCCAGAAATTTATCGGTAGTCCTGAATAGAAGCCTTTTTCCCGTATCCCCGTTCCTTCCGGCTATTTCGATAAACCTTTTTTCAAGAAGCTGTTTTATCGCGCGGGTTGAATCGACGCCCCTGATGGTATCGATCTCCTTTTTTGCAACAGGCTGTTTGTACGCCACGATAGTAAGCGTCTCGAGGACGGACTTCGTGAGGCTCACGTCCTTTTCTCTCACAAATCGCCTGGCCCATTCACGATAGTCGATCTTTGTCCTCACCTGGTAACCGCCGGCGACCTCGACGATCTCGAAGGATCGCTGCAATTCTTTGTATTCACGAACCAGTTCATGCAACGCCTTCTCGATATCTTCAGAAGGAAACTCGGGGAGTCTTTTCCGGAAGAGCTTTAGCGATATGGGTTTCGGAGACGAAAAGAGGACTGACTCAATGATCCTTATTAGCTCCACTCTTATAGAAACTCCCTGACTTTTTTAAAGATTCCCGCAATATCCTCAGGATACTGAAACCAGCTTACATCCTTTTCCTTTGCGAACCAGGTGAACTGTCGTTTGGCATAGCGCCGGGTATGCTTCTTTATATCTTTTACCATATCTTCATAACGAATGAAACCTTTTATGTACAGTAAGATCTCCCTGTACCCGATGCCCGAAAAAGGCTTCAGCCCTTCACCGTAACCCATTGAGAGTATATCTTTTACTTCTTCGACCCATCCCTTGTCAAGCATCTCTTCAACCCTCCGGTCGATCCTTGAATACAGATCATCCCTGTCTTTCTGCAGGCCTATCTTCAGTGCGTTATACCGCGGTTCCCTGAAGCCGTGGTCTTTCTCCAGGCTTGTTACCGTCGTCCCCGTGAGGGTATAGACCTCCATCGCCCTTACAAGCCTTACCCTGTCCCTGTGGCTTATCCTCATGGCATAATCCCTGTCTATCTCCTTCACCTTTTCATAAAACCCGAGAGGGTCGTCATGGTACTCGCCGTGAAGGCGTTCCCGTAAAAGGCTGTCCTTTGGGGCTTTAAACAATCCATATATGAGGGCCCTCATATACAGTCCGGTGCCGCCGACGACAACGGGAACCCTGTTCCTTGACCAGATCTCCCCGATCGCACGGTCCGCCGATTCTTTAAACATGGCTGCCTGGAAATCACCGGAAGGGTCAATAATGTCAATAAGATGGTGAGGGACGGCATCCCTTGCGGCACGGTCCGGCTTGGCAGTGCCTATGTCGAAATGTTTGTAGACCTGCATGGAATCCCCGTTGACGATCTCACCGTGAAACGTTTTCGCCAGATCGACCGAGAGGGCGGACTTGCCGGTACAGGTCGGGCCTGTGACCGCAATGACCTTTCTTATGTTTGATAACATATGCGTAATACAGTATAATATTTCTTCCTATGTATTCAAGAGTTGTCAAGCTGGCGATCCTGTTGATCCTTGTACCGGCGCTGTTCGGGGCCGGTCTTGGATACGCCCTTGTAAACTATCTTGAGATCCCCGATGTAAAACAGCTTGAGTCATACAGGCCCAAATCGGCAACCAGGCTTTATGCCGATGACAGTACGCTGTTTGCAGAGATCTATGTTGAGAAGAGGATACCCATTTCGATCACCGAGATGCCGGGACATCTCAAATATGCCTTTATCGCTATTGAGGACGTAAGGTTCTATAACCACTTCGGTGTCGACTTCCGGGGGATAGCAAGGGCGCTTTACCGGAACATTATAAAGAGAAGCGTCGCGGAAGGCGCCTCCACCATTACCCAGCAGCTCGCCAGGAATCTCTATCTCACTCCGCAGAAAAGCATGAAAAGGAAGATCGAGGAGGCGATCCTTGCGATCCAGATCGAGCGGGAATATTCAAAGGACGAGATACTCAATATGTACCTTAACCTCATCTACCTTGGCGAAGGCGCTCACGGTGTTGAGGCTGCCGGCTACACGTACTTTCATAAAAAGGCAAAAGACCTTACCCTTGAGGAAGCGGCAACCTTAGCCGCCCTGACGAAATCCCCCTCAAGGCTCTCGCCGTACAAGAATCCTGTCAAGGCGGTCGAAAGGCGAAACGTTGTGCTCAAAAGGATGTATGATGCGGATTTTATCAACAGGAAGGATTATCAGAGGGCCGTGCAGGCCCCTCTGGCGCTTGCCTCCTTCAAGGCCTATGAAAAGAAGACAGGGTACTTCATCGAGTACGTGAAGCAGGTCCTCGAAGAGTATGTCGAAAACCCCCAGGAGATATACACAACAGGTTTCAACATAAGAACGACGATCAACCTCGAGATGACGCAGTACGCTTACGAAGCGATAGAAAAGGGTATCCAGGGCTACCGGAAAAGGCATCCCAACGTGAAGAATCCGCCGGAAGTGGCGCTTGTTGCCATGGATGTGAAAACGGGAGACATCAAGGTCCTCATAGGGGGAAAAGATTTTTCTGTCTCGCCTTACAACAGGGCCGTGCAGGCAAAAAGGCAGCCCGGCTCGGCATTCAAACCGATCATATATCTCGCCGCCCTGGAGCATGGTTATACGCCCGACGATATCCTGACAGACGCGCCGGTATCGTTCACCAATCCTTATACCGGTGTCGTCTGGCAGCCGAAAAATTACAGAAACGAATACCACGGCAATGTGACGCTGAGAAGGGCGCTGGAACTCTCGCTGAATACCGCGACGGTGCGGCTGCTTGATCGTGTCGGTGTTGAGAATGTCATAGATCTCGCAAGGCAGCTCCATATTGACAGCAAATTTGAGCCCAACCTTTCCCTTTCGCTGGGCACGACGGAGATTGCGCCCCTGGACCTTGCTGCGGCGTATGCCACCTTCGCGCGGGGAGGGTCCTATCTGCCGCCCGTTGCGATCAAAGCGGTGGCGACAATTGACGGCGAGGAGAAGTATCGCGAGGAGCCCATCGAGGAACCGGTTGTTTCCCCGGAGGCAGCCTCTGCGCTCGTCGATATTATGCAGGGCGTTATCAAGAGAGGCACGGCAAGAAGCGCCGCCTCCATGCCTTATGTTCTTGCGGGAAAGACGGGAACGACCGACGATTTCAGGGATGCCTGGTTCATCGGGTTTTCACCGAACCTCCTCTGCGCCGTCTGGGTAGGCTACGACAAGAGAATAAATCTCGGCAATAAGGAATCGGGGGCCACGGCAGCGCTGCCCATATGGATAGACTTTATGTCAAAGGCGCTTACGCATTATCCGAAAGAGTATTTTCCCCAACCAATTCCGGAATACTAGCCACTCGATCCTCGTTCCCCGATGCTTGATCCTCGCCACGCCGGTCTCTGTTCCTCGTAGCGCACCTAACCGGCATCGAGTATCCGGTATCCAGGTGCTATGCGGCAGTTACGTTGCGGGAGGTTTCTGTATGGTGAAGGCGATGATGTTCTTACCCTCGTAACGCTTGCATTCGATATTCCCTACGGATCGTTTCATGACCTTCGTGGACGGCCTTCCATTGGTAGTCAAGATGTCATCGGGGGTAAGAAAGGGATCCGATTCAATGAGCATATTAAAAGGTCTGCCGTTGTCGCTGATGGTGATCACCAGCTTCCCGGCATTGTCGAGGCTGCAGGCTATTTGTATTTCGCAATCCCCGCCGCCGCAGGAGAAGCGGAGGATGTTGCCGATAGCCTCTTTCATCGAGAGCATGATCTCCTGCATCCTTTGGTCGGGAAAACCCGAGTCTTTCATGTGTTCCGAGATAAATGCTATAAGATCGGGGATAGAATCTTCTTTCGCAGGACGGGAAATCTCTCCAAGCGGTTCCATTGTTTCGTACCTCCTTGTCGGGACCTCAGTATAACCCTGATAATGTTTAATGTGCAAAAGATATTTCTCATTGATGATTTTTTTTAATTCAGGTAACATGGAAAGAACAAGGGCGATCATTTGATATCTAAGAGTTCCCGATACCCAAAGAATAAGAATAAGCGTACCGGTATTTCAGATAAATTTTTCCGCCTCCTCAAGATCTATACGATCATTGCGCAGAAGCAATACCCATCGGTCAAATCCCTTGCCGAAAATCTCGGGGTCAACGAGAGGACCATCTACCGGGACCTCTTCGTCATCAACCTCGTTGACCAGGTTGATTATGACCCGGAGAGGAAGGGATACGCCTTCACTCACGGCGACAGCATCAAAAAGCCGATGTTGAGCGATGAAGAGCTTATGACGCTCTTTACGGCAGGCGAGGCGGTTTCGCACCTCGGGACGCCTTTCCGCGAGAACTTCCAGCATCTCGTGGATAAGATGGTCGCATCTACCGCCAAAGCCCGATCAAAGGGCAAGCCGCCGATCATCATCAAAGTCCCCGATACCGCCCGGGGCGTTATCATCGATAGATCCCTCAAGATCATTGCCGCCTGCCTGCAGGATAAGCGTTCTGTTGACCTTACCTACAAAGCCCATGGGGCAAAAGAAGTAACCAGGCGGACCGTCGACCCTTATGGGCTCATCTTTCATGAAGGCATCTGGATCCTGATCGGGCTTTGTCACCTGCGAAAGGAGATCCGGAGCTTTGCCCTCGACCGTATCCAGGACTGCCGCGAAAGATATCTGTATTTCGAACCCCGTTTAGATTTCAACCTGGGGGAATACCTTGCAAAAAGCTGGGGTGTTATAGACGGTGAGGAGGTGACGGTTGCGGTCAGGTTTAAGCCGGAGGTTGCCGAATATATCACGCGGAAAGATAAATGGCACCCGTCAGAGGTGAGAAAGATGCTCTCCGATGGCGGTGTTGAGCTCACCTTCACCGTTGCCGGCATCTACGAGATCAAGAAATGGATCTATTCCTGGATACCGAACGTCGAGGTCATCAAACCTAAATTATTAAGGGACCTGATCAAAAAAGAGCTTATGCAGGCAACCCAAGACCACAAATAATTCAAGCAATCAGCGACAAAACCAGTTCAATCCGGATGATTCCCCGCAGCGTGCTGCGGGGTGCCACTATTCCCTCTCCCCCCGCGGGAGAGGGCAGGGTGAGGGGGCATGATCATGCCGATTCTATCCTCTGATACCCCGCCGCAAGCGGCTGGGTAGTATATTTCTTGTTAGCTTTTTCTGAGCAGCATCCAGTATCCAGCATCCAGTATCAAGCATCCAGGCTGTTTGTTTTTAACGTTGAACCTTTCACCTTTCACTTTTCACATTTTACTTTTTACTTTTCACGTTGTCCTCTGACACCCTGTTGTCATTGACGGTGTTTATACTATATCTGTTTGGAACATATATCAAAGCAAAGGGGGATTGATTATGGAGAAATTAATTACTGAATATCTGGCCCGGATCCAATTGGGCGGCGTACAGATATGCGAGAATATGGGGATCGTTCCGCTTCTCTTCCCCGGCAACGGGGGGCCGGAGTATATGACCCTCAGGGAGGCCCTTGAGAGGGGCGCATTGACCGTTACGGAGGTGAGCGAAGGGGGCTCCGTCCCCGAACTGAAGGTCATCAACAAGGGGGACGCGGCAGTCCTTCTCCTCGACGGGGAGGAACTTGTCGGGGCAAAGCAGAACCGCGTCCTCAACACGACAATCCTCGTTGGCGCCCGCATGGAGACAGTGATCCCGGTAAGCTGCACAGAGCAAGGGAGATGGTCGTACACGTCCAGGGAGTTTATGGACTCCGACGTCGTTATGTATGCCAAAGCCAGAAGGGAGAAGTCACGGCACGTCACGGCAAACCTCAAGGCAGCGGTGGGCTACAGGTCCAACCAGGGGGAGGTTTGGGACCATATCGAAGAGATGAGGATGAATGCGGATGTGAGCGCCCCCACGGGCGCCATGAATGACGTCTTCGAGCAGAAGACGCAGGACCTCAACGAGTACATCGAGGCGATTCCGCTCATCCCCGGCCAGAATGGCATGATGGTCTTTATCAACGGCTTCATAGTTGGTTGCGACATCCTCTCGCGTTCTGCAGCGTATGCGTCCCTCCACGCGAAGCTCCTCAAGAGCTACGCCATGGAGGCGCTCCTTGATCGGAAAAAGTATTTTCCTGTCCCTGCCATCGGGGCGGCAAAGGACTTTCTCCAGGCGATCGCTTCAAGCGAGGAGAAGAAATACCGGTCCACCGGTCTTGGCTGGGACTACCGCTTCGAGGCGCCGGGGAAGGTAGGTTCTGCCCTTGTCCATGAAGATAGCGTGATCCACATGGCCTTCTTCGCCATTACCGAGAGCGAGAAGATCGGCAACATGTCAGGCTTCAGGAGCCGGAGAGGGTACAGGAGGTGAACCGGATGCTGGGTGCTGGCCAGGAGCGCTGTAAGGAACAAGGAGCGAGGACATATCGTTCCTCTTCTCAACGATAACGATTTGTGTCATACTGAAATATAGAGGGCTTGAGGTCTCACGTATGTTTAGCTATGAGCCATGAGCTAAGAACTATGAGCTGATACATGGATGATCTTTTTGACATACTCGGCATTTCGATCTTCGCGTCAGGCGGGAAGTGGTGCACGCTGAACAACATGCCCTGCATCCCGCTCCCGTCGTGCGATCAATATCGGGAAGGCGATACCTGCAAATATGAATCCGGCAGGGAAGGGGAAGACGATGATGAATGACCTTCATCTCAGCAAATCCCTCTTTATCCGTGGCCTGCAGTGCCACAAGTCCCTCTACCTCGACAAGCGCCATCCGGAGCTGAGGGACGAAACCCCGCCCTCGCGGGAGGCCCTTTTCCGGAGCGGCTCAGAGGTGGGTATTGTGGCGCAGGGGCTTTTCCCCGACGGGATCACCATCCCTTACGACCCCGATACCTATGACAAACAGGCTGCGCTCACACAGAATATGATCGCGCAGGGCGCAACCACGCTCTACGAGGCCGCCTTCCGGTTCGACAACGTCTTTGTAAAGGTGGATATTCTCAACAAGGGCAAAGAGGGGTGGGACATCTACGAGGTGAAAAGCTCCACCTCGATCAAGGACGTCTATATTCCCGACGCCGCCGTTCAATATTACGTGGTGAAGGGATCGGGCCTGCCGGTCTCGCGCATCTTCCTTGTCCATATCAACAACCAGTATGTCAGGGAAGGGGAGATCGACGTCCGGCAGCTCTTCACCGTAAACGACGTCACCTCCGAGGTCATGCAGATGCAAGACACCGTCGGGGGAGAGCTCGATGCCCAGAAGACGATGCTCCGCGGCGATATCCCGCGGATCGACATCGGCCCTCACTGCACAGACCCCTACGACTGCGACTTCATGGGACACTGCTGGCAGCACATCCCCGATGAATCGGTATTTGATATCAGGGGCAGCAAGTCTTTGCCGTTCACACTCTATAACCGGGGCATTGTGCGCTTCGAAGACGTGCCGCTCTACATGCTCACGCCGAACCAGCGGCTCCAGGTGGAGGCAACCCTCGAGAGGAAGGTCGTCATCTCAAGCGAAGCGGTCAGGGAATTTCTCGATTCCCTCTGGTACCCGCTCTATTTCCTCGACTTCGAGACCGTCGGCGCCGCCATCCCTTTTTTCGACGGGACGAGGCCTTACCAGCAGGTTCCGTTCCAGTATTCGCTGCATTATCTGGAAGATGAGGACGCCGACCTCCTGCATCATGAATACCTCGCAGACCCGAAGATCGACCCGAGGGAAGAGCTCATCAAAAAGCTCCTCAGTGAGATCCCGCAGAACGCCTGCGTCCTTGCCTATTATGCGGGGTTCGAGGCAGGGGTACTGAAGGGCCTTGCCGAAGGGCTCCCGAAATATCGCGACGACATCGATGTGGTGCTTAGCAACCTGAGAGACCTCGCTGTCCCCTTCCAGAAAAAGGCCCTTTACCACTGGCGGTTCAGCGGCTCCTATTCGCTGAAGTATGTCCTCCCGGCCCTTGTCCCCGACTTAAGCTACGAGGATATGGAGATCAGGGACGGCGACATGGCCATGCAGGCCTATTTCAGGATGAGGGAATCCGGCGATCATGAAGAGATCGGGAAGCTCCGCAGCGCCCTGCTCGCCTACTGCCGACTCGACACGCTGGGGATGGTGAGGATCATTGAAGGGCTGAAGAAAATGGTAAAAGAATAAACACTTTGTGACACGGTATTTATATTGTTTGTATTTTACTACAAAAAAGTAGTATATTGTAAACAATGAAGTCATTTGACGAACACAGGATCAGACAGGCAGAGCGTGCACAACTGATCATTCTCCACTCCCTCTTCTCGTCCCGTGAAAGCAGAGAGGTTATTTTTCAGGGTGGAACGGCCATCAGGTGGTTCTATGGAGGGCTGAGATTTTCCGAAGACCTTTATTTTGTCGCGTCCCTTTCAAGAGAACGGATCGCTGAGCTTGTTCGATCCGCCGGTCCGATGATGCAAAGACAACTCACAGGAGATTTCGGATCCGGCATCTTTTCGGTGAAGGAAAAAAAATCCCGCCAGTCATCCTGGAAGGCATTCATTGATTTTGCTCCATCAGCAATGAGGGGAAAAATATCCGTTAAGATCGAATTTGAAGTCCTTGCGCCCGGGATGAGGCCGGACACCGACCGCGTTATCATGCAGGGCTCGCCGGCGGTCTCAGGTGTTCTCAGGGAGGGCAATCTTAGAACCTTGGGCCCTCCTGTTGTTATCAATATTGAGACGCCGGGCGAAATACTTTCCGATAAGCTCCGGGCATTGATGGAGCGGCCTCATACAAGGGGAAGGGATTTTTTTGACATCTGGTTTCTCTCGCAGACCCTGGGAGAGACGGTGGATATCCATGGTCTGAGGAGGAAGCTCGATATCTACGAGGCCCCTTTTTCCATTGCCACGCCACCCTCTTTCTATGCTAACCTGGAGAAGGCGCATCCGGAAAAAAAGAAACTTTTGCTGCAGGATATTGGAGCGGACCTTGCGAGGTTTCTCGGCAAAGACAGTCTTGATGTTTTTCAGCAGAACGGATTTCGGGACCTTTTGAAGGCTGTCCAGGATGCATTCAGGCAGGTTATTGACACAAAGGTTATCAACTTTAAGCAATACCCGTCCCGGAAGAATGGTGTACAGCTATGAAGCGGGAAAAGAACCTTTCCATGACAGAGGTCTTGAAGAAGCTTCCTTCGCCGCTCTTTTCATCGGTTGATGCAGCAAAATTGGTGCCTGACGACAATATGTTTCTTTTCAGGGCGGCCAGGAAAGGATACATCCGGAGGATTGCGAACCGGGTCTACTGGAATGTGATCTTCAGTAAAGAACCGCCGAAGGTGGAACAGGTAGCGTGTTTTGCAAGACGGCCGTCGTATATATCCTGCGAGTGGGCGATGAACCTCCACGGGGTCCTGCTCCAGGCGCCTTTTGTATGTACAGCCATAACCCTGCATCCGGGTGTCGGTAAAAGGAATAGAATCTTTTACAGCAGCTTCACGATAGAATATTCAAAGATCGCGGAACGCCTGTGGCTCCCGGGCGAGATCATGGATCGTGGTGGTGCAGCAGTTGCTGCACCGGAAAAAGCCCTCCTGGATGCCGTTTATCTGCGTCACAAGGTCCCCTTTGCAGAAGAGCTGGAAGCGGAGAATCTGAACATGAAAAAGCTAAAGGAGCTTTCGTTTCTCTATCCAAAGAAGGTCCAGAGCGTACTTGCAGGCTCTCTATTGAAAACGAGGATAACGAAATGACCATTTCAATGAAAGACAGGATGCTCGGCGGTCTCTGGGGCGCTGTCGTGGGGGATGCCCTCGGCGTGCCCGTGGAATTTCAAGGCAGGGAAGTGCGGAAGAATGACCCTGTGGCCGATATGCGGGGATACGGGACATACGATCAGCCGCCCGGCACATGGTCGGACGACAGCTCGCTTCTGCTCTGCACAACGGAAAGCCTCATCGATGGATTTGACACGGCCCGCATGGGGGAACTCTTTGTCCGCTGGATGAAAGATAGATATTGGACGCCGCACGGCGTTGTCTTCGATATAGGCAACTCGACGAGGAGCTCGATCCAACGGATGATGAACGGCACAGCCCCCGAGGCGGCAGGAGGCGACAGCGAGTATGACAACGGGAACGGATCGCTGATGCGCATCCTGCCCGTCGCCATCTATTTCGGGAGATCCTCTCCCTCTGCGGTTATCAGCAGTGCGCACAAGGCATCGGCCCTCACACACAGGCATTACATGGCCCAGGCAGCGTGCGCCTTCTACTGCATCATGGTCAAGGCATTGCTGGAAGGAGCAAACCTTCACGGGGCATATGAGCTGACGGCATACGTTGTACAAAGCTATTACGACAGGCTGTCGTTCAGCAGCCGGCAGCCCTTTTCCCATTTCTCCCGCCTCTTCTCCGGCAATATAGCGGATCTCCCTGAAGACGAGATAGAGTCAGGCGGCTATGTCGTTCACACCCTCGAGGCGGGCATCTGGTGCCTTCTCAACTCCAGCTCATACGAGGAGGCGGTCCTCAAGGCGGTCAACCTCGGCGGGGACACGGACACCACAGCAACCGTCGCCGGCGGCCTGGCAGGGGTCCATTACGGCTACGACGCCATCCCGGAAGAATGGCTTCGCCGGATAGCGCGGAGGAATGATATCCAAAAGCTCTTCGAACGCTTCATTGATACAGTTTTGCCGGAACCCTGAGCGCAGGCGGGCGTGAGACGAAGGCCTGTTCGCTCCTTGCCCCTCGCAGTGTTCCTTGCAAGCATCCAGCATAAATGGATATGACAAATTTACATATATGCATACAATAGTCATATGCAAGGGAGAAGCGCGAGATTGACTTTGTTCTGGTAAAGAACGGCAAGCCTGTAGGGAGAGGGGACATTCTTAAGAAATTAAATAACTTCGGGTGGACAACGGTTCTTTGATCGCGACAGGGCACTGCGGGGGGGGGTCAGGTTTTTCATGGATAGTTGAAGACGTCCATAAAATTATAAAAATCCCATTGGCACCCGCTGTTTTGTGATGCTGCCATTCCCTCACCCCTCCTCATCCCGCATCCAGATCTTACCAGGAAGCAGGGCCGCCCCTTATTTTTCTGACGCCTCTGCTTTTTTTTTATGGTATACTGATTTTCCGTATAACGTTGAGACTGTTGAGAAACAGGAGGAAAGTATAGAAATGGTGAATACATATAACGTTACGAATTGGCCGACAAAGCATGCCCAGTTGAAGATCTGGGTGATAGAGATGGCGGAGATGTGCCAGCCGGACAGGATCGTATGGTGCGACGGATCGGAGGAAGAAAAGAGGCGCCTTGAGCAGGAGGCCATAAGCACGGGCGAGCTTGTTGAACTGAACCAGGAAAAATGGCCGGGGTGTGTTTATCATAGAACTGCCGCAAACGATGTTGCACGGACAGAGCATTTAACCTTCATATGTACTTCAACAAAAAAGATGGCAGGCCCGACGAACAACTGGATGCTGCCCGAGGAGGGGTATAAAAGGGCAGGTCAGATATTCTATGGGTCCATGAGGGGGCGGACCATGTACGTGATCCCTTTCTCCATGGGGCCCGTCGGATCACCCTTCTCAAAGATCGGGGTTGAGCTGACCGACAGCATTTACGTGGTGCTCAATATGCGCATCATGACCTATATCGGGGACAGAGTATTAAAGAGGCTTGGCACGCAGGGCAAGTTCACAAAGTGTCTCCACGGCAAGGCGGATCTGGATGACAAGAAAAGGCTTATCCTCCATTTTCCCGAAGACAACACGATCTGGAGCGTGGGCTCAGGGTATGGCGGCAATGTATTGCTGGGAAAAAAGTGCCTTGCCCTTCGCATCGCAAGCTACCTTGCGAAATCCGAAGGCTGGCTTGCGGAACACATGCTCATCATGGGGGTCGAGGACCCGAGCGGCCATATCAAATACATAGCAGGGGCATTTCCGAGCGCCTGCGGGAAGACGAACCTTGCCATGCTGATACCGCCTGAAGGGTTGAAACATAAGGGATACCGCATATGGACAGTGGGCGACGACATTGCGTGGATGCGTGTAGATACTGACGGCAGGCTGTGGGCGATCAATCCGGAGGCGGGATTTTTCGGCGTCGCGCCGGGCACCAACGTAAGATCAAACCTGAACGCGATGGAAACGGTAAAGAAGAACACGATCTTCACGAACGTACTGCTCACCGGGGACAGGGATATCTGGTGGGAAGGCATGGACGGAAACCCGCCCCCGGAAGGCGTCAACTGGGAAGGAAAGCAGTGGAGGCCGGGTATGACAGATAAAAAGGGGAATACCGTGCTTGGAGCGCACCCCAACAGCCGGTTCACGGCGCCGATAACGCAGTGTCCTTCGATCTCCAACCGCATAGAGCACCATCACGGCGTCCTCATCGATGCGATCATTTTCGGCGGCCGCCGGGCAGGTGTCGTGCCGCTTGTCTTCGAATCCTTTGACTGGAAGCATGGCGTATTCATCGGCGCGACAATGGCCTCTGAGAGGACCGCCGCTCAGTTCGGCAAGCAGGGCGAGGTGCGGCGCGACCCGATGGCAATGCTGCCGTTCTGCGGATACAACATGGGCCAGTATTTCCAGCACTGGCTGGATATGGGCAAGAAGATGGAAAAGCCGCCCAGGATATTCCATGTCAACTGGTTCCGCCTGGATGAAAAGGGGGACTTTATGTGGCCCGGTTTCGGTGAGAATCTGCGGGTGCTTGAATGGATCATGGGCCGCTGTATGAAGACGGCCGGCTCCCAGATAACGCCGATAGGATACATCCCCAAAGCAGAGGACCTTGATCTGAGCGGTCTATCGATCTCGAAGGAGACGATGGAGGCGCTTCTGGCCGTTGACAACAACGCCTGGATAGAAGAGGCGAAAGATATTGAAAAATTCTTCAAGACATTCGGTTCGGATCTGCCGGTTGAGATGAAAAGCCGGCTCAAGGAATTACAGGAGCACCTGGCAAGCAACGCTTGACCGCACTTACAAGGAAGGTGAAAGGTATGAAGAGGATCGGCTGTTTATGTCTGATACTATGTTTAATCATTCTTGCCGGAGATGTGCACGCGGACCGGAAGGATATAAAAGGAGCCCCTGAACTGACAATGCTGACGGAGGAATACCCGCCTGTCACCTTCATGAAAGACGGGAAGGTCACCGGTTTTGTCACCGACATAGTGCGCGGGATCATTGCCCGCCAGGGTATTCCGGACAAGATCCGGTTGACATCCTGGGACGAAGCTTACACTGCAGCGTCGAAGACCCCCAATGTAGTGCTTTTCAGCGCCGAGAGGACCGATAAAAGGGAGAAGATGTTTCAGTGGGTGGGGCCCGTCGGCAAGAACAGCGCGATATTTTACGCGAAGAAAGGCTCCGGCATAAAGATCAAAAGCCTGGAAGAGGCCAGGAAGCTTACCGCCATTGCTACCACTACCAACTGGTTTACCGAACAGTATCTCAAGAACAAAGGGTTTACGAATCTGGTCAGCTCTCCTCTCCCAACCACCAACGTCAGGCAGCTTATGGACGGAAGCGTGCAGGTCTCGGTCTTTACCGATATTACCGTTCAGGAGATCGTGAAAAAGGCGGGATACAGCATGGAAGACCTGGAGCCGGTCTTTCTCGTGAGCAGCACCTATTTTTATATCGCCATGTCGCTCGGAACTCCGGCGGAGGTGGTTGCAAGATGGCAGTCCGTCCTGGATGCCATGAAGGCGGACGGCACCTTCGAAAAGATATACCGGAGCTATATTCCCAATGCGGACCTCAAGGATCTTCTAAGATCTTCCCGATAAGCGCTGCCTTTGTTTACATGGCACCAAGGGCAGGGAAGCAATAGGATCAAGTCACGATAACCCGAAAAATATATATAGACAAACGCTATTTTACCGGCCGGAAGGCGAAATGGGTAAGCTTTGAGGATACCCCGGGCCTCCAGGAGACAAAAAAGGACATTTACGGCAAATGTGTTCCCTGCATTACGAATCTGTATGAACAGTTAAAGGAAGGCAGGACAGAGATAGACCTTGGCCCGGCGCTCCGGTGCTGGAAAGTGGTCGTTGTTCTCAACAGTATGGATGGGTGCATCGAGCTTCTTACGGAGCTTGAGAAGGTTCTCCCCGATGACATAAAGGTCAAGGGACGGTTCGGGTCCGTTGATGAAGAAAAGTCAACAAAAGCGGTCATCTTTAATGTATCTGGCGTGTCACAGCGAAAAAGGCTGCATAAAATGCTCAGAGACTGCGCCTCACGCATTCAACCCGGTTCGGAGGTCACCTTTCACCGGGGATGCGCCGAGCTCTATCATGAGCTGTTCGGAGACTGGAAGGCGTGGAAGAAAACTGCGGGCGTAGTAAAGCCTGAAGCCGTACCGGCAGTCATCGGCAGGATTCGCAAAACCCTCTTTTGGGAAAAGAAGTAAAAGCGCTCCCGGATGCTCCTTTACCTGCTCCTCATTGATCTGGATTATTTTGCTTCCTTGACTAACTGCTTACGCAGCCGGCGCCGCCGGGCGTCTTTTCCTCACATAGAAGTGAAAATGACTTACGTTGACGAGGCAGATAAAGGCCATGAAGAGAAACATTATCCGGTAGCCTGTGAACGGTATGATAATACCTGTAACTGTAGGTCCAACCGCCAACCCCAGATCAAAGATCGCCCTTATGGTCCCCACGGCGGTACCATCCGAAGAGCCGGAATACTCAAGAGCGTATGCCATGGCTACGGGCACGAAGAAGGCAGCCCCGATCCCCCAAACTGCTCCCACAATAATGAACATAAGAAGCGTTCTTGAAAAGGAGAGTATTATCAACATAACCGTTAATGTGAGAAGAAAGGTCACAATGAGCTTTTCCTTGTCGCAGGTGTCCATGATCTTCCCTCCAAACATTCTGCACGCTATCATCACTATGCCCATGGCGGAAAAAAAGTGGCCTGGATTTGTCACGCCGCACTGAACCGCATAAAGAGGGAAGAAGGCTGCGACAGATCCCCAGACAAAAAGCTCAAGGAAAGTCACGACGGCAGGTTTGAGGATCTTCAGGTTAACCAAAGAAGAGAAATGAAAGGAACCGGCCTTCTTGGGGTTAGGGGTATCTGTCTCCCGGTCCTTCACCATCGATGACAAAAAGAGGGCGCAGAAGGTAAGGGCCGCGCAGGAAAGGAAATAAGTGTTGGAGCTGTACCGATTGATAACGAACACGCCGAGAGGAGCGGCAATCGCAAGAGACAGGCTGGGCGCCAGCATCACATAGCCGAGTGCCCGCGTTCGATATGCGAGCGGGATGACGTTGACGATAGATGCAAAGGCCGCCGTATCAATGCATGCCAATGCTACACCCTGAAGGAACCTGATCATTGCAAAGGGCCAGAATGGGCGAAGCACGACAGAGGCAAGGAAAGCTATGGCAGACAGCAGGGCGCCGAACATCATAATGCTCCTTGCCTGGTATCGAAGCAAGGCTCCCCCTACGAAAAACCTGGAAACCAAGGATGCTGCAGCGCAGATCCCGATGAGCACACCTACCTCGCCCTCATTAGAACCTAATCTTGTAAAGTAGATGGGAAGGGTGGGAGTAAGGGAGCGGTCGGCAGCTAAAAAAACGAACAGCGCAAGAAACCCGAGAATAAAATCACGGGTGAATAATTTTCCTGATGTTTGTTGAGAAGTGCCCCCTTCGTCATGCATAGCATCTCAGTGTCCCACACTGGAAAAGATTTTTCAAGGGAACTGGAGAATCTATTCGCACGTCTGTCGCCATGGCACATTTAGGCGGCGCTACACTATTCTCTCCAGCCCCTGCCGGTATTTTCCCCGTATCGCCCGCTTCAAAATCTTTCCTGAAGGGGATTTTGGAAGAGCACTTACGAATTCTACTGACTTGGGCGCCTTAAACCTTGCCAACCTTTGCTTGCAGAACCTTACCAGCTCCTCTTTACCTCGGAATAATTGATCAGATAGTCGAGTTTATCTGCCGGCAGTCTGGGATTGAAAGGAGAGAGAATGTATCCGCCTTTCATCGCTGCCCCTATGACAGCACTTTGATATTACAGTGAGAGAAACAGATGTCTTTTACTCGAACCTGAATTCCTCCCCCGGCACTTTATAGGGCTTGCCATACTTTACGCCCGGTATCTCCTTGCCGTCGACGATCGTCATGTCCTCGCCGATGTGGGCAACAGCCTCGCACTCAACAAGGATATGGGGGTGCCAGAGCTGGACGACCTCAACGGCGGTCATCGTCGGGACGTGGTCGCCGAAGTACTTTTCGAAGACAGGGGGCATCAGCCGCAGGTCCCACAGGTGCCGGCAGTAGAAATTGAGCTTGACCACATCCTGCATGGTGGCGCCCACCTCTTCGAGCACCTCCTTCATGTTCTGGAAGACCATCTCGATCTGGCCGAGGAAATTGCGCTTGTGACATATCTTGTAGTGCTTGTCCCTCGCCACCTGGCCTGACACATAGACGATGTTGCCCACCTTGATGGCGTGAGAGTACGTCATGCCCCTTCGCATCGGTGGCAGCTTCTCCGACAGGATCAGGTTCTTTTTTGCCATTGTTGCCTCCTTGTATATTATGTTTTTAATTATTTTAGCTTCTATAATACCCGCCTGTTTTTGTCAATCTTTTTTGTCCATCAATTGCAGCGGTGAGGAAGGAATATTCTATTCAAGATAATTCCGCCCGGCAAAGGATAAGCTGTTCTGTGGCAGACATGTGTGAACATCCGGTTACCATTGTGATCAACACTGCCGCCGCTGCAAAAATCCTGAATCTGCTCATGTAGAACCTCCTTATTTTTACTGTCTGCCCTGAGGGATATACAAAAATGATGCCAGATTGTAGCATGAGACAAGGCTTAGAAGAAGGCGGTACTGGGAGCAGGCAGGATGACAACAGCAATACCGTCACCGTTTAAGTATCTGCACTGTATACGAAATGACTCATACAAAAATATGCGGATTTGTCCAATTTATAAAAAACTTGACATCTGTAGACAGATCATACCGCTCACAGACAAGCTCACAGCTCAAAGATTGATGAGACATAAAGACGGGAGGTCTACAGATAGCTACTATCCTGCGTATGGAAATCACTTATTGGATGTTGTTCAGGGACTCGATAACGCCGTTGACCTTGCGAGAGTTAAAAATGAAAAATAGAACCAAAATAGAACTGAGTTTTAAAACACCTTTTAATTGAAATCATTGAGGAAAAAAAGCGTCCCCACGGGGATTCGAACCCCGGTTGCCGGCGTGAAAGGCCAGTGTCCTAGGCCTCTAGACGATGGGGACATTTGGGCCGTGCAAGACTTGAACTTGCGACTCTCTGCTTAAAAGGCAGATACTCTACCAGACTGAGTTAACGGCCCGTGAAGTTTATTAAGATAAGAAAATTTTTGAACAAAGTCAAGGGTAATAGCGAAAGCGTGAAAGGTAAAAGGTGAAAGGTGAAAGGTGAAAGGTGAAACGTGAAAGGTAAAAGGTGAAACGTGAAAGGTGAAAGGTGAAAGCGTGAAAGGTGAAAGGTGAAAGGTGAAAGGTGAAACGTGAAGCGTAAAAGGTGAAAGGTTTCAGTGCTTTTATTGACAAGCCGGGGCATTTTGCATATTCTAACCACATGCAGCAGGCCGTCTATGTGATCATAGCGTATCTTATCGGCTCGATACCGATCGGAGTGATGCTTGCAAGGCTTAAGGGCAAGGACCCCCGAAAGACCGGGAGCGGCAATATAGGCGCAACAAATGTGATGCGGACAGCGGGAAGGGCGCTTGGGATCGTTACGCTCTTCGGGGATATCGCAAAAGGTTTCCTGCCGACATTCATAGCGATGCGGTGCGATATGCCGAAGGAAATCGTGGCGGTCATCGGTTTCGCAACCTTCGTGGGCCATCTGTTCCCCGTCTTTCTGAAGTTCCGGGGAGGTAAAGGGGTGGCAACGGCTCTTGGCGTCTATCTTGCCGCAGGCCCCATCGCCATGATCCCCTGCTTTATTATCTTTGTCGCTATCTTACTGATATGGCGTTATGTATCCCTTGGGTCCCTTGCAGGCGCCGGGACCGTGCCTTTCGCGATGTATGTCCTGAAAGTGCCCGTTGAATATGTCTTGCTCGCTGTTGTCATAGCGATCTTTGTCTTTATCAAGCACAAGGACAACATCAAACGGCTTATCAAGGGGCAGGAGAACAAGATAAAATTCAGCTCATAGCTGATAGCTCATGGCTCATAGCAGATGCGAAATCCTAATATCTAAGCGCCAATCTCTAAACAATATCAAAATTCGAATATCAAATGTTCAAAAGGTATGCAGGTTATGTTTTGATATTTGAACATTAAAGCATTCGTGTTTGTTTAGAATTGTCCCTCCTTCGTCAGGATTGAACCTTGCGATATTCGGATTTAGGATTTGCCATGAGCTATGAGCCATGAACCATGGGC
Source organism: Deltaproteobacteria bacterium UBA6106 (assembly GCA_002428485.1). Lineage (GTDB taxonomy): Bacteria > Desulfobacterota > Syntrophorhabdia > Syntrophorhabdales > Syntrophorhabdaceae > UBA5609. The sequence continues at coordinate 74,715 of DIWM01000047.1, forward strand.
TATTCTACAAACAGCGATACCAGCTTCTTGGTTTTTATATCCGCAAGCCCTTTGTCGGTTATTCTTAAAAACGGCAGGCCCGTAAAGGGAATGGTCTGTATGTTGAGAAAAGGCTTGTCAAAGGATGTCCCTATCGTAGGGAGCTTTTTTTCGAGCTCTTTGATCTTGTCTCTTATGTTTTCCATGCTGTCGGTCGATATGAGGCCGAAGACGGGCATAGAAAATTCGTAGATGACCTCGCCGCCGGATGTTATAACGGTGCCGCCCTGGATGTCGATGACCCTGTTCACGGCAAGGGTCATATCCTTTTCGTTGCTTCCTATGACGAACAGGTTGGCGGTGTCCCAGATGAGCGTCGTGGCAATGGCGCCGTTCTTTATGCCCGTGCCTTTGATGAAGCCGTTGCCTCGCTGCTTCGAGTCCCTCTTGTTTATCACCGCAACGGGTATAATGTCATTTTCAAGGTCTTTCTCCAGGTAGCCTCCCTGAACAGAAGGCCTGTGCCTGGCCTCTCTGGTAATGGTCTGGTTCACGACTTCGATGACGCGTATCTCAGGGCGCTTCGGGTCTGCCTTTATCTTAAAATCCTCTTCGACGCATTTTGCGGCCGATATTGTCTGCCTCGCGCTGAGCGGATATTCGTAAGGTGTGATGTCTTTCAGGAATCTTCCCCCTTCAAAGGCCATCTCCCCGTTGACCATGACCCTCTCTATGGCTACATCCTCTAAATTTTTCAAAAAGAGGATATCGGCATATCGCAAAGGAGCTATCGCGCCGAGGTACCGCAGCCCATAATAGTCCGCGGGGTTGATCGTTGCCATTTTGATCGCGTCCATCGGGGTAAACCCGTACCGGATGGCGTTTCTTACCACGGCGTCGAGATATCCCTCCTCGCAGAGCATGACAGGGTCGAAGGTGTCCGAGACGAGCAGGATCCTCCGTTTGTCCACGCTGTGATCTTTCAGCTTCGCAAGCTCGGGGAGTTCCCTGCGCACGAAGCCTTCCCTGATCATGACATAGATGCCGTATCTTAGCTTTTCGATGGCCTCGTCAATGTTCACCGATTCGTGGCATGAGGTGATGCCCGTGAGCGCGTACTCAATGAGCCTTTTCCCGCGGGCACCCGCGGCATGGCCGTCGAGCCTTTTATTGAGCGACATCGCAAGCTCAGACTGTTTGAGGAGTCTCTCCTCGCCGTTAAGGGCCCTCATCCAGTAGGCCTCACCTATGCCGAGGAAGTCCTCACGCTTCAGGAGCTTTGAGAAATCTTTGTAGTTTATGCTATAGGAGCTCTCCATCAAGGGGAAAGGCGGTGTGTGCGGCGGGGCGACAAAATAGCAGCGCAGGGGATACCCTTTTGTGCTGTCAATAAATACCTCCACTCCTTCGATGCCGGTCGCGCAGCTTACAGTGCCCATTTCCGTTACGATCGTTGTTGTCCCGCCCTTTACCGCGTAGGGGACAAGGGCATGGAAGGAGTGAGTGTTGTCTATGTGGGTGTGGGCGTCGATGAAGCCCGGGCAGAGGTACGATCCTTCCGCATCGATTACCGGCGCATTGCCATAGGGCGAGTTTCCTTCATCTTTTTCAATGGACGCAATGAGACCATTTTTGATCGCGATGAGAAGGTTTTCCTCGATGGCATTGGTAAAGACATTCACAATCTTGCCGTTGCGCACAACGCAATCGGGCGGGGTTATTCCCTTTACAACATTGAGCAAATCTTTTAATATCTCTTTTTGCATGATACGTCTCCGTTGTGTAAAATTGCTTTATTGTACATGAAAGCGTATAGAATGTAAAATCTGAACGGACGATCGCTGTAATATGAGAAAAGGGCTGGAAAAGGTTTACAGGTACCGCCGGTATATCTTCGCAATACTCGCCGCACAGTATCTCATCGTGTATTTCCAGAGGGTTGCTCCGGCCGTTGTGGCGCCGGAGTTGATCGATGATTTCCGGATATCGGGCGCAAGCCTCGGGCTGCTCGCCTCCGCTTATTTTTATCCTTATGCCCTGACCCAGATACCGGTGGGCATTCTGTCGGATTCGTGGGGGCCGAAGAAGACCCTTATCGCCTGCGGTTTTTTTGCATCCTTCGGGGCCATTTTTTTTGGCCTTGCGCCCCGTTTTGAATTTGCCTTTGCGGCAAGGGCGTTTGTGGGACTCGGCGTTTCGGCTGTCTTTATCACGACGATGAGGATATTTGCTGAATGGTACAGGGGCATTGAACTGGCGAGGATATCGGGCATCCTTATGGCTATCGGGGGTGTGGGATGGTTGACGGCAACGACGCCGCTCGCGGTCCTCTCCCAGGCATTCGGCTGGAGGACATCCTTTATCGTGACCGGCATAGTGTCTCTGGTCTTCACCGTTATGACGTGGCTTGTCGTCGAGGACAGGCCGGCAAAAAAAGGGCTGCCCTCACTTGTAGAGAATACATACAATGATATACCGGCGAAGAGAAACATTCTAAGCGACCTGAAGGTTGTCTTGCGGGAAAAGCATTTCTGGGCCATTGCCGTATGGTTTATCATGAGGGGCGGGGCGCTTTTCGGCTTCTTCGGGCTCTGGGCAGGGCCCTATCTGATGGACGTCTACCGGCTATCGAAAAACACAACGGGAAATATCCTCTCCATGATCGCCTTCGCGATGATCTTCCTGAGCCCGGTCATCGGCCATCTTTCCGACAAGACATTGATGAGCAGGAAAAAAGTCCTTGTCGGCACGTCGGTACTCAACTGCCTGTGCTTCCTGGTGATGCTGCTGTTTTATAAAACGCTGTCGGTCCCCGCGCTGTATATACTCTTTTTCCTGATGGGCGTTACGATCAGCTCGGTGGGCACCATCGCCATCATCACAACAAAAGAGCTCTTTCCCGGTGAGATCGCCGGCACGTCCATGGGAACGATGAACATCTTTCCTTTCATCGGCGGGATCATCTTCCAGCCCTTGATGGGGTATGTTCTCGACAGCGCCGGCAAGACACAGGGCATGTACCCTCCGTCAGCATACAGGACGATCATATGGATCCTCTTTATTACCAGCCTCATCGCCCTCGCAAGCATTATACGGTCAAAGGAAACGATGAAGAAACCGTGAAAAGTGAAAGGTGAAAAGTGAAAGGTGAAAGGTGAAAAGTGAAAGGTGAAAAGTGAAAGGTGAAGAAGGATCTCGTCAGTCGTAAGGCGTTAGGCGTAAGGGGAGGGAAAAACGGAACACCCGTAAGTCGTAAGGCGTGAGGGGAGAAATGGCAGATGAGTTCGCCAAGTCGCTTCGCTCCTCGCGAGGACGATAAAGAATGAAGCTCCCCATGTCACGCTATGCTTCGTGCCCTTTGCGCTACGCCTTGGTCCACTCACGACTTACGCCTCACGACTTACGGGGTTTATCGCCTTACGCCTGATGCCTTACGGGTTTATCGCCGGTTTGCCATAATCCTGTTGATAAAATGCTTATTTTGGGATAGAAATGTAAGCAGGTTTTGAATATGAAAGAAGAACTGCAAAGAAGGATGGCAAAGGACACGCCTTACTTTGGTCATCTCGGCATTGAGGTCGTCGAGATTGGCGAAGGCTATGCGAAGCTCCGGCTCGATTTCAAGGACCACCTGACGCATCCTTTCGGCTATTTCCACGGCGGGGTTATCGCAAGCCTTGCAGACTCGGCGGGCATCAATGCCGTGTTGTCGATCCTGCGTGAAGGTGAGAAGGCCCTCACCCTCGAGATGAAGATAAATTATTGTGCGGCCGTCAAAGATGTGCCTATCTATGCCGAAGGCAGGGTTGTTCACAGGGGAAAAAGATTTGCGGTAACAGATGTGGACGTAAAAAGCGTGGACGGTAAATTAGCTGCCAAGGCTATAGTAACCTGTGCGATCTCATGACATGTCGAAGGACAATTCTGTCCTATCCCTCAAAGGCAGGAATGAATAATCATCGTTGTTCAGCGGAGCAAGGGAATGGTTAAGAAAAGGGCAAAGCCCTTCAAGAAAGGACTCCATTTTTACCTGATCGTACTTGTCCTGTTGTCCTGCGTACTTCTCTCCGCGGGCTTCGTTATTTATATCATGAGCGACATACCGTCTGTTGAAGTTTTGAAACATTTGAAGAACAAGCCGGTCACCAATATCTACGATAATAACGACCAGCTTATCTACCTCATCGTGCCGGACAACAGGATATTTGTTGCCTATAATAAGATCCCGAAATACGTAAAAGATGCCTTTCTCGCCGCAGAGGATGCCGATTTCTTCAAACATGGGGCAGTGGATCCGCTCAGCATCGTAAGGGCGCTCTGGAAGAATATTCTCTACGGAAAGGTTGTGCAGGGCGGAAGCACAATAACGCAGCAGGTTGTCAAGTCGCTCATGCTTACCCCGGAAAAGAATATAACGCGAAAGGTGAAAGAGGCGATACTTTCCTACCGGCTGGAAAACTCGCTGACGAAAAAGGAGATCCTCAATCTCTATCTCAATAATATTTACATGGGACACGGTGTGTACGGTGTCGAAGCGGCCTCCCAGGTCTATTTCGGGAGACACGTATGGGAGATATCGAGGGCTGAAGCAGCGCTTCTCGCCGGTATTGTCCAGGCTCCGTCCCGTTATACCCCTAAAAAACATCCCGGCAACGCGAGGGCACGCCAGGAATACGTGATAGATCAGATGGAGGAGAAGGGTTTCATAAATGCCAGAATAAAGAATACTATGCTGAAGGAGAAGATTGCCATCAGGGAGGACCACGGTGTCTTTGCGGACAGCTACTATAAGGATTTTATTTTCCGTTATGTGGAAGAAAAACACGGGAAGGGCGCTGTCTCGAGAAAAGGCCTGAAGATATACGCCACGGTGGATATCCAGTTACAGAAACTCGGAGAGGAGGCTGTCAGGAGAGGGCTGAACCTCTATGAACAGCGAAAAGGCGATTACGTTATCTCCTATCGTCTGGACAAGAGGAAATGGGAGGACTTTATAAAGGCCGAAGACAAGGATATCAGGCTTTCCGGATTAAGGGCAGGAAAGACATACAACCTCCTTGTATCGGAGAGGATGAAGAAAGGCTACCTGGTCCATGCGGGTAATGAAAAAGGTGTGCTTCAAACAGAAGGCTTCCCCTTCAAGCCCGGTGACGTGGTCAAGGGAACATATTCAGGTGCCGATAAAAAGAAGATTCATCTCTTTCAGCCTGTACGCAGCTTAAAGGTAGAAGGCGCGCTGCTCTGCATGGATGTGCAGACAGGCTATGTCCATGCGATGGTTGGAGGAAGGGATTTTGAAAGAAGTCCTTACAACAGGGCGGTCTCGGCAAAGGTCCAGTCCGGCAGCGCATTCAAGCCTTTTATCTATGTCACCGCGTTAAAAAAGGGGTATGATCTCGATACGATTATCATCGATGAACCGAAAGAATATCCTGTCGGGGCGGGCAAGACATGGACTCCGAAAAATTATGACAATAAGTATGATGGTCAGATAACGATACGTGACGCCGTTGCGTATTCAAAGAACGCGGCTACAGTGAGGCTTCTTGAAGAGATCGGCGTCGGGTCCGTGAAGGAAACGCTGAAAGAGCTTGGCCTTAATGTTGAGGTTGAAGATAACCTTTCGATAGCGCTGGGGACATCAAACCTGACGCTCCTTGACCTTGTGAAGGGATTTGCGGCGTTTGCGAACGGGGGATACAGGATAAAGCCTGTTTTTGTGAAGCGTATTATCGACAGCGAAGGGAATGTCCTTGAAGAAAATCCCGTGGAAAAAGAGCGCGCAATAAACGATAACGTAGCGGCGAAGATGAATGCCCTTCTGAAGGGACCGACAGAATACGGCACGGCAAAAGGCGCTTCGAAAATGGGGTACCCTGTGGCAGGAAAGACAGGTACCACAAGCAACTACTATGACGCCCTCTTCGTCGGTTATTCACCGCATATCGTGACGGGTGTGTGGGTTGGTTTTGATGCGAGGACATCGCTCGGCAAAGGGGAAAGCGGCGCCAGGGTTTGCCTGCCGATCTGGATGAGCTTTATGGGTTCAGCGTTGCGGCGTTATCCGCCTGATGATTTTGCGGGAGTTGCAATGCAGGCGATAGATCCGTTTCTCTATCACTGACAGTAATAACATCTTTTGGAGGTAATTATGAAGATGACTGTAAAGATTTTATTAGTGTTTTTATTGAGCCTGATCATAACGGGAGCCTACTCCATATCCTATGGTCAGGAATGGAAGGCCTTTTACGAAAACGAAAAGGAACGGTTCTATTTTGACAATACAAGCCTTGAGCGTCTTGAAAATAAATCATTCAAAATATGGCAGAAGGCAACAGAGAAACAGACAGGTACCGATGAAGTTGATAAGTTTAAGTCGCTGATCGAGATAAACTGCGCGCAGAAGATCTACAGGACACATGCCCTGGTTGAGTATGATACCGTAAGCGGAAGGGCATTGCCCGAGCAGAGATACGGAGACGATCAGCCCTGGATAAGGTTCTCGCTGGAATCAAAATTCGGCGCCCTCTACGATAACTTTTGTCCGTGAAGCGTTAAAATCCGTAAGTCGTCAGGCGTGAGGCGTGAGGGGATAGGACAACCCCTGTTCAGTGTGCAAGATTCCGTGTTCAACGTTACAGCAGGGCAGATCGCCCCTTGCTGATATCGAGAAAGGGGAAATGTGAGAGGTTTACAACATTTCACATTTCCCCTTTTACATTTCACCGGGTTAAACGACTTACGGTTGTGGCCTCGGATAAAGCCCGGCTGATTTGACGATTTCCGGCACCATCTGCTCCCATTCTATGGCCATGATATGGATGCCGCTGACCCCTTTGATGCTCCGCACCTTTTCAATCGTCTCCAGACATATCCTGATGCCTTCCTCTGCCTGCTTTTCCTTCGGGGCATCCTGCATGCGTTTGATGAGGTCATCGGGCACATCCATGCCCGGCACGGAGTTTTTCATGTACTTAGCCATGCCAACGGATTTCATCGGTGTGATGCCTGCGAGGATGTAGACCTTCTCGTGGACGCCGAGGTCGCGCACCATCTCCATCCATTTCCCGAACTTCTCGACATTGAATACGCACTGGGTCTGTACGAACTGCGCACCGGCCTTTGCCTTCTTGGCGAGCCTCATGGCCCTGATCTCGAAGGGGTCGGCAAAGGGGTTCTCGGCACAGCCGATAAAGAGGCTCGGCCTGCCTTTTATCTCCTCTCCGCTTAAGAACCTGCCCTCATCGACCATCTTTCTCACGCACTGTATAAGCTGGATGGAATCGATATCAAAAACATTTTTTGCCGTTGGATGGTCCCCGAACTTCTGGTGGTCGCCGGAAAGGCAGAGGATGTTGTTGATGCCCCATGCCGCCGCGCCGAGTATGTCGCTTTGAATGGCGATCCTGTTCCTGTCCCTGCATACCATCTGCATAACAGGATCGAACCCCATTGTTTTTAAGATAAGGGAGGCGGAGAAGCTGCTCATCCTCACGACGCTCGTCTGGTTGTCGGTGACGTTGACTGCATCGACATACCCTGACAGGAATCCCCCTTTCTTCTTCACTGCCTCCGGGTCGGCGCCGCGCGGGGGGCCGCACTCAGAGGTGACGGCAAAATTACCGCTCTTCAATACCCTTTCCAGGTTGCTCGCAGTGCTCATATCTTCAAATCCTCCCTGATCCTCTTCCTCGGGCCGCCGTCCCTGCTTGTCGACCAGTCCTTTACCGGTTGTATCTCAAGGTATCTGTCAAGCATGCCCATCTCCTTGTAGCGGTCTACGATAAGCTGCCACGCGCAGGGCGTGTCCTTGTTGACCTCACAGACACCTCCCTGTGAGCCTCCGCAGGGCCCGTTAAAGAGGCTTTTTGCACAGCGCGTAACGGGACATATGCCGAGTGTTTTATCGAGGACGCAGTTGCCGCATCCCTGGCAGCGCTCGGCCCACACGCCATGCTGCTCCGTGACGCCGTAGAATGTAGTGTTCACGGCAGGCAGGACGATCATGTTCCGGTAGCGTTCGCCCACGAACTGGATGCCGCAGCCGCACGCCATGGAAAGCACAACATCGAAGTCATCGATAAAGGGCTTGAGGGTTTCCACGTATTCGGGGTCGCAGTTCCTCTCCAGGGTTACCTCTTTGATCTCTACGGGCTTGCCTTCTTTTGCCCTGAACAGGCGTATCTCAGACGCGAGCACCGCGACCTCTTTGGCGCCTCCTGCTGCGCAGACGGTAACGCATTCGTTGCAGCCGAGAAGGAGTATCCTGGAATAGGGCTTCAGCATCTCTATGATTTCTTCAAAAGGCTTTCTGTCGGCAACGATCATGATACACTCCTTTTTCATAGCAGAGAGCTAAGGGCAGAGAGCAGAGAGTTTAAACCCTCAGCTCTTCGCCCTCAGCTCTTCGCTGATTTCACGGGATTTGGCCCCAGCTCTCTTATCTTCTCCGTCATTTCGCGTGCTATCTGAGCGAACTTCTGCCCCTCAGCAGATGACAGGTTGTACATAACAACCCGATCTCCGCCGATGCCGCACTCGTCGAGAAGCTGCTTAGCGTATTCGACACGCTTCCTTGCCCTTAAGTTCCCCACAAGAAAGTGGCAGTCCCCTTCAAGGCAGCCGACGAGGCAGACGCCGTCGGCGCCATTCTCAAAGGCCTTCATCACATGAATAACATCCACCCTGCCGGTGCAGGGAACCTTCACGATCTTTACATTTGCCGGGTACGAAAGCCTCATCGAACCTGCCAGGTCCGCAGCGGTGTACCCTCAGTACTCACAGCAAAAAGCAATTATCTCCGGTTCAAAACGATCTATCATACAGTATACTCCATGCTGCTCTCTCTTTGTTGCTCTTGTTCATATGCCATGAGCTACGAGCCATGAGCCGGCTCATACGCACAGCGCCTTTACCTTCTCCTCGATCTGGATGTCCCTGTAGTGCATCAGGTCGATCGCCTTTGCCGGGCATTCGGCAACGCAGGTGCCGCAGCCCTTGCATTTGCTTATGTCGATCTCTGCCTCGCCTTGCTCGTTGATAACAGGCACTGAATAGGGACACACCCTGACGCAGGTGAGGCAGGCAGCGCATTTCTCTCCATCAACGTGGGCGACGACGCCGCCGACAGCCATCTTCTCTTTTGAAAGTATTGTCATGGCCCTTGCTGCCGCGCCCTCTGCCTGGATGATAGTTTCCTTTATGTTTTTGGGAGAATGGGCAATCCCGCAGAGAAACATCCCGTCAGAGGCGAAGTCAAGAGGGCGGAGCTTCATGTGCGCTTCGAGGAAGAACCCTTCGTTCGTTCGCGGCAGCTTGAGGAGCGTCGCGAAATCTTTGTTGTCAGACGGCACGATAGCGCTGCTCAATACAATGAGGTCTGTGCTAAAGGATATATCCTCCATAACGGACGGGTCATGGCAGGTCAGGGTGGGCCTGCTTTCTTTCAGCTCCAGAACGGGCTGCGCCGACATCTCGTACCGTATGAACCTTACGCCGAGCCTCCTCGCTTCCAGGTAGTAGCGTTCCAAAAAGCCGTAGGTGCGGATGTCCCGGTAGAGGATCACCACATCGCTTGTTGGGGCGTTCTTCTTCAGCGTTATGGCGTTCTTCACGGCAGTAGAACAGCAGACCCTGCTGCAATAAGGCCGCTCCTCATTCCTCGACCCGACACACTGTATCATAACGCATCGCTCAAAGGCGCCAAGCGTGCCGGCAGCGATCTTTCCTTCAAGCTCATGCTGTGTCATGACCCTGTTGTCTTCGCCGTAGGCGTAATGGCCGTGAGGCTTCAACTCCTCGCCGCCTGTGGCAATGATGATGATCCCGTGTTCTATCTTCCTGTATTCTTTCGATGCGCCTGCTGCGATGCCCGTTGAGAAGTTCCCCTTGAAGCCGCTGTGGTCGACGACGACGGCATTTGTCTCAACGTGGATGAGGGGGTGCCGCGTTACCTTGTCGATCGTTTCCAGCAGGAACTTCTGCACATCGATGCCGTCAAGGGTACGGTAGATATGGCGGAGGTTTCCGCCCAGCATGGTATCTTTCTCGACGAGGAAGACCTCGAAACCTTGATCGGCAAGCTTGAGCGCCGCCGTCATGCCGCCGATGCCGCCGCCGACAATAAGCGCCTTCCTGTTTACGTCTATCGTGACCTCTCTCAGCGGTTTTATATGATTGGCGTTCATGACCGCCATACGCACGAGGGTCTTCGCCTTTTCCGTCGCATCCTCTTTATCGTGCATATGGACCCATGAGCACTGGTCCCTGATATTCGCCATCTCGAAGAGGTATTTGTTCAATCCCATCTCGCGTATGGTCGCCCTGAAGAGGGGCTCGTGCGTCCTGGGAGAGCAGGAGGCGACGACGACCCTGTTGATCCCGTGTTCCTCGAGGAGCTTCTTCATCTTGTCCTGGGTATCCTGAGAACAGGTGAAGAGGTTGTCGTCGGAGAGGACGACATTGGGAAGCCCTTTTGCATATTCCTTAACCTCGGGGACATTTACGACGCCGCCGATGTTTACGCCGCAATTGCAGACAAAGACGCCGATCCGCGGTTCCTCTCCATCGACATCTCTCTCGTCAGGGAGCTGCCGGACGACGAGATCTTTTCCCCTCGCCCCGGTGATGAGCGATGTCGCCTCGCAGGCCGCTCCACAGGCGGCGGTCACCGTTTCGGGGATATCCTGGGGGGATTCGCAGGCGCCGCATGCGTAGATCCCTTCACGCGTGGTGAGGAGGGGATTTTCTGCACCTCCCTTGATAAAGCCGTATCCGTTGAGCTCTATACCTAACGTAGCAGCAAGTTTGCCAAGGTTCTTTGAAGGCCTTAAGCCTACAGAGAGGACGATCATGTCGAATGTCTCTTCCCGCAGCTCACCGCTGTCGTCAATGTAGACGACGGACACGTCTTTCGTCGCGGGATCCTCGAGGATCCTCGACACCATCGATTTTATATACCTGACGCCGTATTCGCCCTTTGCCCGCTCGAAGTATTGATCGAAGCCTTTTCCGTGTGCACGTATGTCCATGTAGAAGATCGTCGCCTCGATGTCGTTCTGGTGCTCCTTTGCGATTATCGCCTCTTTCGTTGCGTACATACAGCACACGGACGAGCAGTATTCGTTTACCTTGTCCCTGCTTCCCACACACTGGATGAAGCCGATCTTTTTCGGTATCTTCCCGTCGGAGGGCCTCATGACGACGCTTCCCGTGGGGCCCGTCGCAGAGAGGGTACGCTCGAATTCGATGCTGGTCACCACGTTCGGGTAGAGCCCGTAACCGAATTCCTTTTTCCCGTGGGCGTCGTATTCGTCGAAACCGCTTGCTACGATTATGCTGCCTACTTCCAGTCTTTCTTCGACAGGGCCTTCGCTGTAATCAATGGCCTCAGGCTTGCAAAACTCCTCGCATATCCTGCACCCCAGGCACCTGCGGCAGCTTAAGCACCGCTTCGCCTCTTCCATGGCCTCTTTTTCGTTGAGCGCCAGATAGACCTCATGGAAGCCTTTTCGCGCTTCGACCGGTATCGATGGTATAGCAACGCGCGCCTTTTTTGCTATCCCGTCGGGAACATCCTCAACGAGGGTATCCTCGCGGGCCATTCTTCCTTCCCTCAGATCTTCGCTTTCAAGATAACGCCTGATCGATTCGGCGGCTTCCTTGCCCTGCGCGATCGCGTCGATCGCCATCTTCGGCCCTGTTGCGGCGTCTCCGCCCGCAAAGATGCCTTCAACAGATGTCTGAAGGGTGACAGGGTCTACCTTGATCCTTCCGTCTGCATACCGCTCAATGCCCTGGATGTCTGCAAGGAAGTTTGTATCGATGGCCTGTCCGATGGCAAGGATGACCGTGTCGGCCCTGAAGCGCTTTGTTGTTGAATCTTCGTAGCATGGGTTGAACCGCCCGTTTTCGTCGAATACGGATACGCACCGTTTACAGTCGATGCCGGCCGCACAGCCGTCGTCAGACAACATGATCTCTTTCGGCCCCCAGGACGTGTGGATCGTGATGCCTTCTTCGAGGGCCTGCCGGATCTCCCATTTGTGGGCCGGCATCTCGTCCCAGCTTTCAAGGCACGCCAGGTGCACATCGTCGGCGCCGCATCTTTTTGCCGTGAGCGCCACGTCAATGGCGACGTTGCCGCCACCGATAACGAGGACAGTGCTGCCGAGCTCCACCGGTTCATTCTTGTTGACCTTCCGCAAAAATTCTATCCCGTTGATGACCCCGCCGGCCATTTCGTTGGCAATGCCGAGGCTCCTGCCGCCGTGTGCGCCGGGGCTTACGAAAAGGGCATCATAGCCGTTGCGGATATCGCTGATCGATATGTCTTTCCCGACGGCCGTATTATATTGTACCTTGATCCCCATCTTTTCTACGATGGAGACCTCCCGTGCGAGCACATCCTTCGGCAGCCGGTATGCCGGGATCCCAAGATAGAGCATGCCTCCCAGCCTGTCATGGGCCTCAAAGACCGTGACGCCGTATCCTGCCTTTCTCAGCTCTATGGCGCATGCGAGCCCTGCCGGCCCTCCTCCTATGACCGCCACTTTTTCATTCCCTGTCTCCGCAATTTCCGGGACGGGTATTTCCCTCCTTCCTGCTTCGTAATCGGCGACGAACCTTTTCAGGGCGCATATTGCGACCGGCTGGTCGACCTTCCTGCCCCGCAGGCAATCGTCCTCGCAGGGATGGCTGCATATGCGGCCGATGATGCCGGGGAAGGGGAGCCTTTCCCTGATGAGGTCAAGGGCTTCAAAGAACCTGCCTTCGGCGATGAGCCCCACATAATCCCGCGCGTTGAGGTTGACGGGGCAGCTGTTGACGCATGGCGCTGTCTCCCGGTCTATCATATATGCTGATGGGATCGCCTGGGGGAAGTTGAGGTATGCTGCGCTCCGCTGCGACATTCCCATATTGTAGCCGCTTCCTACCTCAAGGGGACAGTTGGCGGCGCAAAATGAGCAGGACGTGCATTTATCAGGCAGCACCCTCCGGGGCCTCCGTTTCAACGTGACGGTAAAATTGCCGGGCACACCGTTGAGGGCCGCTACCTCGGAGTTCATGAGGAGCTCGATATTCGGGTTCCGCCCTACCTCCACGAGCTTCGGTGCCATGATGCACATGGAGCAGTCGTTGGTGGGAAAGGTCTTGTCGAGCTGCGACATCTTGCCGCCGATGTTCGGCTTCTCGTCGACGAGATATACCCTGTAGCCTGCCTCGACGAGATTGAGCGACGCCTCCATTCCTGCGATACCGCCGCCGATCACGAGAACCTTACCGACCTTTTCTGTCATAACCTTAGATAACCTTTCGTAAGTCGTGAGTCGTAAGGCGTGAGGGGTTAAACAAACTTGCACCCAACGCCTTTACTTCATAAGTTATCAGCTTCCCCCTCTCCCTGACCCTCTCCCGCGAGGGGAGAGGGAATATTGTCGCCCCGAAGCGCTGCTTCAGGGGATCTATTGATGGAGCGTGTTTGCGAGGGATGTCCCGACACCATGTTCATCATTTTATACCCTTTTTCTTCTAAAGATCGCGTCCCTGTCCCTATGTCCTGCCATCTCAACGATGTTCTTTCGCACGAGTTCCTTGAGGTGGTCGAATATCCTTTTCTGTCCCATGCCGAGCCTTGCGGAAAGGGCAGGCATGATCTCCCCCTGTTCCGGCAGCGCCTCGAGTATTCTTGCTCTCTCGAAAGCGGCAGCAAGGAGGGGTTCAAAAACAAGAGTAAACTGCCTGTCCGTGAAGCGCTCCCCGTAAACGTTCCCCGTATTCAGCGTATCCTTCCTGTCGAGAAGCCTCTTCAGCCTCTCCGCCCCTTCCGGATCATGAGTTCGTATGAAATCAAGTTTTTCCGCCACGTCAATATTATTCATAGGTATCTCTTTTATGAATTACATATCCAATCTCAAATAACCAATAACCAAACATCAATCACCAATTAATACCCAATAACCAATGACCGAATACCCAAACGAGAAATAATACCGACAGGTTTTTATTGAGAGAATAGTTTATTCCTGATACATCATTTGGAGTGTCGATGCCGGGCTTTCCGCAAGCAAACCGTCGTGAGGCGAGGAAGCTCGGTCGTATCGTTCCCCCCTCTCCCTGACCCTCTCCCGCGAGGGGAGAGGGAAGAATGTTGCTACGACCCTTTTCCGTAAGGGGAGAGGGAATGTTTTTGCTACGACCCTTTTCCGTAAGGGGAGAGGGAATATTGTCGCACCGAAGCGCTGCTTCAGGGGATCTATTGATGGAGCGTGTTTGCCGGGAAAGCCCGGCATCGACACTCATCCTTATAGAAGATCCGGTCTTTTTCATTTTCATTATTCGAGGGCGTTGCATTTCCTCTTCACCTTCTTCACAATTTCATCGACCGAAATAATATGCGAGCCTGTCCCTTTCAATGCGCCGAAGAGCGCAAGCTCAAGGAGCTCGGTGAGAAAGAGCACCGGAACGTTCCTTTCTTCTCTGCCGAGATAGGGCAGAAGGTCAAGGTTCAACTGGCATAGGGGGCAGGGGGTCACAATAGCATCTGCACCCAGGGAAACGGCCATGTCCATGATCTTTGCCGATAGCTTCAACGTCATATCCTTGTTGGTAAGGGTTTTGCTCGCGCCGCAGCATTCCATCTTGTACGGCCAGCTCACAAGCTCCGCGCCCGCTGACCAGATGATGCTGTCCATGCTCGTCGGGTCCTCCTTGTCGTCGAAGGCGTCCATCTTCATGAGCCGCGTCAGGACGCACCCGTAATAGGGGACGAACCTGATCGAAGAGAGGTCGTAGGCGATCCGTCGGGCAATGGTTTCGATGCCGGCATGGTCGTGCAGCACCTCAATGATATTCTTCACCTCTACGGAGCCGGTGTACTGAAGAGGGGAGAGCATCTTACTGATCTCTTCCCTCAGTTCTTTGTCCTCCCTGATCTTTGTGTTTGTTATCAATGAGCGGTTGTAGCAGGCAGAGCAGGGGGCGAAGAGGTGGTGCCCTTCGCGTTCGGCAAGTGCCAGGTTTCTTGCGGCCAGCGCATAGCCGAGCAGCTCATCGATCGTGTGCGCCGCCGATGCGCCGCAGCACGACCAGTCCTCAAGCTCCTTAAATTCAATCCCGAAGAAAGAAAAAACGGCTTTGAACGATTCTTCATAGAACCGGCTCGACGTCTTCAGCGAACATCCGGGATAATAAGTCAATGTTATCAAGGAATATCTCTCCTGCACTGAATGGGAATAGCCATCAAATTTTCTAATATTTCTGACAAATTAATATTTTGAACATTTGTGCTTGTTTCGAATTTAGAAATTAGGATTTCGGATTTAAGCATGCTCACCCTCTTACCCTCTCACCTTCTTACCCTCTATCTTCCTAAATATCTCTTTCATTCCTTTTTTGTCTTTGATATTGTGCGGAAGCAGTCCCATCCTGCCTTTCATCAGCATTCCCATTCCCATCCTCGTGTCGCTGAAAAGGTCTTTTTTACCGATCTTATACCGGAGGATAGCCTCCATCTCGTTCAGTCTGCCGTGCCTCTGAACGCTTTCGAGAAAGATCTCGTCAAAGCGCCACGCGTCCTTTTCCGCCATCTTCCCTTCCCGTACAGAGATCTTCCTGAGGGCGTCGAAGACGCGGGCAACGTCTATATCGTTGGGACACCGCACGCTGCAGGTTGTGCACTGGAGGCATGTCCAGATCGTTTTCGATCCGAGGACCCTGTCCCTGTTGCCAAGGATGATATGGCGTATAATCCTGTGAGGGTAAATATCCATATCGGCGACAACAGGACAGCCGGCAGTGCACTTACAGCACTGATAACATGTTGACACCTTTTCACCTGTAGCCTTCTCCACCTCATGGAGAAAACCGAGATCATCCATAGAGCCCCCAAGACATTATATCTTATTATAATGCGTGTCGTGGTGAAATAAAATATCGGGTATCCCTTCGACGCTCTTTCCTGTTACCCACTCTTCATTCATGGCCAAAGAACTGCTCGTCAGCACCGACAGCTTTACGGCGCCGATGGTACGGTAGACCTCCCCTGGTTTCCGGCGTTTTCCGTCCACGGTGAGCAGGTGCCTGTTGATGGAGATGCCGAAGAGGCGCTCATTCTCTTCCAGGTAAGGGAGGATAAGCTCCCAATCATGTTCGTCGAAGGGCAATATCTGCCCGCCGTTCAACTGTTCGGGAACGATCTTTTTGTACGGGTCCCTGATGAATATGGCCCCGCCTGACGCGAGAGAGAAGAGGTTCGACCCGGGGTAGGGGGTATCCTGCGGGATAACGCGGCCGCGGCCATCAAATGCCATGCCGTTCACGATCACGAAACCGCCCCCGTTATAGGGATCTCCTGCCATGAACGATTCGGCGAGGAAGTCAAGGGCCGTGCCGTTAATGATGACCCGCGGCCTCCCCACAGCGTTGATAAGAGGCCTGCCGGCGGCATTGCCGAGGACATAGACCTCGCCGCCTTTTGCCCCATACATGAACGTCTGCCCAACGTCGCCGTAAACAACGAGCTTCCCCCTTTTCAGGATTTGTCCGAGCTGGTCCTGCGCGTTGCCATGGACGAGTATCTCGAGGCCGTCGATCCCCGACGCGAGGTAGTCGCCTGTTGAATCGTATGCGTCGATGCGTACGCCGTCCGTTTCGGGCCCGAAACCACAGCCGAGAAAGCGCTGGCCGCGGTGGCCGAAGCAGATGAATTGCTTCCAGCCCAGCCTGTATGCCTCTGAAATGATCTGCGCGTAGGAATCGTCTCCTTCCGGCGGAAACCCGGCGGCATCGGCGACGAGAACCTCTTCCCCGGCAAGGGGCGAACGGAGGCCCTGTCTCTTTTCAAAGTTTATCCTTCTAAAGCATCCCGCAGGTGTATCGTCCAGAAGGGGGACGGCGTTGAATACGGAATGCAGTGTTTCCGTTGCCATCTGCAGGATCGAGCGGCGTCTCTTTTTCCCTGTCGGATAGTGGCGGTCAAGAAAGAGCGTAAGGAGCCGGATCGCATTTCCTTTCAGCGCATCGTCTTTTGCGAGGCCCTTAAGTTTTGCAAAAACCGAGCCCGTGAGGCTGTAATCCCACCTGGGCATGCCTTTCAAAAGCGCGGAAAAGACCCTTTCAACATCTCCTGCTCTCAGTTCTTTTTTTAAACCCGCCTGGAAGGCCCTTTCGAGCTTTATGAAAGGAAGCTTCTTTGTAAGATCGCAGGGCCTTTGATCGCGGGGAACATCGATCTGCCTGCCGAACTTGTCGCTGCAGGTGAGGTTCTTCTGTCCGTTGCCCGATCCACTGATCGTGAAGATAAAGGCACCGCCATCCGTGTAGCTGCCGCCGCGGGCGTTCCAGTAATGGTCTGCAACGGTTCCGAAGCGGGGGTCCTCTTTTGCGAGGCTCTCAAGGGTTGCGTCGATGGCCTGTTTTTCGGAGCAGATAAGACCTATTTCAACGTCGCCTTTCTGGATCGCGAAGACCTGCGGCCTCAGCATTGCCGTGTCTGTAATGCCGATGAGCTGGTACTGCCTGTTCTTTACGTCTGTGCGGGCGATGATGAAAAACCACGGCCCGTCCGGCGATCCGTGGATATGTGCTGCCTGGATCTGCCTGTAGATGCGCTGTTTTTCTTCCGGCAGGTGGTCGAAGTCCATCTCCGCTGTCGGCGCCAGCGCCTCGATGATGTACTCAAGGGGATACCCGTAGACCCTGTTCAAAAGGTCGAAGATTTGTACCGATACTTCTGTGTCGGTAAGGAAAAGAGGGTAGATATTCCTCTGTTTGAGGTATTCCGTGACAGAGTAGTAGTTGGCGAAATCTCCGTTGTGTACGAGGGCCTCGTCGAGCCCGATGAAGGGGTGAGCGCCTCCAGGATGCCACACGCGCCCCTTGGTCGGGTAGCGCTGGTGGGCGATCCAGATATGGGCATCGAAATTGTCGAGCTTATAATACTGCGCAACCTGCTCGGCGTAGCCCACGATCTTGAGTATCATCATATCCCGGCCATGGGAAAGGACAAAGGCCCTTTTCTCGCCAAGGGAGCTGTAAAGGGCGAGGTTGAGCCGGTAGGTATTCTGGTAGATGAATTCTTCTTCAACCTTGTCTTCCGGAAGCGTCGCGAGGTTCCGTTCTTTCCGGAAACGGGCAAGGGCCTCCGGTTTGACGCGGACAAAATAGCGCTTCACCGCAGGCGGCTTCATCTCGAGGCCGGGAATATCCCTGTAGTCATCGACAGTATCGATGAACGCCTCGTGGTCGATCCTGAAATGCGGGCGGATGAACCGCTCTTCCATCTCCGGCACCACGGTTTCGTCGAGGAGAGCGACCTGGAGAAGGAAATCCTCATCGAGCGTCTTTTGATCGACTCCCAGTTGGGCGGACGTGAGGCCGACAGCGGCAAGTCCTCCCCCCTTGCCGTTGCCGCGGTTGTGCATCTGAACCGACGGCTCAAAGATGTGTCGACCGCTTACGGGGATATTGCAGGCAAAGCCTGTGACCCCGCATCCTCCCTCTTCGGCATCCACCCGCGGGCGGCCGATGTCCTTTGCCCCGCCTCTGAGATGATAGCGGGAATCAATGATATGCTGTGCGTAATTCTCATTTTTCATGGTGCGTTATACCTTTTTATTAAGTCTTAAAAAGTGAAATGTGAAAGGTTAAAGGTTAAAGCACTCCTCACTGCCTACTTTCTGCTTCGACCCTAAGCCATGTCCTTTTTCCACCATACAACACTCCTTTTCACCTTTCACATTTCACCTTTCACTGCCTTTATTCAGTCCAGTTCTCCTTCCACCTCTTCCTGTTTGATATAGTCCATATGCGCAAGGACGTCGAAGCGCCCCACAAGCTCCGTGACGCTTTTCATGCCGAGCCGCCTGAGGATGTTGACAAGCTGGGTGCGCCACGCGCTGTACATATTGATGATGCGCTGGGTGCCCCATTCAAGCTCCATGAGCCCGGTAAGCCCCTCGTCGGTCGTGGCGATGCCCCTTGCGCAGCCCCGGCCCGACTCGCAGTGGTGGCAGCGGATGCATTCGAGCGCTACAAGGTCCGCTGTTCCGAGGCAGACGCCGTCGGCCCCCATGGCGATGATCTTTGCCATGTCGTATGCCGACCTGATGCCGCCGCTCGCGATAATAGTGATCTTGTCCCTTATCCCTTCGGCGAGGAGGAACCTGTGGACCTTCGGCAGCGCGTACTCGATGGGCATGGCGATATTTTTCTTCGCGATATCGGGTGCAGCGCCGGTTCCTCCGTAGCTGCCGTCGAGCTGGACGATATGCGCCCCTGCGTAATAGCTGCCTACAACAACCATATCGACGTCTGTCGGGGTGGATACTTTGACGGACACAAGGGCCTTTTTGTTTATCTCCTTGACCCAGTCAACATGTTTTTTGTGGTCCTCCACGGAGTATACACTGTGGAAAGGGAACGGGGAGAAGAGCGCACTTCCTGCCACTGCCTCGCGCATCTGTGCAACGCGGGGCGTTACCTTGTCGCCGAGAAGGTGTCCGCCGAGTCCCGGTTTTGCGCCCTGCGCATATTTGAATTCCACGATGCGGACGCGCTTGATCGTCTCCTCCCGCACGCCGAAAAGGCCCGTCGCAACCTGGGTGATGACGTGGTCGTCATAGTCCATCAGCTCTTCGGGATAGCCGCCTTCTCCGGTGCAGCAAAAGGTGCCCAGCGCTGTTGCGGCCCGAACGCGCGAGAGCATCGTTACGATGCTTACAGAGCCGAAGGACATGCCGCCGAGATAGAGCGGAACGGGGATGGTCACCGTGGGACGGGAGTCGCCGGAGCGGTTTAGTTCAATGGCAGTGGAGATGTTATCATCTGAACCGGGGCTGCTGTTCCCGTTTTTTCCCGGGAGGATAAAGCGTATCTTGTCAAAACCGCCGCCGGAGCTGCCTGTCTTGTAGTTCAGGCCCTGATGCGGGATAGCCCCTGTCTCCGCCATATGCCACGTGCCGGCAAGGAGCTCCGCGGGCCAGCGCCTGTCGCCCAGCACCTCGAATGAAGGGTTTGGGCGGATATGGATCGCCTTTTCGGGGCAACGGTCTACACAATAGAAATCGTTTTTCGAGCAGGAAGGCCCGAGGCAGAGATGTTCGTCCGACGGCCTCGGCCGTTTTGAGCCGGCCCGGTATGCGCCATAGGGACAAAGCTCTACGCACAGCCCGCAATTGGTGCACGCACTGGTTATCGTGATACGGTATTTGCCGAGGGCGTTGCGGAAGCGGCTTGGAGCCTTTTTTATCTCAGGAAATTGGAAATGATCTGTTGCCATCGTTTAACCTCTCTTGCCCATTGTCGCGAAGATCTCCCGCTCGAGGTCCTCGAAGAACATGGCTCTCCCCATCTCGCCGCGGAGGCGCCTTGCCTCGCGGATGCCCATGGCGCCGAGTATCTCGAGGAGCTGGCTGTGCCACGCAGCCATCAGGTTCGCGATACGGAGAGAGCCCCACAGGGGATCCACACCATCAAGCTCGACAGGGCATGCTATCCCTTCCTTGCACCGCCGGCATACCCTGCACTCCATTGCCACGAGGAGCGGTATGTCGATTGAAAGCGCATCGGCTCCGCAGATGATAAGCTTCGCCATGTGCTCCGCCATAGCGATGCCGCCGCCCCCGATGAGCGTGGCCTGGTCCCTTACGCCTTTGTCCACGAGGTGAAGGTGGACCTCCTTCATCCGTTCTTTGATGAACAGCGGATCGCTGCCTTCTTCAAGGCCGTATTCGTCAGCGACGAGGTGGAGGACCTCGGCGCCCTGCGCAATGAGTGCAAATGCGCGCTCCGGGGTCTTTGGGCCGAGCCGCAGCCTTATCATGACGACGAGTGCGGGATTTATTGACTTAAACCTTTCTTGCAGCGCTATGGGATCTCCCCCGTCTGGGATCTCGATGATCCGCGCGGAAGAGAACAACTCTTCCTTCAGGTCACCGGGATTCCCGTCGA
This sequence comes from Deltaproteobacteria bacterium UBA6106, assembly GCA_002428485.1. Lineage (GTDB taxonomy): Bacteria > Desulfobacterota > Syntrophorhabdia > Syntrophorhabdales > Syntrophorhabdaceae > UBA5609. The sequence continues at coordinate 95,643 of DIWM01000047.1, forward strand.
CATAGATGATCACATGGGGAAGGAATTCCCTTACTGCAGGATTGATGCCTGACTGCCTGACGACCGCAAAGGTGCCGAGCGCCCTCGCGCCGTAGAGGAATGAAAGTTGAATATTGTCTCCCGGTGGAGACCAGGGCAACATATCGAAAATGACCGGCAAGGGTATCTCAACGAGAGGCGGCGCCTGGGAGATGATCTCGCCTCCGGGACCAAGCCCGATGGCCATGACCTTACGGCCGATGTCGACGGTGGTGCTTATGTATTCGCGCCCATGGATCCCGTCCCTTGTGGGCCGGACGATCTCGGACATATCCGTCCACATGGCGTCGAAACCCGGGCCCGAGAAGGGCCCTCCGTACCCTGCGCCTGACACAGGTATGCGGCCGCTCTCTGCCTGGAACCAGAGCCCCGATATGATCTCCGGAGTCCAGTAATGGTCGCCCAGCGCCTTGTAGGAAGGGTTAAGCCCTTTATGGATGAGCCTGTTGGGACAGTTCTGGACGCAGCGGAAGCAGTCCATGCAGGCGCTATCGAGGGAATCGAGCATCTGGCGGTCATCGAGGTTCCGCTTTTCGTATACCTGGTAGACGCAGTCCTTTTTTACACAGCGGGTGCACTTCAGGCACCCTTCTTCCCAGGCGATGATGCCCGAGCGGGTTATCTTCTGAAAGCGGTTCGGCACCTGCGAGGTCTCAATATGATATTTAGGCGGCATTACACTACTCCTCCGGGGTCTCTGGCCTGGGATAAAGCCCGGCCTCTTCCACGATCTGGGGAACAACATCTTCCCATTCGATGGCCATGATGTGGACGCCATGAACCCCTTCCATGTATTTGAGCGCCATAATGGTTTCAACGGCTATCGCGATGCCTTCCCGGCGCTGATCCTTGGGGTCAACGCCCTTCATCCGGCTGATGATATCGTCGGGCACGTCCATCCCGGCTACCTGCGTGCTCATATATTCAGCCATACGGGCCGATTTCAGCGGTGTCACGCCGCCCAGGATGTAGACCTTCTTGTCGAGTCCCCTTTCACGGACCTGCCTCATCCATTCTTTGAAACGTTTCAGGTTGTAGACGCACTGGGTCTGGATGAACTCAGCCCCTGCCGCGACCTTTTTGCCAAGGCGGACGACCCGGTAGTCGAAGGGATCGGCAAAGGGGTTTGCCACGGCGCCGATAAAAAGCTGCGGCGGTTCCGAAAGCGCCTCTCCGCCGATGATCAGGCCTTCGTCTCTCATCCGGCGCACTGCCTGGATCAACTGTATGGAATCGATATCAAAGACGCCCTTCGCCTGTCGCTGGTTGCCGAAGGATTGATGGTCTCCCGACAGGCAGAGGATATTCCTGATGCCGAGCGATGATGCGCCCAGCACATCCGACTGGAGGGCTATGCGGTTCCGGTCGCGGGTTACCATCTGGAGGACAGGATCGAGGCCTTCCTGTTTGAGAATGGTACAGGCAGCCATGCTGCTTAAGCGGACCACCCCGGTCTGGTTATCTGTCACATTGACGCTGTCCACGTAGCCCTTCAGAATATTACCTTTTTTCTGTATGGCCCCGGGGTCAGCCCCTTTTGGAGGACCGCATTCGGCAGTAACGGCAAAATTATTTAGTGTCAGGACATTTTTCAGATTGCTCTCAGCTTTCACTTCTCTGGTCCTCCCTTACTATTTTCCTGGGCCCCTTTCCCTGCTGCCTTGACCAGTCGGCAGGGGGATAGATCGCCTCCAGGAGATCATTGCGGCCGGCGCTGTCAAGGCGTTCCACGATAAGCTGCCACGCGCAGGGGGAATCGGGATCGACTTCGCAGACACCGTTCTTTGAACCGCCGCAGGGCCCGTTGAAAAGCCCCTTCGCGCAGCGCGTGACAGGGCAGATACCGGCAAAATAACCGAGCTTGCAGTCGCCGCAGGCGCGGCAATTCTCTACCCACAGGCCGGGTTCTTTCGTCTCGCCGATGAAGGTTGTGTTCAGGGCAGGAACGATAAACATCTTCGGGAACACCTCTGCTACGGCCTGGACGCCTGCTCCACAGCCGAGGGAAAGGATCACATCATACCTGTCCGCGACCTCCGTAAGCTTGTCGATGAACTCGTAGACGCACTGGCGGTCTATGGTCATCTCCTGTACCTCGATCGTACGGCCCTCCATCTGCGCGTCCATGCGAAGCGCCGACGCGAGGAGGCCGACCTCCTTTTCTCCTCCGGAGGCGCATTCGGCAACGCAGGTTCCGCAGCCCACCACAAGGATCTTCCTGTAAGGCGCAAGCATCGCCTTGATCTCGGCCATGGGTTTTCTTTCAGCAGTTATCATTGTTTTACTCCTTGCTATTTAATGGGGCTCACGTCGCCCCCTCCAGCAGCAAAGCTGCCGGAGCCACCCCCTCGCGCCCGAGAACGGGCTATAAGTGTCCTATAAGACCTATATTCTTCTTTTCGCTTCTCACTCTTCACTCTCCGTTCTCTGCTCCATGCTCTCTGCTGCTCTATCCTTTACTTCTTACCGGTGAGATGCCAACGGTCGCGTCGCGCATCAGCAGTTCCCGCGCTATTGTATCGATGGTGGCAGGGGTCGCTGCCGTCCCGGTTATCAGTTCTATGCGCGCCCCTTCGAGCCCGATCTCTTCGATCAGTTTCTGTGCGTAGCCAACGCGCTTCCTCGCCCGCAGGTTCCCCTCACGGTAACGGCAGGCGCCCTCGGGACAGGCAATGAGGTAGACCATATCCGCTCCTGATTCAAGCGCCCGCAGGAGGTGCAGGGGGTCTATGCGGCCGCTGCAGGGGAGCGGGAAGAACCTGATCTGCGAACCGAGCTCTTTTTCAAGGGTACGCCTGTTTTTGTCCTGGTCGATATCCAGTTGCTGACAAAAGAATATGGTAATGTTTAGTCCTGCCGTTTTCTGATCCATGCTCAATCCTTTAAAGATCCCCTTATTTTTTGTGCAAAAGCTTTTAGCTATCAGCTATCAGCTATGAGCCACGAGCTTCTCTTCTCTCCTCACGTAAAGGCATGTTTTTTGCTGTCCCACCACAGGGGGTGTTTCTTCCGCTGATGCCTTTTCCCATCTTCTATAAAGATATTGATTACGTTCCTGATCCGCAATGATGATTCTATAATTTGTTTAAAATTATCCAGAAGCAGCCCTGCCTGTTTGAGAAAGGTTTTTTCAATTTTTACCGTATCGCCAAGTGTTTTCTGAGCGGCATTTTTATCTTTTTCGCCCTCCATCCATCTCTGAACCATGTCCGGTGTGACTTCAATGTGGAACTGGAGGCCATAGGCGTTGCTCCCTATCTTAAATGCCTGGTTTTTACAGGGCTTCCCTGTTGCCAGCAGCATGCCGCCATCGGGTATTTCAAATGTATCTTCGTGCCACTGGAATACGGCCATGTGTTCCGGAAGATGCCTGAAAAGCATGTCCCCTTTGGCTGCCCTTGTAGTTTTGACCCTGTACCATCCTATCTCCTTTTCCGGTGTTTTGTAAACACTTACGCCGCAGGTCTTTGCCAGAAGCTGGGCGCCGAGACAGATGCCAAGGAAGGGGACCTCTTCGACAAGGGTCTTCCGGATAAGTTTTTCTTCATCGTTCAGGAAAGGAAATTTATCCACCTCGTAGACATTCATGGGCCCGCCGAGCACAATGACGGCAGCTATCTCCCGGAGGTCTTCCGGCAAGGCGTCCCCATTTTCAAGCTCAACAGTCTCAAATTCCCACTCATCAGAGCGAAGCGCGTCCCCGATCAGCCCCGGGCCCTCGTGCCCTACGTGTTTTACTATGAGGATCTTGTTTTTCATTCAAAACTCCCTACGTACCTTTGTGCTGCGACTCCGCCCTGTGCGGGAGGAGAACCCCTATCCCCCCGGTCGGAAGGTATGGTGTGGGGGTTTGCCGGGGGAACAGGGGTTTGAAGTCGCCTACATGTCAAAATAGAGATAGAACTCGTATGGATGTGGACGGAGACGCACAGGATCTATCTCTGCCTCGCGTTTGTACTCGATCCATACATCGATGACATCCTTTGTGAATACGTCTCCCCTCAGCAGGAACTCATGATCCTTTTCGAGGGCGGCGATGGATTCCTCGAGCGAGCCGGGAACCGTAGGTATCTTTGCCGCTTCTTCGGGTGGAAGGTGGTAAGTGTTCACGTCTGTCGGTCTGCCGGGGTCGATCTTGTTGATGATGCCGTCGACACAGGCCATGAGTATCGCCGAGAAGGAAAGGTATGGGTTGCATGTTGCATCGGGCGGCCTGAATTCGATCCTCTTGGCCTTGGGATTTTCTGAGTACATGGGTATCCTGACCGCTGCCGAGCGGTTCCGCGCTGAATAGACAAGGTTGACAGGGGCTTCATAACCGGGGACGAGCCTCTTGTATGAATTAGTGGTAGGCGCGCAGAATGCCAGAAGGGCAGGCGCGTGCCTGAGCAGGCCGCCGATGGCATATCTGCCCAGCTTGCTCAGGCCCGCATATCCCTTCGCTTCATAGAAGATGTTCTCGCCCTTGTTCCAGAGGGATATGTGGGTGTGCATGCCTGAACCGTTGTCTGCGAAGAGGGGTTTGGGCATGAACGTTGCCACCATGTTGTTCTGTTTTGCCATGTTCTTTACGATGTATTTATACATGAGGCACTGGTCTGCCATCTTTACGAGGGAGCTGAACTTCATGTCGATCTCGCATTGTCCCGCCGTCGCCACCTCATGGTGGTGGACTTCCACCTTAATACCCGTCTCGAGCATCTTCAGGGTCATCTTGCTCCGCAGGTCCTGGATCGAGTCGTGCGGCGGAACCGGAAAATACCCTTCTTTGTATCGCGGTTTGTATCCGAGGTTTGGCTTCTCATCCCTTCCCGAGTTCCATTCGCCCTCGTCGGAGTCGATAAAGTAGTAGCCGCAGTTCTCCGTCTGGTCGAAGCGGATGTCGTTAAAGAGGAAAAATTCATACTCGGGGCCGTAAAAGCTTGTATCGGCAAAGCCCGTTGTCTTCAGGAACGCCTCTGCCTTTTTCCCCACGTAACGGGGATCGCGCGTATAGGGTTTCCTGGTGATGGGGTCATAGATATCGCAGAGGATGCTCAACGTCGGTATTTCGCAGACAGGGTCTGTAACGGCCGATTTGGGATCAGGCAGGAGTATCATGTCTGATTCCTGGATCTTCTGAAATCCCCTGATCGAGGAGCCGTCGAAGCCGATCCCTTCCTCCCAGATGCTTGTCATGGGGTCATCGATCTCTGTCAGCTCCGCTGTCGGGATGGAAAAATGCTGCCACAGGCCGGGCAGGTCGTTAAATTTAAGATCAACCATCTGGATGTTGTTCTTTTTTACCAGGCGGGATACATTGTCGATGTCTGCCGATGTTGCTGCCCCGTTCCACCGAAAGGATGTTTTTGATCTTTTCGTTTCTTTCATGACTGCTCCCTCTCTGAAGGTTTTTTAAAACTCAACCTTTAGTCTGAGACGTTGACTTTTTGAACTGCGTTGTTCCGGGGTTGAAGATTCCCTCGAAGGTCGGTGAGGGATAAAAGGCATGCACATCGACGTGCATAAGGCGTCAATACTCGTACAGCTAATATTTAAAGTAAAAAACTCAAGCTTTTGTTAACTTCATTGCCGTAATTAGTATATAGTATATCGTATATAGAAATCCAAAACGAAATCCGAAATCCGAATATCGAAAGCTACATTTCACCGGCAATCTTATTAACAGATTTTGTTTTTCTCGCCTAACGCCTTACGCCTCACGCCTTACGGGTGTTCCGCTACTTTGCTTCACCCGATCGCTTCTCCACCGCGCTCTTCAGTGCGTATCCTTATGCATTCAACGAGGTCGAGGACGAATATCTTCCCGTCGCCGATATTCCCGGTCTGGGCGCCCTTTATGATGGCGTTGATCGTCGGCTCCACGAAGCCCTCGTTGACGGCGATCTCAAGGCGTATCTTCCTCAGGAGGTTGCCCATCTCCCTGACCCCGCGATATACCTCGGCTACACCCATCTGGCGGCCATGTCCGAGGACTTCGTTGACGGTGATGAGGTTCACGTCCGCTTTATAAAGCTCCTGTTTCACTGCCTCCAGCCTGTCAGGCTTTATTATCGCTATAATTAATTTCATACTAAATACCTCCTTCTTATTCCAGGATCGTGTAGGCATTTTCGTGGTGCTGCGTGAGGTCAAGGCCCATGACCTCGTCTTTTTCCTTTACCCTGACCTTCATAACAACATCGATCAGCTTATAGATGATGAGGCTGACGACAAAGCTGTATGCGAGCGTTACGGCGACGGCGATCAACTGGACAACAAACTGCTTCGGGTTGCCGAAGAAAAGGCCATTGGCGCCTGCGGGGTTAACCGCCTTCGAGGCAAAAAGCCCTGTTGCCAGCGCCCCCCATATGCCGCCGATGCAGTGGACTCCGAAGACGTCAAGGGCATCGTCATAACCGAATCTTGGTTTTATGATCGTCACAGCCATGTAGCAGAAGATGCTTACAAAGATCCCGATAATGATGGCGGAGAGGGCGCTCACGAACCCCGCCGCCGGCGTAATGGCAACAAGCCCGGCAACAGCCCCTGTCGCGGTTCCGAGAACGGTCGGCTTCTCATGAAAGGCCCAGTCAAGCAATGCCCAGCTCAAGCCCGCCGCCGCCGCAGCGGTATTGGTGACGACAAAGGCATTGACGGCGATCTCGTTGGCGCCGAGTGAACTGCCGGCGTTGAACCCGAACCATCCGAACCAGAGGAGCGCCGTCCCGAGTATGGTGAAGGGGAGGTTGTGCGGCAGGATCGCCTTTTGCGTGCTTCCCCGCCTCTTCCCGATGAATACCGCCGTCATCAGTGCGGCGATGCCGGCATTGATATGCACGACCGTACCCCCGGCGAAGTCGAGGGCGCCAAGGTCCTTAAGCCATCCGCCAACACCCCACACCCAGTGGCACACAGGGTCATAGACAAATGTCGACCAGAGGACCATGAAGACGAGGAACGCGGAGAATTTCATCCTCTCCGCAAAGGCGCCGATGATGAGGGCGGGCGTGATGATCGCGAACATCATCTGGAAGACCATGAAGAGCTGGTGGGGAATGGTAGCGGCGTAATCCGCATAGGGCGCAAAGCCCACACCCCGGAGACCGGCCCACTCGAGGCTCCCCCAAAAACCCTTGCCCGGGGCAAAGGAGAGGCTGTAGCCGAAGAGGATCCACTGAACGCTGACGACGCAGAGGATGATAAAGCACTGCATGAGAATGCCGAGGACGTTCTTCCGCCCAACCATCCCGCCGTAGAAAAAGGCAAGGCCCGGCGTCATCAACATGACAAGCGCTGTGGATATGAGGAGCCACGCCGTATCCCCGGTGTCGTTTTTGGGTGGTTCTGCGGCAAAGGCCGTTCCTGCCACGGCAATAAAAAGAAACAACAGCAACAAACCCATCAATAACTTTTTCACCCTATACCTCCTTTTATCCCGGATCTTCTACAAGGATGAGCATCAGCGCCGGGCTTTCCCCGCAAACACGCTCATTTAAGCTCCTGCGGCTCCATTCGCTCGCGTTCGGCTTCGGAACTTTTGCTTACGCAAAAGACCGAGCTTCCTTGCCTCACGACGGTTTGCTACAGGAAAGCCCGACACCGATGCCATCACGACACATCCGGGTTGAAAATAAAACCGGCGTCTTCGTCCCTGCTGCGGTTGAAGACGCCGGTGTCTGTGCCGATCAAAAAAAATGGCGTTCACGATTCCCGGAACGCCGTTGTTTTAACACATCAGTGTGTTGATAATAATAAAAGTAAAAAGGATTGGTTTTTGGTAACTAAAGGATCAGCAGACAGCCATCAGCAGACAGCAGACAAAAAGGCAGGCCAAGGCTAAGGTTGAGGTTAAGCAAATCCGGTTCTCCTCAGCCTCAGCCTTAACCTGATTCTTCCTGCCATCAGCCATCAGCCATGAACTATGAGCTGGTTTTCACGGCATCATCATTCCCCTGCTCGGTATAACGACGCGGGCGATCATGCCGGTGAGGTAAAAGACGATGACGCTCACGATGATGACAACAATGATATACCCCACTATCTTCTCTTTCGGGGTCTCCATAAGGACGGGAAGGCCGAGGTAAAGAAGGTAGAGAGAGTACAACGAGGCGATCATAACGATCGGTGAAAGAGCGGGAAAAATAAAGAGGATGCTTGCGATCCAGATCGGGGTGTTCGCATAGACGGCGACCTTCATGGCGCTGACCATGTTCTTTTGAGAACCGAAGTTCGGCGCCAGCATGTCGATGATAAAGGCCACAGCATAGATGGCGATAAGGGACAGCACGTAGTGAAAGACAGCGTAGCCGGCACCGCTCGCAAAGGGTATCCTGTAGCTAAAGCCCATAAAGGACATGCCGACGATCGACCATCCGATAAAGGTCGCAACGGGCGGAATGATCGCGAGGATAGCCGCATATGACATGTACAAATCCCTGATCGTTGTTTCCTCTCCTTTAATCTGTTCCCATGTATCTTTTGGTTTAAGAATGATAGCCCTGACCCTTCCGACTAAATCCATACATACACCTCCTCATAGAATAGACATCTCGAAATGACATCCCCTCTCCCCTCTCGGGACTTCACACCATCCCCTCTCCCCTCGGGACTTCACACCATCCCCTCTCCCCTGGCGGGAGAGGGTCAGGGAGAGGGGGAATAATTATGCTGCCCGCCCCCTGCAATGTTTTCTTGTCAGTACACCGATGCCCATGATGATGAATATGTAGAGCGTGACGGGCCATACAGGATGAAGCACCTTGTAGCTGCCGAAGGCAAAGGAAAATATCAGGATGACGATGGTCCCGAGCAGCGAAAGGAACGCATAGAGGCTGTGGACCTGCTTCCATGCCCAGCCGATAAAGACGATGTAGACGATGGCGCTCAATAGCACCGCTATCCACGTGACCTCCCTCAGTATCTCTTTTACAAAAAAACCCAGAAGAAGCGAGACTGCGCCTATCGAGAGCGTGGTAAGCCTTGAAACAAGAAGGAGCACCCTGTCGTTGCTGATATTCAGGGCGGGCGCTATGTACCCTTTTATCGCGAGGGTCGTGGCGCCCATCAGAAAGGGCGAGCCCGAGCTCATGAGCGGCGCCCACATGCTGAGCAGGAAGAAGACGGCAATGAAGGGCGGCACGATGTTGAGCAGGGCGGGCAATGCCGAGATGGAGGGGATATCGGGAAAGACGTATTTTGCGACGATGCCGCAGAGCGCTGCCATGACGACCACCGGGATGGATATGAAGTTCCCGATAAGGATGCCTTTCCTGCCCTCTTCGGGCGTCTTCGCCGCCGACGCGGTATTGATGACGGGCTGCGCGAGCACGCCGAGGGTAAAGTTGATATATGCCCAGCTCAGCGCCTGGACTACGCCGAGATCGCCGAAGGGATTGAAATAGTGTGCCTGGCGTGCCATCTGCGACAGGGCGCCTGTGTTGAAGACGACGTAGAGGCCCCCCAGAAATATGCCGAATATTATGGCGCCGATATGTATGAGGTTCGTGTAAGCGGTGGCGACGAAGCCCCCCATGACGTTGTACAGGGTGAATACTATTGCGGTAAGTATCATCCCCTCCCGGAATGAAAGCTGTCCCTGAAGGATCACCGTGAGTATCGCCCCGCCTCCCACGATCTGCATTGTCACGATCCATATTGAGAAGATGAGCTGCAATATCCCTGCGAGCTTTGCTGTCTTCTTATCGTAGAGTCCCCCGACTACATCGAGGATGGAGTATGTCTTCTTTTCCTTGAGGATCCTGTTGAGGAGGACGCTTGTGGCGCACATGGCGATCCAGATGCCTGCCTGGAACCACAAGGCGCTCACGCCGTGGATGTACGAACCCTGTGCCATTCCAACGATCGATACGCCGCCGATCCATGTCCCTGCTATGAGCACCGAAAGAAAGGGCACGGAGAGGCTGCGGGAGGCGACGAGGTAGGCCTCTGTTGAACGTGACTTCCGCGTCACATAGATGCCCGTCAGCCAGAGTATGCATATGTAGCCAAAGATCGAGAAGAGATAAAGACCTTTCACGCGCTACCTCTTTTTGAAGAAATCCCCCAGCCTCTGTTTGAAGAGCTTTGTCCCGCCAAGTTGCGAGACATAGTACCTTTCCTTGTCAAGATGTATGTCGAGCCCGTGAAAGAGCGAATGGTTCACGAGGTTTTTAAAGCTGCCTATCGTCTCCATCGGAAGGGCCTTCAGACCCCTGATCATCTCCGCGAGCTTTGCCTCCAGCTCTTCCTCTTCGCAGACGACATTCACAAGCCCGAGCGCATGCGCCTCTGCCATGGTGATGTTTCTCGAAAAAAGATAGAACTCGTTGAACCTTTTTGCCCCTACGAGCCTCGGGAGGAATATGCTGCCGCCTCCGTCAGGCGTAAGGCCGATCCGCCTGTAGCCCATATTCATTATCGTATTTCTGGTCGCGATAGAAAGGTCGCATGCCAGGGCAAGGCCTATGCCCGCCCCCACGGCAACCCCCTCCATGACCGCAATGACGATGGCGTTGATATTCCTGATGAGCCTGATGCCCTCGTGAAGCACGCCGGCCTCTGCGTCGATCAAGGCTTCGGCATCCTCGGCTTCGTTGAAGGCGACGATGTCCCCGCCGGAGCAGAACGCCTTCCCGGACCCGCGTATAACAACGAAAGGCGCCTTCTGGTCCTCGGCATTCCTCAGCGCCGTGTAGAGGCCATGGAGCAGGTCATAGTCCATGGCATTTTTCTTGTCCGGCCTGTTGAGGGTGATCGTAAAGACATCATCCTTATATTCTTCCAATACAACGTTCATTATGTAACCTCCTTCAACTATTAGCGATCAGCCATCAGCTCATGGCAAACCCGATACTCGATGATCGATTATCGATTATCGACACTGCCTGCTGATAGCTTCTTTAGCTCTTCCAATGATGGAATATCCGGGGAAAATTTGCAATACAAAACTTAGTGGAAAATTGCCTGAATAACTATGCTTTTTGTCTTGACATAGATTCTTTTTGACATATAATATAAGTCTTATTAAAATTTTCACAAATTTAAAAAAAAGAGAGGGGCCGTCATGAAATTAGAGGGCAAAAATGCTGTAGTTACAGGCGGTGGCAGAGGTGTGGGGAGATCGATCAGCCTGGCCTTTGCGCAGGAAGGCGCAAATGTTGTCGTCAATTACGCAGGAAATGAAAAGGCTGCTAACGAAGTAGTTGAAATGATAAAGAAAATGGGAAGAAAGGCCGTGGCAGTGAAAGGCGACGTGGGGCAGGAAGCCGACGCCCAGAAGATCGTCGAGACCTGCGTTCAGAACTTCGGCTCGATCCACATTATTGCGAACAACGCCGGCATTTCAAAGCCCGCGATGATGCATAAAATGTCAGTGGAGACCTGGGACGAGGTTGTCAATGTCCAGATGAGAGGCCCCTGGCTGACCGTCAAGGCGGCGTCTAAATACTTTATGGAGCAGAACTACGGGAGGATCATCAATGTGACCTCTGTGGCCGGTGTTGTGGGTACCATCGGACAGATCAATTACAGCGCTGCAAAGGGCGGCGTCATATCTATGACAAAATCAATGGCAAGGGAGCTCGCGAAGTTCAACGTCACGGCGAATGTTATATCCCTCGGCATTGTTACGACAGACATGACAGAGAAGATATCCACAGACGAGAAGCTAAAAGAGATCTACGTAAAGAGGATACTCCTCGGCAGATATGCTGAGCCGGAGGATGTGGCACCGGCCTTTGTATTTTTTGCATCAGACGACGCACGCTATATAACAGGGCAGCTTCTGTGCGTGGACGGCGGTTACGGTATGACGTAAAAGACAGAGGCGCTATCATCTTTTCATTTCAAATATATAAGGAGGTGTTGTAATGGCTGATGTACCGAAGGTAATAAAACAGTGGCAGATGGTTCAACCGACAGTTTTTAACAGAGAAACAAAAGAGACTACACCCGGTAAGCTTGCCATGGCAGAGATCCCTGTTCCCGAACTGAAAGAGGACGAGGTTCTCGTAGAGGTCGCAGGGTGTGGTGTATGCCATACCGACCTTGGATATTTCTATGACGGCGTTCCGACGGTCAGCAAACCGCCATTGGCCCTTGGCCACGAGATAAGCGGAGTGGTGGTGGCCGGCGACCCCGCATGGATCGGCAAAGAGGTCATCATCCCCGCGGTTATGCCCTGCCGGAAATGCATCCTCTGTAAGACCGGAAGGGGCAACAGGTGCCTAGCGCAGAAGATGCCCGGCAACTCGATCGGCGTCTACGGCGGTTTTTCAAGCCATATCCCTGTTCCTACCGTTGACCTTTGCCTGGTAACTGACAGAAAAGGGTATGCGCTCGAGCAGCTGTCAGTTATCGCGGATGCGGCAACCACCCCGTACCAGGCAGCGAAAAGGGCTGATCTCCAGCCCGGCGACAACGTGATCGTTATCGGCGCGACCGGCGGAGTCGGCGTCTATATGGCGCAGACCGTGAAGGCCCTTGGCGCAAAAACCGTTATTGGTATTGCAAGGAATCCCAAGAAGCTCGAAAGGGCGCTCGGCTATGGCTGCGATGCCGTGATCAGCACCCTTGACAAGACGAACAAGGACGTCGTCGGCGAGTGGAGGAGCTTTGTAAAATCCAAAGGCCTTGCCAATACAGGCTGGAAGATCTTTGAGGTAACCGGGACAAAGGCCGGACAGGAACTGGCGCTTGACCTGCTTTCGTTTGTCGGGAAGCTGATCCTTGTCGGATTTGGGATGTCAAAGAGCGAGTACATGTTCTCCAAACTGATGGCCTTTGATGCCGAGGTGATAGGAACATGGGGTTGCCTGCCGGAATATTACCCCATCGTCCTCGATATGGTATTGAGCAAAAAGATCGTGATCGATCCCTTTGTCGAAGTAAGGCCTATGAGCACCATAGCGGCGACATTCGACGAGATACACAAGGCAGGTTCGCCTGAAAAGAGGGTTGTCCTGAAACCCGATTTTTAAATAAAATACATTAGAGGAGGAAGCATATGGGATTAGAGTGGGTACCAAGAGAACACGAAATGAAAGACCACAGCAGACATGGGTCGGATCACTGGGGAACGGAAGCCCCCTGTGTAGTGTATGAAAAGAAACCCCTGAAGGACCCTAAGGGCAATGTAATACCGGGTCTCTATTCTGCATGGGTCCGGCTCAACAACCCGGCTCAGTATAACTCCTATACCACCGATATGGTAAAAGGCGTTATCGCGGGTTTTGAGAACTCTTCAACAGACCGCGAAGTAGTCGCAACGATTTTCACCGGAACAGGCCCGAATGCCTTCTGTACGGGCGGCAACACAAAAGAGTATTCAGAGTACTACAGCAAGAGGCCGGAAGAGTACGGCTGGTATATGGAACTTTTCAACAACATGGTAGACTCCATTCTTATGTGCAAGAAGCCGGTTATCTGCCGCGTCAACGGCATGAGGGTGGCGGGCGGCCAGGAGATCGGCCTTGCCTGCGACATCGCCATTGCATCCGACCTTGCGATTTTCGGACAGGCGGGTCCAAGACACGGTTCCGCACCGGTCGGCGGCGCCTCCGACTTCCTTCCATGGTATCTGACCGCTGAAGACGCAATGTGGAACTGCGTAAGCTGCGAGATGTGGTCAGCATACAAGATGAAGGCCAAAAACCTTATCTCAAAGGCAATCCCTGTCCTGAAAGACGACAAGGGCAACTGGGTAAGGAACCCGCAGGTTATTACCGATAGCTATGTAAAAGACGGCGAGATCGTCTACGGTGAGCCCAAGACAGGCCAGGAGGCAAAGGATGCCAGGGCATGGGTGAACGAGCAGTTGAAAAACAACAAATACGATTTCTCACTCCTCGACGCAGAGGTTGAGAGGATTATCTGGGTATTTGCGAACCTCTTCCCCGGATGCCTGATGAAATCTATCGACGGCATCAGGCAGAAGAAAAAATTCTTCTGGGATCAGGTCAAGAACGACCACAGGTACTGGCTGGCAGTAAATATGATGGGCGAGGCATTTGCAGGATTTGGCGCGTTCAATACCAAGAAGATCACCGGTATGGACACCATCGACTTCATCAAGAACCGCCAGCTCATTGCACAGGGTGCGCTGAACGACGAGGCATATTTCGAACAGATCTTCGGCAAACCGCAGGCGAAGTAACGAAACAAGAATCCATAGGGGGGGGGTGTTACGCCCCCCTTTTTTTTATTGCAGGGCGCTTAGCGCTGTGCGCATAGCATATTTGTTGTAAAAAGAAAGGAGAATTACCATGGCATTCCAGCATATTCTGTATGAAAAGAAGGACAAGGCGGCAACGATTACGCTGAATGTCCCGCCGTCAAACTGGCTTACCATCGTCATGATGAAGGAGATCAATCAGGTGCTGATGGAGATCAAAAAAGACCCATCAATACAGCTCCTCATCTTTGACCATGCGGGCGAGAAGGCATTTTGCGACGGTGTTGATGTTGCCGACCATACGCCTGACAAGGTGGATGAGATGATCGAGGTGTTCCACGGGATGTTCCGCCACCTGGCAGGGATGGATGTGACCACCGCAGCATTGGTGAACGGCCGTTCCCTCGGGGGCGGATGTGAGCTTATGTCGTTCTGCGATATCGTGATCGCGTCAGAGAAGGCGCGGATCGGTCAGCCCGAGATCGCTGTTGGCGTTTACCCTCCTGTTGCTGCGGCATGGTTCCCGAAGATCATCGGCCTCCAGAAGACCTACGAGCTTCTCCTGACAGGCAAGATAATCAGCGCGAAAGAGGCGCAGGCCATTGGACTGGCAACCGCTGTATTGCCGGCGGAGAATTTTAAGGCAGAAGCCGACAAGTATCTCGCGGATTATCTGAACAAGAGCAGGCCGGTGGCGATGTGGACGAAAAGGGCGATCAAGGCAGGCCTCAGCTTGGATTTCCTCCAGGCCCTCAAGGCATCGGAGATCATTTATCTGCAAGGCTGTATGGCCACGGACGACGCCAGGGAAGGGATCGCAGCTTTTATGGAAAAGAGAAAGCCGGTCTGGAAAGATAAGTAACCGGGACCATGCAATACGCGCCAAAAGAAGAGATCGACGCAAGGATCGCGAAGGTAAAGGTATTGATGAAAAAGGCCTCTCTGGATGGGGCCTTTTTTCATTACAAGATCGATTACTATTATCTCTCCGGCACAATGCAGGATTCACTCCTCTTTGTATCTGCCGACGATGAGCCGGTACTGTTCGTCAAAAGGGAGATATCAAGGGCGCGAAGGGAATCCCCCATCGGCCAGATCCTGCCCATGCGCTCCGTCAAGGAGATCCCGGGACACCTGAAGCCGATGAAGAAGATAGGGATGCAGCTTGATGTCGTGCCTTACAACGACGTCATAAAATTTCAGGAGCTTTTCGGCGATGCGGAATTTGTCAATGTATCCCCGCTGACCAAAGAGGTCCGGAAATTCAAATCGCCCTTCGAGATAGCGCTGATGGAAAAGGCTGCGGAGATACAGAAGAAGGTCTATGCCCTGGTGCCTGAGCTTCTGCGCGAAGGAATGACGGAGATCGAGCTGGGCGGCATGCTTGAGGCCCGTGCAAAGGCCATGGGGCATGAGGGCCTTTTACGGGTCCGCTCGCTCAATTACGAGGCCTATACCTGGCATGTCCTGAGCGGGCGGACAGGGAGCATCGTGAGCCAGTCCGATTCACCGATGGGCGGCCTCGGGCTCTCCCCTGCCTTTCCTGTGGGCGCGAGCATGAAGAAGATCAAGAGGAACGAGCCGATCCTTGTCGATTTCGGTATCTGCTATCACGGTTACCAGGTTGACCAGACAAGGATGTATGCCATAGGAAAGATGCCCGATCTTTTTTCAAAGGCCTACGACGCGTGCAGGGAGATACATTACAGGGTGCTCGATAAGGCGCTTGAGGGCCTGACGAGCAAAGAGCTCTTTGAGTACTCGAAGCAGCTTGCCGACAGGCTGGGTTACGGGGATGCCTACCTTGGCTTCAAGCCCCACAAGGTCCGCTTCCTCGCCCACGGCATAGGGATCGAGCTTGCAGAGTTCCCTTACATTGCGGCGACCCATACGTACCCCATCGAGGAAGGGATGGTCTTCGCGATCGAGCCGAAGATGGTGTTCCCGCGGAAAGGGGCCTGTGGCATTGAAAACACGATCATCATGGAGAAGGGACGCTACAGGGTCCTCACCGACAACGACGAGAATATCATAACAGTATGAAGATCCTTTTTTCTACCGGATGTCTTTTCCACCTGCCCATCGAGAACATCTTTTTCTACGCAAAGGAAGCAGGGTTCGACGGCTGCGACCTTTTGATAGACATGAAATTCAACAGCGACGGCTATCTCGAGAGGGTACAGAACTGCCTTGATATCCTCCCCGTCTATTCTATCCACGCCCCTTTTGTGAAGATGAAGACATGGGGAACACCGGCCGATATTCTGACCAGGACGATAGATATCGCGCGCACCGTAGGCGCGAAGGTGGTGAACTTTCACCCGCCTTCGTGGTTTGCCATGGAGGTCCAGTTCCTCAAATGGTTCAGGGAGATAAAGGACTTTCAGAAGGAGCTGGGATGCGACGACGTCTTCCTCGCAGTGGAAAATATGCCCAGGACCGGGACCCGATTGATGCTCACGTGCTTTATCCTCAATGACCTGAAAGACCTCGTTGATTTTGGCGTTGAAAGGAATCTCTACTTTACCTTTGACACCACCCATTTCGGGACGTTCGGCGATGATATTGTCGCTGGTTTTTTGCGCGTCTTCAAGACCGGCAGGCTAAAAAATATCCATCTTAGCGACCATGGATTGCACAAAAGCCATCTCTTTCTCGGCAAAGGCGACCTTCCGATCGTCAAATTATTAAATACCATCGGGAGGCTCGGATACGACGGGATGATAACCCTTGAGCTGGATGCCCGCGAATTCCCGAAGACGGAGGAGTGGATCGCAAGGGTAATGAAATATCAGTGTGATCTTATAAAATTACACACGCAGAGGCAGTGAACAGTAGATAGCCGTCAGTATCGAATATCGATAATCGATCATCGAGTTCGCTATGAGCCATGAGCTATGAGCTGTTAAAGGGGAATAGTTGTCTAAGAAGATAGTTTTTGTATGCGATGCCTGTGGGTATGAGACTTTCAAGTGGATGGGGAAATGCCCCAGGTGCGGGGGCTGGGATACGATCCGTGAATACAAGGTCGATAAGGCGGTCGAATCGCAGGAGAAGAAAAGTCCCGTCATCGTTACCGATGACGATATTACCGAAGAGAGGACAATCCTCGGCATCGATGAGATGGACAGGGTCCTGGGGGGAGGGCTCACGATCGGTTCATCGATACTTCTCGGAGGGGATCCCGGGATAGGCAAGACGACGTTATGTTTTGAGATAGCGGCGCGGATGGTCGAGCTCGGGCTGAATGTCCTTTATGTCTCCGGCGAGGAATCATTGAAGCAGCTTGCCTCGCGGAGAAAAAGGTTGAACCTCAACGGTAATTTTCCGATCCTTGCAACGAACCAGCTTGATGATATCCTTGAAGCCGCAACAGGAACAACATATCACCTCGTTGTTGTCGACTCAATCCAGTCGGTCTATAACAGCAGCCTGCCTATGCTTCCGGGGAATGTGAGCCAGATAAAGGATGTCTCTTCGAAATTGACGATGGCGATGAAATCCATGGATACAACGCTCATCTTCATCGGCCACGTGACAAAGGAAGGCGCTATCGCCGGCCCCAAGATCCTCGAACATATGGTGGATACGGTGCTTTATTTTGAAGGGGACAAGATGCTTCCCTACAGGATGCTGCGGGCCATCAAGAACAGGTATGGGCCCGTCGATGAGGTCGGCATATTCCAGATGAGAAAAGAGGGGCTCATAAGCGTAGAGAACCCGTCGCAGTTTTTTGTTTCCGAGAGAGGGGACATCGGCTCAGGCAGCACGCTCTTCCCTTATATCACCGGGTCAAGGCCTATCATCCTGGAGGTGCAGGCTGTAACGCCCAAAACGAACTTCTCGATCCCCAAGCGGCTGTCCCTCGGGTATGATGTCAACCGGCTTTTTATCCTCATTGCCGTCATTGAAAAGGCCATCGGGAAACCCTTTTTTGACAGGGACGTCTATGTGAACGTCACCGGCGGCATGAAGGTCAATGAGCCGGCAATAGACCTTTCCGTGGCCGCATCGATCCTTTCAAGCTTTAAAGATATTGTCATCGGACAGGATACTGCCCTGTTCGGGGAAGTCGGCCTTACGGGAGAGATCCGCAAGATCGTCTACATGGACATGAGGGTCAGGGAGTGCGAACGCCTTGGGATCAGGAAGATCTTCTGCCCGAAAGGCGTTGAAAAGGTCCAGGGCCTTGAGATCATACCGCTTAAGAACATCCGGGAACTGTACGAACACCTCGTTTAGCTCATGGCTCATAGCAAGATCAAGCACGAAATTCGAAGCACCAAATCCTAAACAATATCAAAATCCGAATATCAAATGTTCAATCCGGATGATACCTCGCAGCTTGCTGCGGGGTAGTTCATTTTGAATTTTGAACATTCGAATTTGTTTAGGATTGTCCCTCCTTCGTCAGGATTAAACCTTGCGAAATTCGGATTTAGGATTTGTCCTTGCCATGAGCTATGAGCTATGAGCCGCTTTTCCTTTACGGCATCTGGAACGATTTCCCCTTTGGCCGTATCGTCAGGACAGGGCAGGGGGCTTTCCGGACGACCTTTTCCGCCACGCTCCCTATGAGGACATGCTCGATCCCGCTTCGCCCGTGGGTTCCCATGACGATGAGGTCAATCCCCTCGGTTTTTACATAATCAATGATCTCTAAAAAGGTAACGCCTGTCCTTATGATCTTTTTTACGGGGATATCTATCTTATTGATGATCTTGTCGAAATCGCTGTTTACTTCTGTGCTGATGTTTTTTTCGATCGCTACGAGGTTTTCCGGAGTAAGGAATGACTCGTAGGGCGTAAAATAATTAAGATTGGGTATGACGTGAAACAGGTGCAGTTCTGCGTTGAACTTTTTTGTGATGCTTGTTGCGTAGGAGACAATTTCGCTTGAGTATTCTGAAAAATCGATCGGGCAGACTATCTTCTTAAACATGGCATACACCTCCAGATATTTTATATCTATATTAGTCTATATACATAGGAGTTCTTATTTAGTCAAATCATTTTATTATTCCAATATTAAGAGGGTGAAAGGATTCAAGGGGTTGCGGGTATTGCTTGAAAAATTCAGAACAGATACGTATATTAATTCATACATAACCATGAAGGAGGCGAAATGGCGCTCATCGATGACCTGAAGAAGAAGACAGGAGAGGGCTTGAGGACGCTCAGGGAAACAGCCCAGGACATTGCCTTCAATGTCGAGAAGCAGGCAACGATCGGAAAGAAGAAATACATCGATATCACGAAGGCCCGGCACGGCATACAGAAATTATATGCCGAGATCGGTGAATACGTATACGATACATTTACTTCAGAGAAAACGATAAGCAGGGAAGATGGTTACATAGGGGAGCGCGTACATTCGATCTCGAAGCTGAAACTCCTCATCCGCGACATCGAAGAGGAGATAGATAAGATACAGAAGACGCAAGCACCGAAAGAGAACCAAAACCCGTAAGTCGTAAGGCGTCAGGCGTCAGGCGAGAAAACCAAAACCTGATACTGGATGCTTGTCAGATGCAATTCAGGGAACGAGACAAACGAAAAGTGAGATTGCCGCGTTCTGCGGGGTATCAGAGGGGGGAATCATCCGGACTGAACAGACGTTGTTGTCTCCCCTTACGCCTCACGCCTTACGGAATTTAACGCCTCACGACTCACGGTATTTTACGGGTTTACAGATATTTCTTTATCAGCGCCTCTGCGATCTGGACTGCGTTCAGGGCTGCCCCTTTCCGGATATTGTCGGCAACGATCCACATGTTCAGGCCGTGCGATACCGTATCGTCCCTTCTGATGCGGCCCACAAAGGTATCATCCTTTCCTGCCGCGTTGATCGCGAGCGGATATTTGTTCTTTTTCGGGTCGTCGACGACCTTTACGCCGGGGGCCTTCTTCAACAGGGCACGCGCCTTTGCCGGGGTTATCTCTTTTTCAAATTCGATGTTTACCGATTCGGAGTGGCCGTAGAAGACGGGAACCCTGACAGTCGTGGCGGTGACGGCAATGCCGTGATCCTCCATGATTTTCTTTGTCTCGTTGACCATCTTCATCTCTTCCTTTGTGTACCCGTTGTCGAGGAAGGAATCGATATGCGGCAGGCAGTTAAACGCTATCTGATGGGGATAGACCTTGATCTCGACCTTCCGTGCGTTATAGATGTTCAGCACCTGCTGCTCCAGCTCTTTGATCGCCTTCATGCCTGTCCCCGATACCGCCTGGTATGTCGACACAACGACCCTCTTTATCTTTGCGAAATCATGGAGCGGCTTCAGGACGACAACCATCTGGATCGTTGAGCAGTTGGGGTTTGAGATGATCCCCTTGTTCTTATACCCTGCGATCGCGTGCTCGTTCACTTCAGGGACGACGAGGGGGACATCGGGGTCCATCCTGAATGCGCTCGTGTTGTCTATCACCACACATCCGCTCGCAGCGGCTATGGGAGCGAATTTCATGCTCACCGAGCCGCCGGGAGAGAAGAGGCCGATATCGATCCCCTTAAAAGAATCTTCTTTCAGCTCCTGGACCTTTATGCTTTTTCCCTTGAAAGGCAATGTTTTCCCGGCGCTCCTTGAAGATGCGAGAAGGATAAGATTTTTCACAGGGAAATCCCTTTCCTCAAGGACGCTGATCATTTCGTTTCCGACAGCTCCGGTTGCACCGGCAACGGCTACATTGTAGGTTTTCATGTTATTCCTCCAGTTGTTTTTTCAGGTAATTGATGAGCCCGCCTTTATTGATGAGCTCCACCATGAATGGCGGTATAGGTTTTGCCGTTACCTCCATGTCTCTCCAGCGAATAACCCCTGATGAGAGATCGATCCCGATCTCTTCCCCTTCATCTATGTTATCGATAATGTCTGCCTCAAGCAGCGCCAGCCCCTTGTTGAAGGCGTTCCTGTAGAATATCCTTGCAAAGCTTTTCGCGATCACAAGGGGGATGCCGAGCGCGGATATGGCGATGGGGGCATGTTCCCGCGAAGAACCGCACCCGAAGTTTGATCCCGATACAATGATATCGCCTGCCATAACTTTTTCGTGAAATGATGGGGCAATGGGCTCCATGCAGTGCTCACCGAGCGATTTGGGGTCCGTCATCGCGAGGTATTTCGCAGGGATAATGATGTCTGTGTCTATGTTGTCGCCGAATTTCCATACCCTTCCTTTGATAAGCATACAACCTCCATTTTTAGCTATCAGCTATCAGCAAAAAAATCCCGTTTATAACGTTTGTCGAGTTTATTGAATTCGTCTTGTTTACTATCGGCTCCTTTTTTCCCTTACGCCTTACGCCTCACGCCTTACGGGTGTTCTGCTCTCAGCTGGTTCATATTTCTTCCGGATGTGCTATCCTTCCTTTTATCGCGCTTGCCGCCGCAACTGCGGGCCCTGCAAGATAGACCTCGCTTTCCGGGTGTCCCATCCTGCCGATGAAATTCCTGTTCGTCGTTGCTACCGCCCTTTCTCCTTTTGCAAGGACGCCCATGTGTCCTCCAAGGCAGGGGCCGCATGTGGGCGGCGATATGATGCACCCTGCATCGAGGAAGATATCAAAGTAGCCCTCCCTCATGGCCTGACGGTAGATCTTCGGCGTGGCGGGAATGATGATGCAGCGAGTGTGCCCTGAGACCTTGTTCCCTTCCAATACCTGTGCGGCCGCCTCCAGGTCAGAGATCCTCCCGTTCGTACATGAGCCTATGATAACCTGATCTATGTCGACATCTCCCAGCTCGCGCACGTTTTTCACGTTCGAAGGCAGCGACGGGCACGCGACGTTTAGCTCGATCTTCGATGCGTCGATCTCAAAGACCTGCCGGTACCTGGCGTCGGGGTCGCTTTCGAAGACCCTGTATGGTTTTTTGCTGTGGGTCTTCATGTAGAGCATGGTCTTCTCGTCGACCCTGAATATCCCGTTCTTGCCGCCTGCCTCGATAGCCATATTCGCTATGGTGAAGCGAGAATCCATGGAGAGGGCGGAGATGGCTTCCCCGTCGAATTCCATGGCCGCGTACAGCGCGCCGTCTACCCCTATCATGCCGATGATGTGGAGTATGAGGTCTTTTCCCGTTACCCACTTTGACCATTTCCCGTAGCAATGGAACCTGATGCTTTCCGGTACCTTGAACCATATATGGCCTTTTATCATGCCGTAGGTGAGGTCTGTGCTCCCAACGCCGGTCGCGAAGGCTCCCATGGCGCCATAGGTACAGGTGTGGCTGTCTGCCCCAATGACGAGGTCGCCGGCCACGACGAGGCCCTGCTCCGGGAGGAGGGCATGTTCGATGCCGCAATTTCCACCCTCATAAAAATGGGTGATCTTGTGTTCTGCTGCGAATTCCCTGATCTTCTTGCAGTTTTCCGCTGACAGGATATCCTTGTTGGGGGTGAAATGGTCCATGACCAAGACGACCTTTTCAGGATCGAAAACATCTTTCGCGCCGACCTTTTCAAACTCTTCGAGCGACAGCGGCGCGGTGATGTCATTGGCAAGGGCAAGGTCGATCTGTGCGTCGATGATCTCCCCCGGCTCTACAAATTCCTTCCCGGCGTGCGATGCGAGTATCTTTTCCGTTATTGTCATGCCCATTATTTCACCTCGACTGTTTTACTTTTCATATATTCAAGCCTGTTCAGCGCGTTGATGTATGCCCTGGCGCTTGCCACGATGATATCTGTGTCAGCGCCTTTCCCGATGGATACGAGGCCTTTTTCCTCGAGTTTGACGAAGACCTCTCCCTGGGCGTCCATATCCCTGGTAATGGAATTGACGGAGAACTTGATCAGTTTGCTGGTTGTCTTGACGAGCTTCTTTATGACCTTGTAGGTGGCGTCTACAGGCCCGTCGCCGACGCCGACATCCTGCAATACGGTGCCGTCTATCTCGAGTTTGACGGTAGCAGTGGGGACCGTAGTGTTCCCGCAGCTCACATTGAGATAAACGAGCTTGTATCGCTCCGGTATCTTATACACTTCGTCCATGATGATCATCTCGATGTCTTCGTCGTAGACGTTCTTTTTCATATCCGAAAGCGTTTTAAACCTATTGAAGGCGAGGTTGAGCTCGTTGTCGTTCAAGTCATAGCCGAGCGTCTCTATCCTCTCCCGGAAGGCGTGCCTGCCGGAATGCTTCCCGAGGACAAGGGAGCTTTTTGCGATCCCTACCGACTCAGGCGTCATTATCTCGTAGGTGAGCTTTGCCTTCAGAAGGCCGTCCTGGTGGATGCCTGATTCATGGGCGAAGGCGTTGGCGCCGACGATCGCCTTGTTGGGCTGCACCGGCACGCCCGTGATGGAGGTAATTAGCCTGCTCGAAGGATAGATCTTTTCCGTGTTGATCCGGGTGCCGGCGGGAAAGATATCCTTCCTTGTGCGGAGCGTCATGGCGATCTCTTCCAGCGAAGCGTTCCCCGCCCGCTCGCCGATGCCGTTGATCGTGCATTCTACCTGCCGGGCTCCGTTCATGATCGCCGCGAGCGAATTCGCCACTGCGAGCCCCAGGTCGTTGTGGCAGTGGACGCTGATCCTCGCCTTGGAGATGTTGGGGACATTTTCTACTATATACCGTATCAGCGAGCCGAACTCTTCGGGTACCGCATACCCGACCGTATCAGGCACATTGATCGTCACCGCCCCCGCATTGATGACTTCTGCGAAGACGCGGCAGAGATAATCCCTGTCGCTCCGCGTCGCGTCCATTGCCGAGAACTCGACGTTGGGGGTGTACTTCTTCGCCCTTTTGACAGAGCTGACGGCGATCTTCATGACCTCGTCCCTGTTTTTCTTCAGCTGGTATTTGAGATGGATGTCGGAGGTCGAGATGAACGTGTGGATACGGGGTTTTGCCGCGCCTTTTATGGCTCCCCATGCCCGGTCAATGTCCTCGTTATTCGCCCTGGCGAGGCCGGCGACCTCGCTGTTCTTTATTGCGCCCGCGATCTGCCGTACGGCATCGAAATCGCCTTCAGAGGCTATGGGGAACCCTGCCTCTATGATGTCGACCCCGAGGATCTCGAGCTGCCTGGCCACCCTGAGCTTTTCCTGGGCGTTCATCGTGTTGCCCGGCGACTGTTCTCCGTCCCTCAATGTAGTATCAAAGATATAAACCCTGTCTGACATAGGCACCTCTTTTATAATTGCCAGGCTGTCAGCCGACAGCCTTCAGCCTTTAGCTTCTAAAACCCGGTTCTTGAATCCGTTTTTGTTGCCTCGTTGCCGTGTGAACGTATCTTTTTCGTGATCAGCCCCAGCAGTTCCTCTTCTCCCTCGATGACCACATCGATGGAAAGGTAGAAAAGATTCTCCGGAAGTTTCATCCGGGCCATCTTCACCGCATCCTTTTCTGTTGTTACCATACACTGGACATCCTTGAAGGATGCGCATTTCTCTATATCCTTTTCCGTATAAACGTGGTGATCCGGGTAGGATATGGCATGGACTACCTCTGCATCCAGGTCTTTGAGGAGATCGAAGAATGACTGGTTGTCGCCGAGCCCGCAAAAGGCGAGAACCCGTTTTCCCGCAATGAAATTGTAATGGGCAAAGAGATCGTTCCGCATGTTGTAAAGATGGGCAGGTTTGTATTCGACGCGGAACGTCGGTATCGTTCCGGCATTGCATTGCGTCCTGCTGTCAGGCTCGCCTTTGTTGACGAGGATAACGTCTGCTTCACCCACACGTTCTTCGGGTTCCCGGTACGGCCCTAGGGGAAAAAGACCTTTGGCTGCCGCGCCTTGCCTTCCGTTGAGAACAAGTATATCCATATCCTTTTTGATGTTCCTCAACTGGAATCCGTCGTCGAGTATCGCCGTATCGATATTGAACATCTCTATCCCTTTTTCAATGGCCTTTGCGCGGCTTGCCCCGACGATGACGGGGACCTTTGATCTCTTTGCGAGCATCATCGCCTCGTCTCCGACTTCTTCCGCGGTATCCTTCCCGGCATCAACATGAAAGGTGCCCTGCCTTTTCCTCATATAGCCTCTTGTCACTATCCCCGGGTTAAAACCCTTTTCTTTTAGCCTTCGCGCTACGATGTCCACAATAGGCGTTTTTCCTGTTCCGCCGAGGGTTATATTGCCGACGCTGATGACGGGTATCCTTGCCTTTTCAATCCTCAGGAGACCCTTCCTGTATGAACATTCTCTAACAACAAGGCAAAACCGGTAAAGGGCAGACAGAAGGAGAAGCGGGATATAGAGAATAAGCCTCAGGGCCTGTGCTTCTCCACGCCACACCCTTACTATAGTATCCCTCATATTTAACCGAAATATATAACAGAAAATGCGCGAAAAATCAATGAATCAGAAGCGGCTCATAGTTCATGGCTCATAGCTCAAAGTAAAACCAAGCACGAAATCCTAAGCACCAAATCCTAAACGATATCAAAATTCAAGTATCAAATGTTCTAAACGTAAAAACTGTATGCATGTTGTGATATTTGAACATTGGAACATTTGGATTTGTTTAGGATTTAGATATTCGGATTTAGTATTTGATTCTGCCATGAATCATGAGCCGTCAGCTATGAGCTAATGTGGAACATCGGTGCCCGGATAAGCGTGCTGTGGCAGGATGGGCATTTGCCCGGTTTGGTCAGCCGCCCCCTTTTCCTGAATACAAAATTGCAATGCTCGCAGCGGGCAGGTTCAACGATGAAGTGCCCGTTGTTCTTCCGGACCGTCTTTTTGATATGCGCCAGATGGTCATTGACATCCTTCTCGGTGATCCTCGCGTAGACCGATATGTCGCGTGCCGTAAGGGTCTGTTCTTCAAGGAGCGCCGTTATAAAATGGCGTATCGTTTCATACCGTTCAGCAGGCGCCTCGGGTTCTCTCGGCCGCTTCCTCATCTCGCGCATAGTGTAACATTAATTGAACGTGATCCACTATCGAATAACCGGAGCAACAGCTCATGGCAAGAATGAAGCACCAAATCCGAAACAATATCTAAATCCTAAGCGCGAAATCCTAAAAAATATCAAAATCCAAATATCAAATGTTCAAAACAGAAGCCCTTCAACACGTTTTGAATTTTGAACATTTGAATTTGTTTAGGATTTAGAAATTCGGATTTCGGATTTGCTGTTCGTTATAGAACCTTATTTTACCCATTTCATGCATAGCACGAAATGGGTAAAATTTCATAATTGGCCGATAGCGGTTTACATGCGCTTTAAATACACAAGGGTTTCCAGATGGGAGGTGTGGGGAAAGAAGTCGAAAGGGGTTATACTCACAACGCTTAAGCCGTGGCCGGGAAAGACCTTGAGATCGCGGGCCAGGGTTGCGGGGTTGCAGGAGACATAAACTATTCCCCGGGAG
This sequence comes from Deltaproteobacteria bacterium UBA6106, assembly GCA_002428485.1. GTDB lineage: Bacteria > Desulfobacterota > Syntrophorhabdia > Syntrophorhabdales > Syntrophorhabdaceae > UBA5609. Next base: position 122,169 of record DIWM01000047.1, read on the forward strand.
TTAAGCCTGACGATGAGCTCCATGCCGTCCTTGCTGATGCCGCTTCGCGGAGGATCGATAACGAGAAGGCCTGTTTTTGACGGCGCAATCTCCCTGAGGGCCTTTTCGATCGTTCCCGCATAAAAAACACAATTCCCGATATTGTTGATAAGACAGTTTTCCCTCGCATTGATGATATTCCCAGATAACGAATCGATCCCTGTAACTGTTTGCGCGCAGCGTGAAAGATAAAGTTCGATCGGACCCATGCCGCAATACAGCCCCAGGACCTGTTCATCACCTGACAGAGAGGCAACCTCGGCTATTTTCCCGTAGAGCACACCGGCCGCCTTTGTGTTTGGCTGGAAGAAGGATTGAGGGTAGACCCTGAGCGTCATCCCGGCGATATTTTCAGTAATATATGATTGCCCGGCAACGCGCTGCAGTTGGTTATAGTATATGGCGCCCCCATGTTTGTTATTGATCGAGAGATAGAGGCTCTTTACCGGGGGAACAGCTTTGTTAAGCGCCTCAAAAAGCCGGCTCAGGCCTTTAACGGTTCGCTGCGTTGCCTCCAGCGTGATCATTATTTCACCGGTGGTTTTTGATTCCCTCACGATAAGGTGCCGCAGCAATCCTTTCCCGGTGATCACATTGTATGAAGCGAGCCCCTCTTTGCCGGCAAATTCTTTGACAACAGGCACGATGCCTTCAATAACGGAACTGAAGACAGGACATGCTGCGACAGGGACAACGAAAGCGCCGTATTGTTGGAAAGGCGAGACGCGTTCCCTCATCCCGAGGATGATTTCACCGTCCTTTTCTCCAAAGGCGAGCTCAACCTTATTCCTGTAAAAATACCTATCAGGCGAGGCCACGATCGGCATTACTTCCATACGATCGACATCGAACCCGCCTATCCTCTTCAGCGTCTGCCTGAGATAATTTGCTTTCAGCTCAAGTTGTTTTTCGTAGGCAAGGTCCTGCAGCGTGCAGCCGCCGCAGACACCAAAGTGCGGGCATACCGGGTCTGTCCTGAAGGGTGAAGGTTTTTCGATGGCCTCTATCGCGCCATAGGCATAGCCCTTGTTTTCTTTTGCTATCGCGATACGGACGACGTCGCCTGCGACACCGCCGGGCACGAAGATCACCCTGCCATCCTTTTTGGCAACGCCGTAATTGTTGGGAAAGGCAATATCTGTTATCTCAACCGATACATGGGTCATAGTCAGCCACCAGCCATCAGCAATAAGCGCGTAAAGCGTGAGGCATTAAAATCCGTAAGGCGTAAGTTGTTAGGCGTAAGGGGGAGAACCAATTCAAAACTGCTGCATAAAATAATCGTGTCATTGCGAGCCCGCAGGGCGTGGCAATCCCAACGGATGAGATCACCACGTCGCATGCGCCCTCGCGATGACAGTAAGATTCTGAACGTTGAACATAGAACATGTGTTATCCTTCGTCCTTCGGTTTTTCCCTTCACGCCTTCCGCCTTACGACTCACGCCTAACGACTTACGGGTTTTTTTGTCCCACGGGAAAGGATACCGTGAAAGTTGTCCCTGATTGAAAGCAGTCCTCATCTGTTGTGCAGTGAGGACATTGTGAGATGTTCCCGGGACAGAGGTCGTGGTCGGTGGGGATGAATCTGCACCTCGTGCTCGCGAGCGAGATATCGAAGCCGAACCGTTTTCCATAGAACTTCATACGGAGAAGTTCGAGCCCCTTTCCTCCGGCGCCAAAATCATAGGGTCTTTTCGATGAATACATCTCCGTGTCTTTTGTGTGAAAAAGCCCGTCAAAGAGGTACTGCTGATCATCAGCGGTTATCCCCACGCCGGTATCGGTGACGCTCAAAAGAACCATGTCGCCTTGCTGCTCCACGGTAATCTTGACCTTCCCTCCGTCAGGTGTGTTCTCCACAGCATTCTTGATAAGGCCGTCCCCGATATCTCTCAGGATGACAGGGTCCATATAGATAAAGAGGTCGTTTTGTCCCTCAACCTCGAAGCTTATGTCCCTGTGCGCTGCCGCATGTTTCGCCTTTTCAATGATGGGGAGGGTGAACGAATAGAGGTCGATCAACTGGAAGGAGAGGGTGCTTCCGGCCATGTACTGGCTCATCCACTCCTTCACGATGTTCCAGTGGGTGCGTATATCCCGGGGGATATCGGACAGCCCTTCTATCCTTTGCCAGATGCGCTCCAGCTCATCGAGGGTTGCCCCTGCCTCGAGTTCGTGGGAGACGCTGAAGATCCTGTCCGTCTCTTTTGAAATATTGAGAAGCCGCTCCAGGTTCCTCTCAAGGGATTCCAAAAGCCCTTTTATGGTCTGGTACGGCTGCTGCATATGCTCAAGTTTGCGCTTCAGGATCCTTATGTTGCCCTGTATGACCGACAGGGGGGTTTTTAATTCGTGGGAGATATGATTTACCGCCTTGGTTTTTGCCCTGTTCAGTTTTTCCAGTTCGTTGCGGGACTGGATCAGGGCCTCATGGGCCTGGATACGCTCTGTGATATCCTCGCAGGTAAGGATATGCTCGCCGGTGGCAAGCTGTACGGGGATGAAATTGACGGTTTTGGATGTCTGATCCTTGCAGATCACATCGAAGGTCCTCGAGAAGAGCATATGCCCGGGCTTCGAATGCTTGATATCGTTCGTCCAGACTGTGATGACATTTTTTCTGTAGACCGGATCGGGGAATGCCTTTTTGAACCAATTCCTCCCGTTGGGCACATCATTCAGGTCGTAACCGAAAAGCTCTTTGAATTTTGGATTGATATAGGTAAATGCCCCCTGAGGGTCGATCATTATGATTCCGAAGGGGGCATTGTCAGAAAGGACCCGGAACCGGTTGCGTTCGTTCCGCAACGTTTCTTCAGCCTGTTTGCGCCCGGTAATGTCCCTGAGATACACGAGGTAAACGAATATGCCGCGGGAAGGGATAACGGCGGCGGACACTTCAATAAAGATTGTCTTCCCTGTCTTTGTGATGCCTTTGAACTCGTATCGCGACGGCACCGGTTCGTTTCTTTGACGCCTGTTGTTTATGCTGATAAGCTTTTCCACGTCATCGGGATGGGCGACGATGGTAACCGGTTTTCCGATGATCTCGTCAGTAGTATCGTATTCAAACATTTTGACAAATCGCTTGTTCACATACTGATGCTTGTTTTCGTGGATGATGGCCACGCCGTCGTTGGAGTGCTCTATGGCAGTCCTGTACCGCTCCTCGCTCTCCATGAGGGCCGCTTCTGCCTTTTTCCGCCGCGTGATGTCCTGCATTGTCCCTTCGTAGTACAGGGCGTTGCCCCTGTCGTCCCTTACCTCCCGGATGTTGATCAGTATCCATTGGAGGCTCCTGTCCTTGCGGTACATCTGCACCTCAAAGTTCTGTACCACTCCATGTTTCTTAAGCAGGTTGACCAGCTCAATGCGGTTCGCGGGGTTTACATAAAGCTGCCGGTTGATGTTCGTTATGGATTGAATGAGATCTTCGGGGGAGTCGTATCCGTGGATACGGGCAAGCGACGGGTTGGCGCTGAGAAACCTCCCGTCGATGCTTGTCTGGAATATCCCCTCCGTTGCGTTCTCGAACATGTTGCGGTATTTTTCTTCTGTTTGCCGCAGCGCTGTTTCGACATTCTTCCGCTCTGCGTCTACCTTTTCAAACCGCACAACGCACTCGCGAAGATCGGATATCTCCCTAAGCAGCTCATCTTTTTTCTTACCGGCTTTGTCCATGTAATATCCCTTAAGGAATTATTATAAAATATTTTTGGTATTTTTGAACGGTATAATTGTAAAATATCCCGATCGGGGAACGGCAAGGGTGTTTCCCTGAAAGGAGAGGACACCATGAACGGCGCGGAGATACTTTTGAAAACTGCCATAGAGGCCGGCGTAGAGGTCTGCTTTGCCAATGCAGGGACAACCGAACTGCCCATCGTTATTGCCCTTGATTCAGTACCGGGCATCAAGGCGGTCCTCGGCGTCTTTGAGGGCGTCTGCACCGGCGCCGCAGACGGTTACGGCAGGATGGCCGGAAAGCCGGCAATGGCCCTTCTTCATCTGGGACCCGGCTTTGCGAACGGTATTGCCAATCTTCACAATGCAAGGCGGGCCGGCACGCCTTTGCTGAACGTCATTGGAGAGCACGCGACATGGCACCGCCCTGCGGACGCTCCGCTGACGATGGACATCGAGGCCCTCGCCGGCACTGTTTCGGGATGGCAGCGGACAAACGGATCCGCCGAACGTATCTCAGGCGATGTGGCGGATGCCATAGCCGGGGCGCTTGGGGGTCGGATAGCGAGCCTGATCGTTCCCCACGATCACCAGCTGCGGGAATGTCCCGGGGCGGAGATCATCGGGGCCCGATTTTCCTTTGCCCCTATAGATGGCCGCGAGATGGAAAGGGCGGAGCAGGCATTGAGTTCCGGCAAAAAGGCCGCCCTCATGCTCGGCAGGAGGGCCCTGCGAAGAAGAGGCCTTGAGGCGGCGGCAAGGATCAGGGCCGCAACGGGCTGCAATATTGTCACGGAGACTTTCCCGGGATATATGGAGCGTGGGGCGGGGCTGCCCCGTGTGAGCCGTCTTCCCTATTTTCCGGAAGACGCGATCGCCATGCTTTCCGGATATGAAACGGTGGTGATAGCGGGGGCGCACGACCCGGTAACATTTTTTGGCTACGAAGGCATTGACAGCTTTATTATCTCGCGAAACCAGGAAAAGATTCAGATCGGTACGGGCGGCCAGGACATGATCGCCGTACTGGAACACCTCGCTGACTCCCTCCGCGCGCCAAAAGGGACGACCATGGATGACCATATCTTTGCTCCATTGAAGCGCCCTGACATTCCTGCGGGAGAATTGACCGGAAAGAAGATCAGTCTCGTCCTTGCGGCGCTGCAGCCCGAAGGCGCGATCATTGTCGACGAAGGGCTTACCACGGGATTTCCCTATTACCAGATCGCGGCAGGAACGCCTCCGCATACGCTGTTGACCATCACCGGCGGCTCCATAGGCTACGGTATGCCCTGTGCCGTCGGTGCGGCCCTTGCTTGTCCCGACAGGCCTGTCATCAATTTCCAGGCAGACGGGAGCGCCCTCTATACCGTTCAATCGCTCTGGACAGAGGCGCGTGAAGGGCTCAACGTGAAGACCCTCCTCTGTTCGAACAGGAGCTACCACATCCTCGAGATGGAGCTCGAACGCGCAGGCGTTGCATCTCCGGGGCCTAATATCAGGTCGCTCGTTGGGCTTGACGGCCCGGCGATAGACTGGGTAAAGGTTGCAGCCGGTTTTGGCGTTCCAGGAGCATCGGTAAGCACCGCCGAAGCACTCGCCGGCGTGCTCGGCAGGACGCTCGCAGAACCGGGCCCGTTCCTCATCGAGATGGTATTGTAATCCAGGGGACGTCCATAATTATGTATTTGAATTTTACGCAATATCTTCTATGATAATACGAAAAGAGATCACGTCAGAATTTTGAACGCAGGGGTAGAAAGATGAGTGGAAGGAAAACGAAAAAAAAAGATGCTGAAAAAGTTCCAGGCAGCATTAGCGCCAACATGATCGAATCGCACAAGATGACTATAGTGGGACAGCTTTTCCGAGGGATCGCCCACGATATAAAGAACCCTCTGGCGATAATATTGCAGGGTTCAGAGTTTTTGGGATTGTCAGATATTGTTGATGATACACGAAAAAAGACGCTGACGATGATCGGGAACGCGGCATCGAGGATCGATGGTATGCTGGAGAATATATTAAGTTTTGCCAGGCCCTCCGGAGGCCAGGAGCAGATAAGCGACATGAGAACGCTTATTGATGAAAGCATCACGCTGCTCGGGCCACGGCTCAATACCGGCTATATACAGGTAGGAAGAGATTTTTCTCCATCTCTGCCGGGATGCAAGGTGAACAGGAACGAAATAAAACAAGCCCTCGTGAGCGTGCTCATAAACGCGGTGGATGCGATCCCGGAGGATGGGATCATATCAATAGAGGTGAAGCCGGTTCTGTATGAAACGGGGAAGAAAAGCGTGGCGATCATGATAACGGATAACGGATGCGGCATCCCGGAGGATGACCTCGGCAGGGTCTGCGAGCCCTTTTTTACAACGAAGACGGACCGGGGCAGGATTGGGCTGGGACTTGCTGTTGTCCGCGATATTATGGAAAGGCATAAGGGGTACCTCAGCATAGAGAGCAAGGCAGGGAAGGGCACAAGCGTGCTGCTTGTACTTCCGGCGACACTATCATAACCCTGGCAAGGGGCGTGAATGATGAAAAAGAGGATCCTTATTGTTGACGATGAAAGAGATTTCTGCAGGATGGTGAAGTTTAACCTCGAACGAACAAAGCAATACGAGGTGTTGTTTGCCACTGCCGGCAAATCCGGCATAGAGATCGCCAGGAGCAAGAAGCCGGACCTTATTCTTCTCGATATCAGAATGCCGGGGAAGAGCGGCGGAGAGATCGCCGAGGAATTGCTGGATGATCCTTTGACAAGCACAATACCGATTATCTTTCTCACTGCGCTCGTGAAGAAAGATGAGGTTGCGAAACAGAGCGGCTACATCTCGGGGCGGCCTTTCATCGCCAAGCCCGTTACCGCCCAGGACCTTATAAAGAGAATAGAGGAAGAGATGAACGTGAAAGGTAAAAGGTAGCGTGAAGATCGTATATCGAAAAACCCGTAAGTCGTAAGGCGTAAGTCGTAAGGGGTTAAATCGCCTGACGCCTTACGCCTCACGGCCTAGGATTTATTTGATTGCAAAAGCTTCATAGCCTCCCTGATGAGATGGCGGTTCTTTGGATTGTTGTACTGGACGAGGGCGCGGTGCATCTTCCGTTCGCGGAATGTCTTTGCCACGTAGATGCGCTTGCCCGTGTAAGGATCTTTTTCCGTATAGTAGATCGTTCCGGAAAGGGTGAGGGGCAGGGGAGTGAAATCCTGGATCTGCTCCGGGTGGATACCCCTTTTTTTAAGATAGCGGGAGAGCTTCAGGGCATCTGCAAGTGTGGCGCCCGGGTGGGCGCTTATAAAGTAATTGACGAGATAAAGTTTTTTACCGGCCTTTCTTTTCGCTTCCTCGAACCTCTTGACGAATTGTTCGTATATATCGAAGGACGGCTTGTTCATGATATTCAAAACGTGATCGACGCAATGCTCGGGAGCAACCTTCATCTGGCCGCTTATATGGAATGCGCAGATGTGACGCAGATATTCTGCTGCGCGGTCCTGTACGAGCAGGTCGTACCGTAACCCGCTTTCAATAAAGACATGCCTGACCCCGGGCAGCTTCATGATCTCCTTATAGAGGTCCATGCTCTCTTCGTATCCGGGCAGCAGGTTCCTGCATACCTTTGGGACAAGGCAGCTTCTTTCGATGCATGCGCCTTTGCCTTCCCACCGCGAACAGCTCGCCTGGTAAAGGTTTGCCGTAGGTCCTCCGATATCGGTTATCGTGCCGCGGAAATCTTTTTTTCCTGCGAGCGCCTTTGCTTCCTCTATGATCGATCTTTTGCTCCGCGACTGGACGATCCTCCCCTGGTGCATGGAGAGGGAGCAGAAGCTGCAGTCGCCGCAGCACCCCCTGTGGGAGATGATGGAGAAACGCACCGTCTCAAAGCCGGGAACGCCGCCCTCTTTATCGTACGAAAGATGCCATGCCTTCTGATAGGGGAGGTTATAGATGTGATCCAGTTCTGATGGTTTCATGGGAAGGGGAGGGGGGAACTGTATCACATAATGTGTGCCGTGTCCTTGAATGATCGTTTTGCCGCTGAATGGGTCCTGGTTGAGGGATATGCCCCTGAACGCCTCATTGAACCTGTCCTTATCGTCTTTCACTTCTTCGTACGAAGGAATTTCGACGAAAGCCGATAATCGATCATCGATCATCGATAATCGAGAACTACCTTCTGTGTCTTGCAGCGCATCTGCTGATAGCTGAGGGCTGATCGCTGACAGTTTTCTCAGTACCATTGTTCCCCTGATGCCGTCGAGGTCCCGTCCATCTTCTATCCTCTGCGCGATCTCCACGATCTGTCTTTCACCCATCCCGTAGACGAGTATATCTGCCCTGGAATCGACGAGGATCGACCTCCGCACCGTGTTGTCCCACCAGTCATAATGGGCGAACCTCCGCAGGCTTGCCTCGATCCCGCCGATCACGATGGGAACATCGCTGTATGCCTCCCGAACACGGTTCGCGTATACTATGGCGGCCCTGTCGGGCCTGAGCCCTGCCCTGCCGCCCGGCGAAAAGTCGTCCTTTTTGCGCGGCCTTTTTGTGGACGTGTAGTTGGCGACCATCGAGTCGAGGTTGCCTGCCGTGATACCGAAGAAGAGACGAGGTTCCCCCAGCTTTCTGAAATCATCGGTCGACCTCCAATCCGGCTGGGCGATGATGCCTACTTTAAAGCCGGCAGCTTCAAGAACCCTACCGATCACCGCCGCACCGTAAGAAGGGTGGTCCACGTAGGCATCGCCGGTGACAAGTACGATGTCGGGACAGCCCCATCCCCTTGATCGAAGGTCGTTGTTTGTAACAGGAAGGAAATGCATAATGATGAATTGTATTGTATCAGAACGGAACACCAAAATACAGTGGCAGTTTGCCGCAGTATAAACGATGGGAATTGCCTTGTGCAGCCGGCGTTGAGTGTGGTATAAACAATGTGCCGGAGAGATGTCCGAGAGGCTGAAGGAGCACGATTGGAAATCGTGTGTACGTGCTAAAACGCGTACCGAGGGTTCAAATCCCTCTCTCTCCGCCACTGCCTATTTTTTATATGTTTTTATAATTCCTTATAAGTACTAAAATACCTTTAAAATTAGTTAGATATCAATTTTGACTGTTCATATGAGTCCATTAAAGACCATTGACAGCCATCAATTTTCTGTGGTAACTTTTTGGGGTAACCATGCTTACCTGTTCTGAGTTACCACAGTTTCACAGAGTTTGAAAAGGGGGCTGCCTTATGCCGCTTACGGACATACGCATCAGGAACGCGCGTCCCAGGAAAAAACCCTACAAGATGTACGACGCATCCGGTCTGTATCTTCTTGTCACTCCTTCCGGAGGCAAATGGTGGAGGTTCAACTATCTCCTGAAGGGAAAGCAGAAGACCATCAGCCTTGGCGTGTATCCCGATGTAAGCCTGAAGGAGGCCAGAAACAGAAGAGATCGGGGGAAAGACCTCCTTGCGGAGGGCGGCGACCCCTCGGCGATGAGGAAGGCGCAGAAGACTGACGGGGCCATGACCTACGGAGAGCTGACCATGGAGTGGTTTGAGAACAGGAAGTCAACGTGGGTGAAAAGACATGCGGAAACGGTCTTGCAGAGGATCAACAACTACATCCTCCCCGCCTTCGGGGATACCCCCGTCACTGGGATCACGACGCCTCTGCTCTATAAGTTCCTACAGGGCATAGAGCAAAGCGGCAAGATCGAGACGGCGCACAGGGTAAAACAGATAACGAGCATGATATTCCGGTATGGCATCGTGAAGGGTGTTGCAGAGAGGGACCCCGCATCGGACCTGGGGCGGGGGATGCTTACGCCGTCTCGGCCCCAGCACTATGCGACGATCCTCGAACCTGCGAAGATAGGCGCCCTCATGAGGGCGATCGACGGGTATGAGTACGTGCTCGTAAGATGCGCCCTCAAGCTCCTTTCACTCACCTTTGTCCGGCCGGGAGAACTCCGCAACGCCCGATGGGAAGAGTTTAAGTTTGATGAAAGACTGTGGGAGATCCCCGCCGAGAAGATGAAGATGAAACGGGAGCACGTGGTCCCTCTCTCCAAACAGGCAATCGCCCTGCTCAAGGAGTTGCGGTCGTTCTCGTCATACCTGAAATCGGAGTATCTCTTTCCGAGCCTGCGGAGCAGGCAAAGGCCCATCTCCGACGTGACGATGCACGCGGCGCTGCGGCGCATGGGGTACGACACGAAGAAAGATATCACCCCTCACGGGTTCAGGGCTATGGCGCGTACGATCCTTCATGAACGGTTGAAGTTCCCTCCCGAGGTGATCGAGCACCAGCTGGCACACGCCGTTCCCGATGCGCTCGGAGAGGCATACAACAGGACGAAGTTCATCGACGAGAGAAAGAAGATGATGCAGGCATGGGCGGACTATCTTGATACATTAAAAACATCAATTTGACCTCAACTGCTCAATCTGGCTTACGAGTTCTTTAATTTTTTTCTTATCCATTCTCTTATAAATGGCTTCCATGATCCTGTCAACTTCAGCCTCATTCCAGAGAGACATCTTTTTAAAAGGTTTGACCGGCCTGGGAAACAGTCCTTGTTTTATCAACTCGTACAAATGTGTTCTGCTCACTTTCATTTTCCTTTGTATGTCAACGGGTCTCATGAACGTCATTCGTTCCTCCTTATATGTTTTTCTTAATACATATAGGTATTACTCCGGCGGTGATGTTTTCGGTGGTGTCGCCTGCCTTGCGGGTTCCTGCGGAAGAATTAACCCGAAAAATGCATTTACCTG
>DIWM01000025.1 GCA_002428485.1 Deltaproteobacteria bacterium UBA6106
TTGCTAAATAAAATATAAGGATACTGAGGACTTTTTGTCAATAGCGGGAGGCTAAATTTTTAAAAGAAGATCGACGCCTTCTTTATACCACATTGAAAATTGTTCATTTTCCTGTTTGTTACCCTCTGCATCGAGCATGACAGAGGCAAATACCTTTTCTTTATCGATCGTTGTCTCGAAGTCGCGTTCTGCCTGCAGGGAAAGCCTGTCAACCATCGCAGCGAGGATCTCTTCCTGGTCGTGACCGGGGAGCCAAAGCGACCACCATGCATCGTAGGCATTGTGTACGACCTTTTTGTTCTTATCGTAGTAGCTTGCAAGCGATGGAATCCATTCTTTGATGCGGTTCCTTGACTCCTCAAAGATGTCTTCTACGAAGGGATACCGGCTTATGGCGTCCATTTCGATCCCTATCTTTTTGATAAATCCCTCAATAATGCTTCCGCCGCCATGTTTTTTCTTATAAACTCTGGATTTCATGGTATTCCAGACCTCGATGATGGGGTAGATCGTCATATTCCGCACCGAGTAATTTATCGTTTCTATGTTATTCATGGTATATTTCCGGGTCTGCGGCACTCCGTATATTAAAAGCCCCAGAAGATCGGAGACGATATGATACAGCAATGATCTGTTCCTGGGCCTTTTCGCAGGGTACATATAACAGATGAATTCATTGAGCTCAAGAGCCTCCACGAGATGGTCCTTTTTCGGCTCACGATTGACGTGTTTGACGGCATCTATGGCGAGGTTGATCGTTGCCATTGAGACAAGGTCGTCCTCGTCTTTGGTAAGTTCCCATATATCGAGAATATGTCTTCGCGGAAGCATTAAAGCCCTTCCTTCTTCAACGTTTCGACGATCTGCTTTTGTGTTTCCGTAAGCTTCCCCGGGAGGTCTATTTTTACTTCAACGTAGAGGTCGCCGCTGCCGCCCTTATCCACATCGGGCGCTCCAAGGCCCCGCAATCTGACCTTTAAATGGCCCGGGGGAATTTTGACTCGTTTTGGCCCGTCGATGGAGGAAACCTCAACGGTTGTTCCAAGAAGTACATCGGTCAATTTAATCTCTTTTGTAACATAAAGGTCGTTCCCGACCCTTCTGAAGAAGGGATGTTCTGCAACCTTGATCGTCAGGTAGAGGTCGCCCCGTCTGCCCGTCCTGGGGTCCCNNGGTCCCTGTTGCCTTTGCTCTGAAGCCTTAACCTTTTCCCCGTTGCGATACCCCGCGGGATCTTGACGTTGAGGTCTTCGGTTCCCGTGTGCGTCGTAAAGGATACCCTCTTTTCGCCGCCCCTTATAGCGTCCATAAAAGGGATCTCAAGTTCATAATTGAGGTCCAGGCCGCGTTCCGGCTGCTGCTCTCTTGTTATGTAGTCCCCGAAATCCCAGTTTTGAGCCCTCTGCCTGCCGCCGCTCCGCCCCTGCTGCCTTCCGAAGATCATGCTGAATATATCGCCGCCGCCAAATCNNCTTCCTCAGAGTATCTCTGCTGGAAGCCGCCCATGCCGTAAGTGTCGTATTGCTTTCTCTTTCCCGGGTCGCTCAGGACCGCATAGGCTTCGTTTATGATCTTGAACTTTTCTTCGGCTTCTTTGTTGCCCGGATTCCTGTCGGGATGATATTTGAGGGCAAGTTTCCTGTATGCCTTTTTTATCTCTTCTTCTGTTGCCCCCTTCGCAACGCCAAGTGTCTCGTAATAATCTTTTTTTGCTGCCATCTTCTACTCCCTTTCGATTTTATCAACACCCATCAGCAAAGAGACTCTATAAAGATATAACCAAACCGCGCGTAATGCAATGCGAAAAAATTTAAAGGAAATTTGTGTAGAATGTTTTCGTCTTTTTGCTATAATGGATTGATGTTGTGTTTTTTCCGGGTTATCCATGTTACGGCAGGTGATATATGGGGAACAAAGGCCGCCTGACAGCATATGTCGGGTATCATGCCCTGGGCCTTCTTGCGAGGGCGAACGCGTCAGATGACGCAGCCGTCCTCGAACAGGGAGCCATGCAGGCCATCTGGGAGTATTACAAAAAGGATCGCTTGAGTCTTGTCACCTCGGGAGAGGCTATGGAGCTGGATATGGTCATTGCCTTCAATGTCGAGGGGTGCTGCATTACCGATACATACATGATCACCGAGAATATTGAAGCCTTTGAAGCGTGGGAGAGGGCCGACAGGGGCCTGACGGAAAAGTGGAAACAGGTTGTAGACTGTTTTGACCAGCTTGAGGTGCTCGGTCGGGAACATGAAGGATTGCAAAGTGAAGAAGATACGCTGTTTGTTTTTATCCGCAACGAAGTTTTCTGCGGAGAGAATGACAATGCCGTCTTTTTTCACCGGAACGAAAGCGATGTGGAGACGTTGCGGAGCTGCGCACAACATTTTCAGGACTGGTATGGCGATGACCGGTGGCGTGACCTCAGGCGTATCGAATATGGCCTGAACTGGAAGATCCTCGAGTCAGAGCTCCGGGGGTGCTCCATCGATCCTGTTTTTGAAGGAAAGGACGGCGAGCGGAATCGTTACCTGCTGGGATTGCTCAACAGGGTCGTGGGTTTCAGCAAAAAAAGCTGTCCCAGGCTACCCATGAGCCCCGAGCATATCGATTTTGTTGTTAAAGCGGTCATGAAAAAATACGCGGGCGATCGCCACGAGCATGAGATACGCCATATTATCCATTGCATAGAAAATGATGTTGATTTTTTGATCACTATAGATGATGATCTCATAGCGAGATTCAACAGCAAGAGGCATGAGTTGTCGAAACACCCCGAGTGCTGTTCGATGAAGCTTTTATTGGTAAAGCCGTCCGAACTGGCGAACCGGCTCATGGCCCATAACCCATAGTATATCGTATATAGTATGTCGTAT
>DIWM01000017.1 GCA_002428485.1 Deltaproteobacteria bacterium UBA6106
GACGATCAACCCATAGCTATTCATCCCCAAAGAGCACGTCATCCATAATGTATAATTTCTTTCTGATCGGCTGTTTTTTGTATTACAGCAGCAGGGCCTTTCTTTTCAGGGTCGGCATTTTTTCTTATAGCACAAAGAGAATAATTGACCCGGAAGATTTTTGTTCCCCTTTTACGTTTGGTTCAATCGATAGACCGCGGTGATAATACGAATCCCCGGGATCAATACCTTGTGCTGTTCCGGCGTTTCCTTTTCACTGTTCAAGGCGGAGCCTGTAACGGATAAGTTTTCCGGTCGTTGTTCTCGGAAGCTCTTTTACAAAAGAGATCCATCGCGGCACCTTAAAATGGGCAAGTTTATCCCCGGCAAATCCAACAAGCTCATTTTCCAGTTCAGGGCATGCCTCATAGCTTTCGTTCAATACAATAAAGGCTTTTACCCTCACAAGACCCTCTCCGGTCGGAAACCCGATCACCCCGCATTCGTTCACGGCAGGATGCTGCATTAAAACATTCTCTATTTCGATGGGCGACGTCCACTGGCCGCTTACCTTGAACATATCGTCCGCCCTTCCCTGATAGTAAAAGAACCCGTCGTTATCCTCGATGAACCGGTCGCCCGTATTGAACCACGGGCCCCAAAAGACCTCTTTGTTCTTCTCGTGTCTTTTCCAGTAACAGTTTGCCACGCCGTCGCTTTGAAGCCAGAGGGTCCCCACTTCTCCAACAGATACCTTTATCCTCTCCTCATCCCTGAGCTCTGCCACAAAGCCCGGGAGAAGCTTACCACTGCTTCCCGGCCTTACGTCTCCTTTCTTATTTGAAAAGTATAATCCGCCCACGTCCGTGCTGCCGATGGCATCTATGATCTCAATGCCGAACCTCTTTGACCACCTTTCAAAAATATCCTCCGGCAATGCCTCCCCGGCAGAAATGCAAAGGCGAACAGACGAAAGATCAACGGGCCTTTTTTCGCATTCCCTTAAGAGGGCGTTATAAAGGGTCGGGACGCTGAAAAAGATCGTCGGCCTGTACTTCTCTACCACATTAAAGACGTCCTCCGGTTTAGACCATTCGGGCCACAGGACCACTGAGGCGCCATACATAAACGGTGCTTCGAGGGAGTGATTGCGGCCGTATGAAAAAAACATCTTTGATGTGCAATAGACGATGTCTTTTTCCTGCATCTCCAATACCCCTTCGCAGGAAGGAACCATGTAGTAAAGGAGATCGTGATGGAGATGCACCACACCCTTGGGCAACCCTGTGGTCCCGGAGGTATACATCCAGAACGCCATATCGTCTTTTGATGTTTCCTCTGCCTTAAGTTCGGGGGAGGAGGAGGCCATAAGATCGCCGAAGCTCAACGTGCCCGGCATCTTCTCGCCGGCAACGATCACATGCTTGAGATGTCTTTTGCCTTCCAGGACATTCTCGATCTTTTTATAAAGAAGATCGCTGATGATCAACGCCTTTGCCCTCGAATCCTCAAGGAAGAAGGCATAGTCTTTCGGTGATGCCATCGTGTTTACGGGAATAGGTATTGCCCCGATCTTCATGGCCCCGAGGTATGCGTAGATGAACTCCGGAGAATCCGGAAGAAGGATAAGCACCCTGTTTTCTATTTCGACGCCTACCCTGCTTAAGGCATTTCCGCACCGGTTGACCATAGACGCCATCTCTTCATAGGTGATCTTTTGGTCCTTATAATAGATGGCTGTATTCTTACCCCTTCCTTCTTTTACGTGCCTGTCCGTTAAAAATTCTGCCTGATTAAAGACCTCCGGGATCGAAAAATCTGCAAACCTTACCATAATAAACCCCTCCTGACTGCCCACGTGATTTTATAAAACAAGAGCATGAAACGCCTTTTCCATTTTCCTCACATTGCAGCTATTTTACAAGCAAATTATTGCTCATTGCGATTCCCCCCTGTTCGTCAAGCACGGGGCTGCACGCCCCTCTTCTCAGCCTGACAGTGGATGCTCCTCTGCAAATTCAAACAGTTCGAACCCTATTCCTCCCGGGCCCGTAAAGTAGATCAACCGGAGCAAACCAAGTTCGGTATGCGCATAACCGGTTTCGGGAAATTGCTCCGAAACAGTGTACCCGTGCGCCCGCAGCTTCTGCTGCCAGGCCGGCACATCCGTTACCCTCAGGCATACATGGGGGATCCCGACCACATGTCCGGCCGGGTGAACGGGAAAATCGGGGCGCGGCAGAACGTCCGGTTCCGTCAGCAGTTCCAGCATCTGCGAGTCGCCGGCATGAATGATGGCCCGCTCTCCCAGCCCGATGCTTCCGCGCGGGCCGCGCGTCAGCAAGCGGAATCCCATTATGTCTGTGCAAAAAGAGATCGCTTCATCGATGTTATCGACCCACATGCCCACGTGATGGATATTGATGCATTTCATTTCCGTTCTTATCCCATTTTCCTCCAAGTCAAAATGTTTTACAAGAAGAAAACTTTCTGTTCTTTTTTATTGTCATTTTCGGTTATGGGGTGTACCTTAAGGCAAGGGCACGCTGACTAATGAATACGGCTACCAACGACACCAAAGAAAACCTCATCAGGATCATCAAAGATCTTCTCCGCACAGATGAGGATCTCGATTTCCTCCTTCTGTTGAAGAAGGTGAATTTAGAAAAACTTGTCTCCGTTGTCAGGGCAGGAACCGGGAGATAACGGGGTTAAACCCAGATTTTCCATTAGGANNGCTCGCGTTCGGCTTCGGAACTTTTACTTACGTAAAAGACCAAGCTTCCTCGCCTCACGACGGTTCGCTAAAGGAAAGCCCGACACTGTGCTAATGACTTATCCGGGTTAAACCGCTACCTCTTTATGAGTGCGCCTGTTCTACGATGCGGACCTCTACACGCCTGTTCTGCTGGCGGCCTGCCTCCGTGTTGTTGCTCGCGATAGGCTTGCTTTTGCCGTACCCGATCGTTTGCATGCGCGGCTCGCTGACGCCCATGCCAAGGAGGGCGTTCTTGATTGCATTCGCCCGCTGCTCTGAGAGCTTCTGATTATATTCCTCGGATCCGGTACTGTCGGTATGGCCGCTAATGTTGATATGTGTCTGCGGGTATTCATTAAGCACCTTCGCCACCCTTCCCAGTTCATCATAAGCGCCCGGAAGTAACGTCGAAGAGTTGACGGCGAACAGGTAGTCCGACTTGAAGGTCACCTTCAGGACATCGAGGGATTTCTTTGTGCTGCTCGCCTCCGCCTTTGCGAGCACCTCTTGCTCACGCTGGATGCTGGCCGCCTCAGAATTGGCCAGGGCGTTGCGCATGGATGCCTCCTGCTTGTCCATGTAATGGCCGATCGCCGTCCCGGACAAAGCCCCGACTGCCGCCCCGATCGCGGCGCCAAGAAGTGTGGACTTCGTGTCGCGCCCTATTGCCTGTCCTGCACCAGCCCCAACGGCAGCGCCTATGCCCGCGCCCGCAAGGGCGCCGGTCTGCGTTTGGGTCGCGCACCCCGCCATCGTAACGGCAAGAATGCTCATGCAAATAATCATCTTTTTCATTGTACGTACTCCTTTACAGTTTCTAATATAGTGTCATACATAATATAGCATAGAGAAGCCCATTTATCTGCAACTATCTTCACCTCACAACGATAACCCGGATGCATCGTTCAAGCATCGGGGTCGGGCTTACTATTATAGGGGCTTACGTCGCCCCCTCCACAAGCAAAGCTCGTGGAGCCTACCCCTCGCGCCCGAGAACGGGCTTCGAAATATGTATAGCAAACCGTCGTGAGGCGAGGAAGCTCGGTCTACGGTGTCAGGCACCCTAATCTTTTTACAATCAGCGGCATATATGATATGCTTGTGACGGTTTTCATTTACTCCTCAAACTAATTCCGGAGAGATCGCCATGCATTATGATTTATGCAAAAAGATCGTCGGGAACATCTCCCGCGTTATCATCGGCAAAGAGGATTCTATCGAGCTGCTTATGGTGGCCCTGCTCGCCGACGGCCACGTTTTACTCGAAGACATTCCCGGCGTAGGCAAAACGCTCATCGCAAAATCGCTCGCCAAGAGCATCGGCGCGTCTTTTAAAAGGGTCCAGTTCACGCCGGACCTCCTGCCCTCCGATATTACGGGATTCAACGTCTACGATCAGCAAAAGGGGGAGTTCGTATTTCAGTTCGGGCCCGTTATGACCCATGTGCTCCTCGCCGACGAGATCAACCGCACCATCCCCAGGACACAGTCAAGCCTCCTTGAAAGTATGGAAGAAAGGCAGGTTACGGTAGACGGCAGGACATACCCTCTGCCCCATCCCTTTTTCGTGATGGCCACCCAGAACCCCATTGACCTCGAAGGCACCTTCCCCCTGCCCGAGGCCCAGCTCGACCGCTTTCTCCTGCGCGTTCACCTGGGCTACCCCGGACAGGATGAAGAAGTGGCAATCCTGAAACGATTCCAGGAAAACGATCCCCTGCAAAAGCTGAGTGCCGTGGCAGCCCCGGAGGAGGTTTCCCGGCTGCAGGAGATACGCAGGGGCGTGCGAATCTCGGATCCCGTCAGGAAGTATATCACCGACATAACGAGGGCCACCCGCGACAACCCTTCATGCAGTCTCGGCGCCAGCCCGCGGGGTTCTCTGGGCCTCATGCGCGCCGGGCAGGCAATGGCAATACTCAGGCAGCGCGAATACGTCCTCCCCGACGATATCAAATACCTGGCGTTCTCTGTGCTCGCACACCGCCTGATCCTCCATGAAGAGGTCAGGCTCCAGGGAAAAACGCAGGAACAGGTGGTGAAGGAGATCATAGAAACCATACCCGTGCCTGTCGCGGTTGAATGAGCATTTACCGTGGATGCGATAAGCCGCAGGGTATCCAGCGTTTTCATCACCCTTCCAATGCTTTTTCTGGGGGCGCTTCTTCTCATTGCAGCCCTTCTCTTCAAACAGAGGGACCTATCTATATTGTTACTGCTCGTCCTCTGCGTGGCAGGCGCCGCCAAGCTGTGGACAACGATAGGCCTTTCCGGCATCGAATGCCGCACAACGGTCAATACATCCAGGGTCTTTCCTGAAAGCGGGCTTGAGCTTGGGCTTTCGGTAAAGAACAACACCCTCCTTCCCCTGTGGTTTCAATCGAGGATCCCCATCAACGGCCTGCACAGGCGCACCTTCGACGATGACGACGGTGCCCTCATGGGAGAGGCCAGCCTGCTCTGGCATGGAAGGGGCCGCTTTCAGTGGGAGCTGACGGCTCCGCACCGGGGCGTTTTTCGCGTAGGCCCGGTCTACCTCACCTGCGGCGACCTTTTCGGTTTTTTCCCGAAAGAGCGGGCGATCGAAGAGACGCATGAGATAGTCGTTTATCCCAAGCTCATCCCTCTCAAGCCCTTTTCCATCAACCGGCGGGATTTTTTCGGCATCCCCGGCGCGGAAAGCCCTGTCCGCGATCCCGTGTACATGCTCGGCACCCATGATTACCAGCACGGGAGCCCTGCGAAGTTTATTCACTGGAAGGCGAGCGCACGCCGCCATGTCCTTCAGGAAAAGGTCTTTGAACCCACGGAACAGGAAAAGGTGCTTTTTATCGTGGCGGTAGAAGGCTTTGCCCGGTCAGGGGCCTCCTATGAATTTGAGCGCTGCCTCGAAGCAATCGCATCGCTGGCCGTCTCCTTCGACAAGCAGGGTATAGCCATGGGGTTCGCGACAGATGCCGTCCTGACAGGAAAGGCAGCTTCCGTCAGGTCCGTTAAAAGAGGCCCGGGATACGTGCAGGCCATCCTGGAGGCGCTGGCTCGCCTCAACATGGAAAAGGGGCAGGACCTTCTCCGGGGGCTCAAGCAAAACACCGCCCTCCCCTTCGGGGTTACATGCCTTTATTTCTCCTATGGGCAGGACGAGACTTCGCAGGCTGCCGGCGAGCACTTCAGGCGCCGCAGGATACCGGTCATCCATTATGTTTGCGATCTTGCCGCAGAACGGCCGGACGTTCCTTATGCCGGATCCGGGAGGGCCATCCGTTCTCTCAAGGAGATCATCATGAACGATGCGGGCAAAGAGCATGAAGCGTAGCGAGGGCGTTCTCCTTTCCTTCGCCGGCGCCGTTATGGAATTCACGTGGCTTTATGCGTGGGCGGCGTTTTCCACGATGTCCATAGCACAGCGCTGTATCCCTCTTCCAGAGGCCGCCGCCATATTCTTAGCAGGCGCTGTCATCACCGGCCTTTCCACCGGCCGGGGCTTGAGGGTTATCTCTATTGTGCTCCTGCAGGCAGCCGGCATCGCCTATGCGGCGCTCAGGGCCACCTATATTTTCAACGACATTTCCTCAGCCTTTCTCAGCCACCGATGGATCGTTGAGTTCTTCGGCGCCCCGCACAGCGCAATGGGATGGCTCCTGTTCGTCGTATCCGTGTTCTGGGCTATGGCCTTTTGGGCCGGCGGCGCGCGATTCTCCGTAAGGCCGAAAAACCACGAGAAGATCTGCTCCCGCTTTGACCTCGGCCTTGCGGCGTTCTTCTGCCTCTTCCTGTTGAAATTCGCCCTTCTGGTAAAAGGGAATATTTCCATCAACGACCCCCTGACAGGGCCTCTCGCCTGCATATTCTTTTTCTTTGGCCTCGCATCGATAGGGATGACCAGGGGGCGGGTTGCGGCCGCTTCGGACCTCATCGCCGGATATCGAAGGTTCGGCGTTGTCCTGGGGTTTATTCTCGCCGTTTTCGCCTCTGTGGTGAGCGTTGTGGTCTTTTTCCAGCAACCGCTGGCAAATGCCGCCCGGGCAGGCTACGGGCTCATCAAGGGTGGTGCCTCCTACCTGGGCGTGATCTTTATAAGCATAATACGGTTCATCTATTTACCCAGACAGGCCAAGGGGGGCAGCCAGTCCGCTGATCCGCAGGGAAGCATGCTGGACCGCATCGTACCGGCTGACATCCCCGCGTGGATGGAGGCTGTATTGAAGGTATTGGGCTGGCTACTCGGCACAGTCTTCGGGCTGATCGTGCTGACCGTTATCGTCTTTTCTGCGGTCTATTTCATTAAATGGCTTTTTTCCCGCACAGGGGCAGGCCGCATTAACCGGGAAAGGGGTTCCTTTCTCCTTCAGGCGATCAGGCGGGTGTGGGGCCTTCTTGTTTTCCTTGCGAGGAAGGCAAGGCGGGTGCTGAAGGGTTACAGGACGGCAGCGGATTACTACATAGCGCTCACGCAATGGTCGAGGCGAAGCGGCATCCGGCGCCGCCTCAACGAAACGCCATCTGAGTTTTGTTCCAAGCTCACGGCAAGGTTTCCGGCATTGACAAAAGAGATAGGAGCTATCGTGGCCGCCTTCAACCAGGAATTTTATGGGGAAATAGCCCTGGGAAGCGGGGAGATCGCTGCCGTGCAACTGGCCTGGAGAAGGCTCCGCAACCCTGCGCGCTGGCTTCAAAGGCTGAGGGCCTTCTTCTCAAGCACCGCCGATCCCGTTCCCTGATATACTTTCAGCAGTTTTTTCCTCTTTTTTCAGAACGGGAAATTCTAAATCCTAAGCACGAAGCACTAAACAATATCAAAATTTCAAATATCGAATGTTCCAAACAAAAACATGTTCTTACGTTTTGAATTTTGAACATTCGGATTTGTTTAGGATTGTCCCTCCTTCGTCAGGATTGAACCTTGCGATATTCGGATTTAGGATTTGATCTTACTATGAGCTATGAGCCATGAGCTTGTTTAATTGCGTGTTTGCGAGGGACATCCCGACACAAGTTTTTATCCTGCGTGGAAAATCCGGGTTTATTCCTTTCCCAGCGTCTCTTTCAGCGCCGCAATAAACCTGACAACGTTCTCCCTCCTCGCCGTGTGTCCCATGACCCCGACGCGCCAGATCTTCCCGGCAAGGGACCCGAGGCCGCCGCCGATCTCGATCCTGAATTCGCTGCGCAGGCGCTTGCGGACCGACAGCTCGTCTACGCCGTCGGGCACACGGACGGCGTTCAGCATGGGGAGGCGGTACGGCTCTTCGACCAGCATCGTAAGGCCCATCTCTTCCAGGCCGGAGACCAGAGCCTCGTGGCTTTCCCTGTGGCGCCGGAACACATTTTCCGGCCCCTCTTCGAGGATCAAGAGGAGCGCCTGGTAGAGACCGTAGAGCATGTTCACAGGCGCCGTGTGGTGGTAAACCCGGTTCTGGCCCCAATAATCGGCGATCATGGTGAGGTCGAGATACCAGTTGGGCACCTTTGTCTTCCGTCCCTTCAGCTTTGCCATCGCCTTGTCGTTAAAAGAAAGGGGCGCAAGCCCGGGCGGGCAGGAAAGGCATTTCTGCGTACCGCTGTAGAGGACGTCCGCGTTCCATTCGTCCATGAGGACCTCGATCCCGCCAAGGCTGGTAACGGCATCCACTAAGTAGATCGTCTCGCTTCCCTTCAGGATCTCTCCGATCTCGGCAACGGGGTTCCTTACGCCCGTTGAGGTCTCCGCGTGGACTATGGCGACTATTGTGTAGGACTCCTTTTTAAGCCTTTTTTCCACCGCCTCCGGCTCAACGGGAGTGCCCCATGCGAATTCGAGGGCGTCAACGCTTCCGCCAAGCCGTGTAGCGACGTCCTGCATCCTCGTGCCGAACACACCGTTCAAAAGGATCAGCACCCTGTCGCCAGGCTCGACGAGGTTTACGAAGGCCGCCTCCATGCCCGCTGAGCCTGTTCCCGATATGGGGATCGTAAGGTTGTTTTTCGTGTTCATGATCCTTCTGAGCATCTCCTTGAGCTCCTCGGCGATGTTCAGGAAATAGGGATCGAGGTGCCCGATGGTTGTCCGGCTCAGCGCGCTGCAGACCTCAGGCGGCACGCAGGAAGGGCCGGGACCCATCAGCAGTATCTCCTCAATTCCTTCTAAAAGATTTTTCATGACGGCCTCTCCTCCCGATGCAAAAGGTTCGTGCGAGATCGTGTGTATCAAATTCTGATATGCCATACATTTCGAAAATTATCAACCCGGATCTTCCGTGATGCCGCGATCATCCCCCCCCTCTCCCTGGCCCTCTCCCGCAAGGGGAGCGGGAATATTGTTACTAAGTGCAACCTTTGCCCTGGCCCTCTCCCGCAAGGGGAGCGGGGATGTTGTTGCGTCCCGCGAGGAGCGTAAGCGACGCGGCGATCTCATTCTGCCCTTTTTTAACGTTGAACATTGAACATAGAACGTTGAACGGATCTTCCTATCAGCCATGAGCCAAGAGCTGTTTTATTGCCCCCTCACCCTGACCCTCTCCCTCCAGGGGAGAGGGGACGGTGTGTTACGAAGGAAAGCGCCGGGGCATTAATTGATCGGAGGCGAGTTTTTGCAGTTGCAAAATGTCCCGTCATGTTGAAAAATATAGCAAAGAGATGGTGCATGAAATATAAACGATCGATCCACCGGACGCTCATCCTCAGGCTTGCCATAGCGACCCTGTGCATCTCTGCCGTACTGAGCGCTGTAGTGGCCTTCATGCAATTTAGCATCGTCGACGACCGGGTAATAGACCGGGCAATGCCCGCGGTGGAACGGCTCAGGTGGATCATCATGGAAAACCTCGATGCGCCCGGGCTCGGCGACCACGAGAGGATACGGCAGATAGTGCAAAGGCCTGCGTCGGACAGGATGAGAACCTGGGACGGCCATTTTGTTCTTACGCGCATTCTGGATCTCGATTTTAAAGAGATCGCAAAGGCAACCGACGATACCTATCCGCATATCGCCGCGGTAAGCAGTTATACAGCCAGGGGTTTTGACCGGTCCTCTCTTGCCAGAGAAGGGACCTGGCAAAGAATGAAGGTCCTCAGAAAAGATGTTGTTTTTATCCATCTCGTGTCAGAGCTGAAAAACAGCGCCGATCAGCGGGCAGCCTATATTGAAAGTGTGTTCGTCTTATCGCCTGAGGTTCTCGCGCAGACACGTAAGGAACTATTGTTCACGGCGTTGATCGTGGCGGGCATCGTGCTCCTCACCGCGCTTATTCTCTATCCCGTCATCGTCCGGCTTCTCCGCAGGGTAACATCGCTTTCGGCCGACCTTCTCCACGCGAACATGGAGATCCTGAGCGTCCTCGGAAGCGCCATTGCCAAGAGGGACAGCGATACGGACATCCATAACTACCGCGTCACCATCTACGCGGTGCACATCGCCCGGGAGATGCGCCTCGATGACGATGAGATCCGCACCCTCCTTAAAGGTGCCTTTCTCCACGACGTCGGGAAGATCGGAATAAGCGACAACATACTCCTTAAGCCGGGAAATCTGACCCCTGAGGAATTTGCAGAAATGAAGAAACATGTCCGGTATGGGGTCGACATTGTGAGCCGCTCCGTGTGGCTTGGCGATGCAATACACGTTGTGGGCGGCCATCACGAGAAGTACGACGGCTCAGGGTATGACGAGAACAAACACGATACAGGGATACCGCGGGTAGCCCGCATCTTCGCCATCGCCGACGTATTCGACGCCCTCACATCGAAACGCCCCTACAAGGAACCTCTGGGCTTTGATGAATCAATGAAGATACTCATGGAAAACAGGGGGTCTCACTTCGACCCCGAGGTGCTCGACGCCTTCGCGAAGATTGCGCGATCGCTCTACGACGATTACGCAAACAGGACTGACGACAAGCCCCGCCAGGACTTGAACAGGATCAACGCGCAGTATTACCATCCGGACCTGGTTTCGTATATCCCCTGAATCCTTGAACCCTCAAGAATCTTATCAGGTCTTTTTCGCCTTTCCCTGGTTCGCAACGGCCTCCATGGCTGCCTTGACCTTCTCCGGGTCGCCGATATAGTAGCTCTTTATGGGCTTCAGCTCATCGTCCAGCTCATAGACGAGCGGCATGCCCGTCGGGATGTTCAGCTCGGGGATAACATCGTCGGGGATGTTGTCGAGATATTTAACAAGTGCGCGGAGGCTGTTCCCGTGTGCGGCAATGAGGACGCGCCGGCCTGATTTGATTACCGGCACGATCCGCTCGTGCCAGCAGGGAAGGAAGCGCTCAACGGTATCCTTGAGGCACTCCGCGAGGGGGTGCTGCTCTTTTCTAAGGTTATGGTAACGGGGGTCAGGGCCGGTATAGCGGGGGTCCTTTTCGTCGAGCTCCGGGGGGCGTATATCGTAGCTTCTCCTCCAGAGCTTTACCTGCGCCTCACCGTATTTTTCTGCCGTCTGGGCCTTGTTGAGGCCCTGAAGCGCGCCGTAGTGACGTTCGTTCAGCCTCCAGTCGTGGTAGATGGGGATCCACATGAGGTCCATCCCGTCAAGGGCTATCCAGAGCGTTCGAATTGCCCTCTTCAGCACAGAGGTAAAGGCAAGGTCAAAGATATATCCTTGCTCTTTCAGGACGCGGCCGGCCTCCTTTGCCTCCTCGACGCCCTTTTCTGAAAGGTCAACGTCCGTCCAGCCTGTAAAAAGGTTTTCCTTGTTCCAGGTACTTTCTCCGTGGCGAAGCAAAACGATCTTTTTCATCGGTTCTCTCCTTGTTGGCGGTCCTAAGGGCAGAACACAAGATTCTGCCCTTTTGGATCCAAAGGATATGGGGTTATTTCTGTTTCGTCTGCAGGTAATCGTCGATCGCCTTGGCCGCTGCCCTTCCTGCGCCCATAGCAAGGATGACCGTTGCCGCGCCGGTTACGATATCGCCGCCCGCGAAGACGCCTTCCATGCTTGTCTTTCCTGTTTCGAGGTCAGCCTCGATGTTCCCTGATTTTCTGAGCTTAAGCTCCGGGGTGCTCTGTGTGAGGATCGGGTTCGGGCCCTGGCCTATCGCGACGATGACAACATCTACGTCCAGCACAAAATTTGACCCTTTTATCTCAACGGGCCTTCTCCTGCCTGATGCGTCGGGCTCGCCAAGCTCCATCTGCATGCACTCCATGCCCTTCACCCAGCCGTTCTCGTCGCCGATGATCCCTATAGGATTCGTCAGAAGCCTGAAATCGATGCCTTCTTCTTCTGCGTGGTGCGCTTCTTCGGCGCGCGCCGGCATCTCCTCGCGGGAGCGCCGGTACACGAGGTATACCGTATCCGCGCCAAGCCTCTTGGCGACCCTGGCGCTGTCCATTGCCACATTGCCGCCGCCGATGACGGCGACCTTGCTCCCTACCCTGACGGGTGTGTCATATTCAGGGAAAAGATATGCCTTCATGAGATTCGACCGCGTGAGGAATTCGTTGGCAGAATAAACGCCGTTCAGGTTCTCGCCGGGGATATTGAGGAAGTACGGCAGGCCCGCGCCGGTGCCGATAAAGATGGCATCGAAGCCCTGTTTGAAGAGCTCATCGACGGTTGTCGTCTGGCCGATGATCGTATCGACTTTTATCTTCGCGCCGAGCTTTTCCACGTAGTCCACTTCCCGCTGGACGATCGCCTTCGGCAGACGGAATTCCGGGATACCGTAAACAAGGACGCCTCCGGCCTTGTGGAGGGCCTCGAAGACCGTCACGTCATGGCCCTTTTTCGAAAGCTCGCCGGCGACAGTGAGGCCTGCGGGGCCTGCGCCGATGATAGCAACTTTCTTGCCGCTCTTCTTCGGTTTCTGCGGTGCGCGGACATCGCCTTTCCCCAGTTCGTAGTCAGCCGCAAACCTTTCGAGCCGTCCTATCGCAATGGGCTGGCCCTTTTTGCCCAGCACGCACTTTGATTCGCACTGGCTCTCTTGCGGGCATACACGGCCGCAGACCGCAGGCAGGCTGTTCGTCTCTTTAATGGTGTGGATGGCTCCCATGAAATCGCCTTCCTTTATCTTTTTGATGAAGGCAGGGATCTGGACGCTGACGGGGCATCCTTCAACACAGGGGGAGTTCTTGCACTGGAGACACCGGGATGCTTCACGGAGCGCATTGTCGTTGGTGTAGCCCAGCGCCACCTCGTTGAAGTTCTGGATCCTCAGTTTCGGGTTCTGTTCGGGCATCCTCTCGCGGACCCTCGATTTTTTCATCGCCTTTGCCTGCGCTTCAAGCTTGCACTGGTGGTCCCACATCGCCCGCCTCTCTTCACGGTCATACATCTTGCCGCGGAGGATGAGTTCCTTGAAGTCGACCTGGTGTCCATCAAATTCAGGGCCGTCAACGCACACGAACTTCGTCTCGCCGCCGATCGTTGCCCTGCAGCAGCCGCACATGCCGGTACCGTCGACCATGATCGTGTTAAGGCTTACCACCGTCTTGATATCGTGCTGACGGGTCACATCGGAGACGGCCTTCATCATCACAATAGGCCCGATGCCGATGACGAGGGCAACGTTCTTCTTCTCTTCGATGATCTGCTTCAGCACGTCGGTGACAAAGCCGTGGTGTCCGTACGTCCCGTCATCGGTCGCCACATAGAGCTTCGTGCTGGCCTTGCTCATCTCGTCTTCCAGGATGAGCATATCTTTTGTGCGGGCGCCAATGATCGAGATCACCTCGTTGCCCGCCTCAAGCAACGCCTTGGCAATAGGAAGGACCGGCGCAACACCGACGCCGCCGCCGACGCATACAACGGTTCCAAACTTTTCGATGTGGCTTGACTTTCCCAGCGGGCCTACAACGTCCAGGATCGCGTCGCCTTCCTCGAACTTTTCGAGCTTCCTTGTCGATGACCCTACCGCCTGGAAGATAACGGTTATCTGCCCTTTCTTTCTGTCGTATTCCGCCACTGTCAAGGGGATACGCTCTGCCATATCGTCCCCTCTCAGGACCACAAACTGTCCCGCCTTTACCTTCTTTGCGATGTCAGGCACATGAAGCCTGAAGAGCGTGATCGAGGGCGCCAGGACCCTCTTTTCCATGATCTGGTTGAGTTTTGTTTCTTTCTTCGCCATAACTTCTCCTTTTTTTAAAATATCGTTCTCTCTATCATTACCTTGCATCCACCTGTCGCAGCGGTAATTTGACGGTGAATGTCGTACCTTTATCTACTGTGCTTTCGGCCTCTATCCGGCCGAAATGTGATTCCACGATCCTCTTGACGATCGAGAGCCCGAGGCCTGTGCCCGTGGTATACCTGGTCTTTGGACCCCGTACCCGGTAGAACTCGTCAAAGATGCAGGGGAGGCACTGCTCCTCGATCCCTATCCCTGTGTCGGCAACGCTGATATGCAGAAAATGGGCTTCGGGCTTTACGCTGACGATCACCTTGCCGTTCTTCACGTTATATTTCATCGCATTGGAGATAAGGTTGGTCATCAACTGGTCCATCTCTGCCCGGTCCGCCTCGATGAGGGGCAGTTTATCCGGGATATTAACCTGAAACTGCACATCCTTGCTGTCCCCCTGGTTCTTCAGCAGCTCCACGTTGCTTTCAATGACCTCCTTCATGTCAAGGAGTTCCTTCTTCCTCTCGACGCGCTTTGATTCAAGCCTTGCAAACTGCAGGAGGTCGTTCACCAGTTCGATGAGCGACTTGCTCCTGAGCCTTGCCCGTTCAAGCATCTGGCGGTTGAACTGGGGGTCTTTTCCCGCAACGCCTGTAAGGTAGGCGTTCAGGTACCCCTCGATGGCGGCAAGCGGCGCCCTCAACTCGTGGGCGACCATCCGGACGAACTGGGACTTTACCTCCTCCACCTCTTTCAGGGCGGTAATATCCCGGAAAGTGCTCACAACGCCGAGGTCCTGTCCTTTTTCATCCCGTACGCCGGCAACGCTGACCATGAGCGTCTTCCGCTCGGGCTCCGCGATCTCGACCTCCTCGGAAAACATCGTATACTGGGAAGAGTCAGGATTGAAGGCCTTGTCGATAACGTCGATCAGATTCTTCTCACCGATGACCTCGGCAATATCCTTGCCCAGCTCCGCCCGTCCGGCGAGGTCAAGCGTCTTGAGGGCCGCCGGGTTCCAGAGCACCAGCTGATGCTCCCGGTTGATAACAAGGATCGAGTCTGCCATGGAGTTCATAATAGTACGGAGCTTTGACTTCTCGCCTGCGATCTCGAGGAGCTTCTGGTCCCTTTCCTGACGCAACTGCTCCGCCTGAAGGCGCAGCCGTCTCGTCTCCAACCCCCTGTTGAGGACCACCATGAGCTGGTCGGGGGCAAAGGGTTTGGGGATGTAATCGTATGCGCCGTGCTTCATGGCATCGACCGCTGTTTCTATGGTGGCAAAACCGGTGATAACGATCATGATGATCTCCGGGTCAAGCTGCCGCACCTGTTCCATCAGTTCAATTCCGCCCATAACGGGCATCATGAGGTCAATGAGCATGAGGTCGTAGGGTTTGGCCTTTGCCATATCAAGCCCTTCTTTGCCGTTTTCCGCCACATCGACGGCAAACCCCTCGCTCGCCAGGATCCTCCGGCACCCCTCGCGGATACCTTTCTCGTCATCAACGACGAGTATGTTAGCGGCCTCTGTCATTGATCATCCCCGGATCGCTATTCTGACTGTTTTGCCTTTTCCAGAAGTTCGCTGATCTTTTTCACCAGGTCTTCCGGCGCCACCGGCTTGTTCAGAAAGTCGTCTGTCTTCATCCAGTAACCGTCCTGGTCCTGAGAAAATCCAAACCCCGTCTCGCCCGCAACTGATGTAAGCATCAGGATGGGGATCTTTTTGTAAACGGGGTCTGCCTTTATCGATTTTGCGAAGGTAAACCCTGTATCGTGTTTTTCCATCATCAGGTCAAGAATGATAAGATCGGGCTGCTCGAATCTGACCTTGTCCATCCCCTCACGGCCTGAAAATGCCGTCACAACCTCGTACCCGTTGTTCTCAAGGACGGCCTTGTTCAGGTCAATAAAATCAACATCGTCATCAATAATCAAGATTCTTGGTTTTTTGGCCATAGTGCTTTCTCCCTGTGTTTATAGTTTGAACCAAATCTTTATTGGTTGTTGCCTCTTCCTGTGCCCCTTCCACCGTGATCGGCAGAGAAATGATAAAGGTGCTCCCCTTCCCGAGCTCTGTCTCCACATCAAGTGTGCCTCCGTGCCGCTCGACGATCCCGTAGGAAATCGCCAGGCCGAGCCCCGTTCCTTTTTCTTTTGTTGTAAAAAAAGGGTTAAAGAGTTTCCTCACGTTCTCAGGCGGGATGCCCGGGCCGCTGTCACGGATCTTGACCTTGATCTGGTTTTTCTCCTGCGCCGTGGTGATCGCCATGTTCCCCCTGCCTTCCATGGCCTGAGCGCCGTTGAGGATAATGTTGAGGAAGACCTGCTTGAGCTGTGTCGCGTCGGCGAACGTGTTCGGCAGGTCGGGCGCGAATACCTTCTTTATCTTTATGTTATGGAAAAGCGACTGGTTCACCAGCAATCCCAGCGTATCGCCAAGGAGTTCATTGATGTTCGTTACGCCCGGTTTCAGTTTCGTCTCCCTGGCAAAGCTCAGCAGACCCTGAACGATCTCCTTTGTGCGGTTCGCCTCATTGATGATAAGCGCAAGGTCCTCCCTTCGCGGGTCATCCTGTTCCATCCCTTTCAGCAGGATATGGGCGTAGATGGTGATCGTCCCGAGGGGGTTGTTGATCTCATGTGCCACACCTGCGGCGAGCTGTCCAAGAGCAGCGAGCTTCTCTGTCCTGATAAGCTGGTACTGTGCCTGTTCAAGCTCCTGGTGGGAAACCTGCAATTCGTGGTGGGACTTTTCAAGCTCCTGGTATATCTTTTTGCTCTGCTTCAGAAGGTAGGGGAGGCAATATTCCACCTCTGCTATCCCCTGGGCGACAGCGATCGCCTTTTCACGGCACGTAGCGTATCCGCAGGCCCTGCAGTCTAAGTTGTTGTGAGGCGCCATCTTATCCATCTTCCTGAGGACCGCCCGTATCTGTTCCTCAGTCGGCATGGGCAGCTTCTGCTCCATCTCCGTGAATTCCCGGCTCAGGTCAATATCCGCATAGCTGTCCAGTTCTGCCAGCACCCTGGAAACATCCTGTTTCTCCATTTCTGCCTTGGCATAGCGCACTACGATCTGGCGCCTGCCGACTACCGACAATTCACGGTCAACAAAAGGACCATCTACGCAGCCGGAGCAATAGAGAAAATCAAGGAATTTTGCCTGAATGTAGCCGTTGGCAAGCTGGTTCAGTGCGCCGATCGCCCTTCTCCGTCCATATGTCATGCTCTTTCCATCATCAAGCACGTCGAAACTATCCCCCATGGTGCGGTTCAACCCGCCGATGACCGACACGATCCTTCCAAGGAAAGGTCTCGGACCATCGAAGTCAGACTCATCTAAGGATCTTCTGTCGATACCCGCTTCATCGAGCATGTTTTTGATGTCGCGGAACGTGACCACGTGGTCGATCGCACCTGCAACTTCGGGTGATGACGCTTCGCTCATATGCGCAAGACAGGGGGTGAGATATACGATCTTCCATCCTTCGCCTTTGATCTTTCTGGCAACCCTTCCGATGGCGATCATGGGTGACACGATCCGCGCGATATTCGGCACGAGCTGCGGGAGATATTTCTGTATATAAAAAACGATAACCGGGCAAAAGGACGAGATGATCGGTTGGTCTGAGGCCTTTTGGACAAGATCTCTGTAAGCCTGGCTTACAAGCTCGGCGCCGAAAGCGCCTTCCCAGACCTCGGAAAAACCAAGCTTTTTCAAAGCAGTGACCAGTTGCTTCGGTGTTCCCACGTCAAACACTGCCGGGAAAGAAGGATCCAGGCATGCTATCGTTTTTTCATGGGTCAAAAAGATCTTCTTTACGTCACTGAGCCCGCTCTTATAGCTCATTGCCTGGTGAGGACATGCCGAGATACAGCTCCCGCACAGTATACAACGTTCAGAGATGATCCTGATGCTGTCCTTCTCCAGCTTTATCGCCTTTGCGGGGCAAAGCTGAACGCAGTATAAACAGTGGCGGCATTTACGGTTGTTTACATCGATACCGTAAAAACCGCTCTTCTCCTGTGATATGGGATTCCGTGCCGTATTCATCGTAGAACGTACTTTACGGGTAATGAAAATCAAATAGTATAGTAAAAACCAACCCTTGTCAATGGCAGGTCGCGCCTGCGCAATGGTTTTGTGATAATATGTACAAGCAGAACAAGATTGTCAAGACAAAAGGCCGGTTGCACGGTTAAATTCTCTTATCACACATCATCTTACTCAATGGCGAAATCGAAATAGGTGTCGGGGTAGGGCTCGTCCTTCAATGTGTAATGCCACCATTCCCGGTCATAATTCACAAAACCGTATTTCTCCATGAGGGTCTTGAGCAGGAGTCTGTTAATGCGCTGCGCGTCCCCTATTTCCCTGTTCGCGGTGTGGGATAATTCGTGGAAGCAGTCAAATCCCGTTCCCATGTCAATGCCGTTGTCCCTGAAACGCTTTTCTGCGGGCAGGCAACACTCGTGCAGCGCCTGCCCGGAGACATAGCGCTCCTGGGCCGGGACGGGGATGGGCACGACCGTGAGGTCAACGGTGCTCCCCCTGCTGTGGCTCGATCTTTCGGCGATATAGCCATCCCTGAAAAGGTTCCGCTTGTCAATGGTGGGATAGAATTCCCTTTTCGTCTTTGTGTCGTCGATGTCCTTCGCCCATCTGACAAAATGGGCTACTGCGCGCTTGGGCCGGTAGCAATCGTAGACCTTGAGTGAAAAACCGGAGGCCATCAGCTCTTTTTGCACTCCGGCAAGGGCACCGGCTGCCTTTTTTGTCATGATGCATTTCGGGGCATTGTATCCGTCGACCCGCTCCCCTACAAAATTGTGGGCCGTATAATACCTGATGTCGAGCGCTATCGACGGGACCTCGTCATGGAGATCGACAAAACCGACAGACGCCGGGCCTGCGGCAAGTGCCGGCAGCGGGCAAAATATTGATATAGGCATCCATAACAAGGCGATGATAATGAATAATTTTGTTGTTCCTGCGTAGCGTGTCATGGCTGCCTCCTTACCGTGAAAGGCACCGTACGATCTCACCGACATACATCCGGTGGTAGTCCTTCAACGGATAGAACTCCTCTATCTCCGGGACTAAGAAATTGCCCGGCCGCAGGTCCTGAAAATAGATCTTTTTGCACATCAATACCAGCCTCGCCTCAGTGAAATATATCCCCTTGTCTTCAACGACCGGCGTAATCCCCGCCCCGGCCACCTTGTTGACTTCCCTGCCGGATTTGGTCCCGCAGTATGTCAGGATGTCGCGGTACTGCTCATCGAAAAAGGAGAGGGTAAATTGCGATGATCGCTCCATGAACTCGAAGGTATACCGCGTGGGCCGCACAACGCAGAATGCCACGTTCTTGCCCCACATGACCCCAAGCCCGCCCCACGCGCCGGTCATCGTATTGAAGGACTTCTTCGTCCCCGCGGTTATCAGCATCCAGTCCTTTCCGATGAGCCTGAATGGGTTGTCCACGAGCCCCTCGGGGCTGATCTCCTTAAAGATATCTTCCATGCTGCACCTCCCTACCGGGTTTGTATATGTATAATAGCACAAAAACTACAATGTATAGTATGATAAGGAGAGGTGTTAACCCGTGTCAAAGGTAATGATCCATCCCGCAACATACGAGAACGCTCATAAGGCGGTCGCCAGGGTTTTCGAGCTCTTTACCCTGAAGCTTAAGGGGAAGAAGGTATTCATAAAGCCGAACGTACTTCGCGCCTCGGAAGCGAAGGAAGGCATCGTCACCCACCCTGCGGTTCTTCGTGCCGTTGTGGACCAGGTGGAATCGATGGGGCCGGCCTCCATTGTCGTGGGGGACAATCCGGGCCTTTTCAGCTACGGCGCGAACGAGGAGGCCTTCAAAAGGACAGGCCTTATGGAAGCATCAAAAGGCTACTATCAAAACATCGGGAACGATTCGCGGCAGGTCGGCTTTCATCCTGATTTCATGCCTTCCGTGAGCCTCTCCCGGATCGTGCTGGACGCTGATATTATCATCAGCCTGCCGAAATTCAAGACCCACGGCCTTACCGTTATGACCGGAGCGATCAAGAACAGCTACGGTTTCCTGCCCGGAGCCCAAAAGGCAAGGCTGCACAGGATAGCGGGCAGCCCGGAACGCTTCCATGAAATGATAGTTGACGTATTCCGCCTCAGGGTGCCGGACCTCTTCATCGTTGACGCCGTGGTCGGGATGGAGGGGAATGGGCCGGCATGTTCCGATCTCAGGGAGATAGGTTTGATCCTGGCATCTGACAACGCCGTGGCCCTCGATGCCGTTATGGCGAGGATGATGGGGTGCGACCCCGGCAAGCTCCGGTTTCTTCAAAAGGCAAAAGAGGCGGGTCTGGGAGACCACGGGCGCAGCACAATCGAGATCATCGGCAAGTTCAAACGACTCCGTGATTTCAAGCTCCCTCCCTTGGGCGGAGAGGCAATCTCCCACAATGAAAATGCGCAGGCGATGCTTCACAGCAAGACCCTTATGCGGCCGCAGGCAGATCCCGATCTGTGCACCGGATGCGCCTCCTGCGTCAGCCAGTGCCCGGCATCTGCCCTGTCGATGGTTGGCCACATTCCACAGGTGGACCAAGACAAGTGTATTGTCTGCTTTTGCTGCCAGGAAATCTGCCCCGAGAAGGCCATCAGCCTGAAATAGCGGTATAGGCGGTACAGCGTGCTCAAAGGTTAATTGACGGTTGTTAGCAAATATGCTAACATTTACTTGTGGGCTACTCCATCGAGTATTTCCATCCGCGCNNTTGATGGAATTCGGGCCAAATCTGCGTATGCCGCATTCCCGCGCCATGGGAGATGGATTATTCGAGTTAAGACCCCGTGGTAGTGAGGGCATTGGAAGGGCATTTTATTGTTTTGTCCTGAATCGACGCATCCTGATACTCCATGCGTTCATCAAAAAAACTCAGGGCACGCCTGAGCGGGAATTAAAAATAGCCCGGAAGAGAATGAAGGAGGTGCGGGATGGCTGATCTAAAATATAAACCTGTTCCCCATGACCACGAGGCATTTCTCAAGGATGCCGGGAAACGTGGGGGGTTCCGTAAGGCATACGAAAACCTGGAGGAAGAGTACCTCCTCGTCCGTGAGATGCTGTCAGCGCGCTCAAGGTCCGGCCTTACCCAGGAGGCTGTCGCAGAACGAATGGGAACAACAAAAAGTTCGGTATCACGTCTGGAATCCGCAGGCAAGCATGCCCCATCACTCACCACCCTCAAAAAGTATGCAAAGGCCGTCGGCTGCGATCTGGAAATCAAATTGGTCCCCAAAGCCGGTCCGACAAGACGCTCCGCCGGACCGCGCAAGAAACGGGTTTCCCGGTGAGTTTTGCGTTTGGTAAAGGGGTCAGCCGACCAATGTAGTCCTGCCCCAAGTGATGCGGGTGCGAATATGTTGCCAATATGCACACAATGTGATAATATTGATTAGTGAAAAATATAAACTGGAACACGGAGAAAAGTGTGGCACTCAAGGCGTCACGGGGAATTTATTTTGAGGATATGGTTTTCTTCATTGAAAGGGGTGAGATATTGGACGACTATCTGCACCCCAATCAGAAAGCATACCCCGGACAACGAATCATGGTCATTTGTGTGGCCAATTACGCATATCTTGTCCCTTATGTTGAGAATGAGGAAGAGTTATTTCTGAAAACGATTATTCCGAGCAGGAAGGCCACACAGCTATATCTTGGAGAAAAACATGAAGACTAAATTAACAAAAGAAGAGAAGAAAATACTGGACAGTTTCGAGAAGGGTGAGTGGGTTCCTGTTGCCGATCTTCCCAAGAGAAAAAAGGAACTCGCAGAGTACGCTCGCAATACCTTGAGAAAGGACAAGAGACTGAATATACGGATTTCCGAACGAGACCTTATAGAACTACAAAGAAAGGCCCTCAAAGAAGGCTTGCCCTACCAAACGTATGTATCAAGTATTATTCATAAGTTCATTAATGGAACACTGATTGAAGGAGCGAAAAGGTAAAGACCGCCAAGCCGGAAGAGGCTTTGACCGAACGGGGAGATAGGTAACAGATTATTCTGGGGACATGGGTAACACTTTTGTATGAATTCATAAACACCGGAGGAGATGTTTATGGGTTGGAAAGGGGTTACCGTCATGAGGCAATGAAACCAGCTTTTAACTGATAGCTCATAGCTGATAGCAAGGACGAATCTGGTTTGTGCAGTTGCCGTGAGCTATGAACTATGAGCTGGTTTTCATTGCGTGTTTACAAATAGAAATCTATAGCGAGTTCACGAGCAAGAAGTGGTGGCTCCGGCAGCTTTGCTGCTGGAGGGGGCGACGTGAGCCCCAGGAATAGCAAGCCCGACGCCAATGCTCATCCTATAATTCAACAAAAAAGGCAGGGCGATGTACCCTGTCTTTTTTGTTGATTCAACTGCTTGTTGCGTTTTGCTATGCCCCCCGTTCCCCCTCTTTACTGCCTTCCTGTTGTGAGATATTCGTGGATCGCCCGTGCAGCCTTTCTCCCCGCACCCATGGCGAGGATGACCGTCGCCGCGCCGGTTACGATATCGCCGCCTGCCCAGACCCTGTCGCGGGTCGTCTTTCCCGTTTCCTGATTCGCGACGAGGGTGCCGTGTCGCGTCGTCTCAAGGCCGGGCGTGGTCGCAGGCACCAGCGGATTGGGACTATTGCCGATGGCGCAGACCACCGCATCCATCTCCATGCGGAAATTGGAATTGGGCACCTCGACCGGCCTTCTTCTGCCTGATGCATCGGGTTCGCCGAGCTCCATCTTGATGCATTCGATCTCTCTCAGCCAGCCGTTCTCGTCGCCGATGTATTTGACGGGCAGGGTGAGCATGTTGAAGATGACGCCCTCCTCCTCGGCGTTCTCGCTCTCCTCCAGACGTGCGGGCAGCTCCGCGTGGGAGCGCCGGTAGATGATCCGCACCTCCTCAGCCCCCATCCTGAGCGCCGTCCTCGCCGAATCCATCGCCACGTTGCCGCCGCCGACGACAGCGACCTTCTTGTGCCTCTTGATCGGCGTGGCCGAGTTTGGAAATCTGTAACCCTGCATGAGGTTCATGCGGGTAAGATATTCGTTTGCCGAATAGACCCCGTTTAAGTTTTCGCCGGGGATGTCCATGAACCAGGGAAGTCCGGCGCCGGTTCCGACGAAGACTGCGTCAAACTCCCGGAGAAGTTCGTCGATGGAACGCGTCTTCCCCACCACGTAATCGGTGATTACCTTGACACCCAGCTTCCTGACATAATCCACCTCTCTTGCCACTACAGCCTTGGGAAGCCGGAACTCAGGGATGCCGTATGTCAATACGCCGCCCGCCTTATGGAGGGCTTCGTAAATGGTTACTTCATGTCCCAGGAGGATCAGGTCGCCCGCAACGGTAACGCCTGCGGGCCCGGAACCAACGATGGCCACCTTTTTTCCGGTAGGGGCCGCCCTCGGGGGAATGTCGACAATTCCTTCCGCCGCCTCCCAGTCCGCGAGGAACCTCTCGATCCTTCCTATCGCGATCTCGCCGCCCTTGTTCCTCAGGATGCATTGCGACTCGCACTGGCTCTCCTGCGGACAGACCCGTCCGCTTACCGCAGGGAGACAGTTCTTTTCTTTGAGCTTTTTGATGCCCGCCGCAAAGTCCCCTTTGACAACGCAGGATATGAAGCCGGGGATATCGATCTCCACGGGGCACCCGGTGACACACCTCGGCTTCTTGCACTGCAGGCAGCGGCTCGCCTCTGCAAGGGCAAGCTCCTTCGTGTAGCCAAGTGCCACCTCGTTGAAGTTATGGCTTCTCATTTCGGGAGACTGCTTGGGCATATCTCTCCGGTTTAAATCGATCTTGCTTGTTTTTTCAGGAGTCTTTTCTTCGCTCATTCGTTACATTTCCCCTCTTTATGGACTACGGTTGGTTCGCTGCGCCTGAAGTACATCGTCTCTTCGTTCATGTAAGCCTTTCTCCGAGCCAGGAATTCCTTCCATGCGACCTTGTGAGCATTGAACTCTGGTCCGTCAACACAGGCAAATTTCATCTTATCTCCGACAGTGACACGGCATACGCCGCACATTCCGGTACCGTCAATCATGATTGGGTTCAGATTGACAACCGTCGGTATCCCAAGATCTTTCGTTACCTCCGAGGTATGCGCCATGAGATAGGTGCACCCGTTGACGATGATCCTGTCAGGGGGGGCCGGCAAGCTGTTGAGGACATCTGTGAGCCTTGTTATGTGCCCCTTCATGCCGAGACTGCCGTCCCGCGTTATGTTGAAGATCTTGTCCGAAAAGGCGACAAATTTACTGGACCAATAAA
This sequence comes from Deltaproteobacteria bacterium UBA6106, assembly GCA_002428485.1. Lineage (GTDB taxonomy): Bacteria > Desulfobacterota > Syntrophorhabdia > Syntrophorhabdales > Syntrophorhabdaceae > UBA5609. The sequence goes on from DIWM01000017.1 coordinate 24,130, forward strand.
TAAGGTAGGAACTCCGCGCCTCGAAAACCATTATGATCTTGTTTCCGGCGTTTTTCAGCGCCCGCACCGCCGGGTAGAGGCTCCCTATTCCGTAACAACCGCCCACGGCCAGGACAGTGCCGTAATAACCTATCTCCGTGGCGTTTCCCAGCGGCCCGACGCACGTGGCCACCGAATCACCCGCCTTCAGGCGGGCCAGTGCGCCCGTTGACGCGCCAACCTCCATGAAGATGATCGTAATGGTACCCTTTCCCGCGTCCCAGTCGGCCACTGAAAGCGGTATCCTCTCACCCTCATCGTTCGCGCGAACGATGACAAACTGTCCCGGCTGTATCTTTGATGCGATCTCCGGGGCCTCAACCTCAAGGAGGTGCATGTTGGGAACAATCATGGTGCGCTCGATGATCTTATTCATGACGCCTCCTTTCCTCAATGGCCTTCATGCCGGACACAACCGACGCAAGCGGTACCCCCCGGTAGCTCTCCTCCCGGGTTTTCAGGGTACGCCTTCCCTGTGACGGGGCAAAGCCTTCGGCCTTGTCCCCACCTTCTTTCATGGTGACCTTTCCAAATTCAAGACTCTTCTTCATGCTGAAAAATCCTTTTATCTGTTTTTTCATATCTCCCTGGATCGCATTGACAGAATTATATTTGAACGCCTTTTTTTGCAGTTTTTCCGCTATCCTTGATATGATCCACCAGTCAGGCCTTGACTTCATAAACGGCTCATAGGCCTTCTGAATGGCAAGGATCTTTCCTTCAGCGCTGACCGTGGTCCCGGAAGATTCTGTGAACATACACGCCGGGAGGATCAGGTCGGGCTGCCGGCCGCCCTCCGGGGGCAATCCGTTCTGGTAGATAAGGTAGTCGCAGGGCGGGGCCGCATCAATCTGCGCCTCTCCGATGACATAGACGACCTTCCGCTTTGTATTCAGGTCGGGATAAACGGCAGCGCCCTTTACCGCCGCGGTGCTGCCTCCGTTTTTCAACGCCTCGCCCGGCTTTATCCCTGGGAACGCCCCTGTTGCGAGCATGCCGAGCAGGTTCGTGTAAGGGTGCGCGACAATGACCTTCCATTTGTGGGCATCCCTGAGCGCGATGACCTTGTTGAATATCTCGCGGCGTCCCGGGCCAAAGATAACATCAGGCCCCACGATGACGAGGTTCTTTGCGCCGTTGCCCGACATTGCCTTTGCCGATACATCAACCATCCCTGCCCAGCGTAAAGGTTCTTCCTGGTGCGCTGTCTCAGCAAGGATGTCAAGATTCGATTCACGGGAGCCGAGGGTAACAAGGTTGGCGCCGTTTTTTGCAGCGGCTTTGACCTCTATCCCTATAGGGGCAAACCCATAGGTTGAATCGAATCCGATGGCGAGGATGCCCTGCGCAGCGCCGATCACATCATAAGGGCTTGCGTGCATAACCAGGTCTAAAAACGGCATCAGGTCCGCCCCAAGGTCAGCGATCAGGAGAGAAAAGATCTCTTCGGTTTTCATCGCCTCACGCGCAAACCTCTGGGCGACATAAAGGTCTTCGTTGCTCAATTGAGGCGAGACCATGACGAAACAATCGCCGGGATCAATACCTTCAAGCCTCTCCTTCGCTTCGTCGATCGCCTGGTCCCAGGATATATCCTCATACCCGACCGGCGTGAGCCGCTGCGGGCTTGTGTACCGTTTTGCGCTGTGGACATATTCCGGTATGGCAAAGCGCCCTTTCACGCATATCAGCCCCTGGTCAACTGGAGAATCGTAGTCGGGCAGCGCGTCGATCGTTTCGTCGTTCTTTACCTGGAGGATCACCTTGCAGCCCACAGGGCAATAGACGCAGGTCGTGCCGATCTGTGCATCCGGCATCCCGTACCATTTGCTTACCTTTGCGCTTAACGCGCCGGTGGGGCAGACGGTGACGCAGGCGCCGCAAAATTCACACCCCGCTTCGAGGTGCGTCCTGTCAAAGGCAGGGCCTATTGTCGTAAGCTTTCCCCTCTGCTTGAAGCTGAGGGTCCCGTTGAGCCGCACGTCGTTGCATACGCGGACGCAGCGGCCGCAGAGGATGCAGAGATTATAGTCGCGGTCGTAAAAGGGGTCTTCCTTCTCGACGGGAAAACCACGGTAATAGACGGGGTACGATGTCTCTGTGAGGCCCACCTTTTCGGTGATGAGCTGCAGCTCGCAGCGGGTGTCATTGGGACAATAGCGGCAGCCTGTCGTGACTCCCACCTTCCTGATCGTTCCCTGGTACTCCTTGCACTCGTTCTGTTCCCCGCAGAAAAGGCAGCTTGCCGGGTGCTCGCTCAAAAGGAGCTTCAGCACCTCCTGCCGCAACGACCTCACCTCTGCCGTGTCGGTGCGGATGACCATGCCGTCTTCGACGGGGGTTGTACAGGACGTCGGAAATCCGCGCAATCCGTCCACCTCGACGACGCAGAGCCTGCACGCGCCATATGAAGACAGTTGCTCAAAGGCGCACAGCGACGGGATATAGATGCCGTTCTCGCGCGCCGCCTGGAGGATGGTAATATTTGGACGGACCTCCAGCTTTTTGTTGTCAATGGTAATGGATAACTTTTTCTCTTTTGTCATGTTCTCTTCTCCGCTGACCGAATAATAATCGCATCTCCAGCAATTGCGTCATGGCGACATACTTCGTAACAGGAACGGCACTTGATGCACTTTGTCACATCAAGGTTGTGTGGTTCTGACCGTGGTCCCGTGATCGCCCCTGTGGGACAGACCCTGACGCACGACTGGCAACCTGTGCATTTTTCTTTGATGACCCGGTATTCGATAAGGTCTTTGCAGACCACGGCGCGGCACCGATGATCCTTGATGTGTTCGAGGTATTCGTTCCTGAAATACCGAAGCGTCGTCAGTACGGGGTTTGGCGCAGTCTGGCCCAGGCCGCAAAGCGCCCCTTTCTTGATGGTATCGCCGAGGATCCTCAGTGCAAGGAGGTCTTCGGGGTTTCCCTCGCCGTGCGTTATCCGGTCGAGGATCTCCACCATGTGTCTCGTGCCGACGCGGCATGGGACACATTTTCCGCAGGACTCCTTCTGGGTAAAATCAAGGAAATACTTTGCCACGTCGACGATGCAGGTATCATCGTCCATGATGATGAGGCCGCCGGAACCCATGATCGATCCGGCTGCCGCAAGGGATTCATAATCTACGGGGAGGTCGAGGAACTCCTCTGACAGGCATCCTCCTGAAGGGCCCCCTGTCTGGATAGCCTTAAAGTTCTTCTGCACGCCTCCGCCGATATCGAAGATGATCTCCCTAAGCGGTGTCCCGAGCTGCACCTCGATCAGGCCGGGGCGGCGGACCTTCCCGACGAGGGAGAATGTCTTTGTCCCCCTGTTCCCCTCTTTTCCGAATTTGTTGTACCATTCGGCCCCGTTCCGCAGGATGTTGGGCAGCGTCCCCAGGGTCTCAACGTTGTTGATGATCGTTGGAGACTTGAAAAGACCGGCTACTGCCGGAAAGGGAGGCCGCGATTTGGGCATTCCGCGCTTCCCTTCGATGGAGCCGATGAGCGCCGTCTCTTCCCCGCAGACAAAGGCCCCTGCGCCTTCCTTTATCCTGATATCGAAGCTGAAGCCGGAACCGAGGATGTTCTTCCCGAGCAGGCCGTATTCCCGCATCTGCTGGATGGCAGACTTTAAACGGTCTATCGCGAGGGGATATTCTGCCCTGATGTATACGATCCCCTTGCTTGCCCCAATAGCGTAGCCTGCGATGAGCATCCCTTCCAGGACCGCGTGGGGATCGGATTCGATGAGGGACCTGTTCATGAACGCGCCGGGATCCCCTTCATCGGCATTGCAGATCAGGTATTTTTGTTCGCCCGGCGAGTTCCTGCATACGGTCCACTTCCTGTAAGTAGGAAACCCTGCCCCTCCGCGGCCGCGAAGCCCTGCCTGATGGACCACGCCTATGACGTCCTCGGGCTTCATCTTCAGCGCATTGATAAGACCCTGGTAACCGTCCACGGCGAGGTACTGGTCGATATCCTCGGGATCGATGAGGCCGCAGTTCCGAAGGACGATACGCACCTGCGGCTTCAGCATCGGCAGTTCATAGAAAGGCTGTATCCCGTCAAAGGGTTCCTTGCCGAAATGGCCAAGCGCAAGCTTCGCGTGCGGGGCGCCTCCCAGGAGATGGGATTTCAGGATAAGGGCGAGCGTTTTGTCATTGACATTACCGTAGCTCACCCGCGGCTGTCCGGGCATCTTGATGTCGATGAGCGGCTCAAGATAACAGGGCCCGATACATCCTACCTGCATGACCTTCGCCTTGATATTGTGCTCTTCGAGAAACGCATTGATGCCCGTTAAAAGGTTGAGGGCGCCGGCGGCCCTCCCGCACGAGGCAGCTCCCACATAAATGATCGGCTCCTTGTTGTCCTGGAGCGTCTCCCATTTCTTCTTTGCCGATGTGATGTGTTTAGTTAGCTTATTCATATTCTTTCAATAGCTCCGTTAATCTGTTCACTGTCATTCTGCTGTAGATATCGCGATCGATCTGGACAACAGGCGAAAGCGCACAACATCCCAGGCATGCAACGCGTTCGAGGTCGTACCGTTTATCTTCAGTTGTCTGTCCGCAACTGATTCCCAATCCCCTTTCCAACACCTCAAGCAAGGTCGCGCCTCCCCGGACATGGCAGGCCGTGCCGAGGCAGACCTTGACCCCATGGCGGCCCGGCTCGGTAAAGCGAAACTGCGCATAGAACGATGAAACGCCGTAGATCTGATTTTCCGAAACTTTGAGGTAACGGGAGATCTTTTTCACCGATTCGGGTGATATATAGCCAAACTCCCTTTGAACGTCCTGCAGGATCGGTATCAGCTCATCTGAAGTCCGGCCGTGTTTTTTGAAAATCTTTTCGATTGCTTCAGGCATAGTAATCTCTCCCACGCCACCATAATGTGGCAGATTTAGAATGTAGGACAAACTTCATGCAGATTGTGCTCCAAGATGACCCTTGAAAAGACAATGGTTAGGTGGTGCCGTGTACCTTTTGACACTTCCCACTGTAACCCCCTTTATCATTTTTTTTAATAAACGGTCAAATGTATGTCAAGAGAAATATGAAAAAAATGTATACATTTATTGATCTACTATGGATATTCTTCTTTGTTTTTAAATTGTTAGCCGTTTATCGAGCACCCTGTACTGGATTGCCTCCGCAACGTGCGGTTCTTCGATGCCGCTGCTCCCTTCGAGGTCGGCAATGGTGCGGGCAACTTTCAAAATTCTGTGGTAAGCCCGGGGTGACAGGCCGAATTTTTCGACGGCCTTTTCCAGGAGGCTTCCGGCATCTCCGTTGGGAAGGCAGTATTTTTTTACCATCCTTACAGGCATCTGGCTGTTGGCATAGATCTTCCTGTCCCGGAACCTTTCTTCCTGCAAGGTCCGCGCGGCAGCGACTCTTTCCTGTATCCTTTCCGAAGGCTCTTCTTCCCTGTCCAAGGAAAGTTCCCGTATCGTAACGGGAGGCACCTCGATATGTATGTCCATCCTGTCCAGAAGCGGTCCCGATACCTTTGATCTGTAGCGGTGTATCTGGGATCCGCTGCACACACATGCCTTTCGCGTGTCCCCGAAATAACCGCAGGGGCAGGGATTCATGGCTGCCACAAGCATGAACCGCGCAGGGAATGTAATGGCGTGTGTAACCCTTGAGATCGTTACGTGTCCGTCTTCAAGCGGCTGCCGAAGGGCGTCGAGGGCATTCCTCCTGAACTCGGGAAACTCGTCGAGAAACAAAACGCCGCCGTGGGCAAGGCTGACCTCCCCGGGTTTTGGTACGTGGCCTCCGCCGATCAGGCCGGCATCGGAGATGGTATGGTGAGGGGCCCTGAAGGGCCTTTCAGAAAGCAGGGACCCACGGGACATCAGAAGCCCCGCGATGCTGTGGATCTTTGTCGCCTCGATCGCCTCTTCATAATGCAGCCGCGGAAGGATCGTCGGTATCCTCCTGGCAAGCATCGTCTTGCCTGAGCCCGGAGGGCCTATCATGAGGATGTTATGGCCGCCGCTTGCGGCGATCTCAAGCGCCCTTTTTGCCTGTGTCTGCCCCTTGATGTCAGAAAAATCAAGACCGTCTTTGCGGGCGCCTGTTCCCGCATCACCTCCATGGGAAGCAAAATCCTTCAGGCCGTCTCCCTCTTTAAAAAAATGGACAATGTCGAGTATGTGGCTCGTCCCATACACCTTGATGCCCTTTACGATAGAGGCTTCACGTCCATTCTCCAGGGGGACGATTATCTTCCTGTATCCTTCCTTGTTCGCAAGCATCGTGATCGGCAAAATACCGCGGACGCTTTTGATCCTTCCGTCGAGCGACAGCTCGCCGGCGATGAGATAACCCCTGACGTCCTCCTCCTTTATGACCCCCATGGCCGCAAGGACGGCTATGGCGATCGGCAGGTCAAAAGAGGAGCCCTCTTTCCTCACATCCGCCGGCGCAAGGTTTATCGTAATGCGGTCGTTAGGGAATTCAAAGCCGCTGTTTTTTATAGCAGCCCTGACACGCTCCTTGCTCTCCTTGACAGAGGTCTCCGGCAGCCCTACGATGCTGAATGCCGGCAGCCCGTAGGATATATCAACTTCCACGTCAATTTTAATGCCGTCTATACCGTATACCGTGGCTGTAGAAACCTTTGAGATCACCTGAATTCCCCCCCTTGTTTTTGTTCGTAAAACAAAATACTGACCGAAGGACGATCGCTTCGCTAAGACGATGGGCGAAAAAGCTTAAAGTCTCTCGTCCTTCAAATATCTTTCTTTGAACTCAGCCTCCGGGCTATCTCCCTCACTTCCTGTACCCTGTCGATGTCACAGACAAGGACACTGCCTTTCACGGCGACGATGACAAGGCCGGAAACCCCTATTGTGCCTATCGTCACGCCTTCGCCGTGGATCACGCAATCTTTTGTGTCAATGCCGACAATACTGCCTGTTTTGCAATTTCCATATTCGTCGGGGGTCAAGATCCGCCCGAGCGAGGCCCACGTGCCGATATCGTCCCACGTAAAACGCGCGGGCATCATCATCACGTTGCCGGCCTTTTGCATCAAACCGTAGTCTATCGATATCCTTGTGAAGTCCCCGAAGATCCTCTTGATCATCCCTTTTCTGTTTGCATCCATGTGGCTGCCGATCTGCAGCAACCCTTTATAAAGCTCCGGCATATGATGTTTCATGGATCCCAGAATTGTCTCTGCCTTCCATATGAACATCCCCGCGTTCCAGTAATAGCGGGAATCTTTGTAATATGCCTTTGCGCGTCTGACATCCGGCTTTTCCACGTAACGCCTGACATTGTAGCATTCCAAGCCCTCTGACGGGTAAGCCTTCCCGGAAACGCAGATGTAGCCGTATCCTGTTTCTGGCCTTACGGGCCTTATCCCGACAGTCACCAGGTGTTCGCCTTTTTGCGCGACCTTCACCCCGTCTTTAATTGTCTTCACAAACCCGTCGATATCCGCTATGTAATGGTCGGCCGGCAAAGCTATCATAGTTGCCTTCCTGTCCTCTTTGAGGAGGGTTATCGCCGCGAGGCCTACGCACGGCGCCGTATCCTTCCCTTCAGGCTCGACAATGAAGTTACCGGCCGGCAGGAAGGGCAGCTGACGCCTTGCAATGGAGAGTTGCTGTTTGCTGAGGATAACGTATATCCTCGCTTCCGGCACAATCCGCATGGCCCTTTCAGCAGTCAGCCGGATAAGGGTCTTGTCGCCGGTTATATTGAGAAACGGCTTGGGGACGTTGCCGGTGCTCAGGGGCCAGAATCGTTCCCCTTTGCCCCCTGCCATGATCACAACGTATACGTGTCTCATATTAGCTCTTGGCTCTTGGCTCATAGCTCATAGCTCATAGCTGACAGCAGAACGCCCGTGAGTCGTAAATCGTAAGGCGTTAGGGGGGGAAAACAGCAGAGAGCGGAGGGCCGGGGGCAGCAAGATAAGCTTCTCAAAGGATTGTCTCTTTGGTTTCTCACTTTTCACTTTTTACCTTTCACCTGTCACTGCCTTTATTCAGCGTGTTTGATTCATCATATCTGTTCTTTGACGCCTGCTTCGTCGTTACTATGTAAAATTATTCCATCAGTTCCAGGATCTTCGGCAATACCTGGGATGCTGTTCCGGAGAAGAAGTGATCGGTTATCGACGAGGTAAACGGCGTGGACTCAACGTTGATCTCAACAATGGTCGCGCCTCTGGATTTTGCAACATAGGGGATCTCTGCCGCAGGATAGACAACGCCTGAAGTTCCTATGATGAACATGACGTTGCACCTGTTCGCCTCTTCGTTTGCCCTGATCATCTCGGCCATGGGGATCCCTTCGCCGAAAAAGACCACATCGGGCTTCAATGCCTTGTTGCACGTTTCGCACCGGGGATAGGGGTGGACACCCGCCATTTCTGGGGTAAAGTGAACGCGCTTCCTGCAGCTCATGCAGGTGAGCCAACGATGATTGCCGTGGTATTCTATGACATTCGTATTGCCGGCTATATGATGGAGGCCGTCAACGTTCTGGGTGATCACAGCCTTCAGAAAACCTTTTTTCTCAAGGCTGTCCAGGGCAATGTGCGCGGGGCTCGGCCGTGATTGAAAGATAACCTCCGCCATCTCCCTGAGCATGACCCAGACCTTTTCCGGATTCCCGGAAAATGCGCTGATGTGGGCATACTCCATCGGGTCGTATTTTTCCCATAGCCCCTGGCCGCCGCGAAACGTGGGTATTCCGCTGTCTACCGATATGCCCGCACCGGTAAATGCAACAACATATCCGCGCTCCTTTATCAATCCGGCTACCTTCTGATAGTCATCCATTGTTTCTCTCATCTCGTTGTCTTCCATCCCTTGGTAATATCCTTGAAGGCCGGAACGATCCCGAAGCCGTCGGCCTTTTTTACCGCCCTCTTGATCGCCTCGGCAACAACGAATTCACCGAGCACGCCGACCTTGTTGATATCTGCCTCAACGGTTCCGGCGGAAAGCCCAAAAACAAGGTCGCCATCGAATGTCGTATGGACGGGGCTGATCGTCTTGATAAGACCGCCCTGGGCCATCTGTGCGACCTTCGTGATCTCCCGCTTGTTAAAACGCGCGTTCGTTGCCACAACACCGAGCGTTGTATTCACGATGCCAAATTGTTTTTTCACATGTCCCTGCTTTATGCTGTTGGCCGTATTGGCAAACTCCATGCTCTTTTCCGCGGTCCTTGTGCCGACGATTATCTTTCCGGTAACGTTATCGATAATATCGCCGAAGGCATTGACGACGACGAGGGCGGCTACCTTCAGGCCATCGGGCATAACAATGCTGCTCGTCCCGAGCCCTCCCTTCATTGCCCTTGAAAGCTCAAAGAGCTTACCCACCGTGGCCCCTGTGCCCGCTCCAACGCTTCCCTCCCCTACCTCCGGCCCGGCATTCAGGCAGGCCTGATAACCCATTTCAGGGGTCGGCCTTGTCTTCGGGCTGCCCATGAAGAGGTCAAATATCACAGCCGTAGGGACGATCGGGATCTTTGCGATGCCCACATCAAAACCGACTCCCTTTTCCTCGAGGTAACGGACAACGCCGGCCGCCGCATCAAGACCAAAAGAACTTCCTCCGGATAGCAGGATGGCATGAACCTGTTCGACAATATGGCTGATGTTGAGGGCGTCCACCTGCCGTGTACCGGATGCGCTCCCCCGTACATCTATCCCGCACACAGCGCCGCCTTCACAGAGAATAACCGTGCAGCCGGTACAGCCGACGGGATCTGATGCGTGACCTACCTGTATTCCTTCTATGTCTGTAATGGTATTTAACATGCAAAAAACCTTATCAAATGGCTAGTCCGTTGTCAATTCTTTGCGCGCCCATGAGGCATATCACATATGCCGCTTGCGCAAGACGACGCTCCATCGTTATTTTTTAAAGGAGCTCATAAGTTTTGCAGCCTTCTTCTCATTCTCCTCTTTGAGCGTATCCTTCATCTTCCTGATCTTCTGGTGTATACCATCATCCTTAATTGAGAGTATTTTGCAGGCAAGGATGGCGGCATTCTTTCCCGCGTCAAGCCCTACCGTCGCCACAGGAATGCCCTTCGGCATCTGTACGATCGAGAGAAGGGCGTCTATGCCGTTGAGGGCTCCGTTGCTTGTCGGGACACCTATGACGGGAAGGGTAGTATGCGCCGCTATAACACCCGGCAGGTGAGCGGCCATGCCGGCAACGGCAATGATAACCTCGATACCCTCTGAACGCGCGTTCTTCGCGTACCGGACCGTTTTATCGGGATTGCGGTGAGCCGAAGATATATCCACCTTGAAGGGCACATCGGCCTCTTTGAGGAACTGCAGCCCCTCTTCAATGACAGGGAGGTCGCTATCGCTGCCCATCAATATAAGAACCTTTGGTTTTTTCATCGCTTCTCCTTTTGCATGCATCAGATATGCACCCCCTTGCCGACGTACCACTATTCATAATACATGAAACGATCACTTTTTTCTATAACGATATAGCAGTGAGCTTCGTGTTGTATTTTTTTTTCACCGGTTGTATAAAGGATTAGTATGAAAATGTATGATTTTCTCACGAAGACACCGCTCTTTCAGGGACTGCCTGAAACGCAGATCGATAAACTGACAAGGATAGTCACGGAACATTCCTTTGCCGGCGGACAGGTGATCTTTACTGAAGGCGATAAGGCAGACGGGTTTTATATAGTCGTCTCGGGCCGCGTAAAGATCTATAAGCTTTCCCCGGAAGGCAAAGAGCAGATACTCCACGTTTTCGGACCCGGGGAGCCTTTTGCAGAGGTTGCCATGTTTTCCGGAGGGACGCTCCCCGCCCACGCCGAGGCCATTAAGGAAAGCAAGGTGATCTTCATACCGAGGAAGGCCTTTGTTGCCCTTATCCAACAGGATCCGTCTATTGCGATGAATATGTTCGGAACGCTTTCCATCCGCCTAAAACTCTTCACCAGCCTCATCGAGGACCTTTCGCTGAAGGAAGTACCCCAGAGACTGGCGGCACATCTCCTCTACCTCGCAAATGAGAAAAAAGACCCTGAACACGTTGAGCTGACTATCTCAAAAGGGCAGCTTGCGAGCCTTCTTGGAACTATCCCCGAAACGTTGTCGCGCATCCTCGGGAAGATGAGCGCCCAGGGCTGTATAGCCACGAAAGGGCGCACGATAGAGCTGCGGGACAGGCGTATGCTTGAATCGCTCGCTGCGGGAGAAAAATCCCTTCTTTAGCTCATGGCTGATAGCTCATAGCTGATAGCAACAGCAAAAACTAAGTAAGCGGTATGCACGTAAATCTTTTACTGCCTACTTCCTACTGCCTACTTTATTTAGTTTTGCTATGAGCTATGAACTATGAGCTGTATTCTACTTCCCCATCCTCTCCATCAGCTCTTCTTCGGTATATCTGAATATCTCAAAGACCGACACGAAGAGGGCGAGCACGAGGGGGCCCATGATAAAACCGATAAGGCCGAAAAGTTTTATCCCGCCGAGTATGCTGAAAAAGATAGCAAGGATCGGCATCCTCATCTTATCGCGGATGATAAGCGGCCTCAGGACATTATCTGCCGCACTGATGCCGAAGATGCCGACGAGAATAAGGATGAGGGCCTTCAAGAGATGGCCCTGTACAAAAAGATAGAGCGCCGCCGGCCCCCATATGATAAAGGTGCCAAACAAAGGTATAAAGGACGCGATAAACATGGCAACCCCCCATACAACAGGAGACGGCACCTTCAGGAGAGCCAGGGCAACACCCCCAATGAGCCCCTGAACGACTGCAACGGTTACGCCGCCGTATATCGTGGAGACGACGATGCCCTTTGTCTGCGCGAGGATCTTTTCTCTCTGTTTCTGTGAAAACGGCATATAATCCCCCAGCCTTTCAACAAACCTCGGCCCGTCCTCGAGGAGAAAAAAGATGGAGAATATCATAAATATAAAATCCATTGCCGCTGAGGCTATGTTTCCCAGCCCGCTTTTGATAAAATCCGTTGACGCCTTGCCTACCTGGGATATCGTATCGATGAGGACCTTCTGGAATTGCGCCTCTGACACGCTGAAGAATGAGAGCACCTTGCTCAACACGGCATTGACATAAGGGTGCCGTATGATCGTACCAAGGGGATCGAGCGTCCCCTTTTCGACCTTGCCCACCATTACAACGATCTCCTGCGTCAGAACAAATGAAAGGTAGGAAAAGGGCCCGAGGATGACGAGAAGGATGATAATGAGGGTTATCAGGGACGCAAGGGATTTCCATCTCAGGCGCTTCCCGATAAAGACGTAAATGGGATAAAAAACGATGGAAAGAACAATTGCCCACATGATGGCAGACAGGAAAGGCTTCAGGATGAGGTAGCTAAGGTAGCCGAGCGCCAGAACAAGAAACAGGAGGACAACAAAATAAAACTTTTTATCTGTCATTGTTCAGGCACAGTATCGTGGCGAAAATCTCCTGTCTGCTGCATTGGGCCCTATGACAAACGCTGCTTCTTCATAAATGAGGACCGGTTGTTATGCCTTTTTCTCTCTTTCGTAGGCTTCTTTGCCTGCTTCGACCGCCTTTGAGATAACGGATTTTTCCTTTTCTACAAAATCCTTTCCCTTGTCGACATATTCCGAAAGAAGGGCCTTTTCCTTTTCCAGAATATCTTTCCCCTTCTCAACGTAGGTGGTCGCCTTTCCTTTTACCTGCTCCATGTATTCTTCGGCCTTCTCTTTCGCGTCCTCGGCAAGTTCCTTGATCTTTTTCCGTGTCTCCTCGCCTGTCTTTGGCGCAACGAGCAGGGCGACACCGGCGCCTACAACTGCACCGATAAGGAATGTAAAAAGAATGGAGCCGGCGCTGTATCCTCTATCTTGTTCTCCCATATGTTACCTCCTTCTTATTATTAAGTGTGTTTGGCTCTATCGAAAAAGTTTCTTACAAAATACTCTATCCCGGCCCTGACCCCGGCCTTCAATGCCGGAGCTTCGACGGACGAAACGGTCGCTACCCTTCCCACGATGTCACTGACCTGCTTCACATTATCCCCGATCTGCCTGACAGATCCGGTCAGGTTCCTGATATCATCGGTAACGGTCCCCACATTATCGGTCACTTTGCGTACGCTTTGAAGGGTCAGTTGAAGCTCTTCCATGGTCGGCTTAAGAGAGTCTTCCGTTGTGGCCATAAAAGATTTTAACGATTGTATCGTCTCTCTCAGCGAAATGATCAGGTAGACCACGTAGCCCCCGACGACAATTACTGCGACCGTTAATACCACCAAAAGAACAGTGTTCATAATGCCCCCTTGCAGGACCGCTGCGTATTTTCCGTCTCATCATATATGCACAACAGATAGCTTATGTATAATTATAACAATTATATGCCCTTGTTTGCAACGTATAACTCACAATTTGCTGATTTTACGAACAAAGTACTTGCTTGACCGTTGCCGCCAAATGCCCTTATAATTAAGATATTCCAGCAATAGATATTCCAGCTATAAAGGAGGTCGCGGCATGAAGGCATTGATTCTCTTCGGCAGTCCACGAAAAAAAGGCAACACCATACAGCTTGTCAACGTTCTCTCAAAGGTGCTGAAAGATAAGGGGCATGGCGTCAAGATGCTCTATCTCAACGACATGAACATAAGGCCCTGCCAGGGCTGCTATGCCTGCCTGAAAGAAGGAATATGCAGGATCAACGATGACATGAAAGACATCAGGAAGTTCATCACCGAGTCCGACCTTATCGTATACGCGACGCCGATCTACTGGTTCGGGCCATCGGGGCAGCTTAAGCTCGTCATGGACAGGTCGATCGCCTTCATGGACGAAAAGTACAACTCAAGGGTAAAAGGGAAGAAAGCGATCACCCTTATGACCTGCATGAGCAATGAGAAGGATACTTGCGGCCCTGCCATCGGCATGTTCAAAAAGACCTTCGACCTCCTGGGGTTCAAATACGCGGGAAGCGTAGAGGCGGTCGCCTGTGCGGAACCACCAAAAATGATCAAAAAGGCATACAGAAATAAGACTGAGGAACTGGCCAGATCGCTTGCATGAACGTAAGCGGCCAATTATATTTCACAACGAAGAAGGTCGGCAAGGCGATCTGGGACTACCGGATGATCAGGGAGGGCGACAAGGTCATCATCGCCGTTTCCGGCGGCAAGGACAGCCTCTGCCTTCTCAAGATCATGAAGGAGAGGACGAAATTTGTCCCGATCCGGTACGAGATACTCGCATGCCTCGTCGACATGGGCTTTCCCTGGGTCAACAAGGATGCCCTGGCGGACTACTGTGAGAAGGAGTCCGTTCCCTATGTCGTTGTCAGCCCCCCTGAAGGATGGAACGGCATAGAAGAAAATTCCGGGTGTTTCTGGTGCAGCTGGAACAGGAGAAAGGGGCTCTTCAACCTCGCCCGCGAGATCGGTGCGCAGAAGATCGCCTTTGCCCACCACCTCGACGATATCATAGAGACCATGCTCCTCAACCTCCTTTTCCAGGGCGAGATCGGCACCATGCAGCCCTACCAGGAGATGTTCGGGGGGGAGCTCGCCATCATACGCCCCCTTGCCTACGTGGAAGAGAACGAGCTCGCCCGCCTTGCAAGGGTCCTCGAGCTTCCCGTCGTTTCCTCGGAATGCCCGTTCAGCAAGACGTCCAAGCGGCACCTCATCAAGGGGATCGTCACCGAGATCAAGAAGCACAACAAGAACGTGAAAAAGAATATCTTCAGAAGCCTGACGAGGGTCAGGGAAGAATACCTTCTGGACAAGTTCGATGGATAGGCGGGGATAAAATGGAGAAAAATATCGCCGTCGTGACAGGAAATAGCCGGTTTAAAAGATCATGTCGAGATCTGCTTATTCAAAGGGGTGATCAGAATGAACGATATTATAGGGATTGTTTGGTTCAAGGATGAACCCGCTTATCGCCGGGCGCTTGAGGTCTTTACCGATTCCAAAAATATGCCCGCCACTTTCGAGGACTGGAAAGCCCTCGTAGGAAGGCAGCTCGAAGAGATCAGGCGTGTCGGCAATATCGCCCTTCGCGCAGACTTCGATCCTGAAACATTTATCAAGTGGTGCAGCTCGCGCGGGTTTCAAGCCAATTCCCAGGCGCGAACGGCGTTCGCCGAGCATGCCGTGCTCGAATATCGGAAGACCGGGGAAGGAACGGTCATCGAATAGGCAGGCGAAGGGCGTTCGGGGGCGCAGGCAACTTCGGTAACGTGCCGCAGGGTATCCTTCCCGGTCCCGGCGCGCCAAAAGCGAAAAAGGGTGTGTATACTTAAGCATGAAGGATCCGGGGGTGCCGGTAAGGGGCGCTGAAAAATGGAGCTGGGCGGTGATACGTGAAGGCGCCGGGGCAGCCTGGCCGATCTGTCTCGGCTATCTCCCCATAGGGCTCGCCTTCGGCGTGGTGGCCCAGAAGGCCGGGCTCAGCCTCGTTGAGATTGGTTTCATGTCCCTCGTGGTATTCGCCGGCAGCTCGCAGTTTATCGCCGTGTCCATGCTCTGTGCCGACGCAGGCTTCCTCCCTGTCATTATTACGACCTTCACCGTGAACCTTCGCCACCTCCTTATGAGCTCGGCCCTTGCCGTCCACCTGCGCAGTGCCGGCAAAGGATGGATCGCCCTCTTCGGCTACGGCGTAACAGACGAGAGCTTCTCCTTCAACATGAACCTCTTCAGGCAGGGAAACTGGGGCTGGCGCCATGCGCTCGTCGTCAACCATGTCTCGAACTTTGCCTGGTTCGCGAGCAGCGTCATGGGTGGGCTCGGGGGGTCGCTGATCCCTCCCGGGTCTTTCGGTATCGATTACGCCCTTCCTGCCATGCTCATCTGCCTCCTCGTCTTTCAGCTCCGCGGCCTCGTCTACGTGATCGTTGCCCTTGTCTCCGGCATCGCGGCGGTCTTCATCTCCATCATCCTGCCGGGCAATTCATACGTGATCATCGCCTCCGTCGTCGCTGCCACAACCGGGTTGTTCTTAAACAGAAAAATGGGAACGGGGGAAAAGGAAACATGAGCCATATATTCCTTCTCATCCTCTGCATGGGAGCGGTCACCTACCTTCCCCGCTTCCTCCCGCTCTTTTTCCTCTCGAGGAAACAGCTCCCGCCATGGCTCACCACGTGGCTCGATTTCATCCCTGTCGCGATCCTGAGCTCGCTTATTTTGCCCGCCCTTGTTACGGGAGGCAGCCCGAGACATCTCGATATCGTTAAACCGGAACTGGCCGCCGCAGTTCCCACGCTCATCTTCGCGCTTAAGACACGGTCTCTCGGGGGCACCGTTGTGGCCGGAATGGGTATCTACTGGCTAACGCAGAGGATCTTCGGCTGACCGGACCGGCGCGGCCGCTGTTTTAAAATTCGGACGTATCGATCCCGTGTTCTGCTTTGATGAACTCATTTCACATAATTCACAATTTCCCTTGACATGTTCCCGCCGTAGCATAACAATGGTATTAACAGTATAGCAATGAAACGCAATACCGGGAGGGGAGGCATGAAACGCAAATTATTCATTTTGTGTTTTTGGATCGTTGTTTTGTCGCTCTTCTTCTTTCTGTCTTCTGACGCCCTTGCCCAGCCTCAAGGCAATGGAAATTTACGCGTATTCATTCAACCGCAAGAAGCAGTTAGCGCCGGTGCCCAGTGGAAAGTGTCGCTTGAGTATTATCGATCCCCCACTATTACGGGGGCCCCTGGTGATATGCATGTTCGTTCAATTGATCCAGCTCATCCACACCCCTGGCATTACAGCGGAGAAATTGTTCCCTTCTCGCCGAATTGGATACGGCTTATATCATTCAAAGAGATACCCGGATGGACCACGCCTGACAATGTGTCCGTAACCGTTGTTTCTGGCGAAACTACATCAATAACCAAAACCTATATTCGACTTTCATGGGGTTCGCTTGCCGTTACCATACAGCCTCAGGAAGCCAATGCTGCCGGCGCAAAATGGAGCGTGGACTCATCGCCCTGGCAGGACAGCGGGGCCACCGTATCCAATTTGAGGCCCGGTTCCCATCAGGTTCAGTTTAAAAATTTAGATGATTCGCAATGGATTAAGCCTGACTCTGTGCAGGCAAATATCATTGTAGGAGAAACGTCGAGGCAAACAGGCACTTATATTGCAAAAGGGTCGCTTACCGTTACCATACAACCTCAGGAGGCCGTTGCCGCTGGGGCGCAATGGTCCGCAACGAGGGGCGCGGATGCATTGTCATGGCAGAACAGCGGGGGCACGGTATCCAACTTAAGAATGGGCATCTGGGAGGTTCGGTTTAAAAGCTTAAACGATGCACGGTGGATCATCCCTGAACGGATGAATGTTAACATCACCACAGCAGGTCAGGCCGCTCAGGCTACAGCAACCTACCAGAGGGCCCCCGGGTCATTATCGGTCGTCATTCTTCCCCCTGAATTGAGGCAGGCCGGGGCACAGTGGCGGGTTGTCAAAGGACCGAAAGCAGGGGCATGGCAGAACAGCGAGGCCGTCCTTTCGGTTCCGGAGGGACAGCACCAACTTGAGTTTAAAGAGGTGGCGGGATGGACAAGACCGGCCACGCAGGATCTGAGCATAGCCTCTCTCCAAGGCGTCCAGTTAAGGGGGGAATACCGCCGTGAAACCGGCGGCATTCAAGTGAACATACAGCCGGAAGGTGCGGTGCGGTCGGGTGCGAGATGGCGATTTGCGGGACCTTATATCTGGTATAACAGTGGGGAGACAGCAACCGGAGTACCAACCGGCCAGCGGGAGCTGGAGTTTCATGCTGCAGGGGCATCCTGGGAAAGGCCTCCCAACCAAACGGTGAATATTGCAGGCGGCCAGACGGCATCTGTTACGGTGACCTATCGACCGGCGTCCGGGACGCTGAATGTGACGATCGAGCCCAATGAAGCGATCCGGGCCGGCGCCCAGTGGAAAGTGGGCGACAGGCCCTGGAAGAGAAGCGGGGAGTCGGAAAGCCTCCCTGTGGGTCAGCACCGTATCGAGGTGAGCCCTTCGCAGGGTTGGGCCTTGTCTGCTTTCGGGCCGGTGAATATTACGGCAGGCCAGCAAACCCGTGCCACCGTTACGTTAAGGAGGGTAGAGGCGCCTTTAAGCGGTGGTCAATTAAGGGTGAAGATCGAGCCTCAGGAGGCCGTTGCCGCCGGCGCCAGGTGGCGGGCGGATGGCGGCCCCTGGCAGGACAGCAATGTTTCTGTCCCCGGTTTGCCGGCAGGACAGCACCGGGTGGAATATAAGGCTATCGACAAATGGACCGCCCCTCCCCCTGCAACGGTTAACGTCCCTGCCGGTGGATCTGCCATTACAACCGGGCGTTATAACCGGAGGTAGCCCGGGAACCATTACCGCTTGAAAGCGGTCAATATGTTTAAAATACTTTCTGAAGATCCTGGTAAAGATTTTAGGGACAAGGAACGGTGAGCGAGCTCATCGGGAAGGGCGGGAAAGGGTAAAATACGAAACGAAAGGCCCGATCCTAAATGCTAATAGGAAAGCAAGATAAACTGATAATAAAAGACCCAGGAAGTGCCTCAACTACCAGACACCCTATGAGGTGTACCGTCAGGCCCTTCGTGGTGCACTTTGAAGTGGAATTCACCGTCAATTTGTCAAATGTCAAGGGCTGACCCCGATCCTTTTTCTATAGGTTACTATTTGTCAAGATTTAAAAGAAAATTATATTGATCACAACAGAAGGGTGCTATTACGGAAATATTTTACGTTATCCCCTTACGGATCGGCCCGGAGGAGGTGCATGACTTTTTATTTGACGTTCTTTTTCATAGGTGACCTCAAAGGTTTTTATCGACATCAAAGCCGGGAGCTTAACTAATTTAGTTACTACAGCGAGAGCTTAACATGTCAACATTTCAAGAGCGTCCCACTCATCACTCCCTTATTTAAGTTCTTCCTGCTAATGAATTTTTCGCTTGCTTATATACCAAGTATTTTCTTCCTTTTCCCAGTCCTCAGAGAGGAAAACGTTTTTGAAAGGATTCTGAATTATTGTTGGCTCACAGCAGTCTTTCTGTATCTTATTACTGTCAACTATATACAAAAAGTAATCATCCCCCCTTAACTGAGCTGAACTGATTTCATTTCGAGACCAGAAGAAGCCTAGATTTTTTGAAAAAGATTTAACTTCGATGAATCGATCAATCGATCTCGAATGCATTGAGTTAAAAGAAACTATATCGTAACCCGCACCGACATCAATGTTACTTATAATCCTAATCCTATTTTTAAGGGGGTGCCCATGAAGCCTTGCTCTTTCGTAATCAACAACAAACAACTCAGCATTTTGACCACGAGATTCTTTTATTTTCTGTAGTTCTTTAAACTGTTCAAGAGACAATACAGGATACGAGGCATTGCTAATCAATTCTGATTTAAGCCATATCAAAACGTTTGATTCAAAGAAGTCACTAAAGTTATCCTGAATCACAAGAGCGTTTGGAGATGACCTGTCGGGTATAAAAAATCCCAGATTGATCAAAAGATTCTTGATCCCAGAATAATTTAATGGGATTTGGTTATTCTTTACTATGATAGCATCCAGTAATATATCGAACTTTACATGCTCTAAGGTAAGAAAGTACTGTAACGAATTATTTTCCCTTAATCGTAATAAGAGTGTTTCGGCAATCCAATTGCAGAATTCGAAGTGAGATGAAGACTTTTTCTTAAGCGCTAACCCGTGTTCGGTCAACGCAGCGTGGTCCGCATCAACCATATTGATTACCGACAAAGCCTTGAGAAGCTCGATAATCCCAGCCAAGGAATAGAAAAATGTTATGGAGTGGCTCATACAATACTGCTTTATATCTTTGATCTTCTTGGGTTGATCAAGCGACAGAACATTATTGATTAAAAACTTTATCTCTTCAGGACTACCCAAATTTTCATAATCTAACAGTTTTTCTAACATAGTTTTCAATCAATACTTTAATATCATCATTATCATTTTCACTCTCTATTCGGCCAAATAAAGGTATTGGCTCGTTCTCAATTATCGCCATCATTCTCGCTTCTTTGGCAGCCAGCCTTTCATATATCGTTTCGTCGGTAATATTAGAAGAGAGAATGTAGTAGTAGTTGATCTTGTCGTCGGCTTCCAAGCCATAGCGATGGATGCGATCTTTGGACTGTATAAAGTGAGCTGCGTTAAATGATCGCTCTAAATATATAGCATGCTTACATACCTTGTGGAGTGAAATAGACTCAGACACTGCAAAAGGGTTAGCAATGATGACATTGAAAGAGGACTGTTCTTCATGAAATTCCCTGATGATGCTTTCCCTTGTCTCTATACCTTTGTTGGGTTCGTCTGTCTCGATAGGGGTCGCACCGTACAGCAATCTTGATGAAATGTTTATTGAAGTCAGGTATTCCTGGAATTCGATCAGGTTCTGGCGGAAAATAGCCCAAACAATCACTTTGCGTCCAGCGTCCACTAATTCTGCTACAAGTTTACCGGCAATTTTGAATTTCTCTGGGATTTCAACATCATGGTAAGATAGTATTTTTTTGATTATTACCGAATCATCGATAAAAATTTCGTTCGTTATGCCAGTCTCCTGGAGGAAGTCATCCAAGGGTCGTTTTAACAGAGAAGGGTTTGTGGAGACTTGCATGAGCCTAATCAATCGAGCACGGCGCAATACTACCTGAAAATTTGAGCTAATGTCTTCCTTCATGAAATAATCAAGATAATTTCTTTCGATATAGTTGTATATTTCTTTCTGTACGGCGCCCATTTCCACCCATATGGGTGGATTCTCGATAGGGTCGGGTATCTTAAGATCACTTTTTCTAATTCTTATAAAATAAGGTGAGATTTGGTCAATTAATTGTCCTATTCTCGAGTCATCAGGGTTTAAAGACATTTCTTGGAGATGAAAATTATTGTAATTTATTATATCTTTTGACGGCCAAATGAATTTGAAAAGATTGAGAAGGTCTTCATATCCGTTTGGAACTGGAGTACCAGTTAAGACAACGCGCGACCTACAAAGCTTTGATAGAGATAGAACTGAGGAAGCTATGATCCCTCCCTGAATGTTTTTTATCTTATGCGCCTCATCAAGCACTACCATGGTTGGATGTTTTTTTAAGAAGTGAATAAGATCATGAATCAAGCCGACAACACCATTATAAGAGATCAGTGTTAGTTCGGCGGGATTCTCAGTGTAGAAATATGCTGCTTTATCATCTTTAAGGATCGTCCCTGATAAGCGTTTTGATTTAGGTTTTCTTCCGAAGCAGCTCTCGTATTCGTATTCCCAAGGACCAAAAGAACTTAGAGGCCCAATTATAACGAGCCTATCGACATACCTGATATCGTCACGAGGCAGGTTACTAAGAAAAGTGTATGCTCCGTACACTACGCTTGTCTTGCCTGAACCAGGAACAGAAAAATTACATGCATTTTGAGAGAAAGCAAGATGATACGATGATAATAATTGCAGTGGAAAAAGCCTACGCATCGGGAGTTTCTTGGAAAGGACTTCTGTAAATACTCGAAAATCATTAAAGTGTTCATCATCAAGTTTGTCATTTCTGATAGAATACGCTTGTTTGGAAAAAATAGAGAATCGTTCTTGCTCAACGAAATAGTCGTGTAGTATTGTCTCTACATCAGTCGATGTTTGTCCCTCATATCCAAATTTAACGAGTAGTTTTTGGATTTTTTGCAGGACTTGCTCACGGTCTCCAATTTCCCATGGTATAAGGACGCACCCTTCCATACCCGTAAAATCTGCTTTTAAAGAATCTTTGAGATACATATGCGCACGCCTTTGGGATACCAGATTCGAAATGTCCCCGGTCAGAACAAAACACCCCGAATCCAGATCGACATTGATGCCTATTCTTGCCATCTTTCAGCCTTCCGTTCTTTGTTGATCAGTTTTTGATAATCCCAACAGAGTGAGCTTATGTCTTTCAGTAAAGTGATTATCTTATCATCAGTATAAAACTCTCTAACCTCGGTATTGACCACGTCAAGCGTGTCCTTTGCTCTTTGAAGGAGCTCTCTCGGTTGAGAGGATGCTTTCAGGTCTTCAAGAGATCGCACTCTTTTGTTGAGGTTCCCTTCTAGGAGCCCTTTAGCTTTTTTGGTCCAATCGTTGTCCCTTTGTTCCAAGAGCTTGGAGAGATCACTGTCCGGGTTTTCGGTAAGCAATTGTCGGACAGGTTTCTCTTCGATACCTTCAACTTTCTGTGCATGTTCGTTTAAAAATGTTTTCCACAAATCTTCTCGACAAAATATGCTATCCTTCTGGCTTGGTTTCGCAATATATCGGAACTCTTTTCCTTCATAAAGCGCTCTAATATAATCAAAGCACACGCTCTTAAGGTCCGCCAAATCAGAATCTTCACATTTCCATAATACTTTCTTGCTCCCATCGTTATAGGTTTTTAAGTATTTATTGAGATCAACGAACTGGCCTTCTCTTCTGTCTAGCCGGGTGTATATTCCACCATAATCTAACGTGTCGAGGTAGTCATCCATCAATTTCATTATTTCAAGCCATTCCTCGATCCTGCTTTTCTTCTCTCCCATCATGGCAGCGATATCAGAGACACTAAAATCAGCACCTCTAAGATCCTTGCATCTTAGATATTTTTCAATAGGGTTGTAGTCAAGTTTTTCATCTTCCCCCATCTGATACGTAGTTTCAAGCTTCATCACTTCCTTCTGATCAGCTCCTTCAGGCAAGATTACAGCAATGAAGTACTGACAATGCTCTACGTTGAGACTCTGCCGCTCCCATTCTTCTCGGTCACGCCAAACCCTGTTCAAAAGCATTGCCCTTCTATTCCCGTCTATGATCGTTCCGTCATCGGTCACGATCCCATACCGCTGTTGCCCATCCTTTGCCAAGCTTTCTAGGGTGGTCTTATTTCTATCTGGTTTGGATTCCCACAAAAAAGCCTCTATCTTCACAGTATCTTTGGGGTCTTCAGTGTTTAATTCCCAATACTGTTTCTGATATGATTTTACAAGGCTGCCTACACGAGCATTAAGTTTGTTGTAGACTAAATATGCTAACGGGATTTTATGAGCTACGAATTCTCTCGGTTCCCCCTGATAACGGATTCGAATACCGGTCATATATGGGGCCTGCTTTTTTTGAATCTCTTCAAGTTTTTGTTTCCTTAAGGTTTTATCCATTCTTCCCCCTCCTCATAATATCTACAACTCTGGTTAGGACAAAATAACCAATGGCGATTGGTTCTGGTAATTTGTATGGTTTTTTCTTTAACGATACGCTTTTTGAAGGGTTATGTTTACCCCGTATTCTAAGGATCAGTTCTTTCACTCTTGCCAGAAGTTCTTCAGGACCTAGCTGTCCGCTTCTTGAACAACTCGTCAAACAGTATATTTTTTGAAATTTACGAAAGCTGACTAAATTATTTTTGATGTCCTTTAAAAAGTTGTCCACAGAGGCGATATGTTTTTTTGGCAGCTCCAAACTGTCGATCTTTGGTTTGTAAATCTCGGCCATTGGTCCTTGACCTTTGTGTATCTCAACATCCCATTTGAAGCGGTTCCTTTGAAAATCAGAGTGGTAATTTGTGAGTTCTACGCGATATGTATCGATCTTAAGATAGGGAACATGATATTTGAACCTGGCTGTGATTCTTTTCGGTTTTTCTTGTTGAATTGTGAAGGTTTTGAAGTTGAGGTTTTGGAATTCACTAACACCTCTTTGTTTTATTGCTTCATAGACCTTGGGTATGGAGATACCCTCAGTTTCTGCGATCGCCGATGCAAAAGCAAATGCTAATTTTGGTGGTACCGCATTCCCTACCAGCTTATGTTTTATAGGTTTCGTTTTCCCATAGAATCGATAGTCGATCGGAAAGCTCATTAAGGAAGCAACCTCTCGAATTGTTGGAGATCTGAACCGGCCCTTTCTATATGCAAAAGCCATTGATTCTCGGGCGGAAAAAGTCATAGTTGCCATGATAGCTCGGCAAAGCCTTTCTTCATTTTCAGGGAAATACATTTTCCCCATGTAACCTTTATCTTCTTTTAAGCGTTGGAGCTTCTTCCATTGAAACTCGGCGATCTCTTGAATATAGTGGTGATCCGTTATGTCCTTCGATGTAAGGGTCAGTGCATAATTTGGGTCTACGATGGTAGATTCTAAATTTTCACACGGTGTTCCAAGGGCGCACAATATCTCCTTTAAAGGCTTGTACGATCCTTTTGCATATATTTGCTGTCCTGGTGCGGGGAATTCTCCACAAAAATATCTTTTGCGTTTTGAAGGAACTCCAAAATGTTCGGCACGATAAAAGCCAGAGGCTTCGTTTTTTACGTTAAGCTTGAAGTCACCATCAAATTGAAGTTGCTTTGCTGTATAAGAACATTTTATGAAGGGCTCGGCTTTTGCTACATTTTCTAATATCCAGTATTTGAGAATTGATCTTTTTTTTAATTTTTTTCGAGCTACTATCGTCAGAAATGCTTTTATCAGACTAAGCCCTTTTGTTTTATCGCCCTTTCCAGATTTGTTAGAGTTTGAAAATGCAATGCAAGGTGGAGAACCAATTATGATTTCGGAATCAGGAATTATGCGCTCAAACTCCTCATTTGGCATTTTTGATATTACCTCAATGTCACCTAGCGATACGGCACTGTTGGGATGATTTTCACTAAATGAATCAACGGCCGCCTGCCAATTATCTACCCCGCAAATTATGGTAAATCCGGCTTGCCTAAACCCCTCTGAAAAACCACCCGCTCCACAAAAAAGATCGAGAACTCTCATAGTGATCCTTGCATTGAAATAGATTTTATAAAGATTCCCTTGATGCGTTCAAGGCATTCCTGCAAATCATTTTTTAACTGGCATTCCCAAAGAACCAACACATTCCAGTTGTCTTTTTCCAGTTTGTCAATTTTAACTTTATCTCTTGCAATGTTCTTGGAGAATTTCTCCTCCCAAAAATCATTATGTGTTTTGGGTCTGTTTGGTTTGCAATTAGGGCAACAATGCCAATAACAACCATGGACAAAGATTGCTATCTTTTTTCCAGGATAGCAAATATCGGGTCTGCCCGGGGCTTTCTTCCAATGTAATCTGTAGCCACATAAGCCTATCGTTCGAAGTGTCTTTCGCAAAATAAGTTCTGGCTTTGTATTTTTTGACCGAATTGAACTCATTATTTTAGAAACGATCTCTTTCTCAGGGATTGGCGCACGACCGTCCCTTAGATACATTTTTGTCGGATACTCTTTCCTTTTCCTTGTGTCACGCTTAGTCATGATTATTATTTTTTACTGCATGCACGTGCATTCGGGGTCAGGTTTTCTATCATCATTCTTTCAATTAATTTATGCTGCAAGCGTCCCCCAGTTTGAGCTTTGAGCAGAGAGCTAAGAGCGTAGAGTGAAAA
Source organism: Deltaproteobacteria bacterium UBA6106 (assembly GCA_002428485.1). Lineage (GTDB taxonomy): Bacteria > Desulfobacterota > Syntrophorhabdia > Syntrophorhabdales > Syntrophorhabdaceae > UBA5609. The sequence goes on from DIWM01000017.1 coordinate 49,591, forward strand.
AGTCAGATAGATGTTTCAAAACTACCCCGTAGCCTTAACCTGCCCTCTAATACACCTGCTCTTTATTGAAATTACCCCACCTGTTTGTACAATAGCTATTGTAACCCTTTGAAAACGAAAGTCAATTTTTTTGAGCCAACTCATTCTGCCCATCGCAAATAACAACCCCTTAGCTTCTTATTATTTTTTATTACGAATTTCATTTTCCACCCAATTAAGATTCTCGGCAGCATTTTTATAATTTTTATCAATCATCAATGCTTCATTAAAGTGGACTTTTGCTGTTTTCAAATTCCCTTGTTGGGCATAGACAAAGCCAAGATTATTTTGAGCATATTTGTCTTTCGGGTCTATCTTAATGGCAATTTCTAAAAATCTTTGAGCTTTCGCATATGAACCTTTTTTTATATATGCAAGGCCTAAGCTATTATACTTTAGTTTCAATTCAGCCGGTGGTAAATTTGCTGACTTTTCAAACTCAGCAATAGCCTTATCGTAATTTTCTTTATCTAGATAAATGGCACCCAACGCCATCATTACAGTGCTATCAGTCTTATCTAAGGCCAGTAAATATTCTTCAGCCTTGTTTAATAACGCAACATTTTTTTGTTTCAACCCCATTTGAATGTAATACTGTGCTACGCGGAGTTTAACATAACCTATCCTCTTGCCTTGTGGCTTTAATTCTATGTATTTTTCATATTGTGGTATCATCCTCGCATAATATTTTCCTTCTGGAAATTTTACATCCTCATAGATTTTACCCAGTAAGAAATACGCTTGGGCATGTCCAGAAAATCTATTTATTTCTTCGTTAAGTTCCTCAATAGCAAGTGCAAAAATCTTTTTTTCATAAGCATTAACTGCATTTCTGTAATTTATGTTTTTGGAATATATTTTATCTTCATCTTCTGTATAGTTTTTGTATATATTGTTATTGGCATGATAACGGCAAGTATTTATTTTATAAATATATATTCCGCTGACAATGGTAACGGTAAATGAAATAAGTATTATTAAAAATAAATATCTTTTCCGTATTTTTTTCATTTTCTGTGCTTACTTATGTTTTTCGTGTTGCTTTTGATCCAATTTTGCCTAGTTTTAAGTGATAAATCTATTCCACTTTCAATAGCTCTTTTTTCCTCATCATTGACATACTGTGGTATTATCGACAAGTACCCATTTTTTCCCCATGAAACTTGAAATTTTTCTTCATTTTCTCCTTCTGGCGCGATTATTATATCGAAAAGACATTTATTCTTTTTGGAAAGACGTCTAAGAATAAATTCTACGGATTTGTTTTGAGAATCGTGTTTACTTTGATATTCAATATTGTCCATTGTGTTGATTTTGAAATCAATTATTTCTCCTTTTTGTAGATCACCCTTAAAACTAAGTCTATCAGCATGAACATTGGAATTGTTAATTAACTTTCCGCTATATAGCATCACACCACGATAATTATATTTTGAAATATAACCATCAACATTGGCCTCGCTAGTGAAATAAAACCAGAGTGCCATAATTACTGATATAATGCCGCAAATAGCTGAGACTCTGGCTGCATTGGGTGTCGTGTGTTTCTTGATTAACGGAATTATTATTTCTCTAAAATACATTATTGCAATGCACTTGGGGCCAGGTCTTTTATTATCAGTTTTTTAGTTATTTTCTGCTGCAAGAATTTCCCCCAAGAAATCAGCTTTGAGCAAAGAGCGAAGAGCTGAGAGTAAAGGCCATTGTAGTATGCAGTAAGCAGCTAAAAGCGATTCACAACTCATAACCCCACCGTAGAAGCAGCGTAGAGCTGAGAGTAAAACGGCTCAGGCAAACTCGATACTCGATGATCGATCATCGACATTCTACGTCAAACGCAAGGAACCCGATAAACCCTAAAAACTATATTTTTGAAATATCCCACCAAGGAATTAGCATAGAGCTGAGAGCGGAGGGCCGAGAGTTACAGAAACAATTCTCCTTCCCGTTGCTTACGCCAAACCCCTTAAAACCATTCTATCCCTATGAAATCAAAAATACAAATGTTTTTTCAGCTTACAGCTATCAGCCTTCAGCTATCAGCTTGAGGAACGAGGTGCGAGGAAAAAGGCTAAGCTCTCCAAGGGCACGTGTCCACGTCATGGACACGTTCTCAATACGTGTCCAAAATATGCTTTTTTATGGACATGTATTTATTTCATGTCCGCGTCATGGACACATTATTTAGACAAAAGTTTATAAAGCCGCACGTTTAAAAAGAGATTTTCCTTCCCTATCCTAGGGCTCAGGGACGTTGGTAACTTTGGTAACTTACCGGAAAGGAACTCAAGGAGCGAGGAGCGAGGGATAAAACGGCTCATGGCTCATAGCACACTCGTACCCGATCATCGATAGTCGATCATCGACGTTCTACTAGGGAACGTTTTATTCCGGCGATCCAGGTACATATACCGCCGGCGGTGACAATTTACAGCTATGTCACCTTCCATTGAAAGGTGCGTATTGTCTTTTTAAAATGGGTCCACCTCTTGGTTAAAAACTGATAGCGGCCCGCTACGATACCGGGTGAGACCCCGAGTTCCTTGGCAAAACCGACGATCTCCCTGTCGGAGCTAAATGCTTTGATTTTTTCATTATATCGTGCCGGAACTAAAAATTCTGCAGCAAATTCGTCTGCTCTTCCCTCGCGGGGTTCATTACGGGTGCCATTATTGATGAGAAGGTCTTTCTTGCCATCGTGCAGGACATGCCCCGCCTCATGAAAGAAAGAAAACCAGAACTTGTCTTCTCCCCTGCCCCTTAGACAGAGCAGGATCATTGCCTTTTGTGGAGATAACCATTTTGTGGCGCCATTCCAAGGTACTTTCCTCATCTCAGGTACAAGGGCAAGCACAACGCCCGCATCAGCGCATAGTCGTTTCATTTCCGGTTCGAACCTTTCGGGCTCTTCACATGTCAGGCTACGGATCATTTTTAAAGCCTTCAAAAATAATGTTTTGTCAAATGGCTTGCATACTATCTTTTGGGATTGAAGCTCTCCCTGCCTTATCCAGGCAGATGCCGAGCCAGGCTGCGATTCGAAGCAGTGAGAACGGCGGGCTGCCACGGCTGGATTTGTCCATATTTCCCGCCATGCTTCCACGCTGCTGACACCATAAAAAGCAAGGGTATCCCGCAGCATTTCTATCTCGTCAGTTGTCTCTTTCAACAAGCCCCTCTCTGCCAGTTCTTTCGTTGGTATAGTCTTCAGCCATTCCATGTCTTTTCGAAAACGCTCGCGCTCGATCACCTTAGCTCGTTGCTCCTGGTATTGGGCCTCAAGATTATTCCAGAAGCTTGCAGGCACACCGGTCACCAGCTCAAAGCGGTTTGCACTCTCATAAGAAATTGGTTGTTCTCCCTTAAAGATACGGATAAGAGACTGCACTGTTAATCCCGTCCTTATCGCAAGCTCTTTTTGCGACATATCGAGTGATTCCATGACCTCTTGAAGTGTCTGGCCCGGAGGCACTGCGTAGTCAGGTTCAAATTTATATTTTCTTTTTGCTTTCATACTGCTTCAGTGGGTATCTCTAATCTCAATAATTTCAATCTCTCTTATCTGCTTTCGATCAATTCCGCCATCTTCACGCAAAGGAGTTTTATCATAAGCCGGGATAAACAGAAGCCGGTAAGGATGCTCCAAATCCACCGAAAATATGCCGGCATCTTTTCCGGTTAGTTCATGACAGCGTGGCGGCGGCAAATGAGAAATGACAGATAGTGTCTCTGCGGCTGATAGCTCCATCAGCCTTTGTTTTAATTTTGCGGTCATTTTAGCCCCAAGTTCTTTTACCATCTCTTTGTCCTGGGAGCATATTTTTTTAAGTTTATTTGTTCTAAAGTATATCTTCATGTCGGTACATTGTCAAGAAAAAGTTAACACATTATGTTAGTTATTATGAAAGATGCATTCAATCCAAATTCGGGGTCAGGTTTTTTCTTATCTGTTTTTTGCTTATTTTCCTGCTACAAGAAATCATCCCCCCAACATTAAATCGGCGGAGAGCTGAGGGCGAGGGACTGGAGGGCCTGCGCATAGTCGGTTACCACCTTAAGGAGGCCCTCTGCCTCCTGACCGGCCAGGCGCCGTTCTCCAACAATCCTCCCCAGAAGGTCAACTGCCTGCTGCAGTTCCCTGAGCTTCTTATTTTCTTCCTGCAGCCGTTTTTCGTTGATTGAATAACCTTTGAGTATATGATCCTTGAGTACATTCGTCGCCCAGATACGGAATTGGGTACCACGTTTAGAGTTCACCCTGTAACCGACAGAGATGATCATGTCAAGATTATAGAAATCCATTAAACGGATCTTTCCATCAGCGGCAACCTGTGCATTTTTTGCACAGGTTGAATCAGGAGACAATTCGCTGGTCTTGTAAATGTTTCTAATGTGCTTAACAATCACAGAACGATCCCTTTCAAAAAGCGCAGCTATCTGATGGGCGTCTAACCAGATCGTTTCTTTCTCCAGCCGAACATCCAATCTGGTTTTCCCATCTTCGGTCTGGTAAAGGACTATCTCGCCGGCCTTGTTGTCGGCCGGCAAGGTAGATCGTTTCTTTCTCTTTATATGTTCTCTCATGGATCTTGTCCGCTTAAAAGCATCCCCTTGAGCTTATTGTATCAAAACAAAAAAGGAGGTGCAAGCTTAGCCTTCGTCGATCAGCTTTCAGGATGCTGGATGCCAGGGAGAACCGCTTTAACCTTTCACGTTTCACCTTTCACTGAATCAATATCAGGGACGTTGGTAACTTTGGTAACTTGCCGGAACGAGGAAAAATGGACTAGTCTTCGCCCCTCAGAAATCCTATTCGTCTCTTTTTCTTCGGTTCCGGCTGGATCATCAATTGGCGTATTGCTTCGAAGACGACCCTGAATTTTGCATCGTACTTCTTTTCCAACTCATCAAGCCGTCCGGCAAGATCTTTGTGTGAGGCTATCATTTCGCGAAGCTTCACGAACGTCCTCATGATCTGGATATTTACCTCAACGGCCCTATCGCTGTTTAATACGGTAGAGAGCATGGCAACGCCTTGCTCTGTGAAAGCATAAGGCAGATACTTTCGGTGCCGGCCCCGTCCTCTCTTTAAGGTCGCAAAATGCGACCTTAAAGATCCAGCTTCCTCACCGGATAGTTGAAACATAAAATCCTGAGGAAACCTTTTTTCGTTTCTTCGGACCTGTTCATTCAGCCTTTTAGTGGGCACACCATAAAGCTCTGCCAGATCCTCATCCAGCATGACCTTGTGACCGCGAATGAAATAGATCTTTCTTTCGATCACTTCGACAGGAATAAGCGCTTCCATGTTGCCCCCCCCATTTTGATATCGCAAGACGCGATCTCAAATCATATAGATTGCTTTTCTTCCCAATTACGCATCCCCCGTTCTTGGATGAAGCCATTCTATCCCTGTGAAATCAAAAATACAAATAATTTTTTCAGCCGACAGCTGTCGGCCGTCAGCGATTGTTGGAACTGTTTTACCAAACTTTACTGACAAGAGGGGCAGGGGGAGGGAGGAAGATCGTGGACGCGGGTATGTGCACAAGCAATCGCATAGGATATTGTCGATGGCCATAATCCGGTTGCGATCGGCACGAGAAGGCAAAACTTACAAGATGGAGGGATCTATCGCTTAATGACGGTTAAGGTAATGCGAGAGAGGGGAGTTGAACCCCTACGGTTTTACCCGCTGGATCCTAAGTCAATTTCACTATCTTCTATAAAAGCCATACTATCAAGGGTTTACAGTACTATCAATGATTCCCATCTTTGGATTATGTTGGATTCTGCGAGGTATTTCTGGGGTCATTAGTTACAAAATAGTTACAATTTAGAATCGCGTCCGTAGATGGTTGTTGATTGAAAAACTCCGCTATTTCCGACATCCCAAAATCCATGTGCACCTATACCCAACCAAAAATATCCACGCAAAAAGAATTCTTTTCCCGACACCCCCCCTACCACCCAAAATCACAAAGGAACCCCCCTACGCGCGCTTTACCCCAACCTTGTATGTATTTAATTCCTCATAGACCGTTGACCGCTCGATATTCTACCTAAAATCTGCAGTTGGAAAGATTGTTTTTTCTGCAACGTTCGCAAGTAATCAGATACCGCCGGTGTGAAAATTACCATGAACGTTCAATTGCCTTCCCGAGGGACTGGGTCTGACTGATTACCGAGTTGACGGTATCACCTTCTCTTTTGCACGCCGTATTTCGGTCTCCGCATCATCTCCGGCAAGCAATTTCCGCAGATCCATCCGTTTTCAGACTCTTCGGCCCCGGCTAAAGGCTTGATCCGGTTGCAATACGTGCATCTTATTTCGATCGCGCCATGTGCCATAAGTTGTGCTTTCAGTGTCGGAGGCGCTGCTTTGAGTATCAGCGTTCTTTCCTGGGATCTACCGTCCGACAGTTCTATATCATCCAATTCATAATCGCCATCAAGAATCTCGGCTGTGTTTTTTCCCTTTTTCATGACATCACTTCCTTTTTCCAAATAATTATTTCCAATGCGATACTTCCTCTGTCTTATTTCAACATTTTGCAATTAGTATGCCAGATATTTTGAGACCAACATCGAGCGTGGAATGGCCACCCGCTTCATCAAATAGATGGCGAGGTGTTTCCCTGAGGGTACAATATTGTCGAAAGAAGCTGGGTGGCATCGACATTATTGTCGAGTGCAAAAACTCCAGTTTGACGGTTCTACTTCACATTTACTTCACAGTGAAAAGAATTCTTTTCCCAACACCCCCCCCTACTACCCAAAATCGAAAAGGTACCCCCCACACGCGCCTTACCCCAACCGTGAATATGAAAATATCGTTTTATAGAAATAACATCCCTTTCCTCGGGAATTGTCTTTGCCGCTATTTCTTTAATCTTGCTGATCATACCTACAACTAAATTGTTTCAATTAAATATATTACCGAGAATTACCAGATGAAAAAGAGGGTAATACGATGGTCACCGATGCGACGTGCTGCTTCGCCACGTCGAGTGCACCTCTTATTAGGCAAATTAGTCACATTGGTTTACTACGTCTCCAACTGTCCACCGGAAGGCTGTTCCGTGGTGAATGCAAATATATGATCCCTGAGAAGTAAGTGCCTTTTAAACAGTTCATCAAAATATGTACTTTCCAATGCATTATAATTACTACATTAATTTTTTGTGCAGTCTGCAACTACTTCAAAAAATCGAGTTACTTCTCAGGGATCATATGTAAAAAACGTCCCCAAAGTCCTAGCGGTTGAACACCTTTATCTCACCACTACCTCTATGGGTATCGCCACTCCCACCTGAACAGCCACGGGTGTATAGATGTCCACGGTCTCGACTGGTGTTGTAATGGAAACAATGAGAGAATAGCGACAGTGTCTATTCCATTTCCCAAGGTACGGCCGTTCACGCCACCATCCAACGGCAGGATAAATGCCGATGAGATTTGAGGTTGCCAAGTCTGCCGCACTTCCCTGCCAGATGTCAGAATGGATCGAGCCTACATTTCGGGCATTGCCTATCACCCAGTGATCCCCGGAGCCCTCAGTGCCAGGATGTTCTCCGTCATCACGTGCCAGCCTATTGATGCGGGCCACAAAATCATTTTCCTCTTCTCCGGGACCGTTGACTGAGAATCGAAGTGCGTGTGATGGATAACGGTAACGGTCTTGCCAGCCTATTTCTCCCGGTCCTGGTTCGATAAAATAAGAGAGAGTCACTCGCATTTCCACCTTGCTTGCGCCTAAATCTCTTAGCACATCGAGAGGCCACGGTAACCTGTAGAGGTGCATATCTCGGGTAATTGGCCGCCCGTCCTTCTTGTCATAAGGCTGCAACTCAGCCTGTGACACAAGGGTCAACGAATTGGCTGCACAATAGAGAGCGCGATCCAGGTTGGGAACGCCATACCCGCAAATCCGTAGCAATTTTGCGTAGTCGCCCTTACTTGCGGAGTCGGGAAGAAACCGTTCTTTCATAGCATCGGTCCATTGGGCGGCATGCACCAGCAAACCCCGTATAGTTTCAGGCCAGGCATCCTGATAGCGTCCCTGGACTTGGGCCGCCATCCACGACGCCTGTGCAGCAGCAGCGCTTGTAGCCTCGAAGGGTAAGAATTGTGCTGTTTGAGGATCATAACAGGTAGAAAGCAGCCTAAGGTCCTCGGTGGCGAATATGGAACCATTCGGTCCCCGAGCAACATTACCGCCTTCCAGCAGGATCTCAGGCTTTATTGGCCATATTCGCGGAGACCATGTGTTGGATGTGGTGCTGAAGGGAGACAATCCTCCGCTCGGGGCGATTGGTTCGTAATCTCTCAACGTCGGATGAGTAATTCGGACTTTTTCCGTGTAAGCACCCACAGTGAGGACATTCCATGCTTGACCTGGGTCGTGGACCTCGTTTGTCAGGTTAGACTCCGGATATGCCCTGAAGTTGTCGGAGCCTTCCACATTGCCCGCACTCACGATGAAAAGCTGTTGCCCTTGATCTTCCCCATATCCAGAGGTCACACGATCGATCTCTCCCGACCACGAAGAGGGACGCCCTTTGTCACTGTCGTCTGTCGATGTGACTGCCATGCATAGAATATGTTTCCGACCCGGCGCCTGAATCCGCACCCTACTGATCCCCTGAGAGGTGTAGTATCCCCATAGCTTACGGGGGTTCTCATCTGGCGGCGGCGGTAATATCTTGACCGATTCAAGACGGTGTACAATTTGCAGCGGAGCACCGGAGTTGAGGGCTTCCAGGAGGTCGCCGTAAAGGGCCGTGCCTGCCATTAGTGTCCCGTGGCCATCGTGGTCGTGTGTTCCCCATTCAATATCTACAGTATGAAGGTCCGCATCCTCTAGGGACGGTCTAAGTAGCAGGTGGCCGCTGTTGACTCCGGAGTCAAGGATTGTAACGGCAATATTACTGTTCCGATCGATGGTGACCCGGGCAAGCAACTCCCTCACCTTCTCGAGTTGATTCCGGTTTTCAAGCTCGATGAAGAATGATGCTACTTCCTTTGCTAGTCGGAATTCGGCGATATCGTCCGACGCATCTATGAGATATTCAAGCTGTGCCCTGTTCGCGAGGATAACTTCAACTGCCCGCTCGGGAAACTTGATAAGACCCTCACCGAGAGAGAATTGGCGCTCTCTTAGGAGAGCATGAAACCGCTCAATGACCTCGTCATGGTCGCTGCTTAGCCAGACTTCAACCCAGATCGGCTCGTCACCGGGAATGGATGGCCTCTCGTCAGCTCGCCAGAAAGACTCAAGCACGGATAGTCGAATATCGGAGATGCTTTCTACAAGTGCCTTGTTTTTGAACTGGTTATTTCGATTGACTTCCTCTGTGTATTCCTTGACTTTTTTAAGAAAGTAGCCCCGTTTCTGGTGTGGCACATAGACCGTTGCCATCGTTTTCTCGGCTTCGTTCGGTCCTTCTTTGCGTATGTTGAGGAGACGAATTGGAGGCGAAGATCGATTCTCGAGACTCTTGATGGCCAATTCAAAGCCCGGCTCGCTTACAAAATCAATGTAGGCCCCATGCCGCTCCACATGAACAACCGCCTGTCGCTGGTCGCAATCGTGCCATGCGATTTCAATCTGTCGGCGTAGGTATTCGCTATGGGTGGCCCTATCTCTGTACGGGATAGGAGGCGGTGAACCACGTCTGGGGCTTGCGAATTGTTGTGTACGATTAGGGCCGGCGAGAAAGATGTGTCGGTAACGCTCGCCGGGCATTCTCTAATGCTCCGACAGTGTTTGATGGGGGGCGAGGCGTTCTTTTAGCATCTGCGCCAACAAGGATGCGTCGACTGTCTGCAGGTCCGAGAGAATAGCTTGTTTTATAGCATCGCGGCAGGCCAAATCGATTTCCGAATGACTCAGCCCCGCGGCTTCCTTGATCACCTTTTTCCACTCTATTTGTTGAGACAGAAAAGAACCCGCGATGTTTTCCATGAGCCGTATCTTATCAGAGTCATCGGGAAGGCTATAATAGAGCACATCGTCGAAACGGCGATACAGCGCCTTGTCCAGAAGTCTTGGGCTGTTGGTTGTGGCAATGATCAAACTGTCGGAGGTGTCCGTCTCGATGAACTGTAGAAAGGAGTTGAGGACCCGTCTCATCTCACCCACATCGTTATCCAGGGAGCGCTCACCTCCGATAGCGTCAAATTCCTCAAAAAGATACACACCTTGGGCTCGCTGGATGAGGTCGAATATCTGCCGAAGTTTGGCAGCCGTTTCCCCCATGAACTTGGTGACGAGTTTATCGACCTGAATGGTATAAAGGGGCGTGCGTAATTCGTGAGCCAGGACACGGGCAGTCATCGTCTTGCCGGTACCTGGTGGCCCAATTAGGAGGATCTTTCGACGGTTTGAAAGGCCATGTGTCTTAAGCCTGTACTGTTGACGGTATTCGTGAACGATCCGTTGAATGCGTTTTCTAAGGCTTTCCGCCAAGACCAGAGACGCTATCGGCGTCTGAGGGGTTTCCGAGAGCACCAGTCCGTGAAGTTCTTGAGGAAACTTGAGAAGGACGCCACGCCCGCGCTCGGCTTTTGCCTTATCGACTATGTCTCTGATCTCGTGGGCGAGAGCACCGTGTCCCTGGTTCGCCTCATGTGCCGCCAGTTGAAGGGCGGTGGTTGTAAACCGCTCCACATCATCACTGAAGTGGGATTTTATGAGTGACTTTATTTGCTCAGCTGTGGCCATGGCTTATATTGAGAATCATAACACAAGACATATGAAAGTTCGACGATTTAATACGATATTAAGTTCAACTGGGTAGGGCATGGAGTAGCTTAAATCAATATCTACTGAATTCTTCGTGAGATATTCTAGAGGTTCTTACATTTCCCCCCGGCACTTGGTGTAGTGTTACCTCAAAAATGCTATATTGAGTATTAATTTGGTCATAGCGTAATTGTTCTATAGTATGAAAATCCAACATTTTACTAAACTCAGAGCAAGATAGGTAACGATTAAATATTTTTCTTTTTTGATCCCAATCTTCTCCTGCAACAAATATTAAACGGTAACTACCATCGTCAATCCCTTTCAGCGTGAAGCTTGTACCAGCCCTGATATAGAAATATGCGACACATATTTCTGTTGGTATATCAATTAGTTTTGCGGCAGCATCAGTTGCAAGCCCATTCTTTATTGTTAGTCTTCCATAACCATCTAGCTTCTTACTTCTAATGATTGTTCCATTTGGCAACCTTTTGTTGGGAAATATGTTAGTATCGATTTGCGTGGAAGGGATTGTGTTATATGGTGATACGGACTTTGGGATAATTTTATTCGGCACAGAAACTTGATAGGGTTGTTTTTTATTAGTTTGATCCGAACGAATTATAAGATAAAAAGATAAAATGACAACAAATATTGCTAAGCTTACCAATACATTGGTTATGATTCTACGTTTTTTCTGTTTTTTAAGATGTTGTTGAATTATTTGATTTCTCAGATTTTCTTTATGTTTATCAGACTCTTTACCTTCTAAGAGAGTTTTCCCACATACCGTGCATTTTCCGTTTGATCCGATAACACCAATACATTCACCGTCACCACATAAAATTCTCTCTTCATGATCAGTCTCTTTGTTTTCATAATATTCGTCAAAAATGTTAAAACCGCATTTCCCACATTTTATGATGACTTCATTCTTGTATTTGTTAACGCGGTTTCTTGTGCCACAATTGGGACACCTTATAATCATGTACTCGTCATATACTGTTGTTTCTGCCCAGGTATTTTGACTTTCATTCTTTTCAAACTTTATGTGCAAGCGAATATAATCGTATGCTGCATTAAGTTCTTTCATTTTTTCTGATGCTTTTTCTTGTAGACGGGGGTTTTGAGCGCACCGATCTGGATGCCAAATCAAGACTAGATCTCTATAGGCCTGCTTGATTTCACTTGGAGAAGCAGTTTGTTTAATTTCTAAGATTTCAAAGGCGCGTTGTAGATCCATAAACTTTTCATTTCTCGTGTGGTTTCTTTATTTTTGGTATTTATCCTCTTGGTAAATCCTTCCAATACTTTAGAATTAACCAAGAGTTGAATTTTCCTTTTGTTTTCAGCAAGCAATAATCAGATTTAGCGTAAGAGGTACAGCACATAAAGTTTACTATTTGTCATAATTCTTCCCCTTATTTTCAACAATCCGGCTATTGAAATGTATACTTATCCCAGTTGCCATTAATTCTTACTCTAACGTCAGAACTAGGCATACTCATTTAATTTTAATTTACCGTATGAATATCTGCCAACGCTGCAGGGAGTTTTATTGTAATCGGACAGTAGCGTACCCATTAAGTATCTTTTCGACTACAGTACCTGGTTTTATCTCCATTTCCGTGAGCATTTGACAAGGAATATTGGACAATAATTTATCCCTAGCATCATAAAATTGAAAACTTAAAATATCAAATACTTTTCTTTTTGGATATATCTTCCATAGGAGACAAACATAAGCTGTACCAACTGGAACCTCAGACTCTTTATCATTACCCAAAGGAATTGCCCTAATTGATACCTTAAATCCATCTCCATCATTTTGTATAGACTCTTGGTCCAAATAGTAAAGAGCATTATCATCAATATCAATCCCCGTGGATAACCATTGGGGATTGGTGAACCACGCTTTCTGTGAGGGGGGAGGCACAGCGATCGACATCCGACAGTTCGGGCACTCCAAGATACTACCTACATTGTCAACGGATCTCTCAAAGAGCTGCATTCCGCACTTGGGGCAATCTGAGTCATTGCGCTGGACCTTCTTATTGCTCGTTCCTGGCGCAATTTCATCCATAGTGATAACGATTCCAGACGTCCTTTCGTCGACTGATTGTTGAATAAAGTTTTGTGGAATTGGCGGTAGCTCTATCGCGGTTTTCTTGCTGAAAGATGGCGGTGCAATGTTCCTTTTGTCAACGGGCAGTCGGTGGCTATTCTCTGCAGCCCATTTGGCGGCAATGCCATTCAGGGGACTCTTTGTATTATATTCCTGATAGGCAATCATACGGCCGATTCTAATAATCAAATCATCCAATCCCTCAGAAGCCGCATAGATGTCTTGGGCACATACTTCTGTCTGGTTGAAATTCGGATGAAAGAGAGGCGTCAATAAGCGAAGTTGGGGAGCACGCCTTGGATATTCCAGTCCCAACTTGATCTCCAACATGTGTTTGTCCCTCTCTATAATGCGCCCATCATGGTTAACATAAAGCCCCTTGATATTGTAGCAGATATTGTATATGTCGGGCGGAATTCCATCCGCTAGTTCAATCTGTACAAGCGGCCATCCAGTAAAACGTGTAGATATACATTCATATTCACTTTGTAGACGACGGACACGTGGTGAGCTCATTGTTGTACCCCTACTACATCATACTCCACCACAACATAAAATACGTTGGTTAGAGCCTGAGAAATGTGGGCATCCGATTGCGAATTCCGTGCTGTGAACACTGTTCTCATTACGATAATACTCCAGCGAGGATTAACAACCACATCAGAATCCCAAATATGATACATACGATATGCCCTGCAGACCAGGGTGAATATTGGATTGCGGGGTTTCTCTTTGCATTCACGCGGTTTATGAAGTTCTGTACTGGTATAAAGAACAGGAATGAAGGGAGGGATAATATTATACCGACGAGGTTCGTTACTGGGTTATTTGATCTCCCCATTGTAACACCTAAAAGCGTAAGTACAATCCAACCCGTTGCAAGACCACCAGCAGAGAAATCTGCTTGCTCGATAGCGTTGAGCTGCCGATCCACTCGAATTGCTCTGAATATACTATGGCAGAAGAAGATTGGGAAGGCACCCCTCCAAAAGGGTTGAATCTTAAGGTTGTCGCGTTCATTCAGATAGCGCCAGTTTTTGTAAATCCAGTATGCCTCATATATACCCAACGAAAGGATTGACATGAAGACAAGTCTGCCCACGGGGATATGCAGAAAGAGCGGCGTGGAAGTCGGTGCGAACGGGGGAACGGGATTTTGGCCATACGCATGTCTTGGGATCGTATCGGGCGCAACCGGCTCAGTGATCGATATCTTATCCTCATCTTGGGGAGCCATTGCACACCCAAACACTGTGCATCCTTTATTCTCTTCCCAACAGTCGGCGTGATGGGACGTATGGCACAACGGACAAACTCGTGAGTGGTCTGTTGTGGTAATCGCAGTTCGGCAGTACGGACAGATTCCGGTGTTTTCTACGTTTGATAAAGTTCCCTGCGGGGGTGGTTCTAGTGGTTCCGGAACGATGAACCTGCCGGAACAAGTTGGACAGGCTACCTCCTTGCCGATCATTGATGGCTCAGCAGAAAGATGCTGCTGGCAGTTTGGACAATTGAACCCGAAGGCACTCATGTCTTTGTTGTACGCTCCTTCTCTGCATAGGAAAAAGTGTACCGACCAATCTGCAGTATATCACCATTACGTAGCGTATGCCGCATTCCGGCCTGCAATACTTGCCCAGCAACTACCACGGGACCAGATGCAGTCAGCAGAGATTTGCCTGCCCGGTGTTCGATTGTGGCGTGCTGCTCAAATATCGTCGGATCCTTGAACAGATAGATGGTGTTTGCTTGTCTTTTGCCGATGGTAACAATATCTTGATAGAGTACGAACTGTTTGCCAGCAAGTGGCCCACCCGAGACATAGAGCCAGCGTTCCTTAAGGGCACTTTCTACTAACCCGATGGCGATACCGGTGCCTGCACCAAGAATACTCATACCAATCGCACGGCTTGCCTCGCCGCCGTTTGTCAATAAACAGATCGGATCAAAGAGCAATCCCCCAAGCGCAGCACCGAGAGCCCCGCCGAGCATGCCATAGGTAGTCTTCTTGCTGGACTTTTCCACTATGCCGAAGATGAGTCCACCTGCTACTCCAAAGGATGCCCAAGCAAATGCACGACAAATCCATAACAGCGGATTGGTCATGGGTATGGATGTGATGCGTGGGTTTCCAATCATTGTGCGGAGGAGCAAATTGAAAATAATACTCGCAATGAACCACAGGATGAACCCAAGCACAAGACCAAGACCAGCAGCGGCGAGGCCGCGCAAGAATGCTCGGTGCCATGACCGCTCAACGAGACTCTCCACGATCCCGAGACTGACGCACATTAAGATTGCCATCAAAGGAAACATCATCGTATTCCCCCACCCTTTGTATGGCCCATCTTCAAATGACGGCTCGCAGAAGGCCCATGCAAGAAACGCACCCAAGAACCCAGCGACTCCAAGGTAGAACCACCCTTTTAGCCAGAGGCTCTCAGATGTCGCCACCGCGGTAAAGGCGTTTGGTTGCGGCGAAATGCTGCCCCAAGACCCGTCACCACCTGTTTGGTCAGGTCTGGAGACAGGGATTGGCGTTATGACCTCAGCTTTTTCAACGTCATCCCATGTAATCCGGATTTTCTCGTAGTCATTACTCATCTTGCCCCCAGCTTGTTCTCATACATTCCTACCGTTGTGTGTTGAAGAATCTTTAGACACCATGCCATCCTCGCGACCACACCCCACGCTTACCTGTCCCTTGGTGTTCGCGACTACCTCTCCTGTGTCTTGCTCAGCTGAGACTAATTTCTTCTGCTTGAACCACTTACCGATTCTATGGAGCAGCGGAGAATCCCTGAGGACGTGCCACCCACTAACGACAATTGGTCTCAAGAGAGCAGCAATCTTCAGCAAGAGGAACATGCAAAAGTTTCTTAGAGAACGCCAAAATGTATAACGTGGAGCAGGTACTAGTTCCTTGGAGTCCACGAGACATGAAGGTTCACTCCGTGAACCTATCTGTTTCTCGGTGTCTGTGACTATTTCAAACCGGACCAAGCGCCGGACATCTCCACCACTCCATCCAAAACACCCTTCTTCATCAGAGTGCGGGTCATAAACCCACGCAAGACTGCGAGGTTGTGTAAAAAAATGCTTGTGGATAAAAATATCATGATCAGACAGGAAAACCCCAAATCCTGGGTGTGAGTGATACCAGCCGACGATGACTTGGCCGGGATACCGTTTGTTCTTCTCTTCATGGATGCGAACCCATGCTTCTTGGGTGAAAGTAACATGTGCACCGCCCTGCTTAGCTCCTTCTCCGGCAACGGCTCCCGTGACTAGTGTGCCCTCATCCGATTGCCGTCCGATAAGTACCCCACAGATTTCTATATGTGGTGTTCCTCGTGCATGCTGACGAATACTTTGAAGAACTGAGCTATAAAAGGTAGCTGGGATTGGCTTTTTGCTGTGGTGTTTGTTCCTATGTTTCTCTTTTTTTAAGGACATACTTCACTCCTTCACTCACAAGAGAGATCACCCAGCACACTCGCGCGGTCGGCGTTCATAATAATCTGTATCTCATGTTCCTTTGATCGAGCAACGAAGACATCAAATGCTGGCAGACCAAGGGAGCTAACGGTCTTTTGACTATACGGCTCTTTGCCCGTAAAACCATGTATCGTAACTGCCACACGCATTGCCTCATCGACAGGGCATTTCCCCTGGTCCACAGAGAGGGTGCCTACGCATCCATAAACATCCGTCACGTTCCCACAACGAGGACAGCGAAGAGCTTGGATGATGTCTCGGCTGAAATCCACGGTAACTTCAGCGACGCCTAATTCGTTTTGTGCGTAGACATAAAGTTCGGCCACTGTAGTTTCCGCGGACGGTTTCGGCCATGACCGAACGTCGTGGTAGACCTCGTGGCTACAACAATCGTTGTTGGGGGTGTACTCCACGACATAGGAAGTGTGATTCATGCCCTCGAAAACAAAGCCCTTCCCGGCAAGAACTGGGAGACCATGTAGCAGCTTCAGTGCTTCTTGTACTTGAATACCAGCTATTACCGAAGATGTTGTGGGCGTTGTGGGCGTTTTGCCTAGTTCCATGTCCTCACGGGTCAGTAGATTGCAAGAAATTCGCTTCTCCAGTATTTTCCAGTCCATCTCGCTGAGTGTGCACTCATAGCAAGGAGGTTTCCCTGGAAGGAAGACCCTTACGACACCGTTGATGCCCTCAATTGCCCCGTCAATCCAAGGGCGATTCATCTTCCATGCGGCACGATTAATCCAAAGCCTCGCCTCCCTGTTGTCTAATGCGCCAAGAATCACGTCAGCCCATCCAAAGACTCCCAACCCCACCTCGTGCATTACATTGCCGGAGAAGGCCTGCACCGCACAATCGGTATAGATGTCCCGTGTGCGTTCGGCGGCAACAGTCGCTTTCCGGCGGCCCACATCGCCGGGTCGAAAGAGCACGCTTCTCGACAAGTTGGAGTAATCAATCGAGTCAAGGTCAACTACAAAAATATGCCCAACGCCCAGCAGGGAAAGATTCTTGAGGACTTCGTTGCCGATAGCGCCGGCACCGACAACGAGAAACTTCGCGTCACGAAGCTTCTGTTGGTCCCACCATTCGATTAGGCCGAAGCGACTAAAACGATCTTCTGCCAAGTCAGCGTTCGTAATAGAAACAAGTTTGTCAGTTTGTTTCATAACATCAGCCTGCCGTAATCTCGGGTTGCAGTCGCAGGATGTCCCCATCCTTTACACCAGATGCGGCAAGGGTCTGTTGGTCTTGTAGCTGACGCCCTGAATTCTTGTGATGGAACTTGTAACTAAGGGGTACCCCATCGGGACCAGCTTTGGGAAGATTCAACCGTGCCACAAGTACACTTATTAGTTTGTTCACGGGGGCATCGTCTGGTAATTCCACCGGGACCCTTTTATTTTCCGTCGAGTCAAAGACAGTCACATTGATTATCGCCATGTCCGAATCTCCTTTCTCTGTCGCACTGGTTAATTCTCATCTCTTCGTCTCAGGCAGGTATGTGCGATTACTCCCGCTAGGACTCTTTGAAGATAGAGAGGCAATAGCCGTATGTCCCTTTTTCGCAAGTATCCATACGTCCGAGTTCAGCAAGTCGTCTACTCGAACTGCAAAGTTCAGATTCTCCGCATTGGGGCGCTTCGTTTTATCAAATACACTCTGGACAATGGCAAGCAATCGTCCGTTGGTATCATATACGGGCCCGCCACTGTTCCCTGGGCTAACCGGTGCCGACATCTGAATCAAGCCAGTACCGCGCTTCTGAGCTATCAGGCCGCTGGAGATTGAGAATTCAAGCCCTTCTGGGTGGCCAATGACGAAGACTTGCTCCCCAACCTCGATAGTCTTGAAACTCCGAATCGGCTGAACATACTCGGTGTTTGCTTGCTTCCGGGGCACCCAGAGCAGAGCTAGGTCTAGGGACCGATGAATACCAACTACCGTGGCGTGTGCCTCCTGCCCGTCCTGTAGAGTCACCCCGACAATCTCGCCGATACCAGATCTCCCGGAAAGTGCATCAACAACATGGCGGCTTGTCACTAAGAGATATCCATCGTGTGTCGCGAGCGCGAGAGCCCCAGCACCGCAGGCTTGTTTGCCACCTCTGTCTGATGAAAAAAGTGCGTGGTGCCCCGCGTGATGCACGACAACAACAAGGGGCGATAGCTGTCGGGCTATGTCTTTACCGGAGAGGATATTATCAGAGGGAAGTTGCGGAAATGTGTTGATAGAGAGTGTTGACGTGACCGAAATGCGATCCAGCAAGGTGCTCGGCATCCAGATAGCCAGCGCAAATGCGACAAGAGTCCAAATGATCCCACTTGCCAATAACAGGCAGCAATAGTGAACGGTGTATGCATGTCGCACGAGCAAATCCCGGCGGCGTAAAGTCGTCAGTCCGACGATTGTGACAATAAACAACACCGGGGGGCAGAGAATCAGCAACGCAGAGAGCAGTCGCCACCATAAGGGTATCGGAGGTACACATGCGACCGGGGTTCTTGGTGACGAGTCCATGTCTTCAAAGTCCGCAGTTGTTATGGTAATCTTGTCCGATTCCATTTCGTTTCCGTTGTTTCTTTCACCGAACAATTAATATGCTTTTATCTATAATTTAAATATCTATTGTCAACGATTTGTCCTTTTAGAAGAAAGGTTGCCTGTTCGGAGGGGATTGGTGTTGCTGCACAACCGGACAATATTAACACAGGCAATAATGTGGTATAAGAAGTAATAAGCTTACTAATTCGATTGCTTTTCCCTCCCATGGTGCCATTGTCCTACAACGGTTATAAAATATCAAGCGAAAATTTTGAAAGATTACTGAATAGAGGTTGAAATCATGTATTTCTGAAAGTGCTCCGAGTCACGTATTGTAGGGAGTTAATCATTCACATCAAAGAAGGGGATAAGGTTGTTATCCCTACCCCCATAACTTGAGTTTTCCTCAGATAGTCTTTATAGTATCCGTTAAGGGATGCTCTTAAGTGTTTTTTTTAACAGTAAATAACAAGCGGGTTTGATATGGCTACTCAATAGCATTCCCCTATGTAGTCCTGTCAGCCCGCTCTTTGTGTATAGTTTTTGTATAGTTCTTGTGTAGAAACAGATAACAAAACAGAGAAACCTTACCCTTCCTATAATGCTCAAAAGGATAATAAGGAGCAAGATATAGCAAAAGATAGAAAAGGTAAGGTCTCACTGAAGCGTATCTCTTAATTAACTGACCCATAACGCCTTCTCAACATGCTTCGCCGTTACCTTCCCTCCCGGTGCCGTCTTTACTGCTTCTTGATAGACTTCGCGCTGTTGTTCGGGAGGGAGTTTGATAAGCGGACGAATTTGGAATTCTTTTAAAAGTGTTACTTCCGTAACACTTTTGAGATTATCGGCAACCTCGATACCAGAGATTAATTGCCTTGCCCTGCTTGAATTAAATCCCCACTTCTCTCTGCAGTATTCCTCAAATGTGTCGTAGTCCTCCTTGTAGAGTCTGTTATCCCTTTCCCGGTGTCGTATTAGAGTGATGGTTACCACTTGAAAAGTATAGAAGATTTTCTGAGTAATGTTTTCCTGTCTGCTGTTTGGACGGATATGATTTTAAACCTTAAGGTTCTCAAGAATCCGTTTCCTCTTCTCAACCTCGGCAACTTCCTGCTTAAGTTTCTGGCGGCGTTTCAGCTCTTGTTCCGCCGCCTGGACATCAAGGTCTTCCTGATAGCCACGTGTAGCCATATCTAAATATATTTTGAAGTTGTTGACGATCTGTTGGACCACACGTTCGTCAGCACGTACAATGGCTTGATTGCCGTTAAACTGGAATGTATGAGGCTCTGCCCCTCTGATAGAACTATATCCTCCTCGGGGATCTCGAAATCGTTGTACCCATCCTGCTTCTGGCACTCGATCTAACTTGAAAATCAGGGTATCTTGGTTCCAATCAGCTCCCATTAGCTTAACGGGAACCACTTGTTGCGGGATGCTGGTCGGAACAACCTCACGCTTCTTTAAATCGAGTTGCTGCTGCACCACAAAAGCATTTTGTCGCCCAATCAAATCTTTCTTAACCTCTTCGAGTTTTAGAGGTCGTGCCTCGGATGATTGTTGGATCATTCGTTCTACCAGCGGATCCAGATATGCATAATCTGGAGCGACTGATGCGATAGTCTTGTATCCAGCCCCGTGAGGTACCAAACCAGTAAACATTTCGTTTAGTATCAACCCCAGCGCATAGATATCAGAACGATGGTCTACGGGTGCCCCTTTGGTACGTTGCTCGGGTGCCGAGTACCCTAGGTTTGCCATTTTTGCGGTTGCCTTTGTTGCAACAGCTGTGGCAAGCATATCCTCTCTAAAATGAGCAATCCCAAAATCAGCCACCAGCAGCAGCTCACGATCAGGTTCATAGAGAAAATTCTCTGGCTTCACGTCTCGGTGGATTATTTCAAGTAGATGCGCAGC
Source organism: Deltaproteobacteria bacterium UBA6106 (assembly GCA_002428485.1). GTDB lineage: Bacteria > Desulfobacterota > Syntrophorhabdia > Syntrophorhabdales > Syntrophorhabdaceae > UBA5609. Next base: position 70,464 of record DIWM01000017.1, read on the forward strand.
TTCTATCCCGTCCAACATTTGACTGAACAAAAGTAAAACTCTACTATGGGGAATACCCTTGTTCATTAGGCCCCGAAGAGTCATGGGGAAAAACGGCATTACATAAAAAGGGGTCTTCTTCCCGCCCCAGGTCACTAACCCGCAATCAACTATTTGAATAATATTTCGGTGGGACTGCCTGCTACAGAAGCCAACCTCGTTCTTGAACCTTTTTCTTCTTTCGGTAGTTATCAGATCAGGAAACAGACACTTCAGGGCAAGATTTTTGCCGGTAGAATTGGTGACAGAAAACACACGTCCCGATCCTCCTTCACCGAGTATTTTCGTGACTGAATATACTTCAAAGGCACTTTCAAAAATTTGAGGATTTTTTGTCATAGGTGATAACCGCTTAATTGCATGCTTCTCAATCTCATTCTATAGGCTTCAGGTAACCACGTCAAATATTTCTTTCCGAGAAATATGTGTATCAGTTACACGCAAACGTGGATAAGGTATGGAGTTGATGGTTAACAGGTTACAATTGAGTGTAACGACCAAAATCAAGCGGAATATGCAATGTGTCTATTTGATATTGTGTTTAATAAATGTAAATAGTGTTACCCCCCTTCTTGTAATGCGGCCTTGACAGCACACCAATCTTTCCCTTTAGGCATAACAAATAGACATTTTCCATCACTCTTCAATGCCCATAGCTCCCCGAGACGCCGCTTTTCCTTTGAATCGTCATTACTCCACCGGTCGGCTCCTTTGTATTCAACAACCAGGTAGCGACCATCTTTCAACTTACAAACAAAGTCTGGATAGAACTTATCCGTCGCCGTTTGCAGCCAAAAAGATAATACCGGTTGACGGTCTAAGTTGCGGACCCATAACTCCACCTCCTCCATCTGGTCGATAAATTGTGCACACAGAAATTCTTCCCCTTTATCATCCAAATCACCTACTTTGGGATAATAATGTTTTGTAAAAGCATCTGATGCGGTACATATAGAGGGCATCGGGTATTCGGTACCGTAAGAAAATACCCGTTCAGGAGTAACAACTACATTAGCTGCCTCTTGAAATAGTAATTCCTGGTACACTTTGTTACGGGCTTTGACACGATACTCTTTTAGTTTTTCTTCAGCTATGTTTCTCAATATAAATTTTTTTCTGACCAACTGGCTGAGGATAAGGCCCTTTTGGTCCAGTAAATCCCCTATCATAGAAGTAAGGAAGCCCTCCTTCTCCTCAGGGGTAAGCTCTATGAACTCCCTGAGATTATAATCAAGCCAATGTATGAGCTGAGCTTCTGTCCAATTTTCAACTACTTGGATAAGTTGTAATTGTTTGTTCAGTTCGGGAATAAACTTTGATCTGACTTTTCCTTCCTGTCCGATATCTATTTCACCGAATTGCCCCTTCTCCTCTGTTAGAAACGATACCTCCTCATTGGTCAGTCGAGGGTCATAATTCTCGATTTCCCACCCCTTTTCCATGAGTTGGTCTTCGTCAAACAGTTCAAGCTTCCCCTCCCGCCGTACGCACATGAGAGGCACTGTAAAGGGTACCCCTTTTTCAGAGGGGCTTTTTATGATACCCATAGCTTCATCTCTGTGTTCTCTAACGGCGTCTGACCAGACTTTTTGGGAATCCTTCATCAGTAGGCTATCACTTACTTCTTTCTCCTCTTCGTAGGTCAAAACATCTTTAATCGTGATGGATTTTTTATCAGCATCGATTTCAATCTTTGTCTGTACCTCAGGGGACAACCGCTCAACCCTTGGCACCTCAGCAAGGTCAACTCTCTTGGGTGGTGGTGTTCGCAATGTATTAGGGATTGCAAAGCCGTCCATGTGAGGCTGAGAGTACCTGATAAATTCTTTAGCTTCCAGTTTATTGAAACCGTTCTCCACCAGGGCATCTACCAGATTATTGGCTGCCTCGGCAAAGTTACGCGATGAAACAAAAGCGTAAGCACGGTTTAAATTATCCATTGTCCTTTCGCGGCAGTTTGGCAGCCTAAGAACCCTCCCCAATATCTGTTCCACCGCACCTGTAGACCGCTGCTCCGCTACAGAGCAAAGAACATAGGCAAAAGGACAATCCCATCCTTCACGGAGGGCCTGCATAGTAATAATAAACCGGATAGGACAGCTCTTCGCTGGCAGATCAACGTCTTCGAGACCCCTGTCCTCACCGGTAGCCCTGGCTATTTGTTCTGCAGGGATATGATGGTCTTCTATGAGGCTCTTTTCGATAACTTCTACAGTAAGGGTCTCGTGCCCCTGTCTGTGAGGCTGGGCTTGAATGAGCATGATGGGACGAATATAGTCGCCTGTTTTTCGTTCTTCTATTTCGGCATCTTTTTCGAGTTGGGCCCGTTCTGTTATGGCATCAGCCAAGAGCGCCTGCCAGTCAGTATGCGTTTCAAGACGAATGGGGAGCTTGATCATATATTCGGCTTTCAATTCCGCTGCTGAAGCACTATGCAGAACATTGCTCGGATTTTTTACGCTGGCCGGCGTGGCGGTGAATTCCACGATAGCTGACGGTCTAAAACGGGCAAGTGTGTCAAAAGAAAGGTCGGTCCTGGCGTTATGGGCTTCATCGACAATAACAAGAGGACGGTGAATCCGCATTACGTTTGCAAGGGAATAGCTAATCACTCCGTTTTCATCGCTGTCGAGAATGTTGAGAATCTCTGCGGGAAGGTTCTGAAAGTGATGATGGAGCGCCCCAGAGCTTTCATACACCTTCCTACCTTCCTTGTCTTCCACGCGGAATGCCTGAAGGGTCGCTACGATAATAACCGTCGATGAGGCAAGTATGCCCTGTCTCACATAAAGAGCTTCGGAGACATCCATAACTTCCACGTGGTTAAGGGTAGTATCAAGGGCCTGACGATAAGGATGGTTTCTATCCCGCAGGGCCTTTAATGTTTGTGTTCTGATGGCGTTTGAGGGTACCAGCCAAAGCACAAGGGAATGATCCATTTTAAGGAAATCCCTGTTTGCTATAGCGATAGCATGACAGGCAAGGAGCGTTTTCCCACCGCCCGTGGGGAGACGCAAGCAGATGTATGGAATGTCGGCAAGTTCCGAGGGCTCCGTAATGGAGCGATAAGAGATGCCGCGCTCCCAAAGATTTATAGTCGTGTCATAGAAGGCACGGTCGGCATCTTTGAGGCGATCACAGGCCTGGAAATAGAGGCGCAAAGAATCAAGAACCTTTTCCTGATATGTCTTGAGTTGAAGCATCATTTCACCCTTATTTCATATGGAATCTGCCGGAAGATAACGTTTTCCTTCTTCAGGCGAGGCAGACTCAAACGACAGGCCGTGCCGTAAATAACCCTGGGACCGTCATGGAGTGGTAAACCGGCAAGCACTTTTTGCGTAAGGACATTGCCGCCGTTGGGCTTCTTGTCCTTTAACACACCATTGTAAAGAAGATAGACAGCCCTTCCTCCGTGAATACCGATAAGTGGTCGTCTGTCACCGCCATCATCCGGTAATGGTTCTCCTGTCTCTGTGAAAAAGACATGCCGTGCGAGTTCGTCGTAGGTAATATTGGGATTAATTCGTCCTGTTTCATCGAAGCATGGTTCACCAAGAGTACAGTATCGGAAACCACCACCTAAGGGCTTAAAGTCCTTATATCCCTGTGCTACATGCGTAAGACGTGTTGCAGTAACATTCTGGCATATATCCTTGTCCATCTCTACCAAAATGAACCGTCTGTTTCCATTGTCTGCCTTGTTCAGTGTTAAAACAGATTGCCCCGCTGTTCCACTTCCCGCGAAAGAGTCCAGCACAAGAGAGTCTTTGTCTGTAGCTATCTGTAAGATACGATTTATAAGGCGGGTAGGCTTCGGGGTATCAAAAGCAGTCTGAGTATCCAGAAGTATTTGTACCTCCTTTCTGGATTCATCCGTATGGCCCACTTCCTCATGTGGCCACCAAGTCCAAGGCACTATCCCTTCAATGTTTTTTAAAAATTGAATTCTTGAAGGAACTGCATTTCCATCTTTACCGAAGTATATTCGATTCTCACTTAATAAACGTTTATACTCAGACTCTACCACCTTCCAACAAGAACCTTCAGGTGGGCGATGTATTTTACCGGTTATGGGAGATACAATCTCATACATCTGATTGGGTCTAAACCCTTGTGCCGAAAGTGATACTGCCCTCCAACGTCCCCTGGGATCATTGTTTGGGTTTTTGTAAACTGATATCTGTTTTTCTCCCAGTGGTAATTTGTTGCGAGTTTCCTTAAATCGCTTTGGATTCATTGCGTAAACTATTATGAATTCATGAACGTCCCCAATAGCCTCCCTATTTTCACGAGAATATCTTTTTTGCCAGACGTTACACGCAATGAATTTTTGACGGCCAAAGATTTCGTCCATCAAGTATCGTAGAGAGGCGGTTTCAGAATCATCTATTGAAATCCAAATCGAACCATCCTCGTTTAGAAACTGCTTTAGCAACATAAGACGCGGATACATCATGCAGAGCCATTTGTCATGACGTGAGAGATCTTCCGCTTCACTACCGACTACCTTGCCCAGCCATTTCTTGATTTCAGGACTATTTACGTTGTCATTGTATACCCAATTTTCATTACCCGTGTTGTACGGTGGATCAATGTATATGCATTTTACTTTCCCCGCGTAATACGGCAAAAGCGCTTTGAGGGCTACAAGGTTGTCCCCTTCCACTATCAGGTTGCCGCTTCCAGGCTCTCCGACAGAAAGCTCTTTCTCCTCCTTCAAGAAATGAAAGGGTACCTCATTGTGATGGTTGATAACGGCCTTCTTACCTATCCATTCAAGCGTCGACAATTAATCCTCGGTAATAGTAGTTTGAGTTCAATAAAGGCTCATTTTGGTAATGCTTTTACCTTGGGAGCAAATACCGTGTGTAGGGCCTCCAATTTCTCTTTGAGCCATTCGTGCTGATTCTTCCAATCCTTAACGTCAGTAATGTGTGCATCCTTTCGAACATAAGCTTTAGCCTGTTTCGTACCTTCCTTTGCGCTCCAAATAAGGGGGAATCCTAATTGGTTCTCAATCTCGGGTTTTTGTTTTGCTATTGCTTCGAAATGTTTGCTGGCATCAAGAATAATAAATTCCGCTCTGATCTCTCCTTCGTAAACATTTTTTTCACTATTCCAGGCTGAAGCTATAGAGTTTATGACAAAACCACTTCGTCCAACGCCGTGGTTCATCCAATGCTGCGGCAAGGGTTTCTGACACTTAATTTTACTTTTTGACTCTTCCATAAATTGACGGAAGGCAGTCCAATACTCAAGTTGGAGCCTTTTAGTATCAGATAGATTGGCTGCCATGCTATTTCTCGATTGTTTCAATGTTTTTGACCAGTCATTTGGTTGAGACACAATGTTGAACTTTGGGGCAATGGGCGAATTTCCGATACGCCACAACTCAATTTCAATCCCGAAGAAGTTGAAGCCATCATCTGTTATTTCATTGAGCCAGTCAAGGGCAGCTCTATGTTCATCGGTAATATGAGCTGCAATCCATATAATAGTAACAGCTTGCAAGCCAGCAGAGTAAGTAATCAATTGACCAAGGTGTGTATGGTCGGTTTTCTCAAGTTGGTTTTCAATAAGTACCCAACCACCAGTGGCCGTGTCTTTACATAGTATGTCAGCAGAATATGGTCCTACCGATTGTTCTTGAGTGTGAAGCTCTAGGTCTATGCCAATTGTATCGCTCAGGATTTTTAGATTTTCCTCCAGTGCCAACCACGGAGTAAATTCACTTGATTCATTCTTCCAAACTGTTCGTAGATCAATTTTCTCCAGTTTTCCCAACGAAGACGTGGTGGTCATAATCTAACCTCCCCCATTCGTAAAATCCAATGCATCATGTTCTTTTTATTGTGGTTTTTTTAATGCTATCAAATGAGATAGAAGAATACAAGAAAGAAGAGGAGGTAGTAATCAGAATAGCAACGTTGGTTATGGAATGTTCCCTTCATGAGCGTTTATCATTCTATGCTGATTCAATTTATGTTTGTAAAGAGAAAGATATTATGTAAACAATATGTAATGAAGGGGTTTGCTTCTGTGTGGATATGAGAAATCAATAAATAGGGGGGGTCTTATGGAAGCATTAAAGCATTATTACAATAGATCAAACAGGAGGTGAGACCATGACGGGACCTCAAAAACAAAGTCAAAATAAGCAACGAGATCATAACCAGGCTCTCAATGAGTTTTTTCAATCCTGTTCTGAATTCCGTAAAACCGATACCTTCATAGATGCTATGAGATTTGTCGCCCGGTTCACCAACTATGCACCTATCAATGCCTTTTTGATCTATACCCAAAGACCTACCGCGACGTTCGTTGCAACACCTTCCAGGCGGTGAAGACAGTTTGGACGCACTTTGAGGGAATATGCCAGGCCCATAATCATCCTGGCCCCTATGTCCCCGGTGGCCATTGTCTACGATCTTGAGGATACAGATGGGAAGAAGATCCCAAAATACTTCGATGAGGCATATAAGGTATCGGGGGAAATGGCAGAGGCCAAGTGGGACAATACCCTGAAGTATTGTATTGAGGTCGATAACTTCAAGATAATCTATAACGAGAAGTCTTTCCTCAACTGCGCCTGCGTATCAAGACGATGGGGAGACCAGTACATAATCGAAATTAATAAAAGCTTCGAAGATGTCCGGCTCAAGTATTCCCTCCTCGCCCATGAGATAGCCCATGTTTACTGTGGCCACCTCGGGGCAGATGAGAAAGACCCGAAAAAAAGACGATGGGACAACAGTGCCCATCTTACAAGAGATCAAAGAGAGGTAGAAGCGGAGACTGTAGCGTATCTCGTCTGCTCACGGTGTGGCATCGAAACAAAGGCTATAGAGTATGTTGCAGGATATCTGAAAAACCCCGAGGAAGACCTTTCCAGGATCAGTGTAAAGGTAATCCTTGATGTAGCCCGGGATATTGAGAATATATCGAAAGATCGTCCTAAGGAAACTGGCCGATTATTGAATAATTAATTAATTGCCCTCTCAGCTATATCTGTAAAGGATTTGCAGGCGATTGAACCTGTAGTTTATTGTTGGATTAATTACAATAAGCAAATACCGTATTAAATACCGCCAACACTCATTCCACAGAGGATAAAACCCCCGAAACATGAGGGAACAATGCAGTTAAGGCTATAAACCCTTACAGAAACCCGTATTTTAATAGTCTAAATTAAGAAATAAGCTCTATAATTTTGCGGTCGTAAAAAAAGGATTACCTCCTACTTTAAAACATCGTAAACCATTGATAATGGCCATTCTATAAATATTGTTGTTTATATTGGTGGGGTTGTGGGGGGAGGTGGAAAGGACGTATTGTTTACGTGAGAATATATCCCGCGCGCGAGAGAATAGTTATTCAAGGGCCCATTCTCACCTGCAATTCAGATCCTAATTCCAGCTCCATAATTGTTCCAATAACGACTTGCGGATAATAAAAATAGAGTGATATTATCAACAGTAGAGGTTTGGTATCCTCTTGTGCATGGCATTGTGCAATGAAAAAGGAAACGCAAAAGATCGTAAAAGAGATAACGTCAAGGTTTACGTCTCTTTATTCTAAGGAATCCCCGGCCACACCCCGAAAATTGTCCGCAACATATCTTCAATATAAGGCAGGTGGTACCCCCTTGGATGCCATCTTGCCATACGTCAATCATAGAAGATGCGATGATGCAGAACTTGAAGCTATGAAAGCCACAAAAGAGCATAAAAGACTCATGCGCCGTGGAAGGAGCATCGCTAAAGCCTGCCTTGAAGGTCTTGTGGGTTTTGACGGCAGTATAGAATCCATGAGAAACAAATTAACAGACAAAACACTCAAGAGATTGATCAATAATTATGAGGAATCAGTGATTACCAGCATCCTCGAAGCCCTATGTGATTTCCAGGGCGCAGTAAAGCTGTCCAACGTGTGTCGCATGTTTATGGATGAGCTTTTACCGATACTGAAAGACAATCAAAAAGAGGCGGGGGCACAGGCAAAGAACTTAGATGATTTATTAAAGAGCGCCTCGGTTTCCGAAGAACAGAAATCTTTGCTTGAGCAGATGAGAAGGATTGTCCGGAGTCAATCCGGTGAATCATTCGAAGAGGCAGAACTGGATATGAATCTCATGTCCCAGCTCAGTTTCATGGAACTTTTATTTCCAAGCGGATCCCAACTGCATTTACTGCGCGATACAGGATATGATAAGTTTTTTTGGTCGAACATTCTATTGTTACAAGCTGCTGGTTTTTATCGCAAGCAAGGTAGACCAAAAGATATCTTCATAAAGGGCCTGCAAAACGTTGTCTATACCTTGCTGATGCAGGGTTTATCCACTGACAAAAAGGGGCCTGTACAGTTTTCTAAAAGTCTCACAGCAGCAATAATTAATGAGGCTTATAGTGGAAGTATAAAACGTCTAACCCCAAAAGACGTCGATAATACAGTGCTTCACAGCGATCCACTTACCTAAAAAACATTTTTTCATTTTTCATTTTGAGTAAAAACCCTTCTTCGGCCCAGAATAATACTCATGAAATAAATTCTGGAAAAGGAGGGCATATGACAAAGACTAAAGCGCTGGAACTGATTGACCTGTATATTGCTGCTTTTCTCATGTTCCATGGCGTTCCGCCAAGGCTAATCCTCAAAAACGGCAAGGTAATATTCGTTTTCGATGCTTCCGACGAAGTCTACCGGCTCATGACCATGTACAACAGCAACCAGGACGTGCCGTGCCTTGATATGATCACGGCGATTAAGACCCTGCGGGGCCAGATGCTGACCCTGAAGGGGACCGATAACGACTATGAAAAGGGTGGACGGCATGGATACCAGACAAGATAACCTCACCGCATTCCTTAACGGTCACAGCACTAACAACGGACGTGTGAAACTTGCCCTTGATGATATTAAGAAGAGCGGCCTGTTCCCTGAAACCCTTCAAAATACCGGTATCAGGCTCTTCAATGACAGCCCTGATGTGCTGAAGGAACGGCTGGGCTTCGCATCGCTGAATGGCAACAACATCCTCTCGGTTGCTGTTCCCATGGAAATCCCCTACCGCGACTCTCAGGGTAACATCGTCAAACATGAGTACCGACTGTATCCCGAAACCGATGGCCGCAGATACCTCCATCCCCTTCATTCTTTCCCAACCCCGTACATCCTTCCTGGCGTATGGGAAATCAAGGACAAGAACAACAAACCTATATGGATTACTGAGGGTGTAAAGAAGGTCCTGAAACTTATTCAACACGGGTATGCCTGCATCGGTCTCTCCGGAGTGTGGGGCTTCAGATCTGGGAATGGCGAAGAGACAGCGAGCCTGCTCTGTGAAGAATTGGAATCTTTTTCCTGGAGAAGCCGCACCGTTTATCTTGCCTTCGATACGGACCTATGGACCAATCCGCAGGTTCGGAAGGCCCTCTATGAACTGGCATTGCACCTTATGGCCCGTGGGGCACTCGTCTATATAGGTACATGGAAGGGGGCAAAAGGGATAGACGACTACCTTGCCAGCAAAACCGATCCAGTAAAGGAACTGTCGGAGATCCAAGAGAAGGCAAAACCAGTCACTGCTTTCGTCGTTCCAGAGCACAGAGACGATGTTCTGTATGCATTGTCCAAGTCCATCAGTAATATGGATGAGTTGACACGAGAGAGTACCGTCACAGCTATTTCTAAAAAATTGAATCTTAAGCCAAAGTCGATCTATCGGGCCTTGGCGAAGGAGACCGTCGAACAAGACCTAGACTTTACGGATGAAGAGAAGGAAGAAGCCATCAAACTCCTACGGTCTCCTACCCTGATAAAGCTTTTTCTTGATGTGTGCCATACGAGGTATGTGGGCCGTGACAAGATCCTGGTTCTCATCAAGCTGGCAACCTTGTCGAGGCACCTTCAGCGAGGTCTGTCCGTCGTACTGTTGGGGACCTCCTCTGTCGGCAAATCGGTATTGATCGAAACGGTGCTCATGACGACCGATAAAAAGGCGACGGAGAACTTTTCCCGGACATCGGCACAGTATCTACTGTATCGCAAAGAACCGTTAGAACATAAAATCATCACCTTCTACGAGTTCAACGGGGCAGACTCATCCTCAGCGATTATAAGGACAGCGCTGACCGAAGGGGAGTTGCACCTCGGGACGGTCCACAAGGATGCCTCAGGCTCATTGTGTGCCACGGAGATCAGGAAGGAAACCCAAGGTCTTGTGATCCTGTCAACTTTTACGGGGTCACGAATAGACACCGAACTGTCAACCCGTGTGCTCTTGCAGGAAATAACCCATGACGAAAGTCTTGCTCGTGAGGTATACCGCCGTAAGGCAGAGGGGACAGAAGACAATGGCGACAGCTTTCGGATATGGCAGATCGCCGACTCACTCATTGAAGCCAAGACGGTCGTTATCCCCTATCTAAGAAGGCTTGCCGACATCTTCCCTACCAACGAGGAGCGGTTCCACCGTGATTTCGACAAAACCGTCATGCTCATCACGGCATCTGCCCTGCTACATCAATACCAGCGGGAACAGACCGAGGACGGAGCGGTTATAGCCGGGGAGGCTGATTATCGACTGGTTCACTCCCTGGGCGATGCCTTTGCGCAATCACTGTTACCGGTGAGTGAGCCCGTACTGAAGATGCTCGATGCCGCTAAGGAGGTGGACAATCCTACAAGGGCAACGCTTCAGAGCCGACTCGGAGTATCCTCGGCAACTATAAAGCGCTATATAGGACAGGCGAGAAGGGCAGAACTCATTGAGACAGAGGGAAAGGGACAAAATCAGATTATAACGGTCCTCGACGTTCCCATGGGCTTCACCGTACTACCTGACCCTGACAAAATATTCTCCGATGATAGTGAGCCGTTGAGCCAAACCGTGCAAGCCCATGATAACTCGGGTAGTGAGGTAGATCAAACCCCTCTGAGCCGAAGTGAGCCAAATGAGCCATTTACGGAAGTGGACAGCCAAATTGGCTCAAACGGATCAGACGGCTCAAGGGGTATTGAGCCAAGCGAAACCCTTACCCCAAGCGGTTCTACATCGAACAGCTCAACAGCTCAAGAAAAAGACAACGAAATATTTGCCCCCGAGGACGATAATCCTGATTTTTCCGGCATACACATCGAGGGGGTCTAATGGTCCTGCTGACAGTAACTAAAGAATTCACTGCTAACGGTAGGACATATCGGGTCGGGGAACACGTCAGGGTATCCGACGGACAGGTTCTCATTGCCCGGGGGTATGCCCGGGTGCTCACAAAGGCAGAGGCTGGGGCCGTCCTCGACGAATATGTAAAAATCGCTAAGAGTGTATTCCCTCAGATAGCGCCACGGAAAGAAATCCCCCGAAGAACACCGAAGAGAACAGTCGATCAAGGGGGGCTGTTTTGAATAGACAGACAGAGATGCGTAGCACTCATTCTCAGGGGCTTTCAGGGCAGGATATAAAGGAAGATATTCGTTCCATCAAGTGTGCATACCAGAAGTGCCAAAAGCTGTTCTCCCCTCGGAGGAGATGGCAGAAATTCTGTTGCAGAGCATGCAAGGATTCATATTGGCAAGAACTGAGGCGAGAAGCCATGAAAATGGTACGGGGCCAATATGAAGGGTGAGCTTCACCGCACAGCCACCCAGATTGTGAGAACCGCCGAGGGTATGACAGTTGGGCCGTGCAAATCCCTTTTTCTCGGGCCGCCATGGCTCCCTTCTTATACGGTTACAAAATCAGCTACATGCCCGGCAAACGGTTGCAAGACAAGGATCTACGATACCACACTGGATATCAGATCCAGTGTGCCAGAGGGGGTTTTTGAATTTTTCAGCATGGGGACTGGATATTGAAGCTACCTGGTATCAAGGCTAAGAGGTTATATTCCATTAAGGATGCCGCGGTTTTCCTTGGCCGGTCTGATTGGTCGGTCCGGGAGATGCTCTGGGCGGCGAAATTGCCTTATATCAAGGATGGTAAACGTATATTCATTGACATTGTCGACCTGGAGGCATGGATTGAGCGGAACAAACAAACATTTGGGGCTTGACAGTGATATACCGTTGGTATATCATAGTTACATGACCCCAGAATACCTCAAAGAATGGCGTAACAAAAACGGTCTCACTCAGTCAGGACTTGCCAAGAAGTTGAACGTGGCGACCATGACGGTGAGCAGGTGGGAGACAGGACTCAGGGCTATACCACCTTTTCTGTCTCTTGCTCTGCAAGCCATTGAATGTGAGACAAAAACGAGAAAGGAGGATTAAAATGGGTTGCGTCTATCTTCGAGGCAAGACTTACTGGATAAAGTATCAGAACCACGGAAAACCCGTGATGGAAAGTGCAAAGACCGACAAGGAGGGTGAGGCAAGAAGATTGTTGAAGCTCCGTGAGGGACAGGTGATGGAAGGTAGGTTCCCGGGCCTTCAGGTCAACCGTACAAGGTTCAATGACCTTGCCGAAGGGCTCAGGCTTGACTACCGTATCAATGGCAGAAAATCGTTGTGGAGGGCCGAAATCAGTATTAAGCACTTGAGTGATTTTTTTGGCAATTGCAGGGCGAGCGATATCACTACTAACAGGGTCAAGGAATACATCACAAAAAAGCAGGCGCTGGATACGAAGAACGCATCGATCAATCGGGCCCTTGCTTGCCTCAAAAGGATGTTCTCCCTTGCCCTTCAACAAACCCCTCCCCTGGTAGCCAATAGGCCTTATATTCCCATGTTGAAAGAGGCCAATGCCAGGACAGGTTTTTACTCTTATGAGGAGTACGAGGCCATCTTGGACAAACTTCCGGAGCACATGAAAGGCCCCTTTGTCATGGCCTATTTCACGGGGATGAGGAAAGAGGAAATTCTGTCCTTAACGTGGGACAGGGTGAACCTTTTCGATAAAACCATCACCCTCGATGCAGGAACCACAAAAAACGATGAAGCGCGGTTCTTGTTCCTCGCGGGAGAATTGTTTGAGATGATTCGGGAGCGATACCGGGACGTCAACGGTCCGTATGTGTTTCACTACAACGGTCAGAAGATCAAAGATTTCCGGTCGGCGTGGAACAAGGCCTTCAAGGATGCCGAGATCCCCAGGAAGCTCTTCCACGATCTCAGGAGGACCGCTGTAAGGAACATGGTAAGGGCCGGAGTCCCCGAGAAGGTTGTAATGAAGATATCTGGTCACAAGACCAGGGCGGTCTTCGACAGGTATAACATTATCAACGATGAGGACCTCCGCATTGCGGCAGAGAAACTGTCTGAGGTCCACGAAGAGTATCGGGCTGCCAAAGAAAACAATAGTTACAACTTGGTTACAATCGGTAAAAAAAGGGAAAGTTAACAAGATGGGTAAAAGCTGTAACCTATTGATAGTTAAGGTATTGCGAGAGAGGGGAGTTGAACCCCTACGGTGTTACCCGCTGGATCCTAAGTCCAGTGCGTCTGCCATTTCCGCCACTCTCGCTCTTCTTCATTGTAATGGTTTTCCTTCTGCCTGTCAAACCCCTGCGTAACTGAAAGAAGGGCATCTACAATATCGTGCGCCGCGTGTCTGCTTCCACCCTTCGCCCCCTGTTCAGCGCCCTCTGCCGCCTGTCACGCCTGATAGAGGAGCTTGAATTTTTTCTGCACGATGTGGCGCGTGTCCACTACGGGGATGCCGAAGGACTTAAAGTCGATGGCCTTATATTCATCGTGCGCCGTGACGATGAGGATCAGGTCGAAGCCGCCTTTTACGGGAACCGATCTGCGGCCGGCAAGCAGGGGAAATGTGCGGGTCTTTCTGATAACGGGGATATGGGGGTCGTTGTATGAAACATGCGCGCCCAACTCTTCGAGCTTCCCGATAAGACGGTAGGTGGGTGATTCACGGTCGTCGTCTATATTTGCCTTGTAGGCAAGACCGAGTACGAGGACCTTCGCTCCCCTTATCGGTTTGCCGGCATCGTTGAGCGCCTTCGCCGCCTTCGCGACCGCGTAGTCGGGCATGGCAGAGTTGATCTCGCCGGCGAGTTCGATGAAGCGCGTCGCCACGTCGTATTCCCGCGCCTTCCACGTAAGATAGAAGGGGTCGACGGGGATGCAGTGGCCGCCTAAGCCCGGGCCGGGATAGAACGGCTGAAAACCGAAGGGCTTCGTCTTCGCCGCCCCGATGACCTCCCAGATATCGATACCCATTTTGTCAAAGGCAACCTTGAGCTCGTTAACGAGGGCGATATTGACCGCCCGGTAAATATTTTCGAGGAGCTTGGCAGACTCGGCTACCCGCGTGGATGAGACGGGGACGGTTCTGTCGACGATCGCATCATAGAGCGCCTTTGCGCGGGCGAGGCACGCCTTCGTGTATCCCCCGACGATCTTTGGCGTCGTCCTCAGGGAAAAGTCTTTGTTGTTCGGGTCAACCCGTTCAGGCGAGAATGCGAGGCAGAAGTCCTTTCCGGCTCTGAGCCCCGTCTCCTCGAGGATCGCTCTCACATCCCCGTCGGTCGTTCCGGGATATGTCGTTGATTCGAGGACAACGAGCTGCCCTTTTACGAGATGCCGGGCGATCGTCCGCGTCGTATTGAAGACAAAGGCCATATCCGGCTCCCGGTTCCTGTTGAGCGACGTAGGAACGCAGATGATTATGCAGTCCATATTTTGCAGCAACGAAAAGTCTGTCGTTGCTGTAAAATTAGCTGATAGCTGACGGCTGATAGCTGACGGCCCGGACGTATTGCGCTTTGCGCTATGCGCTCTGCTCAATGCCGAGATATCGATATGTTTTATATATGACTTCCCTTTTTTAAGCGATTCGATCTTTTTCGGATCAACGTCGAAACCGGTAACGGGGAACCCTGCCTTGCAAAACTCAATGACGAGGGGCAGCCCCACATAGCCCAGGCCGATGACGCCGATGTTGGCCTGTCTGGACCTTATCTTGCGGAGCAGGGTCACGGGAGTTTCTTTTCCCATTCCCAGGCTGTTTTTATGATATATCGCAGGTCATCGTGTGCCGGTTCCCAACCCGTTAAGCGTCTCAGCTTCGTGCTGTCCGCGATAAGCGCGGGCGGGTCGCCTGCCCGTCTCGCCGCTTCTTCGACTGCGAAGTTGACGCCGGTCACCGTCTTCGCCGCCTCGACAACCTCGCGGACAGAGAAGCCGTGCCCATACCCGCAGTTCATGATGTCCGATACGCCGGCCTCCATAAGGTAGCGCAAGGCCACGAGGTGCGACATGGCGAGGTCCTCTACATGGATGTAGTCCCTGATACAGGTCCCGTCAGGCGTGGGGTAGTCTGTCCCGTAGATAAAGAGCTTGCCGAACTCGCCTTTCACGACCTTCAATGACCGGGTGATGAGGTGGGTTGCCTCCGCGTACGCCTGGCCTATCCTCGCATCAGAGGCAGCTCCGGCAACATTGAAATACCGCAAGGCAACATACCGGAAATCCTTTGCTTGGGCGAGGTCCGCGAGCGCCTGCTCCACCATCACCTTCGACGCACCGTAGGGGTTGATGGGCTTAAGCGGCGCCGTTTCGTCGACTGGCATCTTTTCGGGTATCCCGTATGTCGCCGCGGTTGACGAATAGATCAGGCGCTTTACGCCGGTATCGACCATGGCCTCAAGGAGGTTCAGGGTGTTGATCACGTTGTTCCTGTAATACATGAGGGGCTCACGCACCGACTCTTCTACCTGGATCGATGCTGCAAAATGGATCACCGCATCGGGCCTGAAGGCGTTGAGGCTGTCACGGACAATGGCTTTATCTGCGAGGTCGGCCTTGAGCAGCCTTCCGTATAATACTGCCCATTCATGCCCCGTGGAGAGGTTATCGAGGACAAGGATATCGTGGCCCGCCTCTCCCAGCAACTTTACAACATGGCTGCCGATATATCCGGCCCCGCCGGTAACAAATATCTTCATCGTTCATCCTTTCCTGTTGTCATACATACATGCGCGCGAAAAGAGGCGCGCACATGATCCCGCTGGATAGGCATTTTATCACAAAACAGAAAAAATGTTAATAATTTCATGGAATTTTAACGGTTTTTGTAGTATCTGCCATGGTAATCGCCGAAAATAAAAAAAACGCTTGACAATCTGTTTTAGTATGTATAACATATTAATATATCTGAGAAAGTCAATCTATTGGTGGTGGGACAACGCCGAAGCTATAATTTTGTTATTGCGCTATGAGGCCTATTGTGGGGCCTAAGAAATAAAAAAATGAAGAAGCAGAGGTGAAGGTAATGAGAAAGGAACTCACGATATGTTTCCGCACCAGCGATGATCTTCGTACTTCTCTTGAAAAGATCGCCGCTGAAGAAAGACGCTCCCTGTCGTCAGTCATCGAGACAATACTCTATGATTTCCTGAAAGAGAAAAAGGCACTACAGAGCCTTAAAAAGGAAAGGCGACGTTATCCGCGGAAACCGGTATCATTACCGACCTTCGTATATAAGAACGACTCTGAGGAACAGGCGCTGCAACCAGGGACCATCGTCGATATATCCCTCGGCGGGATCCGGATTCTCATTCCTTACGATGCCAGGGTCGACGAAGCGGCCAACATCGGCACCCTTTTTACCCTGCCCAACGAAAAGATCCCCCTCAAGATGCAGTGCACTGTCCGCAGGGTAATACCTGCTGAAGAGAATATCAAGGAAGTCGGGGCGTCATTTGTGGACTCAGACTTTATGAGCTATCAAAAGCTCCAGAACTACCTCATCCAGTAGGGGTGCCGGCAGGTCATCCGGGCGATCTTTTTTCTCTAACGTATTGCTTCAAATAGCGAAGGTCTTTTTCGGTAAACCCTTCCCACGCAAACGGTTGAAGCGCATTATTCTGATAGACGGCATCCTGCGCTATGGGGTAGCGGGCAAACCGGCAGTATTCCTCGAACATCTCCGTGTGCGGTATCGGCGTATATTCTGCCATGTAGGGCCTCACGCCCAAGGCAAAGAGGTAGTCGATGGCCTCTTTCACCGTCTCCCAATTTTGAAAAGGCAGACCTGCCAGGATATAGACGCTCACCGTCTCCATATCAAACCCCGCATTCCTGAGGGTGGCCAGCGCCTTTTCAAAAACCCTTGAGTTGACCTTGCCGCCCGTTGACCTCTGCATCTCCGGATCTGTTGTCTCAAGGCCGATCCTCAATTCCCGGAAACCCGACGAACAAAAAAGCTCTGCCAGCTCTTCATCGATAAGCGACGCGTTGACGGCGTTCGGATTGAATATATCGATATGAAAGGGGAGCCCCGCGATCCCCCTCAAAAGAGGCTTTGCATAACGGTCCTTTTCTTGTAGGAAATTGTCGTCGTAAATGACGAACCGTTTCACCCCATGCCCGTGCCAGTGTCTTATCTCTTCCAATACCGAGAAGGGGCTCCTGCGCACGATGGCAGGGTGCATATACGGCGTTGCGCAGTAGGTGCACCGGTATATGCACCCAAAGGAGGTGAGAAGCGGCACGAAAGGTATATCGCCATAGAGGTCATAACAGGGGTAGGGAAGGATATCCAGTTCATATATCGAGGGCCTGAACGTGAGCGTCGCCGATAAGGCATCCTCAACAAATCTGTAAAACATTTCTATCTCGTTGTGCTTCACGATAAGGTCTGCCATGCGCAAATGATCCCTCGCCTGCCCGTTGCAAAGCGACGGATAAATGCCGCCGACGACTATCTTTGACTCCGGAAAAACCCCCCTTGCGGCCTCAACGGCCTCTTTCGTGCCCGGATACCAGTAGGTCATGATGGATGTAATAAGGACAAGGTCCGGCCTGTCGATGCGAGAGAGTTCTCCCGATAATGTCTCACGCGAAATGCCATACCTTCTGTAATTCCTCCTGACGCCCTTCAGGGCATCGGGCTTGAGGACCTTTTCTTTGACAAAGGGCGCCCTCCCGTCCGCTTTTCTTTTCGTTTCGACGACCCGCATACAATCGATAAGGTTCAGTTCTGCACCGTTTTTTCGCAGAATGCTCCCTACATAAAGAAGCCCCAGGGGGCTGGACCAGAAACTGTAGGCAGCAAAATCGTAGATGGAAGGGTTGATGAGAAGCACTTTCATTACACACCGTTAATCCCGTCTGTTTGGTCTATCTGGTTCATTTGGTCTATCTGGTCTGTTTCGTCTGTCTGACCAGCAATCAGAATCAAGAATCTCGTCAGGCGTGAGGCGATCAAACCTCATACCTCTTACGATTAACACCTTACGGGTTTATGCTTTTCACTCTCCGCTCTCTGCTGCTTTTCTCCCCTTACGACTTACGCCTCACGCCTTACAGGTTCACCGTCCGTTCTACGCTCGTCGCTTTTTCCTGGCCAGGAGCTTCACCGTCACAAGCCCGAAGATAAACCCGCCGATATGGGCAAACCAGGCAATCCCTTCCATGCCCGAATAAAGGAGCTGCATGAGGAACCACAGCGTTAAAAGCAAGATGGCAGGGATCTCAACGACTTTGATAAAGATGATGATGATCAGGATGGTCTTGATCCTCGCATGGGGGTAAAGGACCAGGTAGGCGCCGAGGACCCCCGACACTGCCCCGCTTGCCCCTATCATAGGGATGTTGGAGGCCGGGTCATAGAAAAACTGAAAGGCAGCCGCAACGATGCCGGAGAGAAAATAGAAAAGGATGAAACGTGTATGTCCCAGGGCGTCTTCTATATTATTGCCGAATATCCAGAGGTAGAGCATATTCCCGCCGAGGTGGAGAATGCCCCCGTGCAGAAACATGGAGGTAAATATGGTGAGAGTGTTGTATGGAAGAAGGTCCCACCTCGTCGTTGCCGCCGTTGCAAGTTCCCGGGGGACCAGCCCGTAGTATTTATAGACCAGGTCGCCGGCCGGCCCGTGAAGGGCTATCTTCTGCCACAGAAAAATTAATATATTTACAACGATAAAGCCCACTGTTATAATTGGGATAGTGCGGGTCGGGATATTATCCTTTATGGGTATCATTTTCGTAATTCATATCACGTGTTCCCAAGCAAGTCAAAATATCAGGGAGTAGCGCATGCCGGAGCTGAGAAAAGATCCTATTATTGACAGATGGGTCATCATTTCCACGGAAAGAGGCAAGAGGCCCGTCTTCTTTGTTGAAGAGGCGCCGCCGGCCAAGGCCCCCATGTGCCCCCTTTGTCCGGGAAATGAGAATATGACGCCCCCTGAAGTATACTCGGTAAGGCAGGGCGGTTCTCCCCAGAGCGGGCCCGGATGGACGCTGCGGGTCGTGCCGAACAAGTTTCCTGCTCTCAGGGTAGAGGGAAACCTCGACAAGGAAGGTATCGGCCTGTACGACAAAATGAACGGGGTAGGGGCGCACGAGGTCATAATCGAGACTCCCAACCATGGCGAAACACTGTCGCGTATGAACATTGAAGGCATACAGCGTGTGTTTGACGCTTACAAAACAAGGATCCTGGACCTTATAAGGGACCAGCGGCTCAAGTATATCATGGTCTTCAAAAACCAGGGTTCTGTTGCAGGCGCATCGCTGGACCACTCCCATTCGCAGCTCATTGCCCTTCCGATCATTCCGCGGAGGGTCGTGGAGGAGATCAACGGAGGCTTTAACTACTACAAGTTTAAAGACAGGTGCGTCTTCTGTGACATCATCGCCCAGGAAAAAGAGGATAATGTCCGCGTTGTCTTTGAAAATGACAAGTGCATCGCGCTGTCTCCCTATGCATCCCGCTTTCCCTTTGAGACCTGGATCCTGCCAAAAAAGCATGAACCCTACTTTGCCTCCTACGAGAGGACAGATGACTATTTCGCCCTTGCCGAAACGCTCTCCACGGTCCTCAAGAAATATGACAGGGTGCTCAATTCGCCGCCTTATAACTATATCATCCATACGGCGCCCTTCGGAAACGGACAGGTGCCCCACTACCACTGGCACATAGAGATCATACCGAGATTGACCAAGATGGCCGGCTTCGAGTGGGGAACAGGGTTTTACATCAACCCGACACCGCCCGAAGAGGCTACGGAATACCTGAAAGAAACACAGATATAGGGGGTTACCATGAAAATATTGATCGCTTCACCAGAGATATTCCCTTTTGTCAAGACCGGCGGCCTTGCAGATGTGACAGGGGCGCTCCCGAAGGCGCTGAAAAGCCTCGGCGTAGAGGTAAGGGTCATCCTTCCGAAACACAAAGGCATCGAGGAACAAGGCTTTCCCATGAGATATAAAAACTACAAGATCTCTTGCCCCATATCCCAGGGGTACATCGATGCGGAGATCGTTGAAAGCGAGTACGACGGCATCACTACCTATCTCGTAGAAAAAGACGAATACTATTACAGGGATTATCTCTACAGCACCCCTGACGGCGATTATCTGGACAATGCCGAGCGGTTTATCTTTTTTGCAAAGAGCATCCTCGAGGCTATCAAGGTTACCGGCTATGTCCCGGACGTGATCCACTGCAACGACTGGGAAACCGCCCTCGCGCCCGTATTCCTCAAAGTCCTTTACAGTGACGATCCTGTGCTCAACAAGACGTCCACTCTCCTTACCATTCATAACCTCGGGTACCAGGGGATATTCTGGCATTACGACATGCACCTTCTCAACATCGGCTGGGAATACTTTACGCCTGACTTTATTGAATTCTTCGGCAACATCAACTTTCTCAAGGGCGGCATCGTCTTTTCCGATATCATCAACACGGTGAGCAAAAAATACAGCGAAGAAATACAGACAGAAGAGTTCGGCTGCGGCCTCGACGGTATTTTACGAACGAGAAAGGATGACCTCTTCGGCATCATCAACGGCATCGACTATGCTGACTGGAATCCCGAAAAAGACACCTTTATCCCGGCACGTTACACTGTCGATAAGCTGGCGAACAAAAAGATCTGCAAGGGATCCCTCCAGGATACCTTCGGATTGCCTGTCCAGGAAGATGTCCCCCTTATCGCCACTATCTCAAGGCTTGCCGACCAGAAGGGCTTTGACCTCATAGGGTCATCGCTGGAAGAGATGCTTGCGCTCGGCGCCCAGTATGTAATTCTCGGCACCGGTGAACGGAAATATCATGACCTCCTCTCACAGCTTGCAAAACAATTTCCTCAATCATTCTCCATCAGGATAGCTTACGACAACAAGCTTGCCCATCTTATTGAGGCAGGCGCAGACATGTTTCTCATGCCCTCCCGGTATGAACCCTGCGGCCTCAATCAGCTCTATAGCCTCAAATACGGAACGGTACCGGTCGTCAGAGGCGTCGGAGGACTTGAAGATACGATCATAGACTACACGGCGCAGCCTGACACGGGGACAGGCTTCAAATTCCACGATTACGCAAAAGAAGCCATGATCGACGCCGTCGAAAGGGCCCTGTCTCTATACCGGAACAAAAAGGCCTGGACGGCCCTTGTAAAAAGATGCATGGCAGAAGATTTCTCCTGGGAGAGATCCGCGAAAGAATATGTCGGACTCTATAAAAAAGCAATCGCAAAGCATGAATCCCGTTGATCTTCTCGGGAAGATCATTGAGATCTCCCATTCAAACCTTGAGTTGTCATCACGCATAACCTCTATCCTCAATATCATCTCCCGGGACATGAACTCAGAGGAGGTTATTATTTATACCTTCGACAAAGACAGAAGGCTCACCTGCAGGTACGCAAATCAGAAAAGCGTCCTTTTCAAAATACTGAACCAGTACCGTTGCCACGTCGGTGAAGGGATCGTGGGAAGCGTCGCACAGAGGCGATCGCCGCTCTTTTATACGATGCGGGACATCCCGCCCCGGTTCGGCTGCCTCTTTTATCCCGAGCTTGACGGGAGGCTCGAAAACTATAAGCTCTTTGCGTTCCTCCCTCTCGCGGACGACAGCTACCTGTACGGGGTACTGGTCTTGTGCGCCGCAAGCAGGGACACCCTCCACGATGCAGACAAAATCTTCCTCTCCATCCTTTCCCGGGAGGTCGGGGGAATACTCCGTTCGTATGACCTGATCCTCTCTTCGAAGAAAAGGATCAGCGAGCTTGCGACGCTTACGGAGCTGGGGAAGGTGCTCACGTCCAACGCGGAGCCCAATGAGCTCCTGAAGCATATAGCCCTGATCATAGCAAAATCGCTGAATGCGACATTCGTTACCATCATGCTGGGATACTCTTTCCTGAAACGCGACGCCCAGCGCTTCACCTACGGGATCATCGAGCCCTCTGTCCAGGACCATGTGGAAGAGCTGGAAGAGGCGGCGGCCCGGCTTCTCCGCGCAGTATCTATAAAGGACTGCGCGCCTGACGAATATGTGGATTCCTTCATGTACACTCTCTTTTCGGCGCCCATCGCATCAAAGAACCGTGTCCTCGGAACGCTGACCATCTGCGCCGAGAAGACAGGGCAAAATTACGCCCTCGGAGAGGATGGACAATACCTTATCAGCACAATAGCCAACTACATATCGAGCGGGCTGGAGAACACGCTGCTGAACACGCGCCTCAGAGACACCGTCAGGGAACTGGGCGACGCACAGAAGAGGCTGATCGAGCAGGAAAAGTTCCGGAGCCTCGGCGAAATGACCGCCAGTATCGCACACGAGATAAAAAATCCCCTTGTTATCATCGGCGGGTTCACCAAAAGGCTTGCCAGGCAGATAGACATCGACCGCACCGAAAACAAATACATCCGCATTATTCTCAACGAGGTTACCAGGCTTGAGTCCATACTGAACGAGGTCCTCAACTACGTCAAAGAAACGCCTCTTGTTGCCGAGACATGCAACATCAACGACCATCTCGACGAGGTCCTCTATCTTCTTACGTCAGACGCCTCCTGGGAAGAGATCGAAGTCGCAAAGGCCTATGATTCCACGCTTCCTCCTGTTGCCTGTGACAGCCAGCAGCTAAAGCAGGTCCTTATCAATATCCTCATAAACGCCCATGAGGCCATGCGCGGCCGCGGCACTATAACAATACAGACAAGACAGTCTGCGTATGAGAGCAGGCCCTTCGCTGCCATCTCTATTGCCGACACCGGAGGCGGTATCGATCCGGCGATCATCGATAACGTCTTCAACCCCTTTTTCACAACAAAAGAGCGGGGAACAGGGCTGGGGCTTGCTATCTCCAACAAGATCATCATGAACCATAAAGGTCATATCGACGTGGAAAATGTAGCAGGGAAGGGGGTAACGTTCATCATATACCTCCCGGCAAAAAACCATACAACAAAAGAGGAGCTTTTATGAAGAACGCAAGAATATTGGTGGTGGATGACGAAGAGAACATACGGCTGCTTTTCAAGGAGGAGCTCGAGGAGGAAGGGTTCGAGATAGATCTTGCCTCGAACGGGATTGAGGCGCTGGACAAGCTAAGGGGGGGGCACTTCGATCTCGTTGTGCTCGACATTAAGATGCCCGGCATGGACGGCATCCAGGCCTTGAATGAGATCAAGAACGCGAACAAAAACCAGCCGGTCATCCTCTGCTCCGCATACGGGGAGTTCAAACAGGATCTTTCAAGCTGGGTGTCTGACGGCTATGTCGTCAAGTCAGCAGATACGCGGGAATTGAAGCAGACCATCAAAAACATCCTCGGGATTTAGCGTCGCGTTCCCTTCAGGGCAGCGAGGGAGGGGCGGCACTCGCAGGCCTGCAACGTGTTGCGTTTTTATCGAATATTCCTTGATATTCAAGAGAACATGACATAATATTATGAACACCGGGGGTGTAGCTCAGCGGGAGAGCACCTCGTTCGCAACGAGGGGGCCACGGGTTCAATCCCCGTCACCTCCACTTACAAAATATTACCAGTGGATCCGGCATAGCCATTACAAAACCTTTCCGCCCGGCATATGAGGCTTTTTACAAAAATACTCATCTTCTTTGTTGCCCTCATCGTTATCCTTTCGATCATAACAACCTATGCAGGCATAACCTCCATAGAGCAGATTGCCGTCAATGAACTTGAGAAAGGGCTTACCTCGGATATAAACCTTTTTAACTTCGCAATCGACAGGGAGCTCGATGGTATTGAGACACGCCTCTCGCTGCTGTCGACAAACGACAAGTTTAAAGAGTCCTTCCGGCGGCGTAACAAATCGATGATCCGGCAGCTGTTCCAGGATTCCTTCAAGGGAAAAAATATTGACGTCATTCATGTTTCAGATAATAAGGGCCGGTTCGCCCTTACGGTAAGCAACGGGGCTCACGATCCGCTGGTTGTCGTTCCGTCTCCGCATGAACTGCAAAAGAATACCTTGAGGGGATTTACCTTCGTGAAGGCAGGCACGGCCGATCGTGTTGCCCTCTTCGTCTCCGTTCCCCTGAGGGAAGCGTCCGGATCGTCAGGCAGCATAACGGGCCTTATCGTCCTCGAGTGCGGCAGCGCCTTTGTCAACACCGTAAAGGACCTCCTGGCGAGAAAGCGCGATGAGCCTGTTTTCATATCGATATTTTATAAGGAGAGGCGGGTCTTCAGTACAATCTTTAAGGTTGCCGGCTCCCAGACGCAGGACCTGCGGCAAGACGTTACGGACACTATCTACGGCAAGGGTGAACAATATATCGGCAAGGCCCGGATCGGCAATACCGGTTATTTTACTATTTATAAACCCTATCGATACGGAAACGAGATTACCCGGTGGGCATACGGGATAGCGGTGAGCGAAAACATCTTCGTGCCTTCCAAAAAGAAACTTCTTTACACCTTCATTGCCATATCGGGCCTCTCCACCCTCGCTGTCATTTTCGTTGCGTTCCTTATCACCGCCGGCATAAAGCCCTCCCTTAACAGAATAGCCGATGTCTGCAAAGATATAGAAAAAGGGGACACAAAGTCCCGTATAGACATTACAGGCTTATCGATCAAAGAGTTCAAGCTTATAGCGTCATCGATGAATAAGATGGCCGAATCGATTGCAGCACGCGAGAAGACAATTGGCGAGAACATCGAGTCGATGAGGACCATCAACAGCGCGCTCGAGGAAAAATCAAAAACCATAAAGTACGAAAGGAAAAGGCTCCTCACCATTCTTGAAACGATGGACGACGGCATTATGACATTGGACAACAAGGGGGTTGTGACCTATTTTAACAGGGCTGCGGAAACGATAACCGGCATCGACAGGCATCAGACGATAGGCAGGCATTATAAAACGGTCTTTGAAGGTATCCATATTGAACCAGACCAGCAGGCCGCACGTCTGGAATTTCTGTTCAAGGGCCCTGCATCGCCTTTATATCTGAACGTACACGTATCGCCATATATCCTTGAAAGCGAGGAAACCGGCCACGTGGTCCTTTTTCAGGACATTTCAAAAGAAAAGAAGATCGAAGAGTTCAAGGCCGATTTTATATCATCGATCACCCACGACATCAAGTCATACCTGGTGCCGGTGACCGGTTTCCTGAACAGGATCCTGAGGGAAAAATACGGACACCTTGAGGGACCGCTGCGGGAGAAAATAGCCGGCGTACAGGAAAATACCTCGAGGATCTATCACCTTGTTGAAAATTATCTGAACATATCAAAGATCGAGTCCGGGAGGCTTGAGCTTGCGCGCAAGGCCGTGGATATGACGGAGGTGCTAAAAGATACTGCCCAGCTATACGGCCCAAGGATAGCCCTCGCAACGATGGATGGGCTTCCGCCTGTTTTTGCCGACAGGGCCTATGTTGAAAGGGTTGTTGTAAACCTGGTTGTCAATGCGATGAAGTTTTCAGGCGAAGATTCTCCTGTTTTGATAGGCGCCAGGAGGGATGGGGATTTCATCATTACGTCGGTCAGCGATAAAGGTATAGGGATCCCTGCGGATGAGACCCTCTATATCTTTGACAAGTACAGGAGGGGAAGTTTTGGGAAAAAGGAAGGCGGATCGGGCCTCGGCCTTTTTATTGTAAGGTCAATTGTCGAAGCACACGGCGGAAAGATCTGGGTTGAGAGCACGCCCGGAAAGGGAAGCGTATTTCGCTTTACGCTGCCTCTTTTTAAGCAAGGGGCATAGGCATTGATTTTCTTTTAAACCCCTGGACTGGAGCCCAATTGCTCCAGATAGATAGGGAGCGTGGGGTAAAGTGCGGTATTCGTCGCCAAAAAGGCAAAGCACGCAAAGAACCCGAGTGCAAAATCGCGATTAAGTATATTCCGTAAAGTCAGTTGGGGGATGCTCTCTTCTTTGCGCATTCCACCACGCCTAAACAAGTTGTTGAGAGAGGAAAAGACAGTTCATAGTGAATGGCTCACAGTAAATCATATATCGAGATTACAAAGAAATGTAAGGGTTTATAGGGTCAGTTGAGGATCCGGTCCTGCGGATCAGGTGAAGGACAGGTTGGCCATCAACTCGCCGATGTCTCCAAGCTGCTCGAGCTTAAAAACACAATTTACAATACGCTCCGATTGTCCTTTATCCAGGAACTGCAATGCCGTTCCTTCAAACTTCTTCACCAATTCTTCATCGGTCATCGGATTGAGGCTGTTCCCTTTCGGATAGTCGATCCGGCGCGTGTGCTTCCTTCCGTCCTTGGTAGAGATATGGGCGATACCGGCAAAAACAAAGTCGTCGAGGCCTGTGTTTGCCTCCACCGTTACTTTGTCGATGAGGCTTAGCACCACGGGGTTGGTAAACCTGTCTGCGGTATACTGGCCCGGCCCGACCGTTCGGTCAACAATGGCAATTGCCGTTAGATAATAAAGGCTGTGATCTGCTGTCTCCTTGTCAGTCGGAAAACGCTTCACGAAGTCTCCGGTATGGTTGGCGGTTCGCGTTGTCGCCTCTATCTTCACGTGTTCGATATCCTGCGGTTTTAGGTCATATTCCCTGACAAGCTCCAGTACTGCATTGAGGGCCCCCTGGGTCGTATGCTCTGCGGCCAGATTCTTCTGATGCACCTCAAGCAGGGCAGGTTGTTTTCTCGGCGCCGTCAATATCTCCAAATCGTACACGCCGCCCATCACGGTATGCACAAAGCCTTTATTCCCTTCAATGATCCTTGCAGGGCCTGTAAAACCTTTTTGTGCCAGCAAGGCGGCCATGATGCCTATCTGGGCTACCTGGGGCAATCCGATGTTCTTGGTCATGTTGTACGGCTCGCCCTGTGCATCGATGATGTCCAGGGTAAGGCCATGCACCCCGGCTATGCCGGCGGCGGCTGCGAGCTGCTCCGTAGAGAGGCCAAGGAGCTTGCCGGCGGACAGGGCAACAACAAATCCCGCTATGGCAGAATAATGCCACCCCCTTGTGTGCAGGTTCTGGGCAAAGGAGGCGTCTATGAACCTTGCTGCCAGGTCATACGCAAGCGCTATTGCCGTTATGACGTCCTTGCCGTTTGCATGCTGGCGCTCCCCTGCGGCCAGCGCCGCGGGTATCAATTCGTTTGAATGTATTCCGAACCTCAACGTGCCGTTCGTCCTGAAATAGGTATCATTGTAATCAAGATAGCGGGCCATTGCGCCGTTGGCAAGGGCGGCGTTCGCACAGGGCACCTTGAAGCGGCTGCCGATCATGGTCGACTCCCGGGCCCCGCCCTGCTCTTCCATAACAGAGCGGACAATCCTTCCGGCATCGCTTGCGTGGGCGCCTATGGCGCATGCGAGCATATCCAGTACGACCCTTTTTGCTGCATGTATCTCCTGATCGCTTAATGTTGTATAAGAGAAACCTTCCGTGTGCCGAGCAAGCTTCCTGCTCACGGACGCGGTAGGTGTATCCATAGGGCCCTCCTCGTGCTTATTTTTTATCCCTGTTGCCCGAACGATCTTACGGGCTGCCGGCATAGCCGGTTGCTCCCGTCAACCGGCGAGCTTCTTTGCGATCATGTCTCCCATCTCCCTGGTTCCCAGCTTCGTCATGCCGTCGCTCATGATGTCATAGGTGCGGTAGCCCTCTTTCAGTACCTGGTCCACCGTATCTTCGATCGCCTGAGCCTCTTTTGTCAAGCCAAAGGAGTAGCGAAGCATCATGGCCCCGCTCAGGATCGTCGCTATGGGGTTGATCATATTAAGGCCGGTGCGGCGGGGTGCGCTGCCGTGTATCGGCTCGTAGAGGCCGACCAGCTTGTTGCCGCCGGACGGTATGCCGGCCAGGCTCGCCGACGGCATCATGCCGAGTGACCCGGCGAGCATGGATGCCTCGTCGCTCAGGACGTCGCCAAAGAGGTTTTCCGTGACGATCACGTCAAAGTCGGCGGGGCGCTGGATGAAACTCATGGCGCAGTAATCGACGAGGGCGTGCTCAATCTCGACGTCAGGGTATTCGGCGGCCACCTCAATGGCAACCTCTCTCCAGAGATCGGAGCACTTCAGGATCTGGAACTTATCCACCGAGGTCAGTTTTTTTCTTCTGACCCTTGCCAGCTCGAAGCCGACGCGGACAATGCGCTTGATCTCGTCTTCCGAATACCTCATGGAATCGACTGCGCTTCGCCCTTCCGGGGAGCGTATCAATTCCTTCGGCTCGCCGAAGTAGATCCCTCCGGTCAGCTCGCGGACGATGATGAAGTCGACGCCGCTGATAAACTCCGGCTTGAGGTGGGAGGTGCTGATAATTGACGGGAAGAGCTTGACCGGTCTTAAGTTAGCAAAAAGGCCCATCTCCTTCCGGAGCCTTATGATGCCGTAGCCCCGCTCCGGACGCTCCTTCAGGCCCGGGACCTCGTACCTGGGTTCGCCCACTGCGCCGAAGAGGACGGCGTCGCTTGCCTTGCAAAGATCGACCGTTGCTTTTGGAAGGGCCTCTCCGATCTTTTCATAGGCTGCCGCCCCTATCATACCATCACTGAACTGAAACTCATGACCAAACTTTGAACCGACAGCCGTGAGAACCTTTACTCCTTCCGCAACGATCTCAGGACCGACGCCATCTCCGGGTAGTACGGCAATAGACAATTTCATGACCTTCCCTCCTTTGGTAATATAATTTTAACTTGTTTTATGTTTCGCCTAAGCATTTTTCATCTGTTTTAAGAGCGGTTCAATGCCGCCGCATTCCAGGACCCTGAGCATCTCATCGGGAAAGGCCTGAAAATCGAGAACCTTGCCGGTTGTATGGTTTATCACCTTCCGGTCGGCAAGGTTTACTTCTGCCTCGTCGCCGTCGTTGCCGAGCGAAGCGGCGCCCGGGCAGACAATGGCAGGAAGGCCGATCGCTATGGAGTTTCTGTAGAATATCCGGGCAAAGGATTCCGCTACCACGGCTCCGATCCCGAGCGCCTTAAGGGCTGCAGGCGCCGTCTCCCTGCTGGAGCCGCACCCGAAGTTGCGGCCCGCCAGGATCATATCCCCAGGGCTTGCCTTTTGTGCAAACCCGGGGCGCACCTCCTCGAAGGCGTGACTTTTCAATTCGTCCATGGGGAGATTTATATACTTCCCTGACGTCATCACATCGGTATCTACGTTATCGCCGAACTTCCAGACCCGGCCTTTTATTTTGCCGATCACGGTATTCCTCCCCTATAGCCCTCTCGGGTCAGTGATTCTGCCTGTTATTGCAGATGCGGCAACGGTTGCAGGAGACGCCAGGTAAAGCTCCGATTCAGGGCTGCCCATCCTGCCTTTAAAGTTTCTGTTGATTGTGGCGATGCAGGCCTCCCCCGATGCAAGCAGGCCCATGTGCCCGCCCATGCAGGGACCGCAGCCGGCATTGCAGATAATGGCGCCAGACTCGGACAGGCTAATCATGATGCCTTCCCGAACGGCGTCCCGATACACTTCCCATGATGCCGGTATCACAAGCATCCGGACATCGGGATGGACCTTCTTCCCGGCCATCACTTCAGCCGCCATCCTCAGGTCTTCCAGCCTTGCATTGGTGCAGGAACTGAGGAGAGCCTGGTGGATCTTTATATCACCGGCCTTCGAGACCGGCCTCACATTGTCCACAGAGAAAGGGAACGCCACCTGGGGTTCCAATCCGGAAACATCTTCATGATATACGGCTTCATAGGGGGCATCGCTGTCGGCGGCAACCGCACTGTAAGGATTCTTGGTCCTTTCCCTGAGATAGTCTGTTGTCTTTTTATCGGTTTCAAAAAAGGCGAACTTTGCCCCTATCTCCACAGCCATATTGCACATGGTTATCCGGCTGGCGATGCTCATATCATTGCATGCCGTGCCCGCGAACTCTACCGCCTTGTACTGGGCTGCCTCGACAGAGTGCTTGCCTGCAAGGCTCAGAATAACGTCCTTCGAAGACACCCTCGGAGGGAGGCTGCCTTCGATGATGAATTTGATGGTCTCGGGCACCTTGAACCAGAGCTTGCCCGTCGTAAAGACATAGGCCATCTCTGAGTGTCCGATCCCTGAAGCGGCCGCACCCAGAGCACCGTAGCTGATCGTGTGAGAATCGGCCCCTACAACCAGCATGCCCGGCAGGATATGCCCTTTCTCGATGAGCACCTGGTGGCACACGCCGGCGTTCTGGCCGTAAAAGTGCTTTATGCCGAGCTTTTTTACGGCAGCCCTGATGAACTTGTACGTTTCCGCGTCTCTCACCGTGGGCGGAGGGTTCCAGTGGTCAAGGACGCATACTATCTTATCGGGGTCCCAGACCCTGTCCACGCCTGCCCTGAACAGGACCTCGCATACCGGCCCCATGGAATCGTGGACCATTGCCAGATCAATATCTGCCATCACGTACTCACCCGGCTTTACGGCCTCTTTTCCTGAGGCCCTCGCCAGGATCTTTTGTGCTACGGTTGCCCCCATTCGCCCGTCTCCTTTCCTGGATTCTGAAACAAATGTTCTGCTTTGTTCATCTTTTTTTTTAGCCACCCATTTTTACGTAGAGGATATTCTCAGTATCTCAAAAAACCTCTCCAGGTCAGCTGTTCTATCAAGGCCCTGTATGATTGCAAGCAATTCATCTGTCTCGTTGCCCTCAAAGACAGAGCTGCTCAATTGCCAAAATTTGGCGATCAGTTCGTTTTGGCTCATTGGGTTTTCCGGCTCACCTTTGGGGACGCTCACCTTGTGGGCGTAGGTCTCCCCATTGTCGAGCTGTATAACGATCTCGGTCAAAAGGTCAACCGCCCCATGGCCCCATTGAGCGGGGTGTTCAAAATGTATGCATGGTATCAGCTTTTGCCATGAGGCCTCCTGAACTTCCTGATCGGTGAAATCGCGCATGGTGATCTCGCCGTTCATAATCGACTTCGCAATGCAATACTCCATGCTGAATTTCGCCTCATAGGCTGTTTTGGGCCTGTGCGCCGTGGTCATGCCCAATACAAGCGGGTTGACCTTGCATGTGATCGAAGCGACCTGTTCCGGCCGGATGCTGTATCTCTGCTTCAGATATAATATGGCGTCGATAGTCGGATGGGTGGCACGGCAACAGGGATAAGGTTTGAATCCCAACCCGGTCGATATGATCCACCATTCCTTGCCCAGGTCATCGACAGGCATCATACCTGAAACCTGCCCTCCGCTGAAGACTTCGCAGAAGCTGGCCTTTCCGTCAAGAACCGACTGGTTGCCTGTAAAGCCGCTTTGAGCAAGCGTAGCCGCGATCACACCGTTGCGCGCCGCATTTCCTGCGTGCATCGTCTTGGTCATGGTCTCCACGTTCTTTTTTAAGCCGCTTGCCAGCGATGAGGCGATGCCCAAGGCTGAGCAGGTCTGAGAAACATCGAGCTGCAGAACCTTCGCACAGGCTGCCGCCGCTCCAAGAGTACCCAGTATCGGCGTCGGATACCAGCCGATCGCAGGTATTGACTGGCCGATGGCGGCCCCGATGCGATAGGTTGTCTCCATGCCGGCCAGATAAGAAAGAAGGAGGTCCCGGCCCGACAGCTTAAGCCTTTCCACGACAGCGAGCGCTGCCGGCAAAATGCACGTTGTGGGGTGAATGTTGTAGCGGGCAGCGTTCGCAAAGGTATCATCGAAATCGAGGGCGTGGCCCATTGACCCGTTTATGAGGGATGCCAGCTCTGCCGTTGTCATAAACCCCTGGCAGATGCCGCTTGCTTCCATCTTCGCGGCAAGGCCTTTCGCATACTGTGCAAGAATTGCGACTACCGGTTCCGAAGCCCCTGCGATGGCAACGCCAAGCCAGTCGAGCACCCCCTGTTTTGCGATAATAATCGCTTCGGGCGGGATGTCTTCGTAGGCGGCATCTACGATAAATCCGGCGATCCTTGCCGTATTGGAATTTTCATCAATCATTTTAAATCCTTATTAACCCTGTTTTTCAAATACCATGAGCCGGTTTAATTCCTGAACGTCGTTCGCTTTGTCAAGGGAAAAGGTCGCCTGTATAATTCTGTCTATGTGCCCCGTGGACATATAGGGCGCAGCCATATCGGTAAATTTTGCTGTCAGCTCTTCATCGCTCATCGGGTTTTTGGGGTGCCCCTTTGCAAAATCAACCTGGCATGAATGCTTCTGCCCCTGCTTAGTCGCTATCTCTGATGTACCTGCCGTGAGGAACAGATGGTCAAGGCGGGGATCCCCCTCGAAAACAACCTTGTCGATGAGCTCGCGCACCCGTGGGTCGGAATACCTTTCCGGGCTGAATTGGGCCGGCCCCAGCTGACGTTCCAAGATTGCCATTGCCGTGAGATAATGCGAACTGTGGTCCGCCGTTTCCTTGTTGTGGGGATATTTTTTTGCCGGGTCGCCTGTGTGGCGCGCACAGCGCGTGCTTGCGGTGATCCGGACGGCCGCCACGTCTTCAGGCTTTATATCCTTTTCTTTTACCAGTTGCAGGGTTGCGGACAGGTGCCCCTGGGCCGAGTAATCAGAGATTATCGACTTGATGCATGCCTCCATGATCGTGTACCGCCGCCCGGGATTCACAAGCCTGAGCGGCTCATATTCGCCCGAGAGAACCGTTGCAATAAAGCCGTCGTGTCCCTCAAAAACATTTTCAGGGCCCGTAAACCCCTGGCGGGCCATCATTGCGGCCAGAATGCCCCCATACGCCATTGCCGGGAACCGCAGGTTCTTGGTCATCGTATATTCCTCTCCCGAGGCGTCGAGAATGCCCAATACCGCATGCGTGCTGCCGGATATCCCCACTGCGTTCACCACCTGACCTGCGTCAAGCCCCAGGATCCGTCCGGCCACAAAAGGCATGATATAGGCACCCCTTGTATCCCCGTTCCAGCCTCGTTGTTCCATTTCCCGCCCAACGATCCCCTCGAGGAACCGGTTTGAAAGATCATAGCCCAGAACGATCGCTGCAATCGTTTCAAGCCCTGAAAGGCCTTGCCTTTCTGCCAGGGCCAGAATAGGCGGAATGACTTCGCTTGGATGATAGCCGACGCGGAAGCTGCTGCCTGCATCTATGACAACCGCGTCGTTATAATCGAGGTACCTCGTCATCACGCCATTTGCCAATGTCGCGTTAAGGCAGGACGTTCTGATGCCGCTGCCCACAATCGTTGCTTCCTGAGGGCCGGCCAGTTCGGTGATCACTTTGTGAAGCGACCTGTTTGCGTCGCTTGCATAGCCGCCGATAGCGCATCCCAAAGTGTCCAATAGCAAACGCTCTGTTTGGTGAATAACATGGGGAGGAATGTCCCGGGCGTCGAAACCCAGGACCTCCTCAGCGAGCTGCCTTGATAAGCTCATATTTTCACTCCTTCCATAAAATATTTCCTCACGCCAAACTTGGGCGCAGGCTGCATATTGGCCCCTGCCTGCTTATATACGTATTCCGTAATTTCCTTGGGGCCCGGATAGGCGACCGGGCAATCCAGCCTGGCCATTTTCTCCAGGAACACCGGGTCTTTGCACATCTCTTCGGTCACTTTTGCCCCTTATGTAGTTTCCTTGTAGTCGCAAATATAAATATATTGTTTAATATATCATATGAAAATACTAGACGATAGAAACCTTGTCAAGGAATATTTTCAATACAGTCGATTATAACCATTGCTTTAACATTGCACCGTAAATACAGTTTATTCAACACGCCTATCTTGGTTCTCCTATAAACACTTCCGACTACAAAGCACTGTAAATGGTGCCATGGAATTTAGCGTTGATTCATAAAGAGTGATTTTCTTGTTCATCATCTCATATGCTTCATATCTCACCCTGTGGCCATTCATCCTCACTCCCGGCATGCTCCATTAACATAATATATCTAAAAATATATTAAAAAGTACAAAATAACTTGACAGGTCGGACTGATACGTGTATGTATAAACAATACAGAATTTTAAGAAACTAACAAGAAAGGAGGATTATTGCCATGAAAAAACTGATGAGGGGTCTTGCAGTAGGCCTGTTTGTCATCATCTGGTTAGTGTACGGCATTCCGGCCAGCGGGGCTGAGCAAACTTACAAGATACGCCTGACCTTATACTGGCCCCCTTCACATCACCTGGTAAAACTTTCCCACTTTTTCTCTGATCGCGTGAAGGAGTACACACAAGGAAAGGTCATCGTCGAAGTCTATCCCTCAGGACAGCTCTATTCCCAGGCAGAGTCGTTAAAGGCGGTTTCCATGGGTAGCATCGAAATGTCAGACGAATTTATGGGGAAGGCCGAGACCATCGATCCTTTGTGGGGTGTAGTCCAGACGAATATGTTTGTTTTGACTGACTACCAGATGCTTTGGAGGTACTTTGATCACCCCAAGTTCCGTCAGATCATCGGAGACCTGTATAGCAACAAGATGAAGGTCAAGCCGCTTTTTATCGTTGCCAGCGGGAGCTACATGATGCTGACAAACTCCAAAAACCCGGTCAGCAAGCCGGCCGATCTTAGTAAAAAGCTGATCCGCGTGCCTTCCAAGTCTATTTTGGAGATGATCAACTATTGGGGCGGCAAGGGCGTGATCATGAGCTCCGGAGAGCAAATTATGGCCATGCAGGTAGGTACGGTGGATGGATCATGGACGAGCCTCGGGGATGGCGTCTCCCGCCAGATCTGGGACGTACAGAAATATGCAATGCTCTTTCAATCCAGCATCACTCACCCCTTCGTGATCAACATGAGGTTCTTCAACAGCCTGCCCCCGGACATTCAAAAGGGAATAGAGAAGGCAGCAAAGGAGGCCGAGGATCACGGGAGAAAGGAACTGGAGAAAATAGAAGCAGAACAGGTGAAGGTCTTGAAATCCAAAATGACCGTACACGCCTTGACTGCTAAAGAAACGGAGGCGTGGGCACAGACGATCCAGCCCTTGATCGACCGGTGGGTGAAGACAACAGGGGAAAAAGGGAAGACGCTGCGGGATGTAATGATGCAGGTACGAAAGGATGTCCTGGCCGGGAAATGATCTTGAAGGTGAGCGTTTAGTTCCGGAACACTATGCTCCGGGGCTAAACGCCTTGTAGCGACTTTTGTTTAGGGGTGCACGCATGAGGTCTGATAACATCTTGCTTGTCCTGATAGAGCGGCTGAGCAGTTTGGGGACTGTGTTCGCCTCCGTG
Organism: Deltaproteobacteria bacterium UBA6106; assembly: GCA_002428485.1. Taxonomy (GTDB): domain Bacteria; phylum Desulfobacterota; class Syntrophorhabdia; order Syntrophorhabdales; family Syntrophorhabdaceae; genus UBA5609. The sequence continues at coordinate 105,835 of DIWM01000017.1, forward strand.
GGCTACGCCGTGATGACCGCGGGGGTCTTTGTGTCCGTTGTCTTCCGGTATGTTTTTTTGAGTCCTATGGGGTGGGCCGAAGAAGTAACGCGATTCCTGCTGGTCTGGTGCGTCATGCTCGGCATGGCATACACGCTGCAGCAGGGACGGCACATCAGGGTAACGACCCTGGTCAGAAACTTTTCCCCGAAGGTACAGAGGGCATTGGAATTTATCGGCGGCCTGATCGCATTGGCCGTATTGTGTGTTTTTGTTTTCAAGAGCTACCAGTTTACCGCTTTTACGAAAGATATCGGAGAGGTTTCGCAGGGATCCCTTGGAATCCCGCTCTGGTGCGCTAATGTAGCGCTCCCGATCGGGGGGGGCCTATTTATCCTGCAATATCTTGTGGAATTATCGAAGATCCTCATGGGGGTCAAAGGAAAAGAAGTACATGGACATTAGCGCTATAAGGCTGCAAGCTTTACCGCCGGAGAGGCGGACGGCATGACGGACGGTATCTGGGTTTTTCCGCTTCTCCTTTTTCTTTTATTGTTCGGTCTTCCTATCGGCATTGCGCTCTTTACGTCTGCCCTGTTAGCTTTGCTGGTCAACAACTTCGACGTCATGAACATGGCCCATACCATGTATCAGACATTGGATAGCTTTCTTCTGTCCTCTCTTCCGCTCTTTATGCTCATGGCGAACATCCTCTTCCGCGCGAATATCGGAGAGGACCTTTTCGATCTCCTGAATGTTTTCCTGCGAAGGATACGGGGCGGCCTGTCGCTTTCGGCCCTCGCGGCCTGCGGCTTGTTCGCTGCGATATCCGGTTCCAGCGCTGCTACGGTTCTGACTATCGGCATTGTTGCAATCCCTGCCATGTTGTCCCGGGGATATGACAGAAAGTTGGTGTTTGGAGCCCTGGGATCGGGAGGATTGCTGGGCGTGCTGATCCCTCCGAGCGGGTGGATGATCATTTATGGCGACATCGCAGAGGTTTCAGTGGGAAAATTGTTCCTGGCAGGGGTGATCCCGGGCCTGATGCTCCTGGGGATCTTTATGATCGTAGCCTATATACAGTCCAGAAGGACCCGCATGCAACCCATGGAGCCTGCCACCTGGCCAGAAAAAAAGGCGGCGCTGCGGCGTGCTTTTCCGGCGATCTGGCTGCCGCCCATCATACTTGGCGGCATTTATTCCGGCATCTTCACGCCAACGGAATCCGCCGCCGTTGGCTGCGTGTATGCCGCCGCCATTTCAGTAAGGCGGCTGAAGGTAAAAGATTTCTGGCCCATATTCAAGGACACTGTCATTGCAACGTCCATGCTTTTTCTTGTGATCAAGACAGCAGTGGTCTTCGGCTCATCGCTGACCATGATGCAGATCCCTCAAAAGCTGGCTGCGATTGTTGTACAGGCGGGCCTGACGCCTGTCCCGTTCATCATCGTCATGTCCCTGGTCTATTTTGTGCTTGGACTGTTTGTTGACGGGATATGCATGCTGCTTTTGACCCTCCCTATTATCCTGCCCATTCTCGGCGCTTTGAACATCGACCTGATATGGTTCTGCATCATCGTGGTGGTCAACATGGAGATCGGGTGCATCAGCCCGCCCTTCGGCGTCAACCTCTTCGTCCTGATGGGTATCGTGAAAGACGCTGAGCTGCCGGAGATCTTGCACGGGCTGCTGCCGTTCTTCCTCGGCCTGGTAGCTTTTCTGATCATTGTTATAAGCTTCCCGATCCTGTCAACCTGGCTGCCGGTCTTTCTAAAGTAGCGTCTCGCAGCGCGACGGTCCGCTCATCAAGCCAGCCTGATCTGAGGCGGGTTGATCGCCCCGTACTTTCGCTTGTTCGCAGTCATCTCGATAGCTTGCTTCACACTCTCGATTCCCTCGAGCGTATGCGTAATGAGCGGAGCAAGGTTGATCCTTTTGTCCGCTACCAGACCAACTACCCACGCGACCTCTTTATCTGAGCAGATCCTTACGCTTTTGTACTGGACACCCCTGCTTAACGGCGCGGTATCCAGGCCGGCGCCGCCGCTCACCTGAAGGCCGACTACTATGATCGTGCCGCAGTCCCGTACTGCCCTGGCAGCGGCAGTCAACGTCGCATTTCCTGCAAGGCCGAACTTAGGATTTCCCCCGGCGCAATCAAACACCACGTCCGCCCCCACTCCATTGGTGGCGTCGAGGATCGATTTTGCCGAATCGCAGGCGCTCGCGTCAATGGTGACATCTGCCCCGAGCCGGCGGGAGAGACCCAACAATTCACCCCGTATATCCGATGCGATCACCTTCCCCGCCCCCAAGAAGCGGATCAACTGCAGGCAGTTCAGTCCCATCACGCCCTGACCAAGCACGGCCACGGTGTCGCCTATCGAGATGCCGGCTGCCGCCACGTGGACGAAAGTGGCGAAAAGAGGCTCCAGGGCGGCAGCCTCGCTGTCTGTGACTGTTTCGGGAACTTTTACCAGAAAGCCTGCGGGTACAACGGCATACTCTGCCAGACAACCGGATGTGTCAGTGCCCAGGTGCGGGCCCTTCAGACAGAGCGCTCCGTACCCGGCCTTGCAGAGGGCGCATTCACCGCAGGGTATCATGTGTCCCCAGAAGACCCTGTCTCCCACCATAAGGTCGCTGACGCCCGCGCCTGCCTCAACCACCTCCCCGCAAAACTCGTGACCGAACATCAGAAGCGGGCCGCGCTCCCGGCACCTGTCCTCCCACTTGCGGGCCTCGAGATCGCCCTCCAGGAACAATGAGGTCTCGGTGACGCTGAGCTGCAGCATTCTGATCCTCAGGAGCACAGTCCCCGGCTTCGGCGCGGGAACAGGGATCTCGTCAAGCCGGATATCTCCGCGGCCATATACTCTCCAAGCTTTCATTTCCTTTCCTCCTCTAACCCGGATTTTCCATTAGGATTAGCACAGTGTCGGACTCTTCCCCGCAAACACGCTCATTTCGCTCCTGCGGCTACATTCGCTCGC
>DIWM01000026.1:0-48956 GCA_002428485.1 Deltaproteobacteria bacterium UBA6106
CCCAACGGCGCAGGCAAGACCACCACCTTTTATATGATCATTGGTTTTATAAAGCCCGACGGCGGACGGATAGTGCTTGACGAAGAAGATATCACCGATCTTCCTATGTTCCTCAGGGCACGAAAGGGGTTGACCTATCTCCCCCAGGAGCCCTCGGTGTTTAAAAAGATGAGCGTCCAGGATAACCTGAAATCTGTGCTCGAATTCCTTGATATGGATAAAGAGACGATCAACCACAAAGTTCTGGAACTCCTCGAGGTTTTCAAGCTTGAACATCTGTCCGAAAATTACGCGGACTCTCTCTCGGGAGGGGAGCGGAGAAGGCTTGAGATAGCGCGGGCGCTCATGACATCGCCGCGATTCATGCTCCTTGACGAACCTTTCTCCGGCATCGATCCCATCTCGGTGTCTGATCTGAAAAAGATAGTCAACGGCTTGAAAAAACGTGGTATCGGGGTGCTCCTCTCCGACCATAACGTAAGGGACTCTCTGCCTATATGCGACAGGGCCTATGTGGTAAACAACGGGAAGGTGCTCCTCGAGGGGACCCCGGAAAGCGTGGCTCAGGACAAAATAGTGAGGGAGGTTTATTTGGGAGAGGAATTTTACATCGATGTTGGAACTTAAACAGACCCAGAAACTATCACCCATACTGACGCAACAGCTCCAGCAGGCGATAAGGCTTCTCCAATTGTCAAAGCTGGAGCTTGTCGAGGCCATCGAGCAGGAGATCAAAGAAAACCCTATCCTTGAGGTTGGCGAAGAGCAAGCCGAAGAACAGACACAGGAAACCAAGGACGACGGGGAAGAGATTGCAGAACTGCTTGACCGGTTCTCACCTTCCGAGGAATTTTCCTACAGAGAGGAAAAAGAATACCCGGATTATGAAAACATTATAAAGAAGCCCTCCAACCTGAGGGATTATCTGAGATGGCAGGCAGGCCTGGCGAACTTCGATCAGAACGAACGGCTTGTAGTGGAATGGATAATAGAGAACATAGACGACAACGGTTACCTGGCCTATCCGATAAACGAGATCTCCAATTCATCCGGGTTTTCTCCCGAATCCCTGGAGGAGGTTTTGAAAAAGGTCCAGAAGTTTGACCCAACCGGGGTAGGCGCCAGGGACCTGAAGGAGTGTATCCTCATCCAGTATGAAGCTCTTGGGGAAAAAGACCCCCTGCTGGAACAGATACTGGCCTCCTATTTTGAACTCTTTCACCACAATAACGTAAAGGGCATCGCAAAGGCAACGGGCCATTCTGTCGATATGGTCAAAAAGGTCTTCGAAAAGATAAAGAGTTTTGACCCGAAACCGGGCAGGAATTACAGCGACGAATACACATCATACATCGTGCCTGATGTATATGTCATAAAGAAGGAAGATGGTTTCGAAATATTGTTGAACGATGACGACCTCCCGGAACTCCGGCTTAACAGGTATTACATGGGGCTTTGCAGGGACAAAAAGACTGCCGGCGATACGAAGAAGTATATAAAAAACAAGCTGCATCAGGCCGAATGGTTTATCAAAAGCATACAGCAGCGACAGCGGACACTTTATCTTGTCGCAGAAAGCATACTGAAATTCCAGCGGGAATTTTTCGAACAGGGCTTGCGGTCGCTCAAACCTCTTATTCTCAAAGACGTAGCCCAGGACATCGGCGTTCATGAGTCTACGGTAAGCCGGATAACTACAAGCAAGTATATGAGCTGCCCCCAGGGCCTCTACGAGTTGAAGTTCTTTTTTCCCACCGGTATTGATAAGGAAGGAGACAGCCCTCTCTCTACAAACGTCGTCATGTACCTTATCACAGAGATCGTAAAGCATGAGGACAAAAAAAAACCCCTGACAGACAGTGCGATAGTTGATTATCTGAAGGCAAAACAGAATATTAACATCGCGCGGAGAACGGTGGCGAAATACCGCGAAGGCCTGAACATACCGTCTTCACGAGACAGAACGGCGCAGGATTAAGCGGAGGGCGGAGAGCACGGAGCGGAGAGTGAAAAGCGAAAAGAATAATATAGGTCTTATATGACCTATTGGACCTATATTATTCTATAGCCCGTTCTCGGGCGAGAAGGGGTGGCTCCGGTGGCTTTGCTGCCGGAGGGGGCGACGTGAGCCCCATTAACTGAATATTTTCAATGAATTGGATTGACATGGCCGTCTATATCTGTTAACCTTGGAACGAGGGTTGGTAATCGCCAACCTTATTTTTATAAGCGGAGGGCTTATGGATATCACGATAAGTTTTAGACACATCGAAACCGATGAAAATATCAGGCAGTATGTGGAAGAAAAGATGACGAGGCTACAGAAATACGTAGAGACGCCCCTTGATGTCCATGTTGTCCTCTCCCTCGAACGGAAATACAGACATCGTATCGACGTGATGTTCACGTTAAACGGGGTTGTTTTCAATGCCCACGAAGTGATGGACGATATGCATGCTGCCGTTGATAAAATCCTTGACAAGCTTGAGAGACGGTTAACAAAGTTCAGGGACAAAACGAAAAAATACCGTGAAGGGAAAACAAAACACGCCCTGTCCCCTCAGGTGCCCGAAGAATCAAGCATCATAGTAACAAAAACGATCGACGCAAAGCCCATGGATCCGGAGGAAGCGGTTATGCAGTTGCAGGCATCGGGAGATAGCTTCATAATATTCCGCGAGGGGGAGAGGGACAACGTATGCGTCGTCTACAAGAGGAAAGACGGGAAATATAGCTTGATTGAGACGTTAGGGAAAAGGCCTTGAAAATAGCAGAAATACTTCAGGAGCAATGCATCGTTGCTGACATAAAAGGAAAAACAAAAAGAGAGATCATCACAGAACTTGTTGAAGCCCTCGCGAAGGCACGCTTGATAGAAGACGTTGAAGCGGTCGTCAACGTAGTGATGGATCGTGAAAAGCTTGGCAGTACCGGTATCGGCAACGGTGTTGCAGTTCCGCACGGCAAACTGAAAAATATCAAAAACATTATGTGCGCCCTTGGAAGGTCGCAAAGCGGGGTAGATTTCGACGCTGTCGACAGGTCTCCTGTTCATATCTTTTTTTTAGTGCTCGCCCCGGAGGACTCGGCAAGCCTTCACCTGAAAGTGCTGTCCCGGATCACAAAGATACTGCGCGACCAGTCGTTGCGGAAAAAAGTAATCAAACTTACAACCGTGCATGACATATATACGAGCATTCTCGAGGAGGACGAAAAGATTTAGTGTCCTGGTCGTTGAGAAAGGATTAATGAAAGGGATAACCGTACAGGAATTGAAAGACGACACTCTTTATGGGTTGGGCCTGGAGGTTATCTCAGGATCTAATGGGCTCTCGAGAAAGATTTACAATCAGAGGATCCAGAAGCTCGGTCTTGTTATTACCGGCAACATGGTGTACCTCCATTCTCACAGGGTTCAGATCCTCGGCAATATAGAGATTTCATATCTGCGGTCCCTAACCGATATAAAAAGGAAAAAGATCATCAGGGAGCTTTGCAGAAACGATGTTGTATGCTTTATTGTTACCAGGGACCTGAAAGTGCCGGAATATTTTCTTACAAAAACAGACGAGGAAGGCATCCCTCTTTTGAGAACAAAACTTGTAACCTCCGTATTCATCGATAGAATAACAAAATTGCTCGAGGAAAGGCTCGCCCCCACGACAACGGTACATGGGGTACTGCTCGATATATTCGGGGTCGGGGCGTTGATAATGGGCAGGCCGGGGATAGGAAAGAGCGAGAACGCCCTCGAATTGATCATGAGGGGGCACAGGCTTGTTGTTGATGACGCCGTCTGCGTGAAAAAGGTCGGGGCAATTGCCCTTCATGGTGAATCGCCTGAAATGATAAAGAGCCTCCTGGAGATACGGGGGATCGGCATCGTTGATATAGAAAAACTTTTTGGCGTATCTGCAGTACGGGACGAGAAAAAGATAGAGCTCGCCATAGAGCTTTTTGACTGGGACAATAGCACGGAATGCGAGCGGATAGGGCTTAAAGAGGAAAGATACAGCCTTCTTGGACTGGAACTGCCGCTGGTACGGATCCCCGTCAGTTCCGGAAAAAATGTCTCCGCTATTATCGAGCTTGCATGCCGGAACCACATACTCAAGACGCATGGCGTGAACACAGCGGCAGATCTCGAGAGAAGGATGCTGCGATCGATGGAGGGCAGCCCGACATCATGAAGGTGGTCATTGTTAGCGGCATATCGGGTTCGGGAAAAACGACATTCCTGAGGGCCCTTGAGGATATTGGATTTTTCTGCGTTGATAACTTCCCGCTCATACTCTTGCGGAAGTTCCTCGAACTATGCCAGGCCGCCGGTGAAAAGATAAGGAAGTGCGCCTTTGTGATCGACGTAAGGGAAAGGGAGTTTTTCGACGAGGGCAAGGATATTCTCAAAAATATCAAAGATCAGTACGAGGCAGAGATCATATTTCTCGAAAGCTCTGAGGACATACTCCTCAGGCGCTACAAGGAGACACGGAGGTCCCACCCGCTTTTTGCCACATCCAACGTCCGCGACGCGCTGAAAGAAGAGAGAGGGCTTGTAAGCTGGATAAAGGATATGGCGGATCAGGTACTGGACAGCACCTACCTCATTCAGCACGATTTGAGGCGCTTTGTCCTGAAGAAGTACAGCGAGGAAGAACAGGTGATGAAGATAAACCTTATATCCTTCGGGTACCCATATGGAATACCGCCGGAAGCAGACATGCTGCTGGATGTAAGGTTTCTCCCGAACCCGTTTTTCGTTGAGGGGCTGCGGGAGAAGACGGGCATCGAGAAAGATGTGGGAGACTATATAAGGTCCAGCGAAATGTATACCCAGTATTCACTTTTACTGTATAATCTTCTGGTATACCTTATACCGTTGTTTGAAAGAGAAGGAAAAAGCTACCTGACGATCTGTTTCGGGTGCACCGGGGGGAAACACAGGTCAGTGTTCACGGCACACGAGCTTGCAGAGAAATTGCTGGCATTGAACTATAATGTATTTACTGTCCACAGGGACATCGACAGGTAGGGAGGGATTTATGATTGGACTGGTAGTGGCAGCGCATTTTAATCTTGCGCGCGAGATGGTAGCGGCAACAGAACTGATCGTCGGCAAGCAGAAACAGTTCGCATATGTTGATATTTTCCCTGACGAGGACGTTGAGATCATTAAAGGCAGAATAGTATCCGCGATAAAGGAAACAGGCGCCGGCGACGGGGTCATTATCCTTACCGATATGTTCGGAGGAACGCCGTCGAACATAAGCCTCTCTTTTCTGGAAGAGGGCAAGGTTGAAGTTGTTGCCGGGGTGAACCTCCCTATGTTGATAAAACTGACCACATACAGGGAAGGAAGATCCATTGATGAGCTTGCGGAGTTTATTACCCGGTACGGACAGAAAAATATCTATCTCGCAACGGACGTGCTAAAGGCAAGGAAAAAGGAGTAGGGCATAATGTTAGAGGGGATGTTTACCATCAGGAACAGGCTTGGCCTTCACGCAAGGGCGGCTGCAACATTCGTGAAAAAGGCCGCCGAATTCAACGCAAACGTTATGGTTGAAAAAGACGGCACGATCGTTAACGGCAAAAGCATTATGGGGCTTTTGATGCTTGCCTGTCCGCTGGGAAGCAGGGTAACATTGAAGGTTGAAGGAGACGACGAAGAAAAGGCGTTCCGGGAGATCGGCGGCCTCATTGACGAAGGATTCCAGGAAGAATGACAGAAGAGCTCTTTACCAATAAGGTTCTCAAGGGAACCGGTGTCTCATCAGGCATAACGACAGGAAAGGTCTATCTCCTTGAACGTGGAAGGATCCCCATCAATAAGCTCTCTATCAAGGAAGAACATGTGGAGAGAGAAACCCATAAATTCAGAAATGCCGTACATACGGCAATTGACGAACTTAACACCATCAAAGAGACTATTCCGGACGACGAGGTAAGGAAGCATGCCTTTATTATCGATACCCATGTGCTGATCATCCAGGACGACTTCTTTGTGAATGAAGTGGTCGATGTCATAAGAAAAGAAAAGATCAATGCAGAGTGGGCCCTCGATATCGTTATATCGAAATTCCTCACAAGTTTTGACAAGATAGAGGATTCGTACCTGAGAGAAAGGGGGCAGGATCTCAAATATATCCATGAACGGCTCGTGAGGATCATGGTAAAGGGCAAGAAATCCGACATTGACAGGAAAAGCATGAAGGGCAAATCGATCATTATTGCCCACGACCTTTCGCCTGCCGATACGATCCAGTTGAACCTTAACAGCATCTCCGGCTTTGTTACCGACGTCGGCGGCAGGACCTCGCACACCTCTATTGTGGCGCGCGCACTGGAAATACCCGCCGTGGTAGGCGTCGGGAATATTACAAGCCTGGTAAAAAATAACGACACGATCATCATCGACGGGGACGAAGGGGCCGTCATCATCAATCCCACAAAGCAGGTCCAGAAGGATTATCTCGTAAAACAGGTCCACCTGAAAAACCAGCGAAAAGAGTTCCTCAGAATAGCCAGGCTGAAACCGGAGACAAAAGATGGTTTCAGGCTGAAGGTGGGAGCAAACATCGAACTGCTGGCCGAGGTGGACATCGTTGAAAAATACGGCGCCCTGGGCATAGGGTTATACAGAACAGAGTATATCTACCTCTCACGGAAGACCCTCCCAACAGAGATGGATCATTATCATATCTACCGGAAGCTCGCAGAAAACAAATCCCTGCAATATATCACCATACGAACACTCGATATAGGGGGCGACAAGTTCGTCTCGGACGTTGACATGCCGAAAGAGATGAACCCTGCAATGGGACTGAGGGCAATACGTTTGTGCATCAAAGAACTCTCCATATTCAAAACCCAACTCATGGGAATCTTAAGGGCAAGCGCTTACGGGCCGTTAAGGATACTGATTCCGATGGTTTCCGGCATTGAGGAGGTAAGGAAGACAAAAGCAATCATTGCCGAATGTATGTCGGAACTAAGCCATAAACGGATCCATTTCAACAAAGACATCAAGATCGGCATTATGATCGAGGTGCCCTCCGCATGCATGATCAGCGACAAGCTTGCCGGGGAAGTGGATTTTTTCAGCATCGGCACCAACGACCTTATCCAGTATACCCTCGCCATAGACAGGGTAAACGAGTACGTTTCATATCTTTATGAACCGCTGCATCCGGCAGTGCTGAAGATGATAAAACGGTCCGTTGACGACGCCCACGCCAACAAGATAGAAATAGCATTGTGCGGGGAGATGGCCGGAGAGCCTCTCTACGTGCCTATTATGCTTGGGCTGGGGCTCGATGAGGTCAGCATGAACCCTTATTCAATCCCGAGGATAAAGAAGATAATCAGGGGCATCGACCAGAGCTATTGCAGAGAGCTTGTTGAAGAGATCATGAAAAAGGACTCGGCAAAAGAGGGTGAGCAGTTTTTGAGAAATGTAATGGCGCAGATATTCCCCAGTGATTTTATTAAGTGTTATGATGGGTAACCCCGGGCCGTAAAAATAATATTTATTATAGCTTTATAGGTAAATAATCAGTAAAATAAACAGGTTTTTGTGTTTGTTGCTGATAACTGACAGCTGATAGCTTATATAAGGAGGTAGCAAAATGGGAATGACGAGGTATCTTTTTTCTTCAGAGTCTGTTGCCGAAGGACATCCTGATAAGGTAGCGGACCAGATCTCTGACGCGGTACTGGATGCAATCATCGCGCAGGATACAAAGGCAAGGGTAGCCTGCGAAACATACGTCACCACGGGGCTTGTGCTCGTCGGCGGAGAGATCACTACAAGCGGCTATGTCAATATACCTGACATAGTAAGACAGACCGTGAAGGGGATCGGGTACAACGATTCTTCAATGGGTTTTGACTGGGAAACCTGCGCGGTGTTAACCACGATCGATGAGCAGTCGCCCGATATCGCGATGGGCGTCAATGAGTCCGGCGACCACGAGCAGGGTGCCGGAGACCAGGGCATTATGTTCGGCTATGCCTGCGATGAGACACCGGAATTCATGCCTATGCCGATCATGTACGCACATAAGCTGATAAAAAAACTTGCCGAGGTACGGAAGAACAATATGCTTCGTTTTCTCCGTCCCGACGGAAAAAGTCAGGTTACCATCGAATACATAGACAACAAACCGGTGCGTGTTGACGCTGTCGTCATAGCGGCCCAGCACAACCCGGATGTAACGATAGAGGCTGTTCGCGAGGGGATCACCGAAGAGGTCATTAAAAAGGTGATACCGCCGGAGATGATGGATAAGAACACAAAGTTCTTCATCAACTCCACGGGCAGGTTCGTTGTAGGCGGGCCGAAAGGCGACTGCGGTATGACCGGAAGGAAGATCATCGTCGACACATACGGCGGCATGAGCAGCCACGGCGGCGGCGCATTCTCGGGGAAAGACCCGTCAAAAGTAGACAGGAGCAGCTCCTATATGGCGCGCTACATCGCGAAAAACCTCGTTGCCGCGGGACTTGCCGAAAAGCTGGAGATCCAGATAGCCTACACGATAGGCGTGGCAAAACCTGTTTCCGTCATGGTCGACACCCAGGGCACATCGAGGATACCGCCGGACAAGATAGCCCAGATCGTGAACGAGATCTTTGACCTGAGGCCAAGGAAGATCATAGAAAAGCTCGACCTCCTGAAGCCTGTCTATAACCAGACGGCATGCGGCGGTCATTTCGGGCGCAATGAACCGGGATTTACCTGGGAACGCCTCGATATGGTCGAAGAGATCAGGAAGAAAGCGGGAATCTAACGACGGCTTACGCCGTCGAGTTCGGCGTTTGACGTTCGGAGTAAATACAGAGTTCAATAGGATTACCATAGCCCTTTCAATAACCATCGGCCATGAGCTATGAGCTAATACGGAGGATACAATGGATTATGATGTCAAAGATATAAAACTTGCAGAGCAAGGCATGGAAAAGATCGAATGGGCAGGACGGAGAATGCCTGTCCTGAAAAATATCAGGGAGAGATTCACCAAAGAAAAGACCCTGAAAGGGGTAAGGATCGCATGCTGCCTCCACGTCACCACCGAGACGGCAAACCTTTTGAGAACATTGAAGGAAGGCGGCGCCCAGGTCGCGCTGTGCGCGTCCAACCCGCTTTCAACGCAGGACGACGTCGCGGCGGCGATCGTAAAATATATGAAGATCCCCACATTCTCTATCAAAGGGGAGAACGATGAGCAGTATTACACCCATATCATGAAGGCTCTTTCGTTTATGCCGAACATCACTATGGACGACGGCGCCGACCTGGTCGGGGCGCTCCACATGATAGCCCTCGAGCGTTACGACGCGCTCCACCCGGTGATAAAGAAATGGGTGAAAAAACTGACAGCAGCAGAGAGAAACAAGCTCGTTGCCGGTGTTTTGGGTTCTATGGAAGAGACGACAACCGGCGTCATACGCCTCAAGAGCATGGAAAAGGAAGGCGTCCTCTGTTTTCCCGTTGTCGCCGTCAATGACGCGCAGACTAAACATATGTTTGATAACAGATACGGCACCGGGCAGAGCACGATCGACGGCATCCTGCGCGCAACCAATATCCTCTTCGCGGGCGCGACCTTTGTCCTGGCGGGATACGGCTGGTGCGGCAAGGGCGTTTCCATGAGGGCAAAAGGGCTCGGCGCCCACGTGATCGTTACGGAGGTCGACCCGCTGAGGGCCCTCGAGGCGCACATGGACGGCTACGAAGTCATGTCAATGGAAAAGGCTGCACCCATCGGCGATATCTTCGTTACCACTACCGGCGATATCAACGTGATCAGGAAAGAGCACTTCAAGAAGATGAAGGACGGGGCAATCGTCGCGAACTCGGGCCACTTCAACGTAGAGATAGAGATAGGGGCGCTGGAAGCGATGAAGAAGAAAAAGAGGAAGATCCGCGGGCATATCGATGAATATACCCTCGCCGACGGCAAAAAGATATTCCTCCTGGGCGAAGGCAGGCTTGTCAACCTTGCATGCGCGGAAGGCCATCCGTCGGATGTCATGGACATGAGCTTCGCGAATCAGTCGCTTTGCTCGGAGTTCATGTGGAAGAAGGGGAAGAAGCTTGAGAAGAAGGTATATTCTGTACCGCAGGAGATCGATAAAAACGTTGCCATGCTGAAGCTCAAATCGGCAGGGATCGCGATAGATAAGCTGACGGAAGAGCAGAAGAGATACCTCGCCTCCTGGGAAATGGGAACATGATCAAACTTCTTGTTGCCGGCACCGTCGCATACGATTCGATAGAGACGCCCTTCGGCAAGGCAGAAAATGTCCTTGGCGGCTCTGCGCTCCATTTTACCAATGCAGCGAGTTTCTTCGCCGACGTGGGCATAGTGGCCACCGTTGGTCAGGATTTTAAGCTCAGCGAGATAGAATTCCTGAAGGAGCGAAACGTCGATATGTCGGGCCTCGCCGTTGATGAGGGCAAGACGTTCCGTTGGGAGGGGAAGTACGGCTATGACTTAAACCAGGCCATCACCCTCAAGACCGAGCTTAACGTGATCGAGAAATACAAGCCCCATGTCCCCGAGGGCTTCCGTGGAGCCGATTTCCTGTTCCTCGCTAATATCGATCCCGACCTCCAGGCCCATGTGATCGACCAGGTAAATTCTCCCACAGCCATCGTCCTCGACACGATGAACTTCTGGATCGAGCACAAGTACGACCGTCTCATGGATGTCATCAGGCGCGTTCACATGCTCGTCATCAACGAGGCGGAGCTCCGGGAGATAGCGAAAGAGCATAACCTCGTGAAGGGCGCACGGAAGATCATCGACCTGGGCCCGACCTGCGTTGTGGTGAAGCGGGGGGAGTATGGCGTCTTCATGATGAGCAGGGACGAGGTCTTTCTCGCGCCTGCCTTCCCGCTGGAAGACGTCTTTGACCCCACCGGCGCGGGCGATACCTTCGCCGGCGGCTTCATGGGCTATCTCGCCAACATCGGGGACGCCTCGTCGGAGACGATCAAACAGGCGATCGTCATGGGGACCGTGATGGCCTCCTTCAACGTGGAGGATTTCAGCATCAACAGGATCAAGCGGCTCGCCTACGAAGAGATAAGGGAGCGCTACACCGCATTCAAAACCTGCATGAACTTCGGGGAGTGCAAATTATAAAGACACAACATCTATGAACCTATGAAAAAACAGCGATGATAGATGTGACCGGAAAACGGTTCCCGGAGGACTACATAAAAGCGCAAAGTTTCTTCCAGCCAATTTCCTGTACGGTTGAGTCATTTGCCGATGTTCTTCTCTTTTCTGAACAAGGCTATCGAGCGGGCGTTTCGGCGCGTTTGCCATGTTCCTCATGACGTGGGTATAGATCATGGTAGTCTCCACGTTCTTATGGCCGAGGAGCTCCTGCACCTCCCGGATGTTGACCCCGTTCTTAAGGAGATGGGTGGCGAAGCTGTGGCGCAGGGTATGGACCGTCGCGTGCTTTATTATGCCTGCCTTCCTGAGCGCGACCCCTACAGCGGACTGAATAGCCGTGTCGCTTATGTGGTGGCGGGGAAACATAGGGGACATCCTATAATCCTCCTGTCAAGGAAAAAGTAAGCATCCAATGATACCAACGCGTAAGCGATACCCTTCCTTTTCATGACGCACCTCTCCTATCGGGTTTTTCTCTTGCACCCTCACTGTTTCCTCACCGGCCTATACAAATATCAATCGACAGAGCGTTCACGCAGTGGTCTGCAACAGAAGTTAACGCATTGATTAATTTCTTACTTGTATCCGAATAGAAAACAACTACCCTCGGCAAGAGTAGCCAACACAACGTTGTGTAGCATGACAATGGCGTTCGAATAAAATATATCGAACGCTTTTTTTATTTAATAAACAGATGAGACACAGGCGTCTTTAAACCGATGATGGTTTCAAGACGCCTTTTTTATTTCATGACAGAAAGGAGGTGATGAATCGTTTGGCGTCGGGCAGCAGCACTTTATCATACTAACAGGAGGTTCCAGATGAAGCTTTTTAACATTCTTATGTGCATGGTGTTTCTGTTGTGCAGCATTACAGTGACCGGTCTTTTTGCCGAAGAGGCAAAATCTCCGGAGAAAGCACCTGAAGAAAAGGTGACCGGCAATATCGCCCTTGGCGTATTCAATAAGTATGTATTTCGCGGCTATGAGTTGAGCAGGGGCAGCTTTGTGGCTCAACCGGCGATTACCCTCTCTTTCAAAGGTTTTTCAGCCACCTATTGGGGCAACGTGGACAGCAACGCCCATGATACGCAGTCATATTTTCCGAGCGCCTCCGATAAGGAAGGGAGGAAGTGGTTCAACGAGACCGATCTGACGCTTGGTTATACCCGCTCCTTTGACAAGCTCTCCCTCACCGGCGGGTACATCTATTACAACACGAAGTACACGAACGAAACGGAAGAGCTCTTCATCAGCGCAACGTACGATATCCTTACAAAACCGACCCTGGCCATCAACCAGGACATCACCGAGTATACCGGCACTTACATAAATCTTTCCTTCTCCCATTCGGTTCCCGTGTACAAGGATGTGACCCTTGATCTCGGCGCGTCGGCCGGCTATTTTATCGGACAGAACAGGTACTGGAAGACATATGAAACATCCACGGAGGCATATACGGGATCGAAATACAAAGGGTTCCATGACGGCATGATAAAGGCAGGGTTTACCATTCCCTTGACAAAGGCCGTCTCATTCCAGCCGGTTGCCCAGTACTGGTTCCCGCTGTCCGGCGATGCAAAGAGGAAGGTCGGCGCAGTGTCATACAATCCCAACGGATACCTCGGTACTGTCTTTGTGGGAGGCGCGAACTTCATCTTCAGTTTCTGAAAGTGCATAGCGTGAAATGGGCAACATTCTGGTGATAGAGGGTACGAACTGACATGTTAACACCTTTGTAGAATTTCATTGCATTTTTAAGAGGTTTGGAGGAAGATTGAAAAAATCATTTAAGGAGGCATTGATCGTGTTCAGAGCGCCTGCGGTATTCCGTTGCGCCTCTTTCATTATGATCCTCATCCTTCTTGGATGTACAAAGACTGTGATCGGATCGTCTCTGCCTGTTCACTCTCTCCAGATGGTGGTGGTCCTGACCGGGTCCTGGGGCTCTGCGGACGCATCACTACAGTTATTTGAACGGGAAAGTGCGCATACACCCTGGAGGGCGGTCAATGAAGCGTCTGCCGCAGTGGTTGGCCACAATGGTCTGGGCTGGGGCATCGGCCTCCACGATGCACCATCATCAGGCGCAGCTCCCCTAAAAAAGGAAGGCGATGGAAAAGCTCCCGCCGGAATCTTCCTCCTGACTGCTGCCTTTGGCTATGCGTCTCCCGAAGCAGCTCAATGGATTAAACTTCCATACCGGCAAGCCACAGCATCGTTACAGTGCGTGGACGACGTGAATTCGGAATTCTACAACCAGGTCCTGGATACTTCCAATACTCCTCTCCGGTGGAAAAGCCATGAAGAAATGTTGAGGAAAGACGGGCTGTATAAGATGGGCATCGTTGTGGACCATAATGCCCATCCGCCGATACCAGGCAGAGGGTCGTGCATCTTTATTCATATCTGGAAGGCGGCATCCCAGGGAACGGCCGGATGTACGGCAATGGCAGAGCCTGATCTGGATGGGGTCTTGCGATGGCTCGACCCGGCCAAAACCCCGGTGCTCGTGCAACTGCCCCGTTCAGAGTACAAACGCTATCAGGAGGCCTGGGGCTTGCCTTGAGCATGAACGGAGCAAACGGGGGCGGAATGAGTCCTTTTTACTTTCCTACATGAGGTACATCTCTTCTGCCTTCCTGAGCAGTTCCTCCCGGAACCTGGGGTGTGCCAATCCGATGATCGCCAGCGCCCTTTCCTTTGTCGATTTTCCCTTCAGGTTGGTCACTCCGTATTCCGTAACAAGATAATGCGTATCCGTCCTGGGGGTTGTTATCGTGGCCCCCTGCTCAAGGCGGTCTACGATCCTCGATATATTCCCATTGTCGGCAGTAGCGTAAAAGGTAAGGATCGACTTGCCTTCCTTCGCATCAAAGGCGCCCCGTACAAAATCCAGCTGGCCTCCCGTGCCGCTGTATTGACGCCCGCGGAGGAATTCGGCGTTGCACTGACCCGTAAGATCAACCTGCAGCACGGCATTAATGGAAACCATCCGGTCATTTTGCGCAATGACCGACGGGCGGTTTGTGTAGGAAACGGGGTAGCTTTCCATGGCCGGATTGTTATCCATGAAGTCAAGCATCTCCTGGTCACCTATGGCAACGGTGAAGATATGTTTTCGGATATGTAAGTTTTTTAGTGCTCCTGTAATGACTCCCTTCTTGATGAGACTGACCATTGCAGGCCCGAAGATCTCGGTGTGGATGCCAAGGTCTTTATGGCTTTCCAGATATCCTGCCACTGCGTTCGGGAGGGCCCCGATACCGAGCTGCAGGCAGGCGCCGTCCGGGACCATCTCTGCAACGGTCCTGCCGATGATCTCATCCTCCGGCCCGGAGTCCACGTTTGGCAGAGTATAGATCGGCTCATGATTCTCAACGACTGCGTCCACTTCAGAAATATGGATGGAGGAATTGCCGAAAACCCGGGGCATAAAACGGTTCACCTCGACGATAAGCACCCTGGCTGCGCGGGCCGCAGTAGAGGTAAAGTCGTTTGTCGTACCTAAGGAGAAGTACCCGCTCTTATCGATAGGAGAAACCGTGGTCACACAAACATCAACCCCAATAAATTCAGTAAGAAGTCTGGGCACCTGGTGGAAATGGTTGGGCACAAAGCTGGCAAGGCCGGTATTGACAAGCCCCCGCTCACCGGTACTGACAAATTGAGAATAGGTATCTACGCAGTCAGTCAGGTCCACGGCAAGTATGGTCTCGCAGGCATGCTTCAGCGGGAAACCCGAAAAGACCCTCAACCGTTTCAAATCTCCTGCCCTAAGCCTGCCTGCGATCGCCCTGAGTAGTGCCGGAGGTTCTGCCAGCCCAAAGCCATGAACCAGCATGTCGCCGTCCCTTATAGCTGCTATGGCCTGCTCCGGCGTAACAAGCTTCTTTTGATATTCATGTTCATACATAGCCAACCCCCTTATTAAGCGCTTATAGCAATACCCTTTGTCCTAATGTTCTGATCATTGCCGCTGCTCACCATTCTGGTGTTCACGTTACCGCCGCCTCTACGGTAACACGTTGGTTTTCTGCGTCCAGGGTGGCGGTAACGCCTACCGGTATGGTGAGCTTGCTGCGCACGTGGCCAAACTGCAGGCCGTAGATGCAGGGTATCTTGAGGGGAACGATCCGTTCACGTATGATATCGAGAAGCGTAACACCGTACCTGGAGTAATTGTCGCGGGCAGTGTAGCTGCACTGCCGGAATGTGCCGAATATAATACCCCGCGCCTGCGTGAGCTTCCCTGCCTGTGTAAGTTGCGTCAGGTACCGATCGATCCTGTGCGGTTTCTCATCGATGTCCTCGAAGAAAAGGATCGTGCCCCTTGCATCGATCTCGTACGGCGTTCCCAGAGACGCAACGACAATGGAAAGGCAGCCGCCTGTGAGCCGACCTTTGGCTTTGCCCGGAACTATGGTTACCATTTCTTTTTTTGCCGGATTTCTAAGTTCGATCACTTCGCCGGCGTTGGTGAGCATATTGATAAAGCTTTCCCTGGCGTAGCCCGTCATCTGCTTCCCGAAATCCGTCGACACCATGGGGCCGTAGAATGTCACCAACCCTGTCCTCTGCAATATGGCTGTCTGTAAAGCCGTTATGTCGCTGTAGCCGACAAATATCTTAGGGTTCCTCGCGACAACAGGGAAATCAATATAAGGGAGTATATGCGCGGTACCGCAGCCGCCGCGCACACAGATGATGGCCTTGACCGATCGGTCCCGGAAAGCACCGTTGATATCCGCTGCCCTCGACTTCGCGTCGCCCGCGAAAAGGAGACGCCTGTCGTTGACGTGCCTGCCCGGCACAACATGGTAGCCCATTGCATCCAGGACGGCCTTGCCCTTTTCGTAGTATATCTTTGTCACCGAGGGCGACGACGGCGAAACAACGCAGATACGGTCCCCCTTGCGGAGCCCTGCAGGCTTTATGATCTTTTTCTTTGCGGACTGTGACATGCGATCCTGATCCCCGGCAACTATCTATGCGAATGTAACACAGCAACCGGCTTGCATTCAATATTCTTTTTTCGTTACAATGTCACGGAAACTTACGGTGCGCTCAATTGGCTGAGAATGAGATACTCCTCTTACATCTTGGTGGGCTCGGTGATGTCTGCCTCTCCGAATCTGTATTTTTATCGCTGCGCGATCATTTCGGAGACAACATTGTCGCCGTCGGTACAAAACGGTTCTTTCGCCTGTTCCCGGAATATTTCCTCAGGATACATGGCGTAGAATCCCGGCACTGGCTCTATCTTTTTTCGAAAGAACCGACAGACATACGGTGGAAACGGGTCATTTTTATCGGTAAAGACAGGGAAGGTGAACTGAGGAGGCGCTGGCAGAATATATCGCTCGCTTCGATGGTCTTTATAGATATGTACCCGGATGACATATCGCATGGCGCAGGGCGCAGGACGCAGAGCGATAAAGAAAAACAGGTGATCCATGTTGAGGGGTATCAGCTTGCGCAGCTTGCACAATTCGGCATAAAGGCTATCAAAAAAGAGATACCATGGCAAAAATCACCACGGGTTATCCTGTACCCGGAAAAGGGCTTTGAAAAGAAAAAGTGGAAACCAGAAAATTTTGTAACTCTCTGCAAATCGCTGCGTTCAAAGGGCGTCCGGGCACAGGTAATGGTACCTGCCGGCCTGAAGTTAGATGCGCCGGGTACAATATCCATTGACGATCTCAATAACGTCAGGGACTTTTTTGATGAAGGCGGCATCTTTGTTTCCAACGACTCCGGCATGGCGCACCTTGCGGGGTCCTCCGGCCTGTTTACCCTTACCATATTCACCGATTATGACCCCCGCGTCTGGCACCCGAGGGGCACCAACATATCGCTTAAGCGCGGCAAGGATCTGTTCAACTGCGACACCATAGAGAAGATCATCCTGAACAACCTCTGACAGCGATCAGCACAAATAAACCCGTGAGGCGTAATTCGTGAGGCGTCAGGAATATTTTGACTCCACGCTCTTAGCTCTCTGCTCTCTCCCCCTCACGAATTACGATTCACGAATTACGGGTGTTCCGCTTTCTGCTCCTCTCACCTCTCACCTTTCACGGTATCTGTTTGACTTTAAGGATTGTCATCACAAATCCTTAATGCTACAATGATCACATGACTTTTATAACAGACGTCTATTTAAGCGAAATACTGAAAAAGGACGTCATCAATCAGTACGGCAGAAAGGTAGGCAGCCTTTGGGACCTCGTTATTGTGCCGGGAATTAAGCTCCCGAGCGTTACAAAGCTTGTTATCAAAGATAAAAACCGGTTTTTTGAGCTCCCAATTGAACACCTTAACCTTTTTAACAGGTTTGTCATCACGGCACACACCACGGAAGAAAAACATCGTCCTTACATCTATAACGAGAGCGACATACTGGTGAAAAAAGACATCCTTGACAAGCAGATACTCGATGTTAACGGGGCAAAGGTTGTCAGGGTCAACGACCTGAAGCTCGGCGATGTGGACGGAAACATCTGCGTCCTTGGCATAGACGTGGGATTAAACGGCATCCTCAGAAGGGTAGATGGCGGCCGGCTGCTCCAGAATGCCATGATGTTTCTCAATAAACCCATCAAGGAGAATATCATCAACTGGAATTTTCTGCAGACCATCGACCCCGATCTGCGTAACCTGACGTTAAATGTGGCGAGAAGACAGTTAAGCAAGCTCCATCCTTCAGACCTTGCGCAGATCCTGACCGAGATCCCCCCGGAACAGGGAACAGAGATCCTTTCGTCGGTCGACGAAGAGCTGGCCGGGGAAGCACTCCACGAGGTTTCTGCCGAGGTACGGGAAAAACTCTTAAATGAGATGGACAAGGAGACGATCTCCGATATCCTCGAAGAGATGCCCCCCGATGAGGCAGCCGACATACTGGGAGATATGCCCGAAGAGACCTCGGAAGAACTCCTCTCCCTCATGGAAAAAGAGGAAGCGGAAGAAGTTAAGGACCTGCTGAGCTATGAAGATGATACGGCGGGAGGTCTCATGACCAGTGAGTTTCTGGACTTTCTGCCCGATACGACGGTGGACGAAACGCTTGCGAACATGAGGCTCCTGGTACCTGATGTAGAGTTCATCTACTATATATATGTCGTCGACGCGGATGACCATCTTCTTGGCGTCGTCTCTCTGAGAAGGCTTTTAACAAGTCCCCTGGATGCAAGGCTCGGCGACCTGATGACCCATAATGTAAAATACGTACACCATGATGCGAACAGAAAGGAAGTGGCGGAGCTTATTTCAAAATATGATTTTATCGCAATCCCGGTGCTCGACGAGCACGATGCCATTAACGGCGTCATCACCGTCGACGATATCATCGACCTCTTCGTCCCGAACCCGACGCGAAGAAGAAGAGGACTAAGAAGAAAATAACCAAACACGAAAGAACCCGTAAGTCGTAAGGGGAAAAGAGCAGAAAGCAGAATACCCAGGTTAGTACTGCCTTTTGCATTTGGCTTCTACGCCGAACGGTCTTTTTTAAATCACGATATACGGTATACGAACTACGATATACGAATTGCTTGTTGCAGTAGTCCCCTCACGCCTTACGGCCTTTATTCGTATTTGTTGTACAATTATTTCAGTCCGAACAGCGCCGGCAGGAACGTGGAAAGCGATGGGAAAAGCATCGTAATGAGAAGCGCCACAAGCATGATCCCGATGAATGGCGCAATCGACCGCGAGATCCTTTCCAGGGAGATATTGGCAATATTGGCGATAACATAAAGGTTGACGGCCACCGGCGGGGTTATCTGCCCGATGGCGAGGTTCATCGTCATCACCACCCCGAACCATACGGGGTCCCACTGGAAATGCTTCATGATAGGGAGCAGGATGGGGAGAAAGATATAGTATATCGATATTGCGTCCATGAGCATGCCGGCGATAAAGAGCACCACATTAATAAGGATGAGGATCAAAAGCGGGTCTGATGACAGCGACAGGAGGTATGAGGAGGTCTTATCCATGACGCCGAGCGTTGACCCCGTCCAGGAAAAAAGCCCTGCGAAGGCAACAATGAACATGATGACCGCCGACGAGAGGGTTGCATCTCTGAAGATCCCGTAGAGCATACGGAAATTGAGGCTCCTGTAAACAACAAATCCAAGGAAGAGCCCATAAAAGACAGCCACAACCGCCGCCTCTGTTGCGGTGAAGATCCCGCCATAGATGCCGCCCAGGATCACTCCCGGCGCGGCAAGCCCCCAGATCGCGCCCCTGAATGCCTCCCAGATTTCCCGCCCTGTCCCCCACCGTTCTCCGTGCCACCCCCGCCTCTTCGCTATAAAGACCGAAGGGATGATAAGAAGGAGGGCCGCGATCACCCCGGGAATGACGCCCGCGGCAAAGAGCGCCGGGACAGAAGTGCTGGCTATGACGCCGTAGATGATGAGGGCAATGCTCGGGGGGATAACGATCGCCAGGGAGCCGGAACCCGCTATCAACGCCGATGTATACCCCTTGTCATATCCCATCGCAACCATGGCGGGGAACAGGATCGTTCCCAGGGCAGCCGTGTCGGCAGGCCCCGACCCTGAGATGCCTGCAAAGATGACGCCGACGATGATGGCCACAATCGCGAGCCCGCCGGGCACCGGTCCCACCAAGAGGCTGATAAACCGTATCAGCCGTTTGGAGATCCCGCAGCGGTCAAGGATGAGGCCGGCAAGGATAAAAAAAGGCAAGGCAAGGAGCTGGAACTTTGCTATGTTGGCATAAAAATTAGGGGATAGCACCTGAATGCCAAGGTTATATTTCCATATCAATGCTACGGCGGTGAAGCCAAGTGATGTCGCAACGGGAACGCCGAGAAGGAGGAGGACAAGAAAAAGGGCAAAGAAGAGGATGACCGGCTCCATCAGTCTTTTCCCTCCTTCAGTTCCTTGCAGGCTGCTTCGATTATGCGAATGACAATAAGGGTCCCGCCGGAAGGGATGGCAAGGGTATACAACCAGTGAGGGATGTTGAGGGCCTCCGTCATCGTATCAAGGGCGATCTCGATCCTGATCTGCGTAATGCCGAACCAGATGAGTATGGAAACGGTAAATATTGTCAGGATCGATGCAAAAGGAAAGAGAATATTTTTTCCGAGATTGGGAAAACGGATGGCGAGAAGATCAAAACCGAGGTGGATCTTTCTCCTGAACCCTGCTGCTGCGCCAAGCATGGTGAGCCATACGAGGCACGCGACCTCGACCTCTTCCGTAAACGCAAAGGAGTACTGTATGAAGTACCGCGTGATGACATTGATAAAAGCAAGAAGGGACATAATAACGAGGAGGACAACACATGTTGCCTCCTCGAAATGTTCATATATCTTTTTCAGCATCGGCTCTTATTTTTTTGGAGCCTTTGCCTTTGGCGCCGGTTTCGCCGCCCCCTTCGTTGCCTTCAGGATATCTTTCTCTGCCATTACAACAAGCTCTGTTCCTATTTCCTTCGCCCATTTGTCGTGAACCGGCTTCGTCTTATCTTTGAATACCTTAACCTGCCGGGGGGTAAGTACGGTGACATCCATACCGTTTTTCCTGAGTGCTTCAAGGGTCTCCATGCTGCCTTCCAGCCCCTCGCGGGCGCCCTTCTTCTGCCATTTCACGGTCTCATCGGCAGCCTTTTGAATCGCCTCTTTATCCTTCGCGGGAAATCCGTCCCACACATCCTTGCTTACGCCCAGGATCAGCGGGTCGATGGCGTAATGCCAGATCGTTGCATATTTATGAACCTGCCAGAGCTTATTGGGGATGATGACGGAAACAACGGGATTTTCCTGACCGTCAACAGTTCCCTGCTGGAATGCGGAGAGCGCCTCGCCCCAGTTCATGGAGACAGGGTTCGCTCCCATGGCCTTAAAGGTATCGATGAAGATGGGGGAGCCCACGACCCGTACCTTCAGGCCATCCATATCCTCCGGTTTTTTCACGGCCCTTTTGCTGTTTGTCAGTTCCCTGTAGCCGTTTTCCGCCCAGCCAAGTCCTACAACGCCTTTCTCCTCGATGATCTTGAAGAGGCGTTTTCCAACCTCTCCGCTCTCTACGGCATCAAGGGCTTTATAATCAGGGAAAAAGAACGGCATGGAGAAGATATTGAGCTCCTTTACGGTTGTCGACCAGTTTATCGTTGACCCGAGGGCGAAATCAATGACACCCTGTTTCATGAGGAGGAATTCGTTCGTCTGCTTTCCTGCGAAAAGCTGCCCGCTGTAGTATGGCTTGATATTGATCCGGCCGTCGGTATATTTTTTGACGGCCTCGGCGAACCTCGCGGCACCTTCGCCCCATGGCCCTGCAGGACCAACGACGATGCTCATCTTGTACTCAGGCTTATATGTTTGCGCCGACCCGGCCGTTGCGAAAAAAAGAACCATGACAAAAACAATAAAAACACTTACAGACCTCTTCAACATAGGACACCTCCATGTTCGATTATTTTTCCACCAAATGCGAACTACTTCTGCGCATCTTTCTTCGGCTCCATGGAATCCATAAGCTTCATAACTTCCCGCGCCTGGTGCGAATTGATCCCGTACTTTGATATGGCCTTCTCAAAGTTGCTCCGCGCAATATCGTATCTGCCCATCGCAAGGTGATACCTGCCGAGATATTCAAAACCCTGACCATGATCCCCCATCCTTCCAAGGAGCATGCCGAGCCTGTGCAGTATCTCCGGGTAGGCGCTGCCGTAAGGAATAAGCGCCTTCAACGTCGCTACGGCCATTTCACGGTTGCCGCTCCCTTCATATGCCTTTGCGAGAAAATACCTGGCGGTAGGGTCTTTGCTGTCGCGAAGCGTCTTTATTGCCTCATCGTACCGGTGTGCATTGACAAGTATTTCACCAAGAAAAAGGGGCCCGTACGGCGAATTGATATGCGATACAGCGTCTATTGACTCATCCGCACTGCCTTTCCCGGAGAAGACCAGCGATGCCGCATAGGCGTTCGCCGGGTCGTTCCTGTCCTTCAGATACCGGTTGACCAGGACCTCATCGATGCCGGGCCCGTGCACCTTGCCAAAAAGCTTTGACCTCACGAGAACATAGGGGAAGAAATCCGTATTTACAGTCACCTTGCTGTCGGGCCACATATTTTCGAGCGTAATGATTCTCGACTCATGGTAGGGGTGTGTCAGCAAATACTGGGGCAAGAACTTATCGCCGCCTATTGCCCTGAGCTTTTTCAGGAAGCTTGCGATCCCGAGACCTCCGTATCCGGCCCTGTTGGCTATTGCAGAACCTTCCCTGTCGGCCTCTTCCTCGTCCTCCCTGGAGTACTTCAGCGATAACGCCTGAGCAGAGGCGCTCCCTGCCGTTACCACAGCGTTTCCTGCCTGGTCTCCGACAAGCATGCCGGCGACCAGCGTTGCGAGCATACCGATGTTGATAAATTTCTGTTTTTCCAGTCTCTTCGCGATATGCCTTTTTTTGATATGAGCAAACTCGTGCGCCATGACGCCTGCAAGCTCTTCCTCCCTGTCGCACTCTCCTATGAGCCCCGTGGTGATAAAGACGTAACCACCTACCGTCGCAAAGGCATCAACCGTATTCGATTCGATAATGGTCAGCACTACAGGAAAAGGCATGCCGGCGATGTCCTCCAACCGGCTTTTTATCTCCTGGGCATAGATTGATATGTAGGGGTCGTTATTAATTGTCGCGGAGCGCGCTACCTCGGCAAATACCTCTCTGCCGTACTTTTTCTCCTCGCTTACTGTCAATCCAAATGCCGGGCGAGAGAGAAGCGCGAAGAAAAGAAGGAGCGCTATGAAGAAGAGGTGCTTATGATTCATGAGCCTGACTTAACAGGTTTTTTCGTTCCCTTTTTGGCCACCTTTTTTTTATATTTCTTTTTAGCTGCGACCTTTTTTGCCTTTTTCGGTTTGTACGATGAAAGCGATGCGGAAGATGCCCTCGCCGAACGCAGTTCCTTGTCAGAGGGTAGCTGGTCGTAGAGGTTTCTCAGTATCAGTACTGCATCGCCCCAGAGGTCGCGGCTGTTGAGAAGCGAAAGGATGTAGGTCTTGCCGTCCCTTTCAAAGGCCCCTACGTAACAGTGCTTCGATTTCCTGGTAAACCCTGTCTTCCCTCCGATCGCCGGCTCGAAACAGAAAAGGAACCTGTTGTGGTTCTTGTACCGGACGCTTTTCCGGCTATCCTGGAAGAAAAAATACTTCTTTGCAATAAGTTCCCTGAATATATCGTTCGACAATGCGCGCTTGAAGATCAATGCCAGATCATAGCAGGTTGTGTACTGGCCATCGACATAGAGGCCGGAGGCGTTCTTAAAATGGGTATTGAAGGCGCCAAGCTCGTTCGCCCGGTCATTCATCATGCGCGCAAAGTCTTCTTCGCTGCCGCCGATATGTTTTGCAAGGGCGTATGCGGCGTCATTTGCAGACTCGACCATTGCTCCGTTCATTAAATCAATGGCGCTGTATTGTTTACCCGGCATGAGGTGCATCTTCGAAGCGGGAAGCGTGGCAACCCTTTTATCAGGAATGACCGTCTCTGCCGTGTCAACCGTTTCTATTGCCAATAGCGTTGTCATCACCTTTGTCGTGCTCGCAGGGGCTAATCGCTGATGATAATTCCTGCCGGCTATAATGTCAAAGGACTCTTTTTCAACAAGGATGTATGAATTCGCCGTAATAGTTTCGCCGGCAAAAAGCATCGAAGGAAAGAGAGAAAACAGAATGAGGAGGAGAGATATCACTATCTTTTTTATATATTATTTTTCCTGATTTGACAAGGAATTTTCACATAAAACAGAAATAGTATTATAAATTCCTCTATATTTTCCGGATAACAAATTGTATTTATTGTAAAATATTTAACCAAACCAGGAGCTATCGACGACAGGCTGCCCTCATAAAGGTTGACATTTTGTTTTCTTATCATTAATATAGATACAAGTAATTATGTTTGAAGATGCGGTGGTAAGACGTTACAGTTTTATTGTTCTCCTCGGCGCGTTGCTGTTCCAACTCGTCTTTGCTGAAGGCGGTTTTTTTGCATTTATTAAGATGAAGGGTTCAATCAATTCAATACGCGTTTCAATTCAGGAGACCAAGAAGGAGAACATGGCATTATTACAGGAGTTGGAAAAATTACAGAAGGATGATCAATACCTCGAGGAGATTGCCCGTAAAAAATACGGGCTTGTTCGGGAAGGGGAGAGGGTATACAGGATTGAACAATGAAATACGAAGGTGCAATCTACAGGCCGCCAAGCGAGGCGGACAGCTTAATATTACAGGTAACGATCGGTTGTTCCCACAATAAATGTACATTCTGCGGCTCCTTTAAAGAAAAAAAATTCAGGGTAAGATCCTTGGAAGAGGTCAAAGAGGATGTAGAAGAGGCAAAACAGTATGCCCGCTACATCCGGAAGGTCTTCATTGCTGACGGCGATGCGCTCATCATCCCGCAGAAGCGGCTCGTTCCGATCGTTCAGCTTATAAAAGACTCATTCCCCAGCCTTGAGAGGATCGGCATCTACGGAAACACAAAATCGATCCTTAAAAAATCCGTTGAGGAATTAAAGACTTTAAAAGGGCTTGGTGTCGGCATCATATACCTCGGTGTTGAATCGGGCGATCAGGTTACCCTCGACAGGGTTTGCAAGGGGACAGTCCTCGACAAGACAGCAGAGGCATCCAAAAGGGTGAAGGATGCCGGCATTATCCTTTCTGTCACTGTCCTTCTCGGTTTGGGAGGTGTCGAAAGGAGCAGGATACACGCTGAAGAAACAGGGAAATTCTTAAGCAGGATAGACCCCGATTACGCCGGAGCCCTGAGCGTTATCATCGTCCCGGGCACCCCACTGGCCGAAGAGGTGGAGAAAGGCACGTTCACGGTTCCCGATCCTTACATGCTCCTTGAGGAGCTTGTGATCATGATCAAAAATACTAACGTTACACACACATACTTTGCCTCAAACCACGCCTCTAATTATCTTCCTGTGAAGGCATGGCTTCCGGAAGAAAAAGAGAAGACATTGAAAGCGATAGAACATGTTCTCAAAAAACGAGATCCGTCCCTCCTGCGGCCGGAATTTATGAGGGCCCTTTAGGTAATGGTCTATGCGTGCGCGTGATCACGAACCAGGATTTGTCGATGTGCCCGTGAGGGTGCGTTATGCCGATACCGACAGGATGGGCATCGTCTATTATGGAAATTATCCTATCTTCTTCGAGATAGGAAGAAGTGAGTATATGAGAGAAAAAGGCTTCACGTACAGGGAGTTCGAGGAGTCGGGTTACCACCTTGTCGTGGTCGGCATGGAAATAAAGTATTACAATACCGCCACATACGATGACCTCCTTATTGTAAAAACAAAGGTATCTGAGCTAAAATCAAGGGGGCTAACGTTCCATTACATCATATACTGCGAAGGAAATCTCATTGTTGAAGGCAAAACACGACACGTTTGTGTCAACACGAACAAAAAACCTGTTCTTATCCCCCAGAATCTTTTCAATATCCTGAGAGATGCCGGCACCAGGTAATATCCTTGTTATCCGATTGAGCTCTCTCGGAGATGTGCTGATGTGCATGCCGGCCGTGAAGGCGATACGAGACCGTTTTCCTGATTCCAGCATTACGTGGCTTGTCGAAGGACCTGTCGGTGAACTGCTTGCCTTTCAGACGTTTATCGACAGGGTAATTCTGTTCCCCCGGGGGCGCCTTCAGAGCGGATTAAAGGCCGTAGACCTTCCCGGCGTCGCCCGTGAGATAAAAGGGTTTCTCGCGCGCCTGAGAAAAGATCGCTATGATTGCATCGTTGATTTTCACGGCATCATCAAGAGCGCCTTTATCTCTGCGTGTGCACGGGGAGGAAGGAAGATCGGCTTCGACGCCATGCATGCCAAGGAGAAAAGTCACCTCTTTTACGGGGAATGCGTTCCCGGTACAGACAGGAGAATTCACAAGGTGGAAAAGAATATGCTTGTAGCGCGTTATCTTGGTGCGGGTGATGCGGTGCCCGAGGTATTGTTCAAGGTGCCTGATGACGTAACCGGATATATCGATAATTTTTTTCACCACGCGGGCATACGGTCACCGGTGTTTGCCGTAAATCCTTTTTCCAGCAAGGGAACGGATTTTAAACGGTGGCCGGTAGAGCGGTATGCGCAGTTAATCGCCAGGGTAAGAGACCGGATGGGTGCCCATACGCTGATCCTATGGGGTCCGGGAGAAAAAGAAAAAGCGGAACGGCTGAAGGCAATGGCCGGCGAGAGTGCCTTTCTGGCCTGTCCGACAAATATCCCCCAGCTTTACGCGCTGCTCGAAAAGGTCGACATGTATATTGGCGGAGATACGGGCGTCATGCACCTCGCCTCTGCGGCAAAGATACCCGTTGTGGCAATCTTTGGACCGACGGATGTAAAGATAAACGCGCCCTACGGGCCGAATAACATAATCGTAAGGAAAGAGATATCATGCAGTCCCTGCAAGAAGAAAGATTGCCGTGAGAGGACATGTATCGAAAGCATCAGCGTTGAAGACGTATTTGAAGCAGTGAACAGAATGGGTGATAAAACCGGTTGAAAAGGTAAGGAGCAATGATTATAAATTTGAAATTTGAAATTTGAAATTTATGAAGAACACTGTATGAAGGTGCTTTTTATATATCCCAACATCAACGCCCAGATAGGGTTCAGTTACGGCGTATCCTATATCTCAGGTTTTTTGAAAAAACACGGGATTGAGACGCACCTTATTAACATCAACGAAAAGCTCGGTTATCCCCTTGACCTGGAAAGGATAAAAAAGGACGTCCTTGCAATAAGACCCGACATGATAGGCTTTTCAGTCCTCACAAATCAGTACAAGTACGCCCTTGAGACGGCCCGCAGCATCAAGGGATATTTCAATGTCCCTGTCATTTTCGGCGGGATCCACCCCACCATGGACCCCATGGGGACCCTGTCTGAGGAATGCGTAGACTATATATGCGTTGGTGAAGGAGAAGAAGCCTTCCTGGAGCTTTTGCAAAATGGTAGTCCAAGAGGGATCAGGAACATCGGCTACAAAGAGAAAGGGGAGACCGTTCTTGAACCCCTCCGGCCCTATACGGATATTGCTAAACTTCCTTTTAAGGATTATGAGATCTTCGACTTCCAGCGCATGATCAATGCCAAGGACGGATGGGTCGGCCTGACAGCGTCCAGGGGATGTCCCTTCAGGTGCACCTATTGCCTCAACCACAAGATCATGGGGCTTTACAAGGACCATGGCCATCTTCCGAGACAGTATCTGCGCAGGCATACCGTAGATGAAATGATACACGAGATCGAATATCTTATCAGCCGTTACAAAGGGATCAGGATGTTCATCTTTGACGATGACATCTTCACCTTCGATAAAAAGTGGCTTCGCGAGTTTACGGAACGCTACAAAACGATTACCGATATAGGTTTCGTCTGTAATGCCCACGCAAGGGTCTTCGATGAGGAAACGGCGAGGAGCCTCAAGGAGGCCGGGTGCAGGATCGTAAAGTTCGGCCTTGAGAGCGGAAGCGACCGGATACGGAGAAACGTGCTGCACCGGTATATGTCAAATAACGATATCGCACATGCCTTTGATGTGGCGCACAAAGTCGGCCTCCATACCTCGGCCTTTGTTATGGTAGGGCTGCCGCATGAAACAAGGGCGGATATCATGGAGACCGTGGAACTCCTCGCCAGGATCCAGCCGGGCAGGTTCCGCTGGTCGCTGTTCTTTCCCTTTGTGGGCACTAAGGCATACAGCATTGCTGAGCGGTCAGGGCAGATAGACTTTGAAAAGATGCTTCATCTCGATAATTTTACCGATGAGACCTGCATGGTTCTTGGAGATGACGTTGATCTTCTCGTTGACAAGGTAAAAACGATGTTCTGTACATTTGTAAACGGCTATGCGAATATAGACAAGAAGTATACGGAACTTGCAAGGCTCGTCGAAGAGGCAAATGAGAAGACCTGGAAACAGGAAAAAGATCGTTACCTGCAAAAAGAGGACGAGATAAATAAAGAGGCGGACAGGAAAGGGGAAACACATTATGCGGTTAAATATAATCCTTTCATGGGTGTGAGAAGTGACTGGGAGGACGATAGTATATCTGCCTAACTGGCTTGGAGATATGGTGATGGCTGTTCCCTTTCTCCATGCGCTGAGGGCCTATATCTACGGCGAGATCTGGGCCATAGGAAAAAGCAACGCGATCCATATCTACAACGGACTCAATCTTTTCGACAGATTCATCGCCGTTGACGACAAAGGCGTGATCCCCTTTCTTGATACGGTGAGTATCTTGAAGCAGGTTTCATTTAAAAGAGGGATAATCCTTCCCCATTCTTTCCGTTCGGCCCTGCTCTTTTTTACACTGCTTCTAAGGGAGAGAATCGGTTATGCCCGCAACAAACGGGGGTTCATGCTGAACAGAAAGATCGGGGAGGGAACCGACGTAGAACCGACAGTGGAACACTATCTCAGGATCATCGACGCCCTCGGAGGAAAGAGGTCCCTCGATGCCCCTATCCTCCTGGTCACCGAGGATGAGGAACAGAAATTCGACAAGAAGTTTACCGATATTCGCAAGCCATATGCAGTCTTTATTGTGGGCGCCCAGTATGGTCCTTCAAAATGCTGGCCGGCCCATCATTTTTCTGAGCTTGCCGATATGGTCGTCAGACAGTATGGCATGAAGGTTTACATGCTGCCGGGAAAGGGTGAGGAGGGGGTAGCCGATACAGTACTCGCCGGTGTTACAGAGAAAAATTATGTAGAAGTAAGATCAATGAACGTGATGGACCTGAAGGTGTGTATCTCGAGGGCATCCCTTGTCGTGAGCAACGATACCGGCCCCCGGCATCTTGCAGCGGCCCTCTCGACACCGACCGTTGTCCTTATGGGGCCCATGGACGACCGGTATACCTGTTATCCGAGCACGTGGACCTATCCATTGTGGAAAGATGTCTCCTGCAGGCCCTGCAACAAAAAACACTGCGACAGAGAGCATGAATGCCTTGAGGGGATAACGCCAAAGGAAGTCTTTGTGAAGGTGGAGGAGATCATTGAAAAGAGCACACAAAAAGGGGACAGGAACGCTGGGTAAGGTAATAGGGCGGTTTGAAGGGAAGAAGGTATGCGTGATAGGCGATATCATTGCCGATGTATATATCTTCGGGAAGCCATACAGGTTGTCGCGGGAGGCCCCTGTGGTCATTGTGAAGTTTGAGGAATCAAAGACATACCCCGGCAGCGCGGGCAACACGATCAACAACCTGCTTGCCCTTGGAGCGCACGTCTATCCTCTTGGTTTTATAGGGAACGACAATGCGGGCGAGAAGCTTATGCAGTCCTTTTCTCAGCATAAAAATATTGATATCAACGGGATCATAAGGCATGACGGCGAAACAGTGACAAAGACCAGGATCCTTGCCGGTGATACCAACACCTCGAAACAACAGGTGATACGGATCGACAAAGACAGCAACAGGCCCCTCTCCCGGTCAGAAAAAACGATGCTTATGAAAAAACTGAAGGCAGTAGCCCCTCTCGCTGATGCCTTCATCGTATCCGATTACGGCCATGGCACGATCGACAAAGAGATCATGGATTTTATGAGAAACCTTGCGAAAAGGAAGATTGTTGTTGGCGACTCGCGGTACGGGCTGGAGGCGTTTAACGGTTTTACGATTGTTACTCCTAATGAATCGGAGGCATACCGTTTAAGTAACCTCAGCGAGGATCACGATATAAATGTAGTGGGAAAGACAATCATGGGCAGGATGAAATTAAAGGCCCTCCTTATAACCCGCGGCAATAAAGGCATGAGGCTCTTCGTGGGGGGTAGAAGGATATATGATATACCAATCTCCGGGACAGATGATGTAACTGATGTTACGGGCGCCGGCGATACGGTCTGTGCAACCATTGCGCTCTCTCTTGCGGGTGGAGCGGATTTCTATACGGCATCAAGGATCGCAAACTATGCAGCAGGCGTTGTTGTCATGAAGAGGGGAACGGCAACAGTGACGGTTCAGGAGCTGGAGAGGGCAATCGGGAATCAGGATGAATTGCAATAATACGCTTTGCTCAAAGCAAAACTTCGTGAGTGAGATATGGGTAAAGTAATAGACAGTCTGGCTGTATTAAAAGAGGTCATCGAAAGAGAAAGACAAAAGGGCAGGAAGGTCGTCTTCGGGAATGGGTGCTTCGATCTCCTTCATGTGGGACATGTCCGGTACCTGAAGGGGGCGAAGGCGCTTGGTGATGTCCTGATCGTTGCCGTCAACGACGATGCATCGGTAACAGGCCTGGGGAAAAGGAAACAGGTGTTAACCCCGGCAAATGAACGGGCAGAGATCATCGCGGCGATCGGTTGCGTCGACTATGTGATCATATTCAGCGAACCAACCGTTGAAAACCTCCTTCGCACATTACAGCCCCACATCCACGCAAAGGGGACCGACTACACTGAAGAGAATGTGCCGGAAAGGGCCATCGTTCAATCCTATGGAGGCAAGGTAGCCATCGTCGGCGACCCCAAGGACCACTCCACGAGAGATCTCATTAAAACCATCAAAGAACTTTCTTAGCGAAACAGGAAAACGGCTCATGACGCACGGCAAAATCAAATTCTAAATCCTAATATCTAAACCCTAAACAAATTCGAATGTTCAAAATTCAAAACGCGGCCTGCATGCATTCGTTTTGAACATTTGATATTTGGGGTTTAATATTGTTTAGGGTTTAGTGCTTAGAATTTCGTGCTTGGTTTTGCCATGAGCTATCAGCCATGAGCCTATAGAACTCTATGTATTTGTCCCTGATCCTGTTCTTAATCTTCAGGACCATAACGTGCGATATGCCCAGCCTGCCCCCTATCTCCCGCATCGACATGCCTTCCAAAAAGCAGGAAAGGACTTCACGCTCCCGCCACGAGAGACATTTCTCTTCCAGCGACTCCACTTCTATTTTACCTTCGATATAGTCCAGGGTTTTTATATTTTCGGAAATGAGGAGATCTTCAAGACATATGCCGTCTTCGCCGACAGGGTTCTGCAGGCTTAAGGAAACGCCATGATCCCTGACCTTCCTGAGATAGTTCTTTAGATGATAATAGCACCCCTGGAGGATATAGCTGTCTGTCTTGCCGGCGATAGACCCTTTATTGTGAGCGATCCATAAATGAAACAGTGCTTCCTGGTAGAGGTCGTCATCGTCAAAAAAAGAATGGTGTCCGTTCAGTTTTTTTGTGATCCTTTTCAAGGTCGGTGATAACCTGCGGACAACGCCTTCGAAATCCATCATTTTCCCCGGTACTGATTTGTTATGGGCATTCTCCTGTCTTTGCCAAATGCCTTCGGTGTGATCTTGATGCCTGGAGGAGACTGGCGCCGTTTGTATTCACTTACTTCGACCATATGCAATACCTTTTTCACTGCTTCCCGTGACAATTCACGCGAACTGATCGCGTTAAGGTCCCTGTTCTCTTCAATGTAATCCTTCAGTAAAGGATCAAGGTGCTCGTACGGCGGCAGGGTATCACTGTCCTTTTGATCCGGCTTCAATTCCGCTGTAGGCTCTTTGGTCAGCACCCTGGCGGGTATCACATAACCCAGGGAATTCCTGTACCGGGACAGTTTATACACCATGGTTTTCGGCACGTCTTTAATCACGGCAAAACCTCCGGCCATATCCCCGTACAGCGTTGCGTATCCAACGCTCATTTCCGACTTGTTGCCGGTAGTGAGAACAAGCCAGCCAAACTTGTTCGAGAGGGCCATCAGGATATTTCCACGAATCCGTGCCTGAATGTTTTCTTCGGTAATATCTTTCCGCAACCCCGAAAATACAGACCGCAGCGTGGAAATATACGCCTTGTAGACCTCATGTATGGGAATGGCAAGCAACCTGATGCCGAGGTTTTTTACAAGCTCCCCGGTATCGACCCCGGACTCTTTTGATGTATAGCGGGACGGCATAAATACGCCGATCACGTTGTCGCTGCCAAGGCTATCGACTGCGAGGGCGGCCACGATGGAAGAATCGATTCCACCGGAGAGGCCGATGACGGTCTTTTGAAAACCATTCTTTACGACATAATCATGAAGGCCGAGCTTCAGTGCCTCATAGACCTCGGCAACAGGTTCCAGAGGTTTCCTGTCGGGCAATGACAGCGCCGGCCTCTTCCCTGGCGATACCCTGCCCCTGATGGTGACAACCCGCGCAAGCTTGCCGGTATGCGCATTTTGTGACCTTCCTGTCTTTTTTCCAAGCTCTTTGATCGGTATATCAAGCACGAGCATGTCCTCGCGGAAGGCATCCGCCTGGGCTATGATCCGGCCTTTCTTATCCATCACGAAACTCTGCCCGTCAAACACGAGTTCGTCCTGTCCTCCTACCATGTTTGTATAGGAGATGAAAACCCTGCTTTCCTCTACGCGGTTTTTTGCGATCTCGGCGCGGGTATGTATCTTCCCTGCATGGTACGGAGACGCATTAATGTTGAATATCAACGCAGCTCCTGTCCTGGCCATGATCCCTGCCGGTCCTTCCCTATGCCAGATATCTTCGCAGATGCTTACCCCGAAAATAACCTCGCCGTACCTGAATACCAGCGGCTTGCTCCCTTGCTCAAAATACCGCTTTTCGTCAAAAACACCGTAATTCGGCAGCAGGGCCTTATGGTATATGCCTTTTACCTTTCCTCTGTATATAACAGCCGCGGCATTGTAAAGATGTCCTCCCTGCCTGTTCACGAAACCAACAACGACCACAATATCACCGACAGCCTCAGCCAATCCACCCAGCGCCTTGAGATTTTCATCAATAAAACCCCCTTTCAGGAGGAGGTCCTCGGGCGGATAGCCGGTGATCACAAGCTCGGGGAATGTAACTATATCAACCCCCAGGGAGCCAGCCTTTTCTATGTATTCAACAATCCTGGCGCAGTTGCCCTTTATATTGCCGACGATGCAGTTCACCTGCCCGACAGCTATTCTCAGTTCATCCATACTGTTCACCACCCATAGAAATAAAAAAGGCATCTCAAACCACCTTGGTGATTTGGACGCCCTTGTCCGTTCAATCGTCTTTGTGAGTTTTTAGCACCCTCCGCTAATAACTCGTCCTTTGTCGTAAAAATATAGTAATTTTTTTTTTCACCTTTGTCAAGTTCTTTTCTTCAGGTCAGAGGTCAGTATAATCGCGTCGGCGATCTCTTTCATCGTCTTTCTCATATCCATGCTCTTCTTATGGATCTTCTTGTAGGCTTCGTCCTCCGTGAGCCCGAGCTCCTGCATAAGGATGCCCTTTGCCCTTTCAATGATCTTCCTCGACTCCAGGGCCTCTTTCGCGGTAAGGATCTCCTGGCTCAGGTTTGTGTTTTCGATTGCAACGGCAGCCTGGTTGGCCACTGCCTGAAGGATGTCTGTCTCCTCTTTCCTGAAACTATGCTTGCTCTTCGTGTAGCTGTTTATCACCCCTATGACCCTGTCCTTGATCATCATGGGGACTGAGAGCAAAGACACGATCCCCTCCTTTTTGGCAATTTCAGGATACATGAAACCCGGTTCCTTTGTGACATCAAGAACGGTGATGGGTTTCTTTTCGAAGACCACCTTACCGCTTACCGATTGTCCCACTTTGAGGTTCGGCTTGTTGGTATAATCAAGGCTGAGGCTCTGCGTGGCCGCAATGACAAGTTCTTCCCTTTTTTCATCAAGCAGCATGATCGAGCAAATCTTGGAATCCATCACCTTAGCAGTCATGGTAACGATCAACTGGAGTATCTCTTTGAGGTAATAATCAGAAACGATCGTCCTGGAAACCTGCGAGAGAAGATCAAGCTGTTTTGCCTTTTTCACCACTTCATCGTAAGTCATTGCATTCTGTATGCTGCTCCCGAGATACCGTCCGATCGTAAAAAGCAGGTTTACCTGTGGCTCCGGGTAGGCATGCTCCTTTCTGTTCCTGAGGTTCATCACGCCGATGATCTCGTTCTTCGAGAGGATCGGGATCGACAGGAAGGCCTCATATTGATCTTCTTCGAGGAGGGGAAAGGTTTTAAACCTCCTGTCCTTGTATGATTCTCTCGATAGCGCCACGGGTTTTTTCTCTTTCGCGGCCCATCCCGTGACCCCTTCGCCCATCTTCAGCCTCACAGTGCCCAATCCCTTAATGTGCCTGTCGTTCGATGCCGTGAGGATAAGCTCGTCGTTCGGCCTGTCGTACAGGTAGACGAGGCACGAATCAACGGTCACAAAATTCATGATTGTCTCTATAATGCGCTGCAGGAGCACCGCGAGGTCCAGGTTGTCGCTGATATCCTTTGCAACCTCGTGAAGGATCCGCAGCTCCTCTTCTTTCTCTTCTATTTTTTGTTTCATCTCCGCGTTCCGCATACCATTAACACCTGCCTCCTGTGATTGCTGCAAAAAAGATACCTAAAAAGAGGGAGGCACCGCATTCAGCGTGTATTGCCTTTTTCTCACGCTCAATATGCCTTTCTTGACGAGGCTCTTTATCATTCGCGATACGGTCTCCCTCGAACAACCGCAAGAACTGGCTATGTCTATCTGCGTGGGTCCCTTTTCGATGATGATATAATCTTTTACCTTCACCCCTTCCTTTTCGCCGATACCCAGCAGATACTTCAATATCCTTCCTTCCACGCTGAGGAATGCGAGCCACCTGATCCTCTCGTCTGTCTCCCGAAGCCTCCTCGAAAGAACCTTCAAAATAGCGATGGTGATCATGGGGTTTTCCATAAGGAGCCTGGTAAAATCGTGTCTCCTGATAATAAGCAGTTCTGAATTCTCAAGGGTGATCGCGTTTGCAGACCGGGGCAATTCGTCGATAAGGGCAAGCTCACCGAAGAAACCGTCTTTGCCGATCGCAGCCAGTATGTACTCCCTGCCGTCTTCGTCATAGAGGCAGACCTTCACCTGCCCCTTCAGTATGATATAAAGAGAATCCCCCTTTTCGCCTTCCTGAAAGACGACCTCCCCTTTGGCATAGGTGTTGATAAAGATAATCTTTGAAATAACCTCCATGTCCTTCTCGTTCAACGTGGCAAAGAGGCTCACGTTCCTTAAGTTCTCCATGTATCGTCTCATCATCTCATGCTCCTATCGGCGCTAAGAACCGAATATCACTTCCTGGTCTTTGAGCGCCTCTTTTACTTTCTTGCCGGAAACACCGCCCTGTGCGATCTGGGGCCCTCCACCCCCCTTGCCGCCATATCGCTCTGAGATCTTTTTTACGATTTTACCGGCATTATGTACGCCCTGCAAGTCTTTTGTTACCGCAACAACTATGAGCCCCTTATCCTCTGCCTGTGAGCCGACAATAGCTATACAGCTCTTTGCTTTGCCGCGGATAATATCCGTAACCTTCCTCAGTTCCTCAGCGCCGGCATTGTAAACAAAGAGCGAAACGACCTTTGTTCCGTCTTTTTCAAAGGCCTCCTGCAGGGCCTCGTCGACCCTGTATGATACGATCTCTGTTTTGAGCCGCTCAATCTCTTTTCCCCTTTTTTCAAGGTCGCCCACGATGGACTCCACTTTTTCGCCGACCCTCTCAACCTCAGTATTGGATAGTTTTGCAACAGCCTTCAGCATCTTTTCTATCTTCCTCTTGTAAAGGATCGCCGACCTGCCCGTCACCGCTTCTATTCTCCGTATCCCCGACGCAAGCGACCCTTCACTGGTTATGTAAAAACTCCCTATCTCGCCGGTATTTCTGACATGGGTACCGCCGCAGAGTTCCATACTGAAATCCCCTATC
Organism: Deltaproteobacteria bacterium UBA6106; assembly: GCA_002428485.1. Lineage (GTDB taxonomy): Bacteria > Desulfobacterota > Syntrophorhabdia > Syntrophorhabdales > Syntrophorhabdaceae > UBA5609. Next base: position 35,997 of record DIWM01000026.1, read on the forward strand.
CTGATAACCCTCACTTTATCACCGTACTTTTCCTCAAACAGCGCCGTAGCGCCTTCCCGTATGGCATCTTCGCGGCTCTTTTCCTCGGTGCCGATGTCGATGCATGCCATAATCTTTTCGTTGACAATGTCCTCGACCTTTACGACCTCCGCATCGTTCATCCCTTCAAAATGAGTAAAGTCGAACCTCAGCCTGTCTCGCCCTACCAGTGAACCGGACTGTTTAACGTGGTCCCCCAGCACCATTCGCAGGGCATAGTGGAGCAGGTGCGTTGCAGTATGGTTCCGGGAAACGCCCCTTCTTTTCTCCAGGTCAACTATAAGTTCCGCGCGGTCTTTCGTGCGAATAACACCTCTTTCAACCTTCACCTTGTGGGAGAAGAGGTTGTCCTTGATCTTTGTAACTTCAAGAATCTTTGCTATCCCTTCAGCGTGATCTTCACGAATGGTCCGGATAAAACCTTCATCGCTGATCTGGCCACCGCTCTCTGCATAAAAGGGTGTTCGGGCAAAAAAGAGTTCTCCTTCATCCCCTTCGCGTATTTCATTCACCAGATCGGCTCCAACCAGTATTCGCTCAACGGTCCCGCTGTCTTTCAGGGTTTTGTATCCCGTAAAGGTGCTCGATATGCCTTCCCTTAAGACTGCCAGGTGGCCTTCATCCCATTCTTCCCCTTTGATCCTCGATGCCGTTCTTGACCGTTCTTTCTGGTCTTTTGATGCGCTTTCGAAACCCTCCATGTCCACGAGCAGACCATCCTCTTCCGCTATCTCAATGGTAATATCCAGCGGGAACCCATGGGTATCGTAGAGTTTATAGACAAGATCGCCGGGGATGGTCCTGATGCCTTTTGCCTTGAGCTCTTCTGTGATCTCCTCATAGACCTTCATGCCTGCGCTTAACGTTTCCACAAAACGTTCTTCTTCGCCCTTGATCACCCGGACGATATAAGGGTGGTTGTTTTTTATTTCAGGATATACGCCTTCCATGATATCCACAACCGTCTTTGACATGTCATAGAGAAACTCTTTTTCGATACCGATCTTCTTCCCGTATCGCAAAGCCCTTCTGATAATCCTCCGTAAGACATAGCCCCTGCCTTCTTTTGACGGCAACACGCCGTCGTTGATGATGAACGTGGCGCCCCTGGCATGGTCTGCTATAACCCGCATCGCTACGTCATCCTTCCCGTCCTGTCCATATATATGTCCCGAGATGTCCTCAAGCCTCTTGAGGATAGGAGCAAAAAGGTCCGTATCGTAATTCCCGATCTTTCCCTGCAGCACCGATGTAATCCTTTCCAGCCCCATTCCGGTATCGATCGACGGGCGCGGCAGCTTCTTCATCTGTCCGTCAGCGCTTCTGTCAAATTCCATGAATACAAGGTTCCATATTTCAAGGTACCTGTCGCAGTCACACCCCACCTTGCAGGTCGGCAGCCTGCATCCAACCTGTTCGCCGAGGTCATAGAGGATCTCCGAGCAGGGCCCGCACGGTCCTTCATCCCCCATGGACCAGAAGTTATCTTTCTCGCCGAGCCTGACGATCCTGTCTCCCTGTACGCCGACCTGTTTCCACAGTTCCGCTGCGTCGTTATCGTCCTGATAGATCGTTATCCACATCCTGCCCTTGTCGAGGTTGAGCGTCCTGGTAAGAAATTCCCACGCATAAGCGATCGCCTCTTTCTTGAAGTAATCACCGAAGGAAAAATTTCCCAGCATCTCGAAGAACGTGTGGTGCCTCAGCGTCTTGCCGATGTTCTCCAGGTCGTTGTGTTTACCCCCTGCCCGCACGCATTTCTGGCAGGACGTTGCCCTCTGGTAATCCCTCTTTTCATCCCCCAGAAAAAGGTTCTTGAAGGGCACCATGCCCGCATTGACAAAAAGCAGGGTAGGGTCCTTCTCCGGCACCAGCGATACGCTTGGTATAACCCTGTGGCCGTGGTGTGAAAAAAAATCTAAAAACGTTTTGCGGACCTCTTTTGACGTCACGATTCACCCTTTTTCGTTGCCATTATCTTCTCTTCTATCGCCTTTGTAACATCGGGGTGGTTCTTCAGAAACTCCTTGGCATTTTCCCTTCCCTGGCCGATCCTCGCATCGCCGTAGGAGTACCATGTGCCTGCCTTCTCGACGATATTAAAATCAACGGCGAGATCAAGAACGTCCCCTTCTCTTGAGATGCCCTCCCCGAAGATTATGTCGAATTCGACTTCCCTGAAAGGCGGCGCAAGCTTGTTCTTCACGACCTTGACCCTTGTCCTGCTCCCTACCACATCCTGACCGTCTTTGATGGATGCGATCCTTCTGATATCAAGGCGAACAGAAGCATAGAACTTTAACGCGTTTCCGCCCGTTGTGGTCTCGGGATTCCCGAACATAACCCCTATCTTCTGCCGTATCTGGTTGATGAATATGACCGTTGTCATTGATTTGCTGATCGTTGCCGTTAGCTTTCTCAGGGCCTGCGACATAAGCCTTGCCTGCAGCCCCATATGGGCGTCTCCCATTTCCCCCTCGATCTCTGCCCTTGGGACAAGGGCTGCAACTGAATCAACAACGATGGTGTCAACGGCGCTGCTTCTCACCAGTATCTCTACGATCTCAAGGGCCTGCTCGCCCGTATCGGGCTGGGAGATCAGGAGGTCATCGGTATTGACGCCGATCCTCTTCGCATAAAAGACATCGAGGGCGTGCTCTGCGTCGATAAAGGCAGCAACCCCTCCTCCTTTCTGGATCTCCGCAACAACATGTAACGCAAGGGTCGTCTTCCCGGATGCCTCGGGACCATAGATCTCTACCACCCTTCCCCTCGGCAGGCCACCAACACCCAGCGCCATATCAAGAGAGATTGAACCTGTCGAAACGACGGGAACCTCCTCCAGCGGTTTTTCGCCAAGTTTCATGATAGAACCTTTTCCAAAAAGTTTCTCAATCTGAGAAACAGCCATGTCGATCGCCTTATTCTTACTTGTTTCCTCTTTCACGTGCTCCCCCTCTCTTGTTAAATGGTTTTGTTGAACTCCAGCTCCCGGATCGGAGCATATATGGCGCCTGCAGGTTGGAGTATACTCTGAAAAAGCACCATCTTCCTTACAATGAAACCCTTCATATCAACGGCAACGATATCCCTGTCCAGGAGCGGGCCGGGCGACCTCATCCTCCCGAGGGTGATATGAGGCCTGAAACTCCGCTTTTCTCTCTCAACACCCAATCCTGACAAGCGATCCTCTATATCATGAAATATCATTCGTATGTTGTCAACTCCCTTTTCAAGCGCCACCACGATCACCCTTGCCCTCTTTCTGTCAGGGAATGCCTCAATATCTTTCAATGTCACGGCGACGGGGTCGTAGAGCCCTTCAATGCCGGACAGCGCATCACCGATCTCGCGAACCCTCTTTTCTTCCTGCTCACCGAAAAACTTTAACGTGATATGCTGTCCCCTTTCATTTACCCACTTTACATTACGGACGCGCCTTGCCATCTGATCTTTGACAATACGGAGATACTCCTTTACCTCTTCGGGGATCTCAAGGGCCAGAAAAACTCTCACCTCAGCCTCCCTTCGAGATGGTCAAGGATAAACAGCAGGGCCTCATCCGATGTCTGAAGCTTGATCTCTTTTCTGTCTCCTTGAAAAGAAAATTTCCGGACGAACGTGCCATCCGGGACGGCAAGCGCTATATAGACCGTACCGACAGGCTTCTCGTCTGTGCCGCCTCCCGGCCCCGCAATCCCTGTTACTGCCAACCCTATATCAACCCCGGCGGCATTTCTCACGCCCTCGGCCATGAACCGCGCGACCTCGTCGCTTACCGCCCCCTTCGCCCTTATAATGCCTCCGGGAACTGACAAAAAATGCTCTTTAGCCTTGTTGCTATATGTCACAAAGCCGGCCTCGAAGTAACCTGAAGCACCTTGAACATTGGTGATCCTGTGCGCCACCAGCCCTCCGGTACAGGACTCGGCAACGGCGATCTTTTTCTGTATCTGCATCAAAATACTTCCGATCTTTTCTTCTAATTCCATTTCACTGTCCCGCGTTCCCCGATCGTACTTCCGCGCTGTAATTCTTTCGACCTTTTTTCTAATACCACTTTATTCTCCCACAGACTATCAGCAAGGCGTTGGCGAATATCCCTGCGATCACATCGTCCGCCACTATGCCGTATCCCCTTCGCAATCCTTCCGCCTGCCTGATGGGAAATGGCTTCAAAATGTCAAAGCCCCGGAAAAAGACAAAGCCGATGGCAACGTTAACAAGGGTAACGCTATGCCCCGCCATGGCAACACACATCCCGGCCAGTTCATCGATCACTATATATCCGGGGTCTTTGTCTTCAAACCTCATAAGGTTGACACAAAAGACAGAGAATACAACAAGAAGAACGACAAAAGGAAGATTATTAAAAGGCAGCGGGAACAGATATATCAAAATACAACCGAGCATTGAGGCATATGTGCCAGGGGCAAAGGGCATATACCCTATAAAGCCGCAGGTTACGATGAAGCGCAGGATCGCTTGCATTGTATCACTTCTTTATTTACCGCCGCCATATACCTTCTTTTCATCGAATATCTTTTTACCCACAATCTTCCAGCCGCCCTCCCAGATCCTGTAAAAACAGCTCCAGAAACCCGTGTGGCACGCCGCCACCTTCTGGTCGACCGTGATAAGGATCGTGTCGTTGTCGCAGTCGAGGTAGATGCCATGGACCTCCTGTGTATGCCCTGAAGTCTCCCCTTTCAGCCATATCTTCTTTCTTGACCGCGAATAGTAATGCGCTGTTTTTGTTTTTAATGTAAGTTCCAGCGCCTCGTTATTCATGTACGCCACCATAAGGACGTCCTTTGTCTTGAGATCCTGCACCACAACGGGCACAAGCCCTTTTTCATCCCATTTGATATCTTCCATTTCCTCGCCTCAATCTTTATATATTTCAGAGTCTGACGTTGACGCCTTTTTGCCTTAAATACTTCTTTGCGTCGATGACGGTAAATTCCCTGTAATGGAATATCGATGCAGCGAGCACGGCGTCTGCATTTGCATTAACAAATCCCTCATAGAGGTGCTCCAGGGTCCCCACGCCACCCGATGCTATAACGGGGATATTGACCGCCTCCGATATGGCTCTCGTGAGTTCAATATCAAAACCCAGTTTTGTTCCGTCCCTGTCCATACTCGTCAATAGTATCTCTCCTGCTCCAAGCCTCTCCACTTCTCCGGCCCACTTGATGGCGTCGACGCCTGTCGGTTTCCTCCCGCCATAGGTGTAGACTTCGAAACCTCCCTCCCTTCGTTTTGCATCGATGGCTACGCAGATGCACTGGCTCCCGAAGATCTCGCTCGACCCCTGTATGAATTCAGGAGTCTCCACCGCTGTCGTGTTGATCGTCACCTTATCGGCCCCAGCAAGAAGTATATCCCTGATATCCTGCAGATTGCGTATGCCGCCGCCGACTGTAAGGGGCATAAAGACCTCGTTGGCAACCCTTTCAACAACATCCAGGATCGTCCTTCTCTTTTCTTGAGAAGCTGTTATGTCGAGAAAGCAGAGCTCGTCAGCCGTCTGCTCCTCATATGCCTTGGCATTTTCAACAGGGTCGCCGGCATCCCGCAATTCCAGGAAATTCGTGCCCTTCACGACCCTCCCCTCCATTACATCGAGGCAGGGGATGATCCTTTTAGTCAGCATACCTGATAGCCTCTCCGACCTCTATCTTCCCTTCGTAGATCGCCTTCCCGAGGATCGTTGCCCAGACGTTGAGATCCTTTAACCGTTTAACATCGTCGATGTCCGAGACTCCTCCGCTTGCGATGAGGGGTAGCCGCGTCATTGCCAGCAGCCGCTTCATGCCGTCATAGTCGGGCCCGGTGAGCATGCCGTCCCTTTCTATGCTCGTACACAAGATGGCCAGGACGCCTATGCGTTCCGCTGCCCTGAGGATGTCTTTGATATCCCTGTCGAGGGCAGTCTTCCAGCCACGCACCATGGGGCGCCCCTCATAGAGGTCAAGCCCGAGGATAACGTTCCTGAAAATGGTGAGGCCCTCAAAAAAATCAGGATCCTCAAGTGCCCTGGTACCCACAATGATGCCGTCCATATGCGATTCGTCGTAATACGCTATATCCCCTGTGTCCCTGATCCCGCCTCCTACCTCCATATAGCCTTCAACCCTGGATCTAATGTTTCGCATGATCTCGTGGTGGACACGCTTACCCGTTCTCGCCCCGTCAAGATCGATGACATGAAAGTCCCTGGCGCCGCTTCGCATCATTTCTGTAATCTTTGCAACCGGGTCTTCGCTGTATACCGTAACTTTTGAAAAATCCCCTTTCTGCAAGCGGACACACTTGCCGTCCATAAGATCCATTGCAAAAAGAGCCTTCATTCCATCACCTCCAGGAGATAGTCGAGCCCGGCACGGATGCCTTCTTCCGCAAGCTGATCAGCGGTTACCCACTTTCCTCCCCGCTTAAAAAATTTTCCTATGTTTAAGACGTTCTCGCTCAGCGCCTGCTGGTCCTCATCAAAAACAAACACACGGCCAACAACGTTGCCTTCCATCAGGTGCATGTGAAGCCCAATCCCGGCGGGTTTTTCCACCGCAAAATTACCACCCCTTCTCTCTTCGAACCTGTAAACAAGGATATTGATAAACGGCGACGAGCCTTTACTTTCTTTTAATCCGATACCCCGCTCGACGAGGTAATCCTGTACCCTCTTTTTTATGATCGTTTCGGCGTCTTTATGAATGTGACCGGTCTTTATCTGCCTCCGGCAATACTGACACGTTGCAAACTTTTCGCTCCCGTCAAACCTTTCCACCTCTACCCATATATCGCCCAGGGAAAACAACTCGCCCGGAGATGAAAAGACCAGCATAATCAAAACAGAGAGAATATGGAATAACCTTACAGAAGGAAGGGTTTTTTCTGAAGACATATATAATTCTATAAGAAAAGACGTGGAAAATAAAGGATAAAAGGAAGGCGGGAGACGGGAAGGTTGCGGACTATACCATAAGGTATTTCTTTTTCACTTCCTCGTTCGCTTCGAGTTCGGCGACGGTCCCTTCAAATCGTATACTCCCGTTATCGATAATATATGCCCTGCTGATCATCTTTAAGGCGGAACGGACGTTCTGCTCCGAAAGGAGTATGCTGATGCCGGCATCCCTCAGCTTAAGGATCTGCTCTTCAAGGTCACGGACGATCAACGGGGCCAGGCCTTCTGTCGGCTCATCAAGCAAGAGAAGTTCGGGACCGCCCATGAGCGCCCTTGCGATGGTAAGCATCTGCTGTTCACCGCCGCTTAAGTTGCCGGCCCTTCTCGTTTTTATTTCGCTGAGCGCCGGGAACAGATCATACACCCTGTCTTTGTTCCAGTCAGCCCCTCTGTTGTGGACGATGTCGAGGTTATCGTCGACACTGAGATCGGCAAAGACCCTTCTGTCATCAGGCACATAACCGATACCCCTCCTGAAAAGCAGATAGGGTTTCCGTCCCGTTATGTCCTCTCCGTTAAACGCTACGGAGCCTTCTTTGGGCGGGGTCAAACCCATAATGCTCCTCATCGTTGTGCTCTTCCCCGCACCGTTTCTCCCGAGAAGGCCCACTACCTCTCCCCTGGACACCGTGAGCGACACATCGAAGAGGATGTGGCTTAAACCATAGTAGGCATGTATTCCTTTTACATCAAGCATACGTCGCTCCCGCCGAGATATGCATCCTGCACCGCTTCATTGCACCTCACCTCATCGCAGGAACCCTGGACAACCGTTGCCCCCCTTACCATCACCATGATCCTGTCCGCAATCCCGAAAACGATTTCCATGTCATGTTCACAGAATAAGATCGTCAGGCCGAGCTTTTCAGAAAGGCTCTTGACAAGCTCGATGCAGCGGGCTGTTTCTTCAGGCGCCATGCCGGCTGTCGGTTCATCGAGGATAAGAAACTCAGGGTTGCCCCCCAGGGCCATGGCTATCTCAAGGACCTTCCTGTCCCCATGTGAAAGCAAGGCGGTTGTCCTGTCCTTTTTCCCGACAAGGCCGACGTTCTCCAGTATCTGGTTTGTCTCATCGATGGCCAGCTTTGAAGATGGGGTAAAGAGGTTCCATGTCCTTTTCTCCCGCGAGAGAATTGATATCTGGACATTTTCGAAGACTGTAAGCCGGGGGAATATATTGACTATCTGAAAAGAGCGGGAAATACGCTTCCTGCAGACTTCGTAAGGGGGAAGCCCTGTTATGTTCTCGCCTTTGAAGTGCACTGTTCCGCTATCCGGCCTGAGTATACCGGTAATGAGGTTGAAAAGTGTCGTTTTGCCTGCCCCGTTCGGGCCGATAACGGCAACGATCTCGCCTTTCTGAACATCAAGGTTCGCATTGTTGACGGCCTTGAAACCGTCGAAGGACTTTGATAAAGATTTTACCTCTAACACCAGCTACTCCTTTATGACCGGCTCTATGATACCCTTTTTCACTTTTTCCTCTATATACCCAAGCACGCCGTTGGGAAGGAAAAAGATCACGAGCATCATCAATGCCCCGAGAACAAGCGCCCAATATGTTGTATATGTGCTGATAAAAGTCCTTAGAGCGATAATGATCGCGGCCCCGAGCATCGGCCCCAGGAAGGTAAACCACCCGCCGAGGAGGCACATAATAAGCACCTCAAGGGAGAGCGTCCAGAAGAGCATATCCGGGAAAGCGGTATTGTCCACCACGACAAAAAGTGAGCCCGCAACACCGGCAAAGAATCCCGCGATTATCAAGGCCAGGAGTTGGTGACGCCTGACATTTATCCCTATCATCTCGCTCCGTACCGGGTTATCGCGTATCCCCTGCAAAACGCTCCCGAATGGAGATTTTATTATTTTATACATCACAAACAGACAGATCGCGGTGACGATAAGCGTAAAGTAGTAGGCACTGTTCGGAGAGGAAATGATATCAGGTAATTCAACGCCATGGATGCCGTCGTCCCCTCCGGTAAAAGAGTACCACCGGTACACGATGATCCATACGAGGGACCCGAGGGAGATCTGGAGCATGCCGAAATAGAGTTTTGAAAGCCGGATACAGATCAAACCCATGATGAGGCTGAGAAATCCCGACATTAATGGCCCCACAATAAAACTCAGCCAGGGGGACAGGCCGCTTCTTGTAAGCACCAGCGCTGTTGCATATGCGCCGACCCCATAGAACACGGCGTGGTGAAACTGGAAGATTCCTCCGTATCCAAGGACGAGATTGAGGCTTGTTGCCAGCAGGCCGGTCAATAAGATAACGGACACAAGGTAAATGTAAAATCTCGGTAGAATAAGAGGCAGAAGGAAGAGGATAACAAGACAAGCATACACCCACAATTGAGCCTTGCCTCTTGTTGTACTTTGAACCATTGTCAGCTCCTGCTTACCACGTGGATTTGAGAAGCCCCGTAGGCCTGAACAATAACACCACTATCACAGCAGCATAGGGAAAGATGATCCCAAACTGCGACCACACTAAAATGCCCAGAGACTGCGCCAGACCGAAGATAAGCGCTCCGAGAAGGGCGCCCCATATATTGCCTAATCCACCCATGATCACGATGAGAAATGCCTCCATAATGAGTGTGTGGTCCATCCCCAGGGTCACACTTACCGTGGGCGCCACAAGGACGCCGCCCAGTCCTGCCAGAAGGCATCCGATAACAAAAACGATCGCGAAGACCCAGCTTACGTTGATCCCGACGGCGCCCACCATCTCCCTGTCAACTGCCGCCGCCCGTGCGATCTTTCCGATCCTGGTTTTATTGACAAAAAGCCACAAGGCTATCGCCACTATAGGGCCGACGACAAGGAGGAACAGGTTGTATAACGGGAAAGGCAATCCCCCGAAGAGGTTGACAAAACCCTGAAACATCTGGGGCACGGGCACAGATTTGTACTCCGTACCCCATACGATCTTAACAAGGTCGCCGAAGACAAGAGAAAATGCAAAGGTAAGCAAAAGGAGCATAAGATGCTCCCGCTCATAGAGATACTGAAAGAGCCCCCGCTCGGCAATGAGGCTTACGATTGCCACCCCAATGGGAGCGCCTATCAGGGCCATCCAGAACCCGAGGTCGCCGCCTCCGAAGAGCACTGAGAGCGAATAGGCCATAAAGGCGCCTATCATGTAAAGGGATCCGTGTGCAACGTTGGGTATCCTGAGCACGCCAAGGATAAGGCTCAAGCCGGAAGATACAATGAAAAGGATCGTTGTCCTGCTCAAACCGACCAGGATCTGGCTTAAAACCCTTGGTGGAATTATCGCATATATAAAATCCATGGAGTCCAGTCTTACCCGAAATCTTTATTATTTATATTTACGCATCTTTCTGATCTCATCACAGGTAGGCATATAATCCTTCCCCGTGATCGTCTCAATATCACCTGCTACAAGAAAATCCGGGTATTTCGGATCCTTCTTTGTCTTGCCGAAGTACATGGGCAGCACCAACTGGTGGTCACATGTGCGGATCTCAAGCTTTCCGACAGGGCTGTCCAGCGCCATGCCTTCAAGGGCGGTGACCATCTTCTCTTTGTCTATTGCCCCTGCCTTTTCATAGGCCTTTGCGATATACTGGGCCGTCATATATCCCGATAGTGCACCGATCCTTGGTTCTCTCTTATAGGCCTTTTTGAATTCTTCCACAAAGGCCTTGTTCGCCGGTGTTTCCGGATAATAGAAGAAATAATTCGCCGTCCCAAACACGCCTTCCGGCGCATTCTGGCCCTGCGGCTTCAGAACAGAAAGCTCAATAGCGGTATGCTGATAGAATGGTATCTTCTGGCTCAAGCCCGTTGCCTTTGCTGCCTTCTGGAAGTTGACCATTCCGGAGCCGCCCGTTGCGACAATGATAAAGTCAGGCTTTGCCGCAAGGATCTGCGTAATGTACGGGGTAAAATCTGCCTCTCCGACCTTCCACCATGACTGTCCGATAAGGACAGCCTTGGAGTTAATTTTCTGTATATTCTCCCAGACGTTGTTCGCAATGGAATGACCGTATTCGTAATCATCGCCTGCGATCCAGTATTTTGTATAAGGTTTCTTGCCGAGGGCATAACCGGCGGCCCTGCCTGCCATCATGGCATTTTCGTTCATATTGAAGACATAACGGTGTCCTTTATCCACAACGATCTTTTCGCTCTTTGAAAAGGTGACGAAAAAGGGGATCTTCTCCTTCTTCGCAAAATCAGATACGGCAAGAGCGGTTGCGCTGTTAATGGTCCCCATGAGGATATCGACCTTTTCTTTTAAGACAAGCTCCTTTGCCATTGCCAACCCGATATCGGGCTTAAATTTCTCATCCCTCGTTGTGAACTCGATTTTTCTGCCGAGGACTCCGCCCTTTGCGTTGATCTTTTTCACAGCCATCTCAAACCCGTCACGGACATCGATCGTAAAGGTGCTTGCGGGCCCCGTATAGGTGTCAACGATGCCGACCTTGATCGTCTTTTGCGCGTAGGATGACGGTATAAAAAGAAAAAGACTGAAAATGGTAACGAAAACGAATGAAAACAACATAACTTTTCTCATGACTTCACCCCTCCTGATTTTTTTGGAATCAAACAAACTATTAAAACATTAGCACCTTTTTGTCAACATTAAACCTCTCAGGTCGTTTTCCCGTCCATCGTGCTCTTTTAAAAAACTTTTTTATTTTTAGCATACTGCAAAGTCAATCAATTTTTCAAAGGATTTTTTTTGTTTGACATGACGTTGCTTTTATATGACAATCTGTGGAAACTACTACAATATAATAAATAAGGGGGAACAGTATGAAACGAATTGTTCTGGCAGTATTGATTGGTGTGGCGCTTATCTTTTCCTCATTTGCCGTCTGCGAGGCAAAAACGATTGTTAAGTATGGTCACGTCGGGCCTCCCATTCATCCGCAGCATCACGGGGCCGTTGCCTTCGCAAAGTATGTAACAGAAAAGACAAAGGGAGAAATTGAGGTCCAGGTATTTCCTCTCGGCCAGCTCGGCGGTGAGCGCTCCATGACGGAACAGGTCCAGGCGGGGACGCTTCATATGACCGCAGTCACTGCCAGCGTACTGGCTAATTTCGTGCCTGAGATGGGCATAATAGAGTTGCCCTTTATCTACCCAAACCGCGACGTGGCATACAACGTCCTTGACGACAAAGAGGTAAAGGAAAGGTTTGCGAAATTCTGCGACCCCAAGGGGTTCGTCTTTATAGGGTATACAGAGAACGAGTTCAGGGATATGACGAACTCAAAAAGACCTATAAAGAGGCCTGAAGACCTGAAGGGCCTCAAGATCAGGGTCATCGAGGGGCCTATATTTATTGATACCTTCAAGACGTTCGGGGCGAACCCGACCCCCCTGCCCTTCCCGGAGATTTACAACGCACTGCAGCAGAAAGTCATCGACGGACAGGACAATCCCCTCTTCACCTCCATCCTGATGAAATTCACGGAGGTCAACAAATTCGCAACCGTAACGCACCATATCCTTACCGAATGCCCCGTCGTTGTGAATAAAAAATTCTGGAACTCCCTCACGCCCGAGCAGCAGAAGATCTTCAGGGAGGCTGCGGCAGTCCAGGTAAAAACAAACAGGGACGGCAACACCAAAAATCGGGTGGTCGCAATGGAGAAGGCAAAGGCACAGGGTGTGGATGTTTACGTGCTCACCGCTGCAGACAGGGAGGCCTTTAAAAAGTCGGCACAGCCGGTGCTCGATAAATACAAAGGCTTGTACGGCGCCGAACTGTACGACTTCTACATGAAGAAGATAGACTTTTATTCAAAAAAGAAATAAAGTCGAAACCTCGTTAGGCGTAAGTCGTAAGTCGTGAGGGGAGAAAGGCAGCGTGAGGCGTGGAATACAGACCGAGTTTCCTCGCCTCACGACGGTTTGCTCAAGGAACGGTTTAATTGCGAGGTTAGTCTCGAGCAACA
>DIWM01000026.1:48978-96514 GCA_002428485.1 Deltaproteobacteria bacterium UBA6106
GAGGGGGCGACGTGAGCCCCAATAATGGATAAACTTATAAAGGGCCTGAACAAGACAGAAGATTTTCTTGTTGCATTCACGCTCCTGGGCGTTGCAATGCTCACCTTTGTTGAGACCGCACTAAGATACACCATCTCATACACCTTTANNATCATATTCTGCACATACCTCGGCGCATCCATTGGCGTCAAGTATGGAACTCACTTCTCGATGGAGGCCCTCACGGAGTTCGCGCCCGACAGGGTGAGCCATCTCATAAAAACAGTGGCATACCTGATTTCCGGCTGCATCACGATCCTCTTCATCTATTTCGGGATCACACACATTACAACCCTGCAATCCTTCGGCGCAAAAAGCTCTGCCATGCAGATACCGATGTTTATCCCTTATATCTCGATACCTCTTTTCTCGATCACGATGTCCTTCAGGTTCTTCGCGCAGTCCTACAAGCATTTCAGAGGCTTCATAAAAAATGAGCCCTACGCTAAAGTGAGGAAAAAGGACGCGTGAACCTTACCATTATATTTATCTGCTTCTTCGTCCTCCTCACCCTCAGTCTTCCCATATCCATCGTCCTGGTAACCACAACGGCGGTCTACCTGTTTTTCATTGCCAAGACCCCTTTAACGTCCCTCGTACAGCAGCTGTTCAACGGTCTTGACAACTTCGTCCTCCTTGGCGTCCCTTTCTTTATCCTCGCCGGCAACATCATGGCAGAGGGCGCCATATCAAACAGGCTTGTCAACGTGATGAAGCTCTTCGTCGGGAGGCTCACCGGCGGGCTTGCCATGGCAGCAATTCTGGCATGCATGTTCTTCGCCGCTATATCAGGCTCCTCGCCGGCAACGGTGATCGCGATCGGGAGCATCATGATGCCGGCCCTCATTAAAGAGGGCTACGGCGAACGCTTCTCCATCGGGCTTCTCACCTCAGCCGGCTCCCTCGGCATCCTCATACCTCCGAGCATACCCATGATCCTCTATGCGCTGGTGATGAACGTATCCGTCGCCGAGATCTTTATGGCCGGATTTCTTCCGGGCATTTTCATCGGCTGCTGCCTCATGGGATATTCCTATTTCATGGCCAGCAGGAACGGATGGAGATCGGAGGTGCGGTATACCTTCAGGGAGGGTCTGAAGATAATCAAAGACGGGCTCTGGGCATTGTTCCTGCCCTTTCTTGTCCTCGGGGGGATATACGGCGGCGTGTTCACACCCACGGAGGCTGCGGCAGTATCGGTTGTCTACGCCTTGTTCGTGGAGCTCTTTATCTATAAGGAACTGAAATTTAAAAAGATCTTTGGTATCTGCAGGGACTCTGCGATACTCTCGGCCAGCCTTCTTTTCATCCTTTCCTGTGCCATGACATTCATCTGGCTTCTTACCGTTGAGCAGATCCCTGTGAAGCTTGCGGAGCTTATCATTGACAATGTAAAGGAACGGTGGCTGTTTCTCCTCGCCATAAACTGCGTCCTGCTTATCATCGGCGGATTGATGGATATCGTCACCGCCGTCATCGTCGTATCACCTATACTGATAGAGACGCTGAACAGGTACAACATCGACTACGTGCATTTCGGCATCATGATGATCATCAATATCGAATGCGGCTTCCTGACGCCGCCTTTCGGCCTCAATCTTTTTGTATCAATGGCAATCATGAAGCGCTCGCTTATCGACATAGGCAAGTCGGTGCTCCCCTACATCCTCTTATTTCTGGCATGTCTCCTCGTCATCACCTATATTCCCAAGCTCTCCCTTCTTCTCCCCGACCTGCTTTTAAGGAAATGACCATGGACATAACCGTACGACACGATCTCTGGAACCGGGACACGACCCTTACCCTGTCACTTCCTGCGGGATGGAACACGCAGGTCCTTACCATGGGAGGGGACGGAAAAGAGGTGCTCGCGCAGGACGATTACAGGAAGGCGGTTCAGCCCCTCGCACCTCTTATCAAAGACAAGAAAGAGGTCTGCATACTCTTTGATGACCTTTCCCGGCCAACGAGGGCATATGAGATCGTCCCGTCCCTTCTTGAGCTTTTTCAACAGTGCAGCGTCAGGGACGAACAGGTGCGTTTCATCTGTGCCCTCGGCACCCATGCGCCCCTTGATAATAGGGCATTCCGCAAAAAGCTGGGCAATGAGGTCATGGAAAGGTTCCCCGTTTATAACCATAATCCTTATGAACATTGTGAATTGATAGGCAAAACAGGGCAGGGCACCCCCGTTATGGTGAACAAAGAATTTCTTTCCTGCGACCTTAAGATAGGCATCGGCGCCTTTATACCTCATTCGTTCTGCGGTTTCGGGGGCGGCTATAAGATCGTCATGCCTGCGGTAAGCCATATCGACGCCATAGAATACCATCACGGAACGCTTTTGAAAAAATATTGGGATAACTGTTACGGCGTAGGCAAGTATCACAACAATCCTCTTCTCGAAGATATTAAGGAGTGCGGCAAAATGGCGCGCCTTGATGCGGTGATCAATGTCATGATCAATACCGGGGCGCTTGCAACGGACATATACGCCGGAAATCCCGACGGCCTTTATCGCGAGATGACTGAAAGGGCCGCTCAACATTACAGGACGCCGGCACATAAGAAGGCCGATATTGTCTTTGCTAACGCATACGGCAAGGCAAGTGAAGCCATCATCGCGCTCTCGCTGGCAGAGGAGTTCCTGAAGGACGAGGGCGGTGACGTTGTTATACTCTGCGATATTGAAGAGGGCCAGGTTGTCCATTACCTTCTGGGCAGATTCGGAAAAGACACCTGGGGGCGCCTTGCCTTTGGAGAAAGAAAAAAAGGCAACAAAACAAAAAGGATACATATCTACTCACAACACATGGACCGTGCAAACGAATGCTGGTTCGGCAAAAAGAGAGACCTGCTCTGGCATAAGAGCCTGGGGGAAATGATCGATCACCTTGATGACCAGTACAGGGGCAGGACAGTTGACGCCCTGGTCATCCCCGACGGAACGATACAGATGATCTAAAGAACCCGTAAGGCGGAAGGCGTTAGGCGTCAGGGGATGAAAAAATTGTTCAACGTTAATACAAAACAAACCGAATAAATAAGAAGCTGTTGCTCGTTAAGCGACCCGCGTTCTCCGTTCCCCCCCCCTTACCCCTTACGACTCACGACTTACGGGTTTCTCCGTGTGATGAACTTCACGGCACACATAATCGCCAGGGCAATGAAAAGTATCACTATAAAATAATCGCCGTATCTCACATAGAAGGTCTTTGTGTCTTTCAAGGAAAAGTTTCCCCTTAAAACCGTTTCGACAAAGATGGGGGTTTGTGCCTGTATGCGCCCCTTCGGGTCGATTATACCGCTTATCCCGGTATTGGCAGATCTGAGGAGAAACCTGTCCGTCTCTATCGCCCTGAATACATAAAAGGCAAAGTGTTGAAAGGGTGCTGAAGTCCGCTCATACCAGGCGTCGTTGGTAATGTTAACAAGAACCTGCGCGCCGTTTCGTACCGTTTCATTTGTGATATATGGGAATATCCCCTCATAACAGATAAGCATACCGATTTTCCCCACACGTGCATGCAAGGGCTGATGTCCTTCACCTGGGAAAAAATCCCCGCCGGCAGCTGTCAATTTCTCCAGAAAAGGGAGGTACCTGACAAACGGGGTATATTCACCAAAAGGGACGAGGTGCGCCTTGTTATATACCCCAACGACCCCATGCTCTTTGCCGATAATATATGCGGCGTTATGGTACTTGCCACCGCGGTCTTTTGAAACCGTACCGAATAAAAGATTACCCCCCAAAAGAGTCGGCAGGGCCTTGACATATTGATTGGCATAGATCTCGTCTTCAAAGATAAAAGGCATGGCAGTTTCAGGCCAGATGATGAGGTCTGCGTTCCTTGCGCCCTCCAGCGTTTTCTGGTAGTAAGTGCGGATGGTCCTGACCTTGAATGCCTCATCCCACTTGACGTCCTGTCTTATATTCCCCTGTACTATGGCAGCCTTCAGGGTTCCTTCCTCCTTGCGGCCAAGTTCCCCGAAACCATAGATCAGCGAACCCGCCAAAAAAAGAAAAATTATGGACGCAAAGACAGCCGATGGAGGCCTTTTCCGGATCACATTATAGATGATGCAGTTTACGGCAACGATGATGAATGATATGAAATATGTTCCTGTTATTGACACAATTTGGATAAAGGGCAGGAACCTGTCCTGCGAATGGGCAAGGAGCGACCACGGAAACCCCGTAAACAGGAACCCCCTTACATACTCCAGCAACACCCAGACAATGGGAGCGGAAAGATAGACGGGTAAGGTCAATCTTTTTTTAAGGTATGAAACCGCAAAGGCAAAGAAGCCTATATACAACGAAAGGTAAAGGACAAGGAGCAGAAGGATGAGGCAGCTCAGCCAGATATGGATGCCTCCATACCTGTTCATGGCTATGATAACCCAGTAGACAAGACCGGCGAAGGAGGTAAACCCACAAGCAAAGCCGCTCCAGAATGCAGGCCCATACCTATCCTGATCAATGGCGTAGAGGAGCGGGATAAGCGCGAAAAATGCAACCGGATAGAGAGATACCGGCGGCTGGATAAGCACAAGTAAAACACCGGAGATACAACTGAGGTACAAAGACGGGAGATGAGGAGCGAGGAGCGAGGAGCGAGACAGGAGGGACGAAAACCATCGGGTTCCGCTTGTTGATATGCCGGTCATCACCCTGACCGCCCTGAGATCATCCGTTTATATACATCATGGGAGAGGATGAAGCTTAACAGCTTTTTCTCCCGGTACCTCATTCTTCGGCCCTCTTTTTTGTCGCCTTCATGGTCATGGCCTACTATGTGAAGCAGGCCGTGGATAATAAGGGCAAAGAGCCTCTCGGCGAAATATACGCCTGATCGTTCCGCCTCTTCCTGCGCCTTTTCAACCGATATTATAACTTCACCGGCGATTTCGCCGGGCAGCCCGCCGATATATGAAAAGGAAATGACGTTTGTCGGTTTCTGCTTTCCGAAAAACCTGGTGTTTAATTCTGTAATCTTCCTGTTGTTAACAAGGAGTATGCCGATGTCCTTACCTTGAAGCCCTGAAAAGGTTAGTAATTCTTTTGTAAGTCTTTGGACGCTCCTGCTGTCTATCGTTATCGACCTTTGAGAGTTTTTTATCAACACCGCCATTTTGTGTCCTTTCAGGATATTCAATCCTATGGTGAAATATGCCAAGAAGGATCGCGATAAAACTCTTTTGAATCGCATTGAGGTCTTTCAGCGTAAGCTCTGATTCATCGAGCTGCCCGTCGAGGAATATATTCTCGATAATGCCTTGTACATGGCTTTCTATCCGTTTCGGCGTAGGGTCCTCGAGCACCCTCGATGCCGCCTCCACTGCATCTGCCAGCATGATGATGCCCGTCTCTTTTGTTTGGGGCTTCGGTCCTGTGTACCTAAAGTCCTGCTCCTTGATGGTATGCAGCTTCGGGTCTTCAAGCTCTTTTGCCTTGCTGTAAAAATAACTGACGAGGCTCTTCCCGTGGTGCTGCTGTATGACCTCGGTAATCTTCCTCCCAAGCTTATACTTTTCTGCAAGCTCAACCCCTTCCTTTACATGGTTAAGGATGATCAGGGCGCTCATGCTTGGCGTGAGGTCCTTGTGGGAATCTTCAACGTCTGTTCTGTTTTCTATAAAATAGTGGGGCATCTTCAGCTTTCCGATATCGTGGTAGTATGCCGAAACCCGTGTCAGAAGAGGGTGGGCTCCAATGCTTTCAGCTGCTGCCCTGGAAAGGTTGCCGACAATAATGCTGTGGTGGTACGTGCCGGGGGCGTTCACCATCATCTCTTCCAGAAGCGGATTCTCGAAGTTGGCAAGCTCAAGCAGTTTGATATCAGTCGTGTAATCAAAGAGGTGCTCTATAACGGGCAAAAGTCCAAGGGCGATAAAACTGCTTGCAACACCGTTTAAGACGATGAAGGCGACTTTCATGGGCAGATTTGAAAAAGGCTGTCCTGATAAAATATCGAGGAGAAGAACGAAAAAGCTCATGACAAAGGACGTGTAAAGCCCTGCCTTGAGGATCGTATTTCTGTTTTCGCATTTCCCCGAAAAATAAGACGCAAGGACGTTGCCGAGAAATGCGTACAAAAGTACTGTTATGCTATTATCGAAAGAGAAACCCAGCGCGACTGCGAAGACCATTGAAAAGAGGATGGCAACCTCGGAGAAGAGGACTATCCTCAGGATGATCCCATAAAAAAAGATCGGAATGATATAAAACAGCGCCGAGGTGTGATTCGGGACGTAATGATCAAATACCAGGGAAAACCCTCTTGCCAAAAAGATCGAGAAAAGGGTGAGAGAGGCGCAAAATATCAGGTCCTTCTGTGTGAGCAAAAATTTTTTAATATTTTTTTCTCCATACTCATAGAGCACTATGACAAATAAAAAGAGGGTAAAAAACAACACGACAAATCGTTTAAGGGTAAAACCCTCCCCCTGCTCCAGCAGGTTGAAGGCGGAAAGCTTCCGGAGGTGTTCTTCGCTGATCCTTTCGCCTTCCCTCACAATAATTTCGTCCTTTTTGATGGTGATATCGCTCAGCGGCGCGTAGAGGTCTGCGGGTGATTTGATGTTCTCCCTTGCTATGTCTCCGAGCTGATACTCCCCCGGCGTATAGGGTTGTTGTATGTTGATGATGCTTGACAGCAGGAGAGAAAATACAAAGAGTATCAGAAATTTCCTGTAGTAAAAATACGAAGGAGGTTTATCCTTTCCATTCTGCATTGTTCAAACCTTCCGAGTCTGTTTTCCTCGTTTCATATGCCTTTATGATCTTCTGTACAAGCGGATGTCTTACCACATCTTTCTCTGTAAAGTAAACAAACTTAATGCCCCTGATCCCTTTCAGGATCCTTTGTATCTCCACGAGGCCGCTTGCCTTCTTGTCCGGGAGATCAATCTGGGTAATGTCACCGGTAATAACGGTTTTCGAAGAAAATCCAAGACGCGTAAGGAACATTTTCATCTGCTCGGAAGCCGTGTTTTGCGCTTCATCGAGGATCACGAAGGCATCGTTCAAGGTTCTGCCACGCATAAATGCAAGTGGGGCGATCTCAATAATGCCCTTTTCTACCAGCCTGGCGGCCTTCTCCATATCAAGCATATCGTACAGCGCATCATAAAGAGGCCTCAGATAGGGATTAACCTTTTCATACATTGTTCCGGGAAGATAACCGAGCTTTTCCCCCGCCTCTATCGCCGGTCTTGTTAACACAATCCTCGACACTTCCTTCCTGTAGTAAGAGGAAAGCGCCATCGCCATTGCAAGGTACGTTTTACCGGTACCGGCGGGGCCTATCCCGATAACCATATCATGCTTTTTCATTGCGTCGATATATGCCTTCTGGTTCCTCGTTTTCGGCATTACAGCCTTTTTTGACGGGAAGATATATATCTGATCTTTGTAAAAGGTGTTTACGGTGTCCTGGGAGTGCGAAACGTATCGCACCGCCTGGTCTATGTCCGACGCGCTGACAGCAAAACCCTTCTTGATTATATTCTGGAGTTCGTTAATTACCTTATTTGTATTCTCCACATCCGCTTTGCTGCCTATAAGGGTCAAATGGTTCCCTCGTATGCTCGTCCTGACGTTAAAATATTTCCTGAGGTATTTGATATTTTCGTCACGGGGGCCAAAGAGGTTGCGGGCTACGTTTATATCATCAAAAAAGAGTTTCAAAAACCCTTCATTCGTTTTTTCTTCCAATAAAGTTTTCAACTCCTCCTTTATACTACACATCTAATATACCACAAAAACATCTTTTTCGATAGTGTGAAACGGGCTTCCATAAAAACTTAAAACAATTGTAAATTCATAAAGTTTTGAGTAGAATATAGGCCATGCACAAAGTCCTTATTATCGACGACGAAAAGGATATACTTGACAGCTTGTCCTCCATACTTGAAGATGAGGGTTTTCAGGTCTTAAAGGCAACCGACGGGAAGGAAGGCCTCTCGCTTTTCGAAAGGGAAAAACCGAAAATAGTCCTGCTCGATATATGGATGCCCGAGATGGACGGGATACAGGTCTTGAAGCGGATCAAAAAAAAGAGGGGGGAAGCAATCGTTATCGTTATTTCCGGTCACGGGACAATTTCCACAGCCGTCGAGGCCGTTAAAATGGGCGCGTACGACTTTCTCGAAAAGCCGCTTTCAATCGAAAAGATTCTGGAGGTCATATTCAGGGGTCTGGGCGCCGAAGACCGGGGTAAGATAAAAACCGAAGATTTTCGGATAGAAAGCGCCAAAGGCGTCCATAAATTCCAACAAAAGACAATCGGGAAAAGCATCGTTGTCTACGGTGTCGGCCTTCATTCCGGGGTAAAAACCGGCATGATACTCCTCCCTATGCCTGAAAATTCCGGTATCGTATTCGAGCACATACCCGATGGGGAACGTATTCCAGCGTATATCGATTACGTCTTTTCCATCGGTTATGCCTCATCGGTGAAAGGGAAAAATTGTATGGTAAGGACTATTGAGCATCTCCTTGCCACATTTCACATGTACGGCATAACGAACCTTCTCGTTAAGGTCAGCGAAGAGATCCCGATCCTTGACGGCTCTGCCATCGAGATATGCAACAAGATCGATGAAGCAGGGATCATCGAACAGGAAAAGGGGATAGAGCCGCTCTACATTAAAGAAGCGGTCACGATAACCGGCTTAAGCAACGGAAAATCTCTCCGGATAGAGCCATCGCAGTCTTTTGAGATAGATTACACCTTAGAGCACGGCAGGCCTATCGGCGTCCAGCGATATCACTTTCAGGGAGGCAAGGACACCTTCATTGCCCAGATAGCACCTGCAAGGACCTTTGGGTTTCTCAGGGATTTTGAACAGCTTGCAAAGATGGGTCTTGGCACGGGCGGAAGGATAAATAACGTTATCATTTTAAATGACGAAGGGGTCATCAATACGGAGCTCAGGTTCAAGGATGAGTTTGTGAGGCACAAAGTGCTTGACCTGATCGGCGACATATACCTTCTGAACCGTCCGGTGATCGGGAAAATCGTTGCGAAACAGACAGGCCACCTTGAAAACCTCACCCTTGTCAAAGAGATTAAGAAACGCTTCCTGAACTAATCCCGTAAAAGGTGAAATGTGAAAAGTGAAAGGTTGAACCTTTCGCGCCTTGCTCCTTCATGAAGTTTCCGCCAGTATCAAGTATCGAGCATCCAGCATCTGGTTCGCTATGAACTATGAGCCGCCTTTCTGCCTCACAAAGTTTAGTATGAACTCTGCCACGCCCTCGATATCGTCCCGTAAAAATTGCTGCACAGGCGCATCTACGCGCTTATCTGTAACAAGTGCTATGAGCGACCGGTCATTCAGGCACACAGGAATGGTATTCTCTTTCCAATTAAAAACTTCGATCTTCGGAAACTTCTCTCTTTTGTAACCCTCGGTGATGACCAGGTCGACGCCGCGAACATATCTATCAATGATCTCGTGAACCTTCAACTCTTCGTCTACATCAATAACAAGGGCGATCTTTGCCGGCGACGTGAGAAGCACTGCTTTTGCACCTGCGGCTTTATGCCTGTATGTGTCTTTGCCTTCCCGGTCAATCTCAAAATCACCGTGGTGATGCTTGATCGTGGCAATTCTCAAGCCTCTGCTTTTCAGCAACGGTATCAGTTTTTCTATCAGGGTTGTCTTCCCGGTTTTTGATCTTCCTACTATGGAGAGGACGGCAGTGCTATTTTGTGCCATCATGAAAATAATGATTCTTTATAAAATAAAAATGAAAGGCAATGATAACCAGCGCATGTGTTATCTTTCTTTCTTCTATAAGTGAAGGGATATCGTTCAGGGGAACGAGTGCAACCTCGATATCTTCATCGGGGTCAAAATTTGTCTCGGCAACCTTTCTTGCGTTCCTGACGAGATAAGTATGACAGAGGTTGTTGAATATGGCCGGGTTAGGGTTTACGGCGCCGAGGTATTGAACCTCATCTCCTGCGTAGCCCGTCTCTTCCTTAAGCTCACGAAGCGCCGCCTCTTTATGCCCTTCATCATCAACAAGCCCGCCCGGTATCTCGAGGGTAACATCCTGCGAACCGTGCCGGTATTGTTTTATCATTACAACCTTCTCATCTTCTGTCAGGGGGATAATATTGACCCAGTCATTTGTTTCGATGGTATAAAACTCTCCGACTTCGCGAGTTCTTGGAGAAAGCGCATGGTTTACGGCAATCCTGAACACCCTGTAATCTCTGTCAATCTTTGAATCTAAAAGTTTCCACTCTCTTATCATGACAATTCCACATACAGATTACCACGCAGCATTCTCGCAATGCAATAGCAACCGTCACTGTCAACAAACATCGAAGCGCCGGCACATAAGACCGATTTAAATCAAAGGAAGGCCTGACTATAAAAAGTGACGGGAGACCTGTTTAACGAACAGACAGGTTTCGCTTGTGTAAAACCATAAATGGAACCGGGATGACGACATTAAATAATTGAAACGAAAAGAGGGTTAATTTTGAAAATACTACCTCGCGATTCTTGCACCTCTTCCCTGTAACGCCCAGATCGACAAAAACTCTTCGTGCTCTATGAAAAAATTATGCCTGCTTCTTTACCTTCATCTCTTTGCCGCAGCAGATTAAATCGCACACCCCGGTACAGCCGCACACCGTGTCAACCGATACAACCATCCCACAGACACTGCATGCGTATTTAGTGCCCTTTTTCACGGATGATCTTGCTGCCGGCTTTTTTGCTGCCGGCTTTGCTTTTACAGCAGATTTCTTTACTGCCGGCTTTGCCTTGGCAGCTGGTTTCCTGGTTGCCATTTACTTCCTCCTTACGGTTTTACTTCACTGCTATTTCTTTGCTGCCGGTTTTTTTGCTGCTGCCTTCTTTGCTGCTGCTTTCTTTGCTACCGGTTTTTTTGCTGCTGCCTTCTTTGGTGCTGCTTTCTTTGCTACCGGTTTTTTTGCTGCTGCCTTCTTTGGTGCTGCTTTCTTTGCTGCCTTCTTTGGTGCTGCTTTCTTTGTCGCCATTCATTACCTCCTAAAATATTTTTTGTGTTTCTTTTTTTATTGTATATTAATTAAATATTCTGTCAAGTAAGAATTTACTAAATTTGCTTTCTATCGATATTTTTTTTTCGTTTCAAATTCCGAGAAAATTTTATTATGGGGTGTACAATAAAAATAAACGCCCGGATAATATGGTTCCTGGCCAAATAGAGCCCGAATGTCAAAATGATGCTTGCAACAAGCAACAGAAAAAACGCCTGATACTTTCCATCCTTCACAGCGCTTCCCTGCAGCGTAAGCATAAGCGTACCCGGTAATCTTCCGAAAATGTTCATCAGTATAAAGTCGATGATCCGCATACGGGTTAACCCGAGCAGGTAGCAGAGAGAATCCTTGGGGAAGCCGGGGATGAGAAAAAAAATGAATGTTATGTAGAGACCTTTGTGGGTAACAAAAAAATTAAATTTATCAATATAATGTTTTTTAACGATCTTCTCTACGAACCTTATACCGAACAAACGCGCAATCCCGAATGCCAGAATGGAACCAACGGTGAGACCAAGCGTCGAGAGGATTACGCCGGATACGTTACCGAATAAAAAACCACCGACAAAACCGGTTACCTCGCCCGGCACCGGGGCGAACACAACCTGTAAAGACTGAACCAGGACAAAAACAAAAGCTGCGTAAGGGCCGAAGGAGGCGATAAAAATCCTCAGCTTTTTAAAATCGAAAAAGAACCTGTAGTATGCAAAGACATCCCTCCACGCACCCTCGTGGTATACGTAAAACATGAGGATGATTAGCGCCAGGATCGAGGCCCATAGGATTAAGCGCAAGATCAATGAAAGCTTGCTGGAGTTGACGATCGATTTTTTATTCAAGTTTGAATCGCGACGGTCCTGAGAACTTCATCGACTGTCGTTAAACCGTCTTCAAGAAGTATCAGGCAGTAGTCTTTGAGGGTCTTCATGCCGGCTGTAATAGCTGCCTGACGTATGGCGCTCGTCTCGGCGCCCTCCGCGATCAGGTGGCGTACCTCTTCGCCCACCATGAGCACCTCATAAACGCCGACCCTGCCCTTGTAACCCGTATTGCCGCAGACGTCGCATCCTTTTCCTTTGTATAACGATATGCCTTCAGGGAGTCCAAGGTATTTTGCAATGATAGGATCCGGCTCATACTTCTCTTTACACTTCGTGCATATCCTTCTTACGAGCCTCTGAGCGACAATACCGATAATAGAGGTTGATGTGAGAAACGGCTCTATGCCCATTTCCGACAAACGCATGAAGGTTGCGGGCGCGTCGTTCGCGTGGAGCGTTGTAAAAACGAGGTGACCCGTAAGGGCAGCCTCCACAGCTATTTTGGCAGTCTCTTTATCCCTTGTCTCTCCAACGAGGATCACGTCCGGGTCCTGTCTCAGGAATGCTCTCAATACCCGGGCGAAATCAAGTCCGATATCCGCATTGACCTGTACCTGGTTGATCCCGGCGAGGTCATACTCGATCGGGTCCTCGACGGTCGATATATTTACATCAACGGTGTTAATCTCTGCGAGTGAGCTATAGAGCGTCGTGCTTTTTCCGGAGCCTGTGGGACCTGTCACATAAATGATCCCATAGGGTTTTTTGATCATCTCCCTCACAAGGTCAAGTGTGCCGGGATGGCTGATCAACTTATCAAGGCCCATAGTGGTATTGCTCTTGTCGAGAATACGGGTACAAATCTTCTCTCCAAACTTTGTCGGCACCGAGGAGACCCGGAAGTCGACTGATTTGTTCCCCAATTTTATTGTTATCCTGCCGTCCTGCGGCAATCTTCTCTCGGTAATATCGAGCTTGGAAATAATTTTAACCCTGCTGATGAGAGGGAGTTGGACCTTCTTGGGCAGCATCATCTCCTCCCTGAGGACACCGTCGATCCGGTAACGCACGCGCAATGCCTTTTCCATCGGCTCGATATGGATATCGCTTGCGCCCTTTTTTAAGGCAGCGGCGATGATGTTGTTCGTAAGGCGTATGATTGGCGCCCCCTCTGCCTCCCTCGCAAGGTCTGTGATTCCTGCCTCGTCCTCGTCGGTGTCTTCGAACTCAGCGTCCTTCATGATATCGGCCTGGACGTGATCCATGGAATCGAGGAGCTGGTCAAGGTTTATCTCGGGCTCTTCTTGCTTTTCTTTCTTGGTAAGCTCAACATACTCCGTCTCCATGAACTTCTTGAAATCATCTGCCGATACGATCACGGGGTCAATGGCCCTTCCCTTGATGAACTTTCTTGCCTCGTCGAGCGCCATAAGGTCATTAGGGTTTACCATTGCGAGTGTCAGCGTATTGCTGGAATAGCATGTGGGCAGCATTTTGTATTTCATAATAAGCTGCTGAGGAATGATCGTTATCACATCTTTATCCAGTTTCAGCGTCTTCAGGGAGACAACGCCAAGACCATCCCTGGTATTCATCTCTTCAATTCTTGCAGCGACAATCTTGTTGAGAGACATGGAGATTGTAGGGTGCTCAGTCAGGAGGGATTCAAAATCCTTTTTTTCCAGAACAAATACCTCTGTTGCCTGGATAGCCATGACCGTGGCGGTCCGTGGTTTGCCGGTCAGCAACGCCATCTCTCCGAAACAGGCACCGCTGTCGAGGGTCGCTATTGTGAGGTCAACGCCGAGAGAAGGCTCCTGCTTCCTGATCTCCACCTTCCCTGATTTTATAACGAACATTGAATCGCCCGAAGCGCCCTCACGTACGATGGCAGTGTTCGGAGGATATATCCTCTCTTTCAGTCTTTTTGAGAGCTCCTCAAGCTCCTGGTCTCCGAGGGCCTTAAATATCTCTGTATTCTTTAACGATGTTACTTTATCTATAGGGGGGCTCATTTTCCAAACCTTCTGTTTCTATCCTGGTAGCTCCTGATAGCCCTTAAAAAGTCTATCTTTCTGAAGGCCGGCCACAGGGCATCGCAGAAGTAAAATTCACTATACGCGCTCTGCCATAATAAAAAACCGCTCAACCGCACCTCGCCGCTTGTCCTTATTATAAGGTCAGGATCGGGGATTCCGCAAGTATAGAGATGGGCCGCAATGTCATCACTGGTAATATTATTAGCCACTTCTTCAATATTTTCAAAGTTTTTACACCTGATCGCCTCTTTGACGGCCTCGACGATTTCCTCTCTGCCGCCATAGCCGACTGCAATGTTCAGTATGTGGTTATTGTTGCTCATCGTTAGCTCTTCGGCCTTTTTTATTACATCCCTTAAACGGTCCGGCAACATCTCTATCTTTCCCAGTGCGTGTATCCTGAATCCATTTTTTTTAACGATCTGGTTTTTTGAAAGCTCATCGATCTTTTCTTCGATAACTCTGAGAAGCGCCTCCACCTCTCCCCTTTCCCGCTGAATATTCTCCGTTGATAAGACCCATATAGTAACGATCTTGATATCAAGTTCCGCGCACCACTTCAAGACATCGTCAAGCTTCTTCGCCCCCTCTATATGGCCCATGGTAATATCGTTAAACCCCATCTCTTTCGCATACCGCCTGTTCCCATCAAGTATGAGACCCACATGAAGAGGCAGCCTTCCCTTTTTGACCTCCTTTTCAAGGAGCTTTTCATAGGAGTAGTAAAGTACCCTTTTAACCAACATATAAGATTATAATGTATATTGAGAAAAATATTAACACTTTTTTCAAGCGGTCATGAAATATCGAAGGGATAAGGGGGAAGCTGCAGCCTCCGGGGGTCATTTGATCGTCTAAGCGCTCATCGCCGATAGCTGCCGTATGGATTTCGTCCTTGAGGAAAGGGTTTTGACAGCATCCTTGAGACCGTCGACCGTAAGCTCGTACATCGGGAATATCTTTCCGATCGTATCCACGGTATAATGGCCCCAAAAATTCATGTGCGTCGGGTTAAGCCATACCGAATGGGGGAAGTGCTCCTTTATCCTCAGGAGCCACTCGAGCGACGGCTTATCGTTGGTATAAAAATAGTCGATGCACCCGTTGATGTCAAACAGCTCCGAATACGCCATACTTGCGTCACCCACGATGACGATCTTATAACCCTTGTGGAAATTGGAAAAGAGCTTTTCCGTAGGTACCTTTTTATAGTTCTGAATGTCTTCGTAAATATCCTGGTAAATGGTGTTGTGAAAGAAATAATACCTGAATTCTTTAAAGTGCTCCATCTGCGATGCCGCCGAGAAAAGCCTTTCACAGAGTTCAGTATAAGGAAGCATTGACCCGCCTGTGTCCATGAGAAGTATGAGCCTGACAGAGTTTTCCCGTGACCTATTGAAGACAAGCTCGATCTCCCCGCCCTCTTTCGCGGTCTTATCGATGGTCTCATCTATATCGAGTTCTTCCTCCAGCCCCTCCCTCTTGAGCTCCCTTAATTTCTTCAGCGCCATCTTTGTCTGTCGCACATCAAGAATGATGTCGTTCCGGTAGTTCCTGAACCTCCTCTCGCTTGCGACCTTTGCGGCCGACTGCATGCCTGACTCACCGCCGACCCGGATACCTCCGGGATGAAATCCATAGGCGCCAAAGGGCGATGTGCCGCCGGTGCCTATCCACTTGCCCCCGCCATCATGCCTCTCCTTCTGTTCTTTCAGCCTTTCCCTGAACTGGCGCATCAGTTCGTCCATATCGTGGGTATTCCTGAACTCCTGGATCTGTCTCTGCAATTCGGCCATCTCTTCAGGGCTTAGCTTGGGAAGCCTGTGGAGGGGGTTCTCAAGCCATTCCATAACCTTGTCGAGTTCAAGCTTCTCTGTCTTGATGCCGCCGAAATATTCCTGGAAGGCAAGGTCAAAGGCGTCATAGTAAGCCTCGCTCTTGACGAGAAATGCCCTCCCCAGGTAGTAAAGGTGGTTGAGACTCGACTGGAAATAACCATTATAGAGGGCCTCCATGAATGACATCCATTCTGTAATGGAGACCGGCACACCTTTCTTTCGCAATATATAGAAAAAGTCAATAAACATACATTAATACCTTCTCTTGAACCCAAAGCCCCCTTGAGCATTCGAAAGCTTGATGAACCTGTCCGTATCCTGCTCGTTCTTGAGCAATGTGCCGACGAAGGGGATCTCCGAACCGATCTTTTCCAAGTTGATCCCGCCCAGAGAAAGCGCCTTGATCCAGTCCAGCAGTTCGCTTGTCGACGGTTTCTTTCTGAGCCCGTCCATTTCGCGGATCCAGTAAAACTTCTTGAGGGCCTCTTTTACAAGCTTGTTCTCAATGTCCGGATAATGGACCTTGACGATCCTCTCCATCATCTCATCATCGGGGAACTCTATATAACAGAACAGACACCTTCTCAGGAATGCGTCAGGCAGCTCCTTCTCGGAGTTGCTCGTAATGATAACAACAGGACGTTGTTTAGCGACGACTTCTTCATCGAGTTCGTGTATGTGGAACGACATCTCGTCAAGCTCGTTGAGCAGATCGTTAGGGAATTCAATGTCTGCCTTGTCGATCTCGTCAATGAGAAGAACCAGCTGCTCCTCGCTTTTGAAGGCCTGCCCTAATCTCCCAAGCTTGATATATTGCCCGATGTCGCTGATGTCCTTGTCTTTAAACCGCGCATCGTTAAGCCTTTGAACGGTATCATATACGTAAAGTCCATCTTTTGCCTTTGTCGTGGACTTGATGTTCCATATTAAAAGTTTTTTGTTAAGGGCACGGGATATGCTGTGTGCCAAAAGCGTTTTTCCTGTCCCTGGTTCGCCTTTTACAACGAGCGGTTTTCCCAGGGCGACAGAGACATTGACAATTTCCATGAGCGGTTTAGAAGCTATATAGTCATCGCTTCCCTTGTAACCCTGTGTCGCATTAGCCATTATTGAGCCTCCTTAAAAATAGTGAAAAATATCACTAGTAGTATAAGGCTTTTAGGTGCTAAAGTCAATTATGCAACTGGCTCATGGCTCACAGCGACACATCCGTGAATCGTAAGTCGTAAGGCGTGAGGGGAGAAAGACAGCAAAGAGCGGAGAGCTAAGAGCAAGGAGTCAAAAGTCGCCTAACGCCTAACGCTTTACGCCTAACGGGTTTATCGGCGCTGATAGCCCATGGTCTCCTGCAAAGAATTTCCTTGACAAATACCCAGCTTTCCTTTTAAATGTTCATATTATGCAGAGATCATACGTGAATTCATTCTTCTATTTTTACTACTTTACCGGCTTGCGCCCATGATCTCTTTGCTCTGAGAAAGCAAAAGCCATGGGTGCAAAGGCCCATGGCTTTTTAGTTTGTTAGCCGTGGGATTAACCCATGGCTTTTTTATTGTCAGGAGGACACATGATCATTTCAAAAAAATTACACAAGTTGATCGCGGACCAGGAAGGTTGGACCCGCAGAATGTTCGAAGAGGGGATCAAGATCAAAAAGCTATACGGGGAAGACAACGTCTACGACTTCTCTCTCGGCAACCCCGATACCGAACCGCCGAAAGACCTCCAGAAAACACTCGCGGAAACGCTCCTTCATCCAAGCAAGGGAATGCACAGGTACATGACAAACAGCGGATATGAAGATGTAAGGAGCGAGGTAGCAGAATACCTCAGCGAACTTTATGGACTTTCCTTTAAACCTTCCCATGTTTTCATGACAACGGGCTGCGCCGGCGGGCTCAATATACTCCTGAAAAGTATACTCAACAAGGGCGATGAGGTGCTTGTGCCGTCCCCGTTCTTCTGGGAATTCAAAAATTATATAGAAAATTACGGCGGCACAATGAAACTGGTGAGGTCAACAGAAGATTTCCAACTCGACATCGACGCAATGGGGCAGGCAATCACCGGAAAGACAAAGGTTGTTCTCCTCAACAGTCCCAATAACCCCACGGGCGCCGTTTATAGCGAGAAGAGCCTGAAGGGCCTTGCCGGACTCCTCAAACAGAAAAGGCAAGAAGGCCAGGAGATCTACATCATCGCCGACGATGCCTACCGGAAGATAGTCTATAGCGGCGTCAAGCTGCCGAACCTGTTCAAACTGTATGACCTTGTCATGGCCGTCACATCCCACTCGAAAGACCTTGCCCTTCCCGGGGAGCGCATAGGATACATCGCCATCTCCCCCCGCATCAAGGAGCGCGACCTCCTGGTTTCGGCGCTTATGATCTCCATGAGGACCCTCGGCTTTGTCAACGCACCGGCGCTCTTCCAGAGGGTCGTAGGAAAATTTCAGAGGACTTCCGTCAGCATAGACGATTACCAGAAAAAGAGGGATGCCCTTTACGAAATACTCATGGAAGCGGGCTTTCAATGCGTAAAGCCGATGGGCGCCTTCTATATGTTCCCAAAATCCCCGATCCTCGATGAGCTTGAATTTGTCAGGACACTCCAGCGGGAAGAGCGGATCATGGTAGTGCCGGGCAGGGGTTTCGGAAAAAAGGGGTACTTCAGGATAGCGTACTGCGTCCCCCTTGAGACCATTCTTAAAAGCAGGGACGGGTTCATCCGGATCGGAAAAAAATTCATCAAGAGGTGAAAGATGGGCATTTCAAAAAATATCAGCAAATCTATGAAAGACTCCTCGTGGATAAGGGCAATGTTCGAGGAAGGAGAGAAACTGAAAAAACAGTTCGGTCCGGAGAACATACTCGACTTCACTCTTGGCAATCCTGTCGCGGAGCCGCCGGATAGGCTGAAAGAAGAGCTGATTCATATCGCCTCTTTAAAAATAAAGGGCATGCACCGCTACATGACAAACAGCGGCTACGAAGAGGTGAGGGCTGATATAGCAAAATTTTACGAAGAAAGGTCAAGCCTGCCCTTTACGAAAGACCACATCATCATGACCGTCGGCGCTGCTGGGGGCATCAACGTCGCGCTGAAGGCCCTTCTTGATCCTGGCAACGAGGTGATCGTTCCTAATCCTTATTTTGTGGAATTCAGATTCTATATAGAAAATCACGGCGGGTCAATGAAGCTTGTCGACACTTTAGACGACTTTCATCTCGACATCGAAAAGATTGAAAAGGCGATCAACAAAAAGACCAAGGCGATCATCATTAATTCCCCGCACAATCCGACAGGTGTTGTCTATAACGAAGAAGAATTGAAAGATCTTGCAGCGCTTCTCCGGAAACGGAGAGAAAAGGGGCAGAGGATATTCATCCTCGCCGATGAGGCATACAGGAAGATCATTTACAACGGCACCGTTCTGCCTGATCTTTTCAATATCTACGAAGATACGATCGTCATTACGTGCCACTCAAAAGACCTTGCCCTTCCCGGGGAGCGGATAGGCCACATCGCCGCATCTCCTCATATAAAGAATCTGCGGCCTCTTTTGGACGCCATGATATTCGCAAACAGGATACTCGGCTTCATCAATGCCCCGGCGCTCATGCAAAGACTTGTTCAAAAGTTCCAGAGGAACAGCGTCGATATCATGGATTACCAGCGAAAGAGGGATGCTATCTACAAGATCCTGGTTGAATCCGGGTTCAACGTGACGAAACCTCTTGGGGCATTCTACATATTCCCGCAATCGCCGATACCTGATGATATCCGGTTCGTGAGGACCCTCCAGCAGCACCACATCCTGGCCGTGCCGGGGATAGGCTTCGGGAAGCCCGGTTATTTCCGGTTGGCCTATTGTGTTGAGATGGACGTAATTGAAAGGTCGGAAAGGTATTTCAGGGATATAATACCGAATGCATAATGGAACAAGCTGCGGGATGCGTCCTGCCGGTTAGAGAAACTTAAAGAGGGCGGCAGCGTCAATGTTCTGCTCAAAGGTTTCAGCAAGACGTTCCCTGTCCATCCCTTTTCCCGTAACACCTGCCAAATGTGGAAAAATACCAAGAAATGGAACGCAGAGATACCGCTTCAGCACACCCGGATTTGTCTGTGAGGCGATATCGGCCTCATTGTCTGCGTCATTCAGGATCACGCCGGCGATGTCTATGCCCTGCGATTGCAGAAAACGGCTCGTCAGGAGGGTGTGGTTTATCGTCCCGAGGCCAAGCCTCGACACGATGATGGCCGGCGCGTTCCATCGCCTGATAAGGTCAGCATAGAAGAAATCTTTTTTAATGGGCACCATAACTCCGCCTGCGCCTTCAATAATGACTACATCGTGTTTTCTCGAGAAATCCCGATATATCCTGTCAAGGCTATCGAGGTCAATTACGCGATTTTCCAGTTCTGCGGCAACTTCAGGCGCGAGGGGCGCTTCAAAGGCATAAGGGGTGATTTCCTTCAGGCTGTCGGTACTTCCTGACGCCTCTCTCAATAAAACCGAGTCACGCGACCCTGCCTTCTGCTCCCCTTTTGTCAACCCGCTTTCAAAGGGCTTCATGACGCCGACATTCATACCTCTCCGCAACGAAAGGAAGGCGCACAAACACATTGATACAAACGTTTTGCCGATTCCTGTATCTGTTCCGGTTATAAAGAGGGTTTTCACTATCTCACAACTGTGGAGAGAAGGATCGCAACGCTTATAAAAAGGCAACCGCAGATTATCGCAAGGCCTGTATTCCCCTCTTCCGATATCTTTTTCTCAAAATCGGTTGAAAATGTAGCGCCGACGATCTTCAACGCCACCAGCACGATAACCATGTACACGGCGGAATAGATGCACATCTCTATTATACTGCCGAGAATTTTCCACATGGCCGGCCCTAATTAGAAAGGTAGTATACGAGGTTGTCAAGGGCAGATGTGAAGAAAAGGTTGCGGAGCTTCACATGTTCGGGGGTTCTAACGGGTGAAGGTGAAAGATTAAGGATGCCCTTGATGTTTGCATCAACAAGCCAATCCGCTACTTTTTGTGCCTCCTGGGGGGGTGTTGTAATAATCCCTATCTCTATATTCCTCGCCTTCACTACCTCTTTTAACCTTTCGACATGGAGAATCTCAACGGGCCTCCCTACCCTCTCGGATATATGTCCTATGACCCTCTCGGGCTGGACATCAAAGGCAGCCACTATCTTGTAATTCTGTTTCAGAAAATCCTTATAAACAAGCAGGGCGCTTCCCATGTTTCCGATACCGACTACAGCAATTCTCCACTCCCTGTTGATCCCGAGTATCTCCTTGATATGTCTCTTCAGCTCTTTTACATTGTAGCCCATTCCCCTTATGCCGAATTCGCCGAAATAGGCAAAATCTTTTCTGACTTGCGCTGCGTTGACATTACAGATATTTGCTATGAGCGCGCTTGATGCAACTTTCTCATTCTTTGTCTCCAGGTCTCCGAGGCATTTCAGATAATTTGAGAGGCGCCTTATGGTAGCCTCGGGGATCTTTGAATATTTAGCCATTTTTCTATTCCTTTTGAATATTTTCTCTTTATTTATCATAATATGTAACAATTAAAAGGGTCTTTTGCAAGAGAAATTATTATCAAGGATATCGCGGTGTTTTACAATTTTTTACCGGAAATAGGGCTATTAAGAGAAAAAATTAACAAGCTATTATAAACCAAGCACGAAATCCGAATATCTAAATCCGAAACAATATCTAAGCCCAAATATCAAATATTTTTAATGAATCCATATTGTTTGTGTTTTGAATTTTGAACATTTGAATTTGTTTAGTGCTTAGATGTTCGGATTTAGGGTTTTATTTTCTATGAGCTGTCAGCAATGAGCCATGAACTATTTACTACAGTCCCAGCACATCCTTCATCCCGTAAATCCCGGGTGGCTGCCGGACGATCCATTTCGCGGCCATCAATGCCCCCCGTGCAAAATTATCACGGGAATAGGCCCTGTGGGTAATCTCAAGCCGCTCCCCGATGCCGGCATACATCACTGTATGCTCACCGACGATATCGCCGCCTCTCAATCCAAGGATGGCGATTTCCTCATTCTTTCTTTCGCCGGTCAATCCTTTTCTCCCGTAAATCTCTTCCCACTGCTTTCCTGTCTGGGCGCCTTTCACGATCTCCTTTAACTGCATCGCCGTTCCGCTGGGCGCATCCTTTTTCCAGCGATGGTGCATCTCAACGATCTCAATGTCATAACCGTCCTGAAGGGTTTTCGACACCCTGCCGACGATATCGAACATAAGATTCATGCCTACGCTCATGTTGGGCGATATGACGACCTTAACATCACCCGATCCCCTGATCTGTTTTAGGGCGTCCACGGGCAATCCTGTTGTGCCTATAACAATACACTTCTGTTTTTCTCTGGCAAAACCGAAGTTCTCCAGTGTCACATTGGGATCGGTAAAGTCAATGATCACGTCGCACGCGTCGGCCGCCCTTGCAATATCATCGACAATCATTACATCGCCGGGCGCATCCCCAACGATACGGCTTGCCGGTTGTCCTGCCATCGGATGTCCCTTTTTTTCAACAGCGCCTGTTACCTGAAAGTCATGATCGCCGAGGGCAAGCTTCAATATGGCGCTGCCCATCTTGCCGCATACACCTGTTATTGCCAGATTAATCATGTCATACTCCTTGTGATAGCTCTTGGCTCATGGCTGATAGCTCGTAGCAAAATCAAGCACGAATTTCTAAGCACCAAATCCTAAACAATATCAAAATTCAAATATCAAATGTTCAAAACGAATTCATGTTGTTTGTGTTTTGTATTTTGAAAATTGGTACATTCGGATTTGTTTAGAATTTCGAAATTAGTATTTCGTGCTTGGTCTTGCCATGAGCCATGAGCCATGAGCTTTTTCTCTACTCCCTTTTTAGCAGTCCCTTCTCCTTTAACAGTCCCTTCAGGTATTTGCTGTTAGCATCCGAAAGCGGGCACAATGGTAATCTCAGTTCTCTCTCGATCATACCCATATAATAGAGGGCTTCCTTGACCGGGATCGGGTTTGTCTCGATGAACATACCCTGGAAAAGCGGCATAAGCTCTGTGTGCAGGTCCCGTGCCTTCAGGATGTCCTTCTCTTCCATGAAGGCCCTGTAAAGCGCTTTCAATGCTTTCGGCATAATGTTGGAGATCACCGATATGACGCCGACTGCACCAACGCTCATCATCGGCAGGAAGATGTTGTCGTCACCGGAAAGTATCGTGAAATTGCCTCCTGTTAATCTGTATATTTCGGAGACCTGCACAAGAGACCCCGACGCCTCCTTGATGCCGATGACATTAGGGATCTCAGCGACCTTTTTGATCGTCTCTGGAGTCATGTTGATGCCCGTTCGGCCCGGTATGTTGTAAAGGACAAGCGGTATGTCCACTGCCTGTGCGATCTCTTTGTAATGCCTGAAAAGGCCTTCCTGTGATGGCTTGTTGTAGTAAGGCGTTGTGAGAAGGCACGCGTCAGCGCCGAGCCTCTTCGCGCCCTCTGTCAGCTCTATCGCTTCTTTCGTGCTGTTTGAGCCTGTTCCTGCGATAACCGGGACTAAGCCTTTTGCATATTTCACCGTCAGCTCGATTACCCTCTCATGTTCTTCGTAAGAAAGCGTGGGCGCTTCTCCTGTGGTTCCGCAGGGAACAAGGCCGTCAACGCCCTCTTGCAGCTGAAACTTGATAAGGCTTTTCAGCGCATCTTCATCAACCTTTTCATTTTTGAAAGGCGTTACCATGGCCGTGAAAACACCTTTTAAATCCATAATCGCTCCTTTCCGGTGGGTCAGTTGTAAGCTGCCGGCGATCAGCTAATCTGAACGCTGCGTGCCGAAAGCTGTCTGTTCACATCAATGCCTCTTCGTGCAGTTTGCCTACGAATATGATCTTCGTGTCGCCTTCGAGATAGACCTCTTCGTTTATGTAGATCTTCAAAATTTCTCCACCGCGCGTATGCACATCGACAGGGCTTTCCACCTGGGACTTCCTGGTCAGGATAACCACGGATGCGACCGCCCCCGTCCCGCACGCATAAGTCTCTCCTTCGACACCTCTCTCGTAGGTTCTCAGCTTTACGTTCTTCGTGTCGATAATCTCGACAAAGTTCACGTTTGTCCCTTTCTTGCCGAACATTTTGTGGTATCGTATTGAGCTCCCCAGTTCGTTTACCGAGATATAATCAATATCCTTCACCACCAGGACAGCATGGGGTACTCCTGTATCGACGCTGTTGATGAAAATTTCCTTGTCCTCGAGCTTGACCGGATAATCGAGCTTCAGGTCCTTGGGGGTGGTAAGCTGAAGCTTCACCTTCACGCCATTGACCTCTGCTTTTATGATGCCGGCCATTGTTTCAAAGGTCATTCTCTCTCCGGCAATGCCTTTCATTTTGGCAAAACGCGCTGCGCATCGTCCACCGTTGCCGCACATCTCCGCCTCTGAACCGTCAGCATTAAAGAACCGCCAACTGAAATTATTGTTTTCCCTTGCAGCTTCGATCAATATGACACCGTCGGCGCCGACCGAATGATGCTGCCTGCTTACCTTTTTTACAAATTCGTTAATGTTCCTGAATTTCTTGTAGACTTTTCCGTCGCGGTTATCAATAAGGATAAAATCGTTGCCGCTTGCGCTCATTTTGTAAAACTCTAACTCAGCCACTACTTCACACCTCCAGAAAATGCGGTACAGACTCGCCCCTCACAAGATCTCTGAGGGCCTCTCTTTTTCTTATAACATAAAATTCTCTGTCCTTTACAAGCACTTCGGCAACCCGTCTCCTGGCGTTGTAGTTCGAAGACATGGAAAAACCGTAAGCCCCGGCACCGAGGACGGCAAGGAGATCCCCGTTTTTGATTGACGCTATTGTCCGGTCTTTCGCAAAAAAATCTCCGGACTCACAAACAGGTCCCACAACGTCCACCCTCACGGCATCGCCTTTGCCTTCTTTCACGGGGACTATTTCGTGGTATGCATCATAGAGGGCGGGCCTCACAAGGTCGTTCATGGCCCCATCGACAATATAGAAGGTCTTCCCCGGTATCTCCTTGGTATACAGGAGTTTCGTGACGAAGACCCCGCTGTTCCCTACGAGCACCCTGCCGGGCTCAAGTATGAGCGTAAGCCCTGTTCCTTCCAGTTCTTCCTCCATCACCCGGGCGTAGTCTTCGGGGCGCGGCGGCAGTTCATCCTTGTAGGTTATCCCAAGTCCGCCGCCGATATCGACCATCCGGACGGATATGCCTTCCTCTTGCAGTTGCCGGATCATTGACTTCAAAGACCGTACTGCCTCAATAAAGGGAGCAAGCTCAAGTATCTGGGATCCAATATGGGATGATATGCCCACCGGTACAAGGAGGCGTTCTTTCCCCATTGCTTTGTAAAGCCTGCGGGCGTCCCTCCACAGCACGCCGAACTTATTTTTTTTCAGCCCTGTCGTTATGTAAGGGTGAGTCCTGGGGTCAATCTCGGGGTTCACCCGCATTGACACAGGTACGGCCTTCTTTAAGACCTGCGCCAGTTTTGAGACGGCCTGCAACTCCCCTTCAGACTCGATATTGATCATGAGGATGCCTGCCCTGATCGCAGATCGCAGCTCCTCCTCCGTCTTGCCCACGCCGGAAAACACTATCCTGTTCGCGGGTATCCCGGCGCGAAGGGCCTTGTAAAGTTCTCCGCCGGACACTATATCGGCGCCGCCGCCGAACTTTGCGGTCATCCTCAGGATCGCGCTGCTCGCATTTGCCTTACAGGAATAGCATGTGATATGCGGTATCTTCCTGAATGCATCATTGAAGACGCGGAAGTGCCTCTCGAAGGTCCGGTAGCTATATACGTAAAAGGGTGTGCCAACAGCGGCGGCAATCTCTGCCACGGGCACCTTTTCACAATACAACCGGCCCTTCTTGTATTCAAAGTAATGCATCTTCTAGTGTGTGCCCCTCTTAATCAGGATTTAAATCCTGCATTCTGTCTCCTGGCTTATGAATCCTTGTTATTCTCTCAGGATCACTATCAATTCTCTCGACTGCCCGCTTTCGTTTCCTGATGTATCAACGGATGTTACGAAGTAGGAAACATATCGCAGATCAGGCACCACTGCGTCGATATACGAAGTATCCCTGGTAAGCTCTGTATTGAGTCTTTTCGCCGATCCTGCCCCGATCCTGTATACATTATATCCGGCAAGGTCCTTGTCGGGAGGTTCCTTCCAGGTTATCACAACCGTATTGCCCTTCCGTTCAACCTTCATGTCGAGGGGCGCCGTAGGCGGTGTTTTGTCCTTTGGAACGACATCCAGCATGACGCCTTCGCCCTCCCACTGCACTCCGCCTTTTACCCTGACCTTTCGGACTGCATAGCGATACCTTTTCCCATTCTCAAGCCCGGAATCAGCATAGAGAGAAACCGCAAGAGGGGTTTTGTTCAGGGGAAAAAGGGGATAGTCGCCGTTTTCATAGCGGTATATATTATAGAGGAAACCTTCCTCCCTTGACCAGGACAACTCCGCCCTCCTGTCATCCTCTTTCGCTGAAACGTTCCCTGGCTGGTCCGGCGGCGTTTCCCACTTGATGGAAAAGACGTTTGATGCGTCCCCGAGAGTGCCCCGTTTTGTATATGGATGCACCTTGTAGGAATACTGCAGCCCGCCCGTAAGGTCCTCGTCGTAGACATAGATCCTGTTGTCATAGAGGGCATACCCTTTGTTTTCATCAAGGCGGATATCTTTGAAAGGTTCGAATGTTCCCGCGATACAGGAACCGCAGGTCTTTAATACCCTGAAGCCTGCGAGGTCTTTCGCCTCCGCAGTGTCCGCGTTCAGCGCCGGGCTTGAGAAAGAGAGAAAAAGTACCCCGTCTTTCACCGCCCCCGCCAGGTCATTGATCCCTGCAGGCGAAGGAAAAACCCTTGGTACAGGGTCACCTTTCTTGCCGCATCCGGCAGCAACAACCAGCAAGATGGCACTAACGATTACAATATACCTTTTCAGCATCGATCTGTCTCTCTACTTCCTTAAAAGAAGCTGCTCCTTCCGTCTTCCTGTTTTTCAATATAGCCTGCGGGTCAATACCGGCAAAGATGTCTTTTGCAAAGAGCGGTGAGAATTTCTTCAGCGTGGTGATCGTCAGGTCCTTGAACGACTCCCCCTTTTCCTCGCAATCCCGCACAAGCCTTCCCACGATGCCGTGCGCCTCTCTGAACGGGACGCCTTTGAGCGTGAGATATTCTGCCATCTCAACGGCGGGCATGAAGCTTTCTCTTACCGCGCGTTCCATCCGTTTCCTGTCGGTCTTCATCCCGGCTATGCACAGCGTCATTACGGCGAGCGCCTCTTTCACCGTCTCCATCGCATGGAACAAGGGCTCTTTATCTTCCTGAAGGTCTCTGTTGTACGTCATCGGCAAACCCTTCAGGATCGTGAAGATGCTAAAGAGGTCACCGATAACCCGTGAGGTTTTGCCACGGATCAGTTCCAGCGCGTCGGGGTTCTTCTTGTGAGGCATCAAGCTGCTTCCCGTGCAGAGCGCATCCGGCAAAGCCACAAATGCGACCTCGTTGGACGAAAAGATAATAAGGTCCTCCGATAACCTGCTCATGTGCATCATGGCCATGGAGACCCCGTAGATCGCATCAACGACAAAATCCCTGTCAGAGACCGAATCCATGCTGTTTTCGGAGACTCTTGCAAAGCCAAGCTTTTTTCTGACAAACTCCCTGTCGAGAGGCATCGTGGAGCCCGCGAGGGCGCCGCTCCCCAACGGCATGACATCAATTCCACGCAGGATGTTTTGCAGCCGTTCCCGGTCCCTTTTGAACATATAATAATATGCCATGAGGTAATGCGAGAAGGTAACTACCTGCGCCTTCTGCATGTGGGTATAGCCCGGCATGATCGTCGCTTTCTCTTTTTCCGCCTTTTGCACAAGGCCCTTCAGGAGCCCCATGAGGTTTTCCTCAACGCGATTCAGTTGGTCCTTCAGGTACATTCTCATGTCGAGCGAAACCTGGTCGTTCCTGCTTCGGCCCGTGTGGAGCTTTTTCCCCGCGTCGCCTGTTTTTTCTATAAGCCTCGCCTCTATATGCATGTGGATATCCTCGAGGCTGCTGGAAAAAGTGAATATGCCCATCTCTATCTCTTTCTGTATCTCATCAAGGGCGGCTGCAATATCTTTCATCTCTTCTCTTGTCAGGACGCCGATCCTGTTGAGCATTTCCGCATGGGCCTTGCTCCCCTCAACATCGTAACGGTAAAGAACCCAGTCAAAATCGATGGACGCGCTGAACCTCTCAAGGAGAGGGTCTGTTTTCCCCTTAAACCTGCCGCCCCATGGTTTCATAATCGCTCACCAAATATCGCGGTGCCTATACGCACCATCGTTGCTCCTTCTTCAATAGCCACCTCAAAATCCGAAGACATCCCCATCGAAAGCTCTCTCATTGTCAGCCCGAATTCGTCGTTCATCTCCTTCAGAATTTCCCGTAACCGGGCAAACACCCACCGTATCTCTTCGGGGTCATCTACAAAGGGCGCCATGGTCATCAACCCCACGGGTCTCGCATGCGCCAATGCCATTGTTCTTTCGAACATCCTCCGCAGGCCATCCACACCCGTGCCGTGCTTGGAATCCTCTCCGGCAACATTAACCTCGAAGAGCATATCTATCTGCTTTCCGTATCGCTCAATTCCCTCAACGATATCCCACCTGTCGACCGAATGGACGCAATGAAAAAGTTCCGCGACATACTTTACCTTATTGGTCTGGATATGCCCTATCATATGCCAGGATACATCGTCTGTTATTTCTTCGATCTTCTTGCGTGCCTCCTGGATATAATTTTCACCAAAATCACGGAGGCCGCACGCAACAGCAGCTTTGATCTTCTCTGCACTGACCTTTTTCGTAACCCCTATTAACCGCACCTCTTCGGGTGACCGTCCGGAACGGCGGCATGCATTCGCCATGCGATCCTTCACCGCGCAAAGAGATCCTTCAACGGCGCTCATGATCAACCGGCCAATTCAGCGAAGAGTATATCTTCGTACAATGTCCAATTCCTGTTCTATATATTCCGAACTGCTTTAAGCTCACGCAAGGATACCTAAGGAGAGGAGGGCTTCTGCAATCTCGCAGATCGGGAGACCCACAACGTTCGTGTAAGAGCCCTTTATCTCTTTCACCATGTAACCACCTCTGCCTTGCACCGCATAAGAACCGGCCTTGTCAAGCGGCTCCGACGTTTTTATATACCGTTTGATCTCCTCGTCATGGAGATCCCTGACAAAGACCTTTGTCTCCACTGCGTCACGGTAGGCCATCTTCTTAGAGAGGTTAAGGACACAAAAACCGGTTATGACCTTATGCCATTTTCCGCTCAGCGCTTTCAGCATGTTGAATGCCTCTTGCTCGTTCCTTGGCTTGCCGAGTATCTTGTTCTTGTAAACAACAACCGTATCGGCAGCAATAACCCACTTGTCCGGAAAATGATTCCCCACCTTATGTGCCTTTTCATGGGATACCCTCAGAACATATTCCTTCGGGGGCTCATCCTTCTTTCTCGATTCATCGACATCGGGCGGTATGATGGCAAAGGATATGCCCAGCGTTCGGAGGATATCCACCCTCCGCGCCGACTCGCTCGCAAGAATTATCGAATCCCCTTCTTTTATTTGAAACATCATTATCCCTATATATTAATATTGTAGCATAGAAAATTATCCGAAATGCCAAACAATTGCAAGTTAAATGTATAATGGCTCACGGCTTACAAAGTAAAAGGTAAAATGAGAAAGGCAAAAGGTTTAAACTTTTTACATTTCACCTTTTACATTTCACGTCTTGTATTTTACTATGAGCTGTCAGCTATGAGCTATAAACTGACTTTAAGAAGGAGGTAACCATGACGGGGATTATAAACATTATCACAACGGGAAACGATCGGAACACCATTGAATATATAGGGAAGAAGCTTGTCGAGATGAGACTTGCCGCATGTGCCCAGATCGTGGGACCCATCAAAAGCATATACTGGTGGAAGGGAAGGGTGGAAGAGGCCGAAGAATGGCATTGCGTAATGAAAAGCACGAAAAATCTTTATAAAAAGATAGAGGAAGCAATAACAAAGCTTCATCCTTATGAACTTCCGGAGATCATAGCCATCGGGATCGAAGATGCACTGCCTGAATACGCTCAATGGGTCACTGACGAAACTGAACCGGCGGCTCAGACATGAACTACTTTGGTGCTTAGCTCTCAGCCGGGAACCCGGTCTATTTGGTTCATTTCGTCTATTTCGTCTGCCCGGTCCTAACGTAGAACGTAGAACGTTGAACGTTGAACAAATTTTTCCTCGCGCCTTACGATTTATGCCTAACGATTCTCATATTGTGAAATGTTTCTCTTGACCTTTCCCTCGGGAATCTTTAATATATTTGCACAAAAACGTACCCCTTTAAGGAGGATAAAAATGCAAAAGAGATACCTGCTTGCGCCAGGGCCAACGGCAATACCACCGGAAGTGCTTTTAAAGATGGCAGAACCTATTATCCATCACAGAAACCCCCTCTTCGAGGAGATCGTCCAGGAGGTAAGGGAGAACCTGAAGTATCTCTTCGGTACGAAGAACGAGGTCCTTGTCTTTGCATCTTCAGGGACCGGTGCAATGGAAGGCGCAGTAACGAATATGCTCTCGCCGGGCGATAAGGCGATATGCGTCC
The DNA here is from genome assembly GCA_002428485.1 of Deltaproteobacteria bacterium UBA6106. Classification (GTDB taxonomy): domain Bacteria; phylum Desulfobacterota; class Syntrophorhabdia; order Syntrophorhabdales; family Syntrophorhabdaceae; genus UBA5609. The sequence goes on from DIWM01000026.1 coordinate 79,524, forward strand.
GGAGCGGCAAGTTTGGTGAAAGATGGACGAATATCTGTAAGGCCTATGGGGTTGAGGCGATCAATATCGATCTGCCCTGGGGAGACATTCTGGACCCGGCTGTTGTGGAAAAGACCCTGCAGGCTAATCCCGAGGCAAAGGCAGTCTATATGCAGGCTACGGAGACGTCAACGGGTGCCAAGTTCCCCGTGAAAGAGGTTGCGGCGATCGTCAAAAATTATCCCAATACCCTCATGGTTGTCGACGGTATCACCGGAGTAGGCGTCTTTGAATTGCCCCAGGATGCCTGGAATATAGATATTCTTGTCGCAGGTTCACAGAAGGCACTCATGCTGCCTCCGGGGCTCGCTTTTGCCGGTGTCAGCGACAAGGCGTGGGAATTTAACAAGAATTCCAAGATCCCGAAGTTCTATTTCAACTGGACAAAGGAGCTTGCCAATCTTCAAAAGAACCAGACGAATTTTACCCCGGCAATATCCCTTATCATCGGTCTCATGCAGGCGCTCCGGATGATCAAGGCAGAAGGCCTGGAGAATGTCTACAAGAGAATCGATGTCCTCTCGAAGGCGACACGCGAGGCGGCCGTCGCGCTGGGCCTGAAAGTCTTTGCAAAGTCCCCGAGTTCGGCCGTTACTGCCATTGTTGCCCCGGAAGGGATCGATGGCCAGGCGATCTACAAGTCCATGTGGAAAAAATATGGCGTCACCGGCGCCGGCGGACAGGACCAGCTGAAAGGCAAGATCTTCAGGATCGCCACCCTTGGATATGCAGATAAATACGATGTTATAACGGCTATCTCTGCCCTTGAGTTCACATTGCGGGACCTGGGATACAAGTTCCAGATGGGGGCGGGCGTAGCAAAAGCAGTAGAGTGTTTGAAGGATTCATAAAAAAACATACGTGGGGGACCTCATGGTCAAAGAAAACATAAAGGTGCTCATTGCAGACGAACTATCGGCCAAGGCTATCGAAATACTGAAATCAAATAACCTCATCGCCGATGTGAAGACGGGATTGAAGGGCGAAGAACTGCAATCCATTATCGGCGACTACGATGCGTTGATCGTGAGAAGCGCCGCGAAGGTAACTAAAGAGATCATCGCAAAGGGGAACAAGCTGCGGGTCATCGGCAGGGCGGGAATAGGAGTTGATAATGTCGATGTAGCGGCTGCCACGGAAAAGGGCATTATTGTTATGAACACGCCCCAGGGAAATGCTTTGGCTGCAGCGGAGCACAGCATCGCCCTTATATTTGCAGCAGCACGTAAGATCGCCCATGCAGACAGAACGATGAAACAGGGAAAGTGGGAGAAGAAGGCCCTCATGGGCACCGAGATCTATGAAAAGACCCTGGGCGTCATCGGGATAGGCAATATCGGTTCCCTTGTGGCGGAAAAGGCCCTGGCCCTTGGAATGAGGGTGATCGCCTATGACCTTTATGTCTCAAAGGAGTTTGCGGAGAGCAAAGGGATCGGGCTTGCCGACTTCGACACGCTGCTGAAAGAAAGCGATTTTATCGCTATCCATGTGCCGCTGGTAAAGGAGACAAGGGGCCTGATCAACAAGGATGCGATCGCGAAGATGAAAAAAGGCGTAGTCATCGTCAATGTGGCGCGGGGTCCTATTGTCGATGAAAAAGACCTTCTGGAGGCGCTTCAGAGCGGGCACGTTGGATTTGCGGCACTCGATGTGTTCGACCAGGAACCTCCTGCTGCCGACAATCCGCTTGTCCTTTCCGAAAAGACCGTCTGCACCCCCCATCTTGGGGCATCAACGAAAGAGGCCCAGGATAAGGTTGCCATTGACATCGCAAACCAGATCGTGGACTTTTTCAAAAACGGGGTCATTAAGAACAGCGTCAACGCCCCGTCAGTGTCGCTCGAGGTTTCCCGGCAGATAACACCTTACCTGAAGCTCTCGGAAAATTGCGCGAACATCCTTTCGACGATCACGGAATTTCCCATTCAGGAGATCCAGATCCAGTATATGGGAGAGATATCGGAGGTTGAAACGAAAATCCTGACGCAGGGGATCGTGAAGAACATCCTTATGCAGCAGATGGAGGGCGTTAATTACGTGAACGCGCCGCTTATTGCAAAAAGCCGCGGCGTCAAAATTATCGAAACAAAGTCAGAAGAACATGAAGACTTCATGTCGCTCCTCGCCATTACGGTAAAAGGCGACAAGAATCAGAATACCGTGCAGGGAACACTTTTCGGCAAGAAGGAGCCGCGGTTAATCAAGGTCAACAACATCTATCTCGAGGCAGACCTTAAGGGGCACATGCTGTTCGTCTACAATTATGACAAGCCCGGCGTTATCGCAAGCATTGGAAATGTCTTCTTCATACGGGGGATCAACATAGCCGGTATGCACTTCGGGCGGGAAACCCCCGGGGGTCTTGCCATATCGCTTTTGGATCTTGATAAAGAGATCGAGGATAACGTGGTCAGGGAGGTGCAGTCCCTGCCAAATATTATTTCAGCGAAACGTGTCGACCTGTCATAACAACCATGAAAACCGGCTCATGGCTCATAGCTCATGGCAAAAGCACAAATTCGGTTCATCTTTGCCATCAGCTATGAGCTGTCTTTCTCTCTCATGACGAATGTTTTTTAAGGGCATAATCTTCGATTTCGACGGAACGTTAACGGAGCTGACCCTGGATTTTGGTCTTCTGAGGGCTGAGATAGAAACGATCGCCCGGCGCTATGTAGCGGAGGAAATAATACTCTCGCTCAAAAACTATTATATCCTTGAAATGATAGATGAAGTAGCAACATCACTCGACGAAAGAAACGCCCCCTTCAAACATGAGGCATTCGCACGGTTAAGAGATCTCGAAGTAGAGGCATCGAAGGAAAAAGGCGTCTATCCCTATACGCGGGATGTGCTGCAACGCCTGAAAGACCGGGGTATATCCATCGGGATCATCACGAGGAGCTGCATCGATGTTCTCAGGAAGGTGTTCCCGGACATCGGTAATTATACAGATTCTATCGTAACCCGTGAAGACACGAAATATGTCAAGCCCAACCCGCTTCATGTTATTGAGGTCCTTCGCAGTTTCCAACTCGAACCTCATGATGTAGTTATGGTCGGCGACCATCCCACGGATATCATCGCCGGCAATGCCCTGGGCATGAGGACTATAGGGGTTCTTGCAGGCAGGACAGCGAGAGACGGTTTTGAAGAGGTTCAGGCAACGTACGTTTTCGATGATATAAGGGACATATTGACCCTCATTTAAAGCCGACAGCGACAGGATTCGAGGGCCCCGGGATTCAAGCGCAAGGCATTTTACATAAAACTTTTTTATCACTCGATCCCTTGAATCCTTGAACCCTTTTTGGATGCGGAACAGATGAAAATCATTGTTTATTAAAAGGGATTTTTATATAATGTATCGATTTGTGAATGGCAATAAGAACACAAAACATCCGCACAATGTAATGAGGGGTTCAGGGTGATCACCTTTAAAGGGGTACACAAGTGGTTCAAAGATCTTCACGTTCTCAATGACATCAACCTCCATGTAAACCAGGGGGAAGTGCTGGTCGTGTGCGGACCTTCCGGTTCAGGAAAATCAACGCTGATACGAACCATAAACAAACTGGAACCGATCAACCAGGGAACGCTCATCGTTGATGGTATGGATCTCTCTGACAGCAAGACAGATATCAATCAACTCAGGGCCGAGATCGGTTTTGTATTCCAGCAATTCAACCTGTACCCTCACCTTTCCGTTACGAGGAACATTGCCCTCGCCCCCATCAAGATCCGCAGGATGAGCAAGGACGAAGCGGAAAGCCAGGCAGCGGCGCTCCTCGAACGGGTCGGACTCATTGAAAAGCGAAACGCTTACCCAACACAGCTCTCCGGAGGGCAGCAGCAGAGGGTAGCCATCGCGCGCGCCCTCGCCATGAAGCCAAGGATCATGCTCTTTGATGAACCAACGTCAGCGCTTGACCCGGAGATGATCGGGGAGGTTCTCCTTGTCATGAAAGACCTGGCGCAGTCAGGAATGACTATGATTGTGGTGACCCACGAGATGGGGTTTGCGAGCGAGGTTTCCGACAGGGTGGTCTTTATGGACGAAGGGCAGATCCTTGAAGAGGCAGCGCCTGACGAATTTTTCAAAAATCCAAAGCACGAGAGGGCACAGCAGTTCCTGAAAGAAGTTCTTTCACCGATGCACTAAGTTTTTATATTAAGGTTAAGGAGGAAAGGGTATGAAAAAATTTGTTGTTGTGTTTGTAGCGTTTATGTTTGTAGTAGGCCTTTGCAGTACCCTGGTTGCCCAGGACCGGCTTGATACGATCAAAAAGAGAGGCGCTCTCATCGCGGGCGTGAAGGACTCAACACCGGGGTTCGGTTATGTTGATGAAAAGACACGTGAGATCGTCGGTTATGACGTGGATTTTGTCAAGGCCATCGCCAATAAGCTCGGCGTCAAGCTGCAGCTCAAGCCGGTTACCTCCGCGAGCCGTATGCCCCAGCTCGTTGAAGGAAATATCGATATCATCGCCGCAACGATGACAAAGACCGCCGAGCGGGCAAAACAGATCGACTTTAGCTACACCTATTTTTTCACAGGGCAGAAATTCATCGTCAAGAAAGGTACAGTGAAGAGCCTTGCTGACCTTGACGGGAAGAGGATCGGGACCGCAAAAGGCTCAACTTCGGAGCAGAACGCGGCAAAGGCGCTGCCAAAGGCAACGATACTTTCCTTCGACGACTATCCCCAGGCATTGCTCGCGCTCCAGCAGGGAAAGGTCTTTGCTGTAACGACGGACGAGTCGATCCTGGCAAATCTCCTCGGCAAGGCACCCAACAAGGAACAGTATGAGATACCCGACATCCAGATCTCTGACGAACCATACGGTCTCGGCATAAAGAAGGGCGAAAAGGGTTTCGTTGATTTTGTGAATAAGACCCTCCTCGAGATGGAGAAAAGCGGGGAGGCGAAAAAGATCTTTGACAAATGGTTTGGACCCAACTCTCCGACACCGTTGAAGAGGGGCAACTTTAAGATTACCGCAGACAAGTAAGAAAGCAAGAAACGGGGAAAGGGAGAATCGGAGAAGGGGAGAGATTTAATTCTCCGGTGCACTGAGTCTCCGGTTCCCCCTTTCATTCAGTCATTAGAGAGGTTTAACGCTCTTGCTTAAGTATCAGTTCGACTGGTCGGTCGTTACCTCCGGCAAGTATTTTGAATGGCTGCTGTCAGGGCTCTATACTACCATTCAACTTTCGCTGGTAGCGATCGTCTTCTCGTTCCTGCTCGGTCTGGTCATCGCCATGATGCGCATGAGCAACGCGAAGCCCGTCAGGTGGTTCGCACACGGGTATCTGGAATTTTTCAGGAACACCCCGCTTCTTGTGCAGATCTTTTTCTGGTATTTTGGCTCATACAAGATACTGCCGACGGTGATAAATGATTGGCTGAACAAAACGAACTTTGAGTTCGGGGCGGCGGTGATCGCGCTCACGATCTATACATCGGCATTCATCGCAGAGGATATCCGCTCCGGTGTCCGCTCTATCCCGAAGGAACAGCTGGAAGCCGCCAGAAGCTCCGGGTTTTCCTATGTCCGTTCCATGCAATATATCATTTTACCGCAGGCTGTAAGGATCACCATACCCCCGCTCATCAACCAGTTCCTGAACCTGACGAAAAACTCCTCGCTCGCAATGACAATCGGTGTCATGGAACTTACGTATCAGGCCCGTCAGGTCGAAAGTTATACGTTTAAGGGTTTTGAGGCATTTACCGCGGCAACGCTGGTATACGTAGTGCTCTCGATCATAATAACACTCATGGTAACGTACTACGATAAGGTAGTGCTCAGCCCGATGAAGGCGCGTTAGTATGCAGACAGGTCTTGACTTTACCGTTATCTGGACCAACATCACCTATTTCTTCATAGGTCGCTTTCCTCACGGCGCCCTCGGCGGTATTGCCCTTACGCTCTATCTTGCCGTCATCTCCTGCATCCTTTCGTTCATCGGCGGTCTTTTCCTCGGGTTGATGGGCATATCGCACAACAAGATCATACGGTACCTTTCGACAGCCATACTGAACATCATCAGGGGCATGCCGCTGCTCATGGTCATCTTCTGGATGTATTTCCTGCTGCCCGCCATGATGGGAGGAAATGTCAATGAAAGCTGGACCGTGATCATGGCCCTGACACTTTTTACTTCAGCGTACATGTCGCAGATCGTTAAGGCAGGCGTTGAAGGGATACCGAGAGGACAAACGGAAGCGGCGCTTTCTACCGGGCTCCATCCATGGCAGGCCATGATCTATATCGTGCTCCCCCAGGGGCTTCGCAATATGATCCCTTCGTTCGTCAACCAGTTCGTTTCCATGATCAAAGATACGTCGCTGGCGTTCATCGTCGGCGTCTCTGAGTTGACCCACGTGGCCACACAGATCAACAACCGTACGATCATCTATCCCACAGAGATCTTCTTCTTTATAGCAGTGATCTACTTTATCATCTGCTATGCCTTTACGTCTCTCTCGCGGTGGCTTGAAAAACGGCTTGCGTGGAGAAGGTGAGGACAAATACCCAAACGCCTCAGCAAGAACACCTCGTCAGGTTGCAGGGCCTCCCTGCCGGTGATTCGTTTCGCCTTCTTTGAAGAAGATGCTGAGAAACCGGTGTCTCTTGCTGACTACCCTCACGGAATGGCTGTACCGTGCATCATAGCAAAGGACATCCCCCTCAGTAAGGCAACGCTCGACTCCGTCATGTTTGATAATTGCCCCTGCGAGCACATACACAAGTGTGTGGCCCTCCTCAGAATGAGGGTCGACAAAGTTTCCTTCTAGTGAAGATGCACATATAGATTCCCACCATGATGATGGGGATGATGGGCGGGCTCCAAAAGGCCTGGTATACAGCCCTGAACCTCTCTGGCCACGTATTTTTGTATGTCGCTTTTGTACCCTGCCTTCCACGAAAAAAGGATCGAGTAGATCAAAAACGTGCTTGCGAGAACGAACCCGGGTATGATGCCGGCCATAAAGAGCCTTCCAACCGATTCAACGGTCAGGGCCCCGTAGAGGATAAAATTGAGGCTTGGGGGGATAAGGATACCGAGGGTGCCTCCTGCGGCGGTAAGACGGTTCCTATGGGCGGTCTAATTTTTGCAAATTCTCTATTCCGGCATTCATTTTAATGGTATAGTGTATATTTCTATAACAAACAACAGGAGGCGACAGAGTGAACAGGCAGGTGGCCTTTTTCACATTTACAGTGTTTTTATTGTCAGGCCTTATCCTGTGCAGCCTTGTCTCGGCAGAGACTGTGGAGGACAGCTTTAGAAAGATCTTTCCGAAGTATAATTACGATATCATTAGGAAATCGGAGATAAAGGGGGCCTATGAGGTCATAATGGGCGCCGATATCGGCCTCTTTTTCCCGGAGCCGGGATATCTGATCGTCGGCGACTTTGCGATGATCGACAGGGATGGCAAGAATATCGCAGAAAAAAAGAGGAACGAGGTCTTCCTTGCAAGAACAAGAACGCTTCCCCTTGATAAGGCGTTAAAGATCGGCAGCGGGCAAAACATCGTTATCGAGATCACCGATCCTGACTGCCCTTACTGCAGGAGAGCGGCGGCGTTCTTTGAAAAACGAAACGATGTGACAAAATATGTCTTTTTTCTTCCTCTTCCCTATAATAAAGACGCAGAGAACAAGATACAATATATCTTCTGCGCCGAGGATAGGGCAAAGGCTTATTATGATGCGATGCAGGGCAAGCTTGACAGCAAGCAATACGAGGCATGCAAACGTCAGGATGCCGTGGATCTGCTGAAAGTCCACAAAGACATCACGGCAAGACTCGGCATCGGCGGTACGCCTTCTTTTATCATCAACAACAGCATTGTCGTCGTCGGGGCAGACTTTCAGAAGATAGAAAGGGCATTAAAAAAATAAATAATATTGTTGAATACTTATGAACAAAGTATCTATTGAGAGGCTTCCCGAAACAAAAGAGATCGACGGCGCGAAGAGGTGGGACGAAGAGCGCGGTGAATTTGCCCAGATATCCTACCGGGAGGATATCGGTCACGTTGCGGTCTTTGAGCTGAAAAAGGGACATTTCAGGGGCAGCCATTTCCACAAAGCAAAAGAAGAGGTGTTCTATATCGTCAGCGGGACGATCCGCGCGATCTTTATGGACACGAAGACAAAAGAGCGCACAGAGCATATCCTTGAGAAGGGGCACAGGATCAGGGTACAGACCGGCGAGGCACATATATTCTACGGGATCGACGATGCGCTCGTCGTGGAATACAGCCCGCAGTACTATGACAAGGAAGACACGTTCTCTGTTGATTTTGGCTGAGAACTGAGAGCAAAAAAGCAGCTCATGGTTCATAGCTCATGGCTCATAGCAGAACGCAAGGCGTGGCATGTAAAAGGTAAAATGTAAAAAGTTTAAAACCTTTCACCTTTCACATTTCACCTTTTACTTTGTAGGCTATAAGTTATGAGCCGTATTTTTATAAAGGAGTATAAAGTATGGCTGAGATAAAAAGCGCCATTGAGCTGGCGATGGAAAAGACAAAGGGCATGGAGATGGACGAAAGAGAGCGCCGATCCTTTGCCCGAAAAGACGTCGAGAACAGGATCGGGGCGATACTGAGAAGATATTACGAGAACATGATCGACCGTGAAGACGTGGGAAAAGAAATGAGCGCTATTGAGGGCGATCCAGAGACGAAGCAGGGTATACTCTTCGATCTTCTTATCGAGGGGTTCGATGTCAAAGGCGATAACGATAAGGTCTTTGCCCTCTTCCATTTCGCGGGCATCGGTCTTGACGAACACCTGGGCGATGAGCTTGAAGCGCTCCAGGGAAGTTTTACCCGGGAGATGGAAAAACGGAAAATGATCATCAAGGCACGCATAGACGATAAGCTAAAAATGGCCGGCATCAACGGCAACGGCGTCGAGCCGAATATTGAGGCGTGGGATGAATGGCAGGAGGCCGTTGACGGTGTCGCCTGCGCTTTCAACGAGCGTCTGGAAGGATGGAAGAAGCGGCTCTCGGAGGCAGTGAAAAGTGAAAGGTAAAAGGTGAAAAGTGAAAAACCAAAGAGACAATTCTTTGAGAGGTTTATCTCTCTGCCCTCAGCACTTCTGCTCTCTGCTGCCTTTCTTTCACGACTGTTTGCTACAGGGACGGTTTTCACCTTTTACCTTTTACCTTTTACCTTTCACTATATTAGTTGGAGGGGGCGACGTGAGCCCCGGTAACTGAGGTTGCAATATTAATCTCAAAACCATATACAATAGGAACAAGACATATCTCGCCGGTTATACTGCGAAAGACCCTGTTGAGTTTATTCACCGGTACACCGACGACCGCGACAGGGAGATCGCCGGCTTTCTCGCCTCCCAGTTCGCCTACGGAAAAATAGAAACGTTCAAGGCGTTCCTCGAAAGGCTTTTCGGGCTTATGGGGGCAAGTCCGTACGGATTTATCGGAAGGGGGGACTTTTCTCATGTCCGGGGACTCTATTACAGGTTCCAGAAAGACAAGGACATCATTCTTCTGCTCGGTACATTGAAGAGGGTTGTCGATGAGTTTGGCAGTATCGGTCCTATGCTGCAAAGCTATTACCGTGGCGATATCAGGGAAGCGCTCTGGGCGGTGAGGAGACACCTTTTCCAGGACAGCGACGAGCTTACGTTCTTTTTTCCTAAACCATCCTCCATAAACCCCCTTAAACGCTGGAGCCTCTATCTCCGGTGGATGGTACGGAAGGACGCGATCGATATCGGGATATGGGGCTTTATCGACAGGTGCGACCTCATTATGCCCCTTGATACGCATATCTTTAAGATAGGCAGGTGCACCGGCTGGACACAACAGAGGACACAATCTTACAAGGCGGCACGCGAGATCACGGAGGCATTAAAGGCATTTTCGCCCGACGATCCGCTCAAATTTGATTTTTTCCTCTGCCACGCAATAGGAATCGGCGCAGGATGCACCGGCAAAAGGACGCCCGCCTGCAAAGACAGATGTCTGCTCTACGGGATCATAAAGGCAGTCGATAGTCGATAGTATATCGTATATAGTGGACTGCAAAGGCAGCATCCAATGCCTTTTACGGTCTACGATATATGATTTTCTATGAATCGCATTTCTTGCCGAACGCCGAACGCATTACGCCGAACGTTCTCTTGGGAACCTCGATATACGATATACTGAGTCTCCTCGCCTCATTTGCTTTGCCGTCTCTTTTATTGTAGATTAGGGCACATGGTGGTGAAGGTCCACAGATGAAGTTCAAAATCGTCAGTCTCGGCTGCCCTAAAAATCTTGTTGAATCAGAATATATCATCTACAGTCTTGAACAAGCGGGGCATATCCTGACCGATGACGGAGATACCGTTATAATAAATACCTGCGCCTTTATCGCAGACGCCGTAAAGGAATCGGTGGAGACGATCCTTCAAGAGGCGCACAGGGGGGGCAGGAGGGTGATCGTGACCGGCTGTCTTGTCGAGCGGTACGGAGAGAAGCTGACAGGGCTTCTGCCCGAAGTTGACCTCTTCGTCGGACGGAACTGGTATGACGATATCGACACGCTCATTGAAAAGAAAGGTTTCTTTATAAGAGAAGGTTCATTCGCAGAGACATTTCCAAGGAAGGTGCTGACGAACAAGCCCACGGCGTACCTCAAGATACAGGAGGGCTGCGATAACCGGTGCAGCTACTGCACTGTCCCGGCTATCCGGGGAGGATTGAGAAGCAGGAGCCCGGAAGATATCAGAAGAGAATTCGGGTGGCTCATTGAAAATGGCTACCGGGAGATCAACGTCATTGGTCAGGACATCACCTCCTACGGAAAGCATTCGGGGACAATGTTGAAGCGGCTGCTTCAGGACCTTCTCGAAAAAAACGGTGATTATCGCCTGCGGCTCCTCTACATGCACCCGAAGGGCATCGACGATGACCTGATCGATCTGATCGCACGCTCCGACAAGGTGATCCCTTACCTGGACATACCGATCCAGCATTCCGAGGACAGGATCCTTAAGATGATGGGGAGGGGCTACACGAAACACGGGCTCGAATCGCTCTTTGCAAGAACGCGCGGGAAGATGCCTGATGCTGTGCTGAGGACAACGGTCATTGTCGGTTTTCCCGGCGAGACAGAGGATGAGTTCCGGGGCCTCATGGACTTCATCGGGCAGCAGGAGTTCGATATGCTCGGCGCCTTCATGTATTCCAGGGAAGAAGGGACGCCGGCGTACCGCCTCCGCGGACACATCAAAAAGGGCATAAAGCAAGCCCGCTACAACGCAGTTATGGAGATGCAGAAAGAGATATCACGACGACACCTGAAAAGGCTTGAAGGAAAAACCATGGAAGTCGTTGTCGAAGAAAAAGAGGGGGCCTCAACGGTCGGTCGGCTCATCATCCAGGCGCCGGATATCGACGGCATCGCCTTCATCAGAGGCGGTTGCAGCACCGGCGAGATGCGGGAAGGGAAAATAGTGAAAACCCTCGATTATGATGTTATAGTAGAAGTGTAGAATACAGCAGAGGGCAAGGAGTTCATCGCGTTTACGCATATTCGCATGAGCGCATCTACGTTTTATGAGCTATGAGCCAAATTCAGGAGTGAAATATGGAACCGATCAATGAGTTGATCCACATCAGGCAGGAAAAAGAGAAAGGGTTGCGCGATCTTGGCATTGAAACCTATCCTCAGGACAGGGGCCCCTATGCTACAACGGAGGATGTAGAGAAACGGTTCGGAGACATTCCAAACGATGAGCTGGAAAAGGTCGAAGGGCGCGTTTCTGTCGCGGGGAGAATCATGGCATTCAGGGATTTCGGCAAGAGCGCCTTTATGCATATCCAGGACAGAAAGGGGAAGCTCCAGGCCTATGTGAGGAAGGACATCCTCAAAAACCCCGGCTACGACGTGTTCAAGAAGTTCGATATCTGCGACATCGTGGGCATCAGCGGAAAGGTCTTCAAGACAAAGACCGGCGAATTGACGATCCTCGCGGAAGATATGAAGCTCCTCACAAAATCGCTCAGGCCTCTTCCGGAAAAATGGCACGGGCTCAAGGATGTCGAGGAACGGTACAGGAAAAGATACCTGGACCTCATCGTCAACGCAAAGGTCAGGGAGGTTTTTACAAAGAGGGCAAAGATCATTGAATTCATCAGGAGACATTTCATAGCGCGGGACTTCGTCGAGGTCGAGACGCCGATGATGCATGTGATCCCGGGTGGCGCTGTCGCAAAGCCTTTTATCACCCACCATAATGCCCTGGGGATGGACCTCTTTTTACGGATAGCCCCGGAACTTTACCTGAAAAGGCTTGTTGTCGGCGGTTTTGAAAGGGTATTTGAGATCAACAGGAATTTCCGGAACGAAGGCATATCGGTAAGGCATAACCCTGAATTCACGATGCTCGAGTTCTACCTGGCCTACGCTACGTATGAGGACCTGATGACCCTCACGGAAGAGATGGTGTCGTCGCTCGTCCATGAGCTTTTCGGTGGCTATACCGTAACATATAGCGGCCGGGAGATAGATTTTTCTGTGCCTTGGCGCAGGATAACCATGGAGGAGGCGCTGCGGGAGTTCGGCGATTTCGACCTCTCCCTCATAAGCGACGCAGGCAGGCTCGCCTCCTTTGCCAAGGGCCTGGAGATAGAAGGTGCGGAAAAAGACACAAAGGGCAAGCTAATCACAAAGATCTTCGAGGAGCTCTGCGAAAAAAAGCTTGTACAGCCCACCTTTATCACGCACTATCCGGTAGAGGTGTCGCCGCTGGCAAAGCGGAGCAAGGAACACCCGGAGCTCACCGAGAGGTTTGAACTTTACATATCGGGCATGGAGATAGCGAACGGGTTCAACGAACTCAATGACCCCGCGGACCAGAAGGAGAGGTTCCTCGAGCAGATAAAGGATAAGGAAGAGGGCGTTATGATGGACGAGGATTATATAACAGCCCTTGAGTATGGCCTTCCACCGACTGCCGGCGAGGGTATGGGGATCGACCGTCTCACGATGCTCCTTACGGACAGCCCATCGATACGGGAGGTCATATTCTTCCCGCTGTTGAAACCATGAGGAAAATGGTGAACAGCGATAAACACGTTAGGCGTAAGTCGTTAGGCGTGAGGAATAAAGGCAGCGAAGAGCGGGGAGCTGAGGGCAGAGAGATAAGCTTCCCAAAGAATTGCCTCTTTGGTTCCTCGCTTTTCACCTTTCACCTTTCACTTTTTACTATATCAGCGAATAGCTGAAAGCGGTTCTAACATATGAAATACGAAACGACGATAGGATTGCGGTACCTCCGGTCAAAGCGAAAAGAGGCGTTCATATCCTTTACCACATGGATATCCATCGTCGGCATTGCCATTGGCGTCATGGCACTCATCGTCGTCATTGCCGTCATGACGGGATTCCAGGATGAGATCAGGGAAAGGATCCTTGGCGTCAACCCCCACATACTTGTATTGAACGTAAACGGCGAGATCCGCGATCCTGAGAAGACAGCGGAGGTCATCAAAAAGGTTGACGGCGTAACCCATGCATTTCCCTTCGTGAGCTTTCAGGCAATGGTCCAGAGCGGCAGGCAGTTATCGGGCGTAGCGGTAAAAGGCCTGAACGCCGGCGATGTCCAGTTCATGAACAGGCTTCTCAAGGAAGGGAGCATCGACGCCCTGAACAGGAAGGGAACTATCCTCATCGGCAAAGAACTGTCAAAGCACATCGGTCTTTTACCCGGCGACAGCTTCACCCTCATGGTTCCTTTCGGGGGATACTCGCCGATGGGCGCCATGCCCGAGACGGTAAGGGTCCGCGTGGGTGGGATCTTCGAGACCGGCATGTACGAGATCGACAATACGCTCATCATCATGCCGCTTAAGGACATAGAGGAGCTCATGGGGATTACGGCGAGCGGCATCGAGGTAAAGCTTGCCGATGTTTACAAGGCCAACGATCTGCGAAAGGAGATCGTTAAGCAGCTCGGGGCCGGGTATTTTGCGAGGACATGGATCGAGATGAACAGGAACCTCTTCTCAGCGCTAAAGCTCGAAAAGATCGCCATGTTCATCATCCTCGCGCTCATCATATTCGTGGCGAGCTTCAACATCATCAGCTCCCTCGTTATGACCGTCATGGAGAAGCAGAAGGATATCGCGATCCTTAAATCCATAGGTGCCAAAAAGCGGAGCATCATGAAGATATTCATGATCGAAGGGGTTACGATCGGCATCGTCGGCGCGTTGATCGGTTCGCTAAGCGGATATCTCATCTGCGAGGTCGTCAAGCGATATAAGATCATACGGCTGCCGGAGGATATCTACTATATCAGCACGCTGCCCGTGAAGATAAGCGTTTTCGATATCGTCCTCATCGCCTGCGTAACAATGGTCATCTGCGTCATCTCGACAATATACCCTTCCTACAGGGCGACGAAGATCGATCCGGTGGAGACATTGCGGTATGAGTGAACCGATCATCAAGGTTGCGGGGCTTAAAAAGCGGTTCGACAAGGACGGTGTGGAGATCAATGTCCTTAAAGGGGTCAACCTCGATGTGAACAAGGGTGATTTTATCACCATCATGGGCCCTTCCGGTGCGGGGAAGAGCACCTTTCTCCATATCGTCGGCGCCCTTGACAGGCCGACGGAGGGAGAGGTGCTCTTCCGCAACCGGAACGTGCAGACATTTACGGAAGACGAGGAGAGCAGGTTCAGGAACGAAAAGGTGGGGTTTATCTTTCAGTTCTACCACCTCCTGCAGGACTTCAATGTCTTTGAGAATATCATGATGCCCCTTCTCATAAAGGGGATGGATACGGGCGAGGCAATAAAAAAGGCGGAAGGCTTTCTGGAGGTCGTAGGCCTTGCGGGGCGAAAAAGCCACAAGCCGGGAGAGCTTTCCGGCGGAGAGCAGCAGAGAGTCGCTATTGCGCGGGCCCTCATCAATGAACCGGAGGTTATCCTCGCCGACGAACCGACCGGCAACCTCGACCGCAAGACAGGCCGCGAGGTGCTCGATTACATCCTCATGATGAACGAACGGCTGTCGTCCACCCTGATCCTTGTTACCCATGACCCGCAGGTGGGCGCCATCGGCAAGCGGCGCTTCACCATGGTGGACGGCGAGCTCTTTGATGCAGAGAGATGAGAGCCGCAAAGTACAGCTCATGGCTCATAGCTCACAGCAAAAAACGTAAAAAGCAAAGCAGACAGCATCCAGAAGGCACAGAAAACTTTTACAGCATGCTGCGTACTTTTTACGCTTCTTTGCTCTTGCGGGTTTGCTATGAGCCATCAGCCATGAACCATGAGCCGCCTTTTTACTCATGAGCGTACTTTTAATCCATCCACCCATTGTAAAGCCATCTGAGCCGCCGGCCGGCCTTGCGAGGCTTGCAGGGGCCCTTTCAAGCCATGGCATCCCCTATGTTATGCTCGATGCGAACATAGAAGGAATCATGTACCTCATTGACAATGCCCCCTTTGGAACCGACAGGTGGACACAGCGAGCACGCCGCAACAGCGTTCGCAATCTCGCAAGCATCAGAGACCGCTCCCTCTATGATAGCTTTGCGAAATACAGGCGTGTTGTGGAAGACTTAAGCCGGCTCCTCAGCGTTTCAGCAGTTCCCTATGGCGTAAAGATGAGCATTGCCGATTACCAGGACCGCAAAGGTTCCCCGGTAAAAAGCCAGGACCTCCTCTATGCAGCAGAACACCCCGAAGAAAACCCCTTCCACGGATATTTCAAGGAGCGGCTCGGCGCGTTGATGTACAGCGATGATTACTCAGCGGTCGGCTTTTCTCTTAATTATCTGAGCCAGGCGCTTACCGCCTTCGCGATGATAGGTTTTATTAAGAAGCGCTTTCCTTCCCTCAAGATCGTTTTGGGCGGCGGATTGGTTACGTCTTGGATAAAGAGCCCCTCGTGGAAGAACCCCTTCAGCGGCCTCGTTGACCATTGCATTGCTGGGCCCGGTGAGGTGCCGCTCCTTTCTCTGCTTGGGAGGAAGCCACAAGCCGGTGTTCATTGTCAGCCTGACTTCCGGGGATTCCCTGTTGATGACTACATGGCGCCCGGTTTCATTCTTCCCTATGCCGCGAGCACGGGCTGTTACTGGGGCAAATGTTCGTTCTGTCCCGAGAGGGTCGAAGGGAACCGGTATATCCAGGTCCCGCCCCTTACGGCTACAGCAGAACTTAACCATGCTGTCGGCGACACAAAACCCATCCTGATCCATCTTGTTGACAACGCCATAAGTCCTGCTGCCCTTCGGGCGTTTGCCGAAGAACCGCCCGGCGCTTCCTGGTACGGCTTTGTCCGGGTTACCCGTGAACTGTGCGATCAGGATCTCTGCCATTCACTGAAACGTTCGGGATGTGTGATGCTCAAGCTCGGCGTCGAGTCGGGCGACCAGGGCGTCCTTGACGCCATGCAGAAGGGGATCGACCTTCTGCAGGTATCGAAGGCATTGAAGGCGTTGACAAGGGCAGGCATCGCGACGTATGTCTACCTTCTTTTCGGCACGCCCTACGAGGCGGAGAGGGAAGCGCGGAAGACATTGAGCTTTGTCGCCGAACATAGTCAATATATCGCATTTATGAATGTCGCCGTCTTCAACCTGCCGTTGAACAGCCCCGAAACAGAAGGGCTTGAACTGAAAGGCTTTTACGAGGGCGACCTTTCGCTCTACACCGGTTTTGTCCATCCGAAGGGGTGGGACAGGCGCACGGCGAGGGCTTTCCTCGACAAAGAGTTTAAGAAGGATTCGGCGATCCGGCAGATCATACAGAGACAGCCACCGTTCTTCACATCCAACCACGCAGCATTCTTTAATGGGGCTTGCGTCGCCCCCTCTTCGGGCAAAGCCCGAAGAGACTCCCCCTCTCGCTCAAGAATTCGCTAAAAAATATTATAGGGCTTGCGTCGCCCCCTC
>DIWM01000042.1 GCA_002428485.1 Deltaproteobacteria bacterium UBA6106
TCGAAGCGCATGACCTGGACTGCTTCGTCGGTATCGGAGGGGGCAGCACCCTTGACCTCGCGAAGGGCCTCGCGACGCTTAAGACGAATAAGGGCGATGCGATCGACTACAGGGGGTTCGGCAAGGTAAAAAATGTGCCTCTGCCGGTGATCGCGCTGCCTTCGACGGCAGGTACCGGCAGCGAGGTAACCCCTTACGCCGTTTTCATCGACACGAAGGAGAAGTGGAAATTCGGCATCAACACGGAATACAACTATCCCAGGCTTGCGCTCTACGACCCCCATTTTCTTGATAGCTGTCCCTTCAACATATACGCTTCGTCGGGGATGGATGCAATGACGCATACGCTCGAAAGCTTTGTGGCAAAGAACGCGACAGCGCTGTCGAGGAATTTTTCGCGGCAGGCATTTAAATTGTTGTTCGAAAATCTGAAAAAGGTCGCAAAAGGCGACTTCTCCAATGAGACAAAGCTTAACCTGCTCGTTGGGAGCGGATGCGCGGGCATAGCGTTGATGAATGCAGGAGCAGGTCCCGCAGGAGCGCTGAGCTATCCGCTTGGCGTCTACTTCGATGTACCCCACGGGCTCGCTGGTTCCGTGTTCCTTTCATCAGTGATAAAACATAATGTAAAGGCAGGCTACGCTGAATATGCGGAACTCTTCGACCTTGTTTTCGACGAAAAGGCGCTTTCCCCACAGGAGAAATCGCTCCGTTTCGCCGACGAGTTAGTAAGGCTCTGTGAGGAGCTGCGCATACCCACTTCCCTTAAAGGCTTTGGCGTAAAGACCGAGGCAGACTTAAGGCAGATCATCGATAACTCGATGCAGCTGAAGGCAGCCTTTGAGCAGAACCCGATACAATTCGGCATCAAAGAGATAGAGGAAACAATCTATTCGCTCAAGTAAATCAAAACAAGGAGAGATTTAATGAAATTTGACCGTTCAATGGAGATTTACAAGAAGGCGCTGGACGTTATACCGATGGGAACCTCAACGTTCAGCAAGAACCCGAACCTCTTTGTCATAGGCGCTTCACCGCTTTACATACAATCGGCAAAGGGGTGCATGCTGTATGATGTGGACGGAAACGAGTTCATCGATTACTCGATGGCCCTGGGGCCGATCATACTTGGCTATGCGAACGCCGAGGTGAACAAGGCGGCTAAAAAGGGGATAGATGAGGGGCTTGTCTTCACGATCTCTTCGCCTGAAGAGTCCATGCTGGCAGAAAGGCTTATCGAAATCATCCCCTGCGCTGAAATGGTGCGTTTCAGCAAGAACGGTTCAGATGTATGTGAAGGCGCCATAAGGCTTGCCAGGAACTACACGCAGAAGCTGAAGATCGTGACCGTGGGAGGCTACCACGGTTTCCATGACTGGTTCATTGTTTCTACTCCCAGGAACAAGGGCGTTCCCAAAGTCATGGCGGAATGGATCCTGCCGCATAACTATAATGATATAGATTCAATAGAAAAGACGATCAATGCCCAAAGCAACGAGATAGCCGCGGTGATCATGGAGCCGGTGATCAACTACGAACCGAAGGAGGGTTTTCTTGAAAGGATAAGGGAGCTGACGGAAAAGAACAACATCGTGCTGATCTACGACGAGATGAAAACAGGCTTCCGCCTCCACATAGGTGGAGCACAGAAGTATTTGAACGTTGTGCCCGATCTGGCAGTTTACGCAAAAGGGCTTTCCAACGGGTTCCCGTTAAGCGCGCTTGCCGGCAAGAAATATCTTATGAAGCAGTTTGAGGACGAGAGCTGCTTCTTCTCCGGGTCCTATGCAACCGAGAAGGCCTCTCTCAACGCGGCGATGAAGACCCTGGAGATACTTGAGAGGGATAACGTCATAGAGCAGAACTGGAAGATGGGTGATGTGCTCAAGAGGGGAGTAAGGAAGATAATCAATAAATACAGCCTCCATGAGTTTGTCAACATTGTGGGGTTTGCCCCGATGACGCATTTTGTAATGGCCGAATACAAGGGCTTCACCGTCAATGAGATAAAATCGTTCATACAGCAGGAATGCGTAAAGCGGGGAATCCTCTTCGTGGGCTACCACCATATATGCTTCGCGCACAGGAAAAAGCATATAGACCGTACCCTGAAGGTCTATGACGAGGTATTGTCAATGATGAAACAGGCGATAGACGACGGAACTCTCAGGGACAAGATAGAAGGAAAGCCGATAAGCGCCTTCGGCGTGAGGTCAAGTTAAGAGCATATGAAGTTTCTTGTTATAGGATATGGCTCAATAGGAAAAAGGCACGCCGCAAACGTGGCTTCTGTAGGCCATCAGGCAGTCCTCCTCAGGCATGCCAGGGGCAATGAGAACAGGGAAGGGTTCAGGGAATATTACAGCCTCGAAGATGTGCTCGAAAATGAAAAAGATATTGACGGTGCGATCGTCTGCTCACCGACGACGAAACACCTGGACGACGTGAGGCAACTGGTCAGCAACAATATGCCTTTTCTCCTCGAGAAACCGACTACCCATGACCTCAGGTCAACGGGCGAAATGAAGGGGATCATAGAATCCAACACGTTCACCTTATACGATATAGGGTTTAACCTGAGGTATCACCCGGTCATAGGGTTTATCAAAGATTTCCTACCGAACGTAGGAAGGGTCTACGCGACGAAGATCTATGTGGGTTACTATCTCCCGTACTGGAGAAAAGGGATCGATTACCGTGAGTCGACAAGCGCCAAAAAGGAGCTTGGCGGCGGGGTCCATGTGGAGCTTGCCCACGACATAGACTACACGCTCTGGCTGATAGGGCGCCCCAAGAAGGTGGTCGGGTATGTGAACAGGGTGAGCGACCTTGAGATATCCACGGACGATATCTGCTCCGCCTTATTGAAATACAGCGATGGCTCCGTGGCTGAGGTTCACCTTGACTACCTTTCTCATAAATATCTGAGGGGCGGACAGATCATTGCAGAGAACGGGACCCTTGAGTGGCAATGGAATCCGGCTGAAGGCAGCGTATCCTATTTTGACAAGGAAGGCTCCGGCTCTAAAGAGATCTTTGCAACAGGGCCAGGCTATGATTTCAATGCGACATATATAGAGGAGTTGAAAAATTTTATCGGGATATTGAACGGAAGCAGGAAAAGCACGGTAAACATTGATGATGCCGTTGAGACAATGAAGGTCATTCAGGCCATCGAGGTCTCTGACCAGGAAGAAAAATGGGTCGCTATGGAGGAGATCGTTCTATGAAAAAGCTGGTTATTATCTCAGGAGGCCTCGGCGTCCTGGGCCAGAGCTACGCGAAGGCGCTGGAAGAGGAAGGCCATGACATACTTTTGCTCGACACGAAAGAGGTCCCGAAGGACAGAAAGATCTATGGCGAATTGTTCCAGTGCGATATTTCTGATGAAAAGGTTGTTAAAAGATTGCAGGATTACCTGACATCGATGGATTGCGAGGTCTGTGGCCTCATCAACAATGCGTCATGCCAGCCACCGGGATTTACCAACGAGCTTGACGATTATTCCGTTGAGACATTCCGCAAGGTCCTCGATGTAAACCTTACAGGCAGCTTTCTTCTCACGAAGGCCGTCATACCGTTCATGAAAAAACAGGGGTTCGGCAGCATCATCAATATAGGTTCAATTCAAGGCGTTGTTGCGCCCACATTCCAGATCTATGAAGGCATGAACATCACGTCGCCGCTGGTGTATGCCGTTGCAAAGGCGGGGATGATCCATTTCTGCAAATGGGTGGCAGCAAAATACGGAAAATGGGGCATCCGTTGCAACGCTATATCTCCGGGCGGTGTGGGAGATTCCCAGAGGGGCGGAGGCGATTTTGCGAAGACCTATGCGGCAAGGACGCCGCTGGGGAGAATGGCCGATTCCAGCGATGTCGCGGAGGCGGTAAAATTCCTCATGAGCGATCGGTCCAAATACATCACCGGCCAGAACCTCCTCGTAGACGGGGGATGGACGATATACTGATTAGCCGAGAGAAAATCCGTAAGTCGTGAGGCGTTAGGCGTGAGGGGTTAAATCTCCTAACGTAATAATCTTACAACATCAAATATCTAACATGCTGTGTATTTATCTTAACTTTGAACGTAGAGCATTGAACGTTGAACGGATTTCGTAAGGAAGGTAATTAATGTATAAGGGCAAAAGGGTGCTTGCGGTTATAACGGCACGGGGAGGGAGCAAGGGCCTCCCGGGCAAGAATATAAAGCCGCTCCTCGGAAAGCCGCTTATTGTATGGACGATCGAAAAGGCGCTGGAAAGCATTTTCCTCGACCGAATCATTGTATCCACGGACAGCGATGAGATCGCCGCGGTGGCGAAGGAACACGGAGCAGAGGTACCGTTCAAAAGACCGAAGAGGCTCTCGGGCGACAGGGTAGGGTCCTACGACGTGGTTGCACACGCCATTGGATATCTCTCGCGGAGAGGTGATGTTTTCGATTACTTGGCGCTTCTTGAACCGACATCGCCGCTCAGAAAAAAGGGCGACATTGACCGTGCGATCACAAAGCTTATTGATAACGAAAAGAAGGCAGACAGCCTGGTCAGTTTTGGACAGGTCACGCTGGAGCATCCTGCAGTAATTAAAAAGGTAAGCAGCAAGGGATATATGGTCCCTTATGTGAAGAACCCGGAGAAGGCTACCGGAAGGCAGGGATACAGTCCTGCCTATTTTCCATACGGCGTGATATACCTAACAAAAATAAGCGCCTTTTACAAATATCAAAGCTTTTATCAACCGAGAACGATACCCTATTTTGTGGAAAGATGGCAATGTTATGAGGTGGATGATATCTATGATCTTATGGTGATCGAAAACATCCTGAGCTACAGAAAAGATGATGTGGAATAGAACAACAGGCAAAAATATTACCATTTTATCAGGAAATTAACTTTAAAAGGTAAGCACACAAGGAGGAAGTATGAGTATCGATAAAGATCCAAAACAGGCAGGAGAACCCGGTAAGGGAGAGGAGCTTGAAGTATACTACGGGCTGCCGAGGGAAGTAGTTTACTGCAAGAAATGTGTATATCCTAATCAAAATCCCATATCTGATAATGAATTTGCCCATAATATAAAAAGCAAGAAAAAGACACTCAACTTTAATGAAGATGGTATTTGTGATGCCTGTAGCTGGGCTGAAATGAAGAAGGGCGGTGCCGTAGACTGGAAGCAGAGGGAGCAGGAGTTGATTGATTTATGCAACAAACATCGCAAGGATGACGGTTCCTATGATTGTCTGGTGCCTGGCTCGGGAGGGAAGGACAGTTTTTATGCCGCACATGTGCTTAAATATAAATATGGTATGCACCCCCTTACTGTTACATGGGCCCCCCATATCTATACGGATTGGGGCTGGAAGAACTTTCAGGCGTGGATACATGCAGGTTTTGATAACTATCTTTTCACGCCAAACGGAAGGGTGCACAGATTGTTGACCAGGCTTGCCACGGAGAATATTTTTTATCCCTTTCAGCCCTTTGTGATCGGGCAGAAGAATTTTGCCCCGAAATTCGCATTAAAATACGATATTTCTCTCCTCTTTTTTGGCGAAAACGAAGCTGAGTACGGCAATCCCGTTGAGGACAACTTTAACCCGCACAGGGATTGGTCTTATGCCACAGCCGACGATCCTGATAACGTCTATATTTCTGGTGTGGCAGTAAAATCTCTAAAACAAGATTACGGACTGAGTCAAAACGAGCTTACGCCTTATTTGCCTTCGAGATTGGAGGACGTATCAAAAAAGAAGATTCAATTCCAGTTTCTCGGCTATTATCTGCCATGGCATCCTCAGGGCAATTACTACTATGCTGTTGAACACGGGGGGTTCCGCTGTGCGCCGGAACGGACCCCCGGCACGTACAGCAAGTATAACAGCATTGATGACAAAATAGATGATTTTCACTTTTTATCGCACTACATAAAGTTCGGAATAGGCAGGGCCACTTTCGATGCCGCCCAGGAGATACGGAACGAAGAGATAACGCGGGATGAGGGCATAGCCCTGGTCAAGAAATTCGACGGCGAGTTCCCGGAGCGTTTCGCGGAAGAAATTTTCCGCTACCTGAGTCTTCCTGAAAAAGAGTTTCCCGTGGCATCAAAGATGTTTAAGAATCCTATAGTGGACAGGGATTATTTCATGAGTATGTGCGACAGGTTCCGCTCCCCCCATCTCTGGAAAAAAGAGAACGGACAGTGGAAGCTGAGATACCCCATCTGGGAGGTGGAAGGGAAATAGACAGAAATAGCATGCACAACATAAGATTGATAGCCCGCCTCGATGTGAAAGGCCCGAACCTTGTTAAGGGGATACAGCTTGAAGGGCTCCGGAAGATGGGCAATCCGAACAAATTTGCAAAAAAATATTACGATGAAGGCATTGACGAGATCATATATATGGACATTGTGGCGAGTCTTTATGAGCGCGACAATATAAAAGAGATCGTGCGCCGCACTTCAGAAGACATATTTATCCCGGTCACTGTGGGCGGCGGGATACGTTCTATTGAGGATGCAAGGGAGATACTCCGCGCAGGCGCAGATAAGGTTGCGATCAATACGGCCGCAATCAAGAACCCGCAGCTTATCAGCGACGTTTCAAAGAGATTCGGTTCCCAGTGTATGGTGCTTTCCATCGAGGCAAAGAAGAAAGGAGAGGGGCAATGGGAGGCCTATTACGACTATGGCCGTGAAAAGACCGGTATCGATGTGGTAGAGTGGGCCCAGAAAGGCTATGAGCTTGGTGCAGGAGAGATACTCCTTACCTCTATCGACATGGAAGGCAGTGCAAAAGGTTTCGATATCGACCTTGTAAGGACGATCTCCAATATGCTGCCAATACCTGTTATCGCCAGCGGCGGCATGGGGAGCATTGACGACCTCGAACAGGTAGTGCAGGAAGGCCATGCAGATGCCGTTGCAATGGCTCATGTCCTCCATTACGGGATCCATTCGGTCGGTGAGGTGAAAGAAGAGTGCCTGCGCAGGGGCATTAAAATAAGGGCATGATAGAGTGAAAAACGTTGTCATCGTCGATTACGGAATGGGTAATCTTTTGAGCGTGCAGAGGGCCTTTGAACATTGCAACGCACGGGTTAAAATAGCGAACTCACCAGCTCAGATAGAAAAGGCAGAGTTCCTTGTGCTGCCTGGCGTTGGCGCCTTTGCGGACGGCATGAGGGAACTGGAAAGCAGGGGGCTTGTCAAACCCATCAGGGCATTTGCAAAGACAGGCAGGCCCTTTTTGGGTATCTGTCTCGGCATGCAGATGATGCTGGAGACAAGCGAAGAGTTCGGCATATATAACGGCCTGTCGCTAATACCGGGAAAGGTCGTAATGATCCCGAAGAACGGCCCAGACGGCACATTCCATAAGATACCCCATATAGGGTGGAACAGCCTTTTGCCTCTGCATGACAACGGAGACTGGGACAATACGATCTTACACGGCATATCGCCTGGCGAATCGGTCTATTTCGTCCATTCTTTTTCGGCGGTGCCCGCACATTCTCAAAATGATCTTGCCGATTGCTCATATAACGGATTGCGGCTCTGCGCAGCAATACAGTCTGGAAATGTTTACGGATGTCAGTTCCATCCTGAAAAGAGCAGCTCAACGGGATTGCGGATCATAAAGAATTTTTTGAAGATACAGCCGCTCCATCAATAATCACAGCACATTTACATCATGCAGGTTAAAAAGGTCATCTATTTCCTCGAAGAATACTTCAACGAGAGGGACCTGCACCGCTTCGGCATTGATACGATGATACAAAACGGTTTTGACACAGAGGTGTGGGAGTTCACAAAGCTTATTGCCCCTGATGCGTATATATCCAGCAGCCCCCCTGATCCGGTTAAATGGGACAAACACCGCCCATTTGACGATATGAAGACTGCAGTGGAGGCGATTGAAGGCATCGACAGCTCAACGTTTATTATCTCCATGGTGCACTATACCTATCCTTCGCTGCCCATATTCAGAATGCTGTCAAAGCGCCGCATACCTTTCTCAGTATCGCTCTTTGCTCTGCCGGTAAGCTCCGGCGCCAGGGAATTATGGATGAGGAGGCTGAAAAAGCTCACTCTCAAAAGGGTTTTTGATAAGTCGTTCAGAATGGTGCCGTTCACATACTTTGGGGTAAAGCCGGCGAGGATCGTCTTTGCACCGGCGGAAAAGTACCTGCTGGCAAATTATTACGCGATGAACGGGGAGAGCGAATTTCTCTGGGTCCATAGCTATGATTACGACACCTACCTTTCCGTAAAGGACCTTCCCGCAGCGGAAGATCAGAGAATCGGTATCTTTCTTGATGAGTACCTTCCGTTCCATACTGACTACCTCTACCTTGATCTTCCTGTAAAGGTATCGGCGGACGAATATTATCCTGCAGTGCGAAGATTTTTTGATCATATCGAGAAGAACTTCCAGGTGCGTATCATCGTGGCCGCCCACCCGCGATCGCACTATGATGAAAACACAGACTATTATGGCGGCCGGGAGGTGGTAAGGGGCAGAACGGCCGAGATGGTGAAAAAGGCCGGATTCGTCCTTCTCCACAACAGCACGGCCATCAACTACGCAGTCCTGTTCAGGAAACCGCTGATCTTTTTTACGACCGACAATGTGAACGCGAGCGTAGTGGAAGATCCCACGATCGAATGGCTAGCGTCATTCTTCGGGAAGAAGGCCCACAACCTGGACAGGGAGGCCTCGGTAAATTTCGATGAAGAGATGAGGGCCGATGAAGAGACATACGGCAGATACAAAAACTACTACATAAAAAAGGACGGCACAGAAGAGCTGCCGTACTGGCAGATCGTGGCAAATAGACTCAAAAAAGGATTTTAAGAGAGGAGCATATGTCGATCTTTGATGGAAAAACAATATTGGTAACCGGAGGAACAGGTTCTTTCGGAAAGAAGTTCGTCGAGGTCATGGTGAAGGAATACAGGCCTGAAAAGCTGATCGTTTTCAGCCGGGATGAATTAAAACAATTTGAGATGGCACAGTCCTTTCCGGAAAAAGATTACCTCTTTCCGGACAGAGACTACCAGTGCCTGAGATACTTTATCGGTGACGTGAGGGACAAGGACAGGCTGTATAGGGCCTTCTACGGCGTGGATTATGTAATTCACGCGGCAGCGCTGAAACAGGTCCCTGCATGTGAAAGAAATCCTTTCGAGGCGATCCAGACGAATGTCATGGGTGCGGAGAATATTATTAACGCCGCAATAGACTGCGGGGTTAAGAAGGTTGTCGCGCTCAGCACCGACAAGGCTGCCAACCCTATCAATCTCTATGGTGCCACAAAGTTGTGCTCCGACAAACTATTCATCTCGGGAAATTCCTATGCCGGGTGGAAAGAGACGAGGTTTTTTGTTGTCCGCTATGGTAACGTCATAGGTAGCCGTGGAAGCGTTGTGCCATACTTTAAAAAGATGCGTGAAACTGGCGTTATCCCTATTACCGATCCGAGAATGACCCGTTTCTGGATCACTATTGAGCAGGGAGTAAGGTTTGTGATCAAAAGCCTTGAACTTGCAGAGGGCGGGGAGATCTTTGTGCCCAAGATTCCCAGCATGAACATCATGGACCTGGCGCAGGCGATAGCTCCGGACTGTAGACATGAGGTCACAGGGATACGGCCCGGTGAAAAGATCCACGAACTGCTTATAACGGAAGACGATGCAAGGCACACCCTCGAATGTGATGATTATTTTATCATCGAACCTGAATTTCACTGGTGGACGTCAAGGGTTCACACGGCAAATGGGGGCAGGCAGGTAAAAGAGGGTTTCGTTTATGCGAGCAACACGAACGACAAATGGTTAACCGTGAAGGAATTGAAGGAACTTGTTGGGGATTAAACGATGGCAAGGCCACAATGTTGGATGATGCACAAAACACAAAGGAGTTTATATGCCGGGAAAGATAGTTTTAATCAGGCCGCAAAATATTTACAACTATAACAACTATCCCCCCTTGAGCCTTATTTCCCTTGGTTCCAGGTTGCGATCGGCGGGATATACAGTGAAGATAATAGATACTGCCTTTGAAAAGGATCACCTAAAGGCTATTGGGGACGAACTGGATGGCGCCCTCCTGGCAGGAGTTACTCTTCTTACCTCGGAAGTCCCCGACACATACAGGATTGTGAAATTTGTCAAAGAGCATTCGAACGTTCCTGTTGTTGCAGGAGGATGGCACTGCACGCTGTTTCCCGAACAGATGGCAAGCAGCAGTTACATCGATTACGTGGTCGTGGGCGAAGGAGAAGAGCACATCGTAAAGATAGCAAACGCATTACAGAACGGCGGGACTCCCGAAAAGGCCATATTCCCCAAGGAGATGCTTGACCTTGATACGCTTCCTTGTCCGGAATACGATATGGACACCAACCTGGAGCGTTTTATAACAAGCACCCTCACGGATAAATTTCCGGAATCGGTCAGCAAACCCATCCGCTGGCTCCCATACGAGAGCAGCCGGGGATGCCCTTCGCAGTGTACCTTTTGCATTAACGTTGTGACAAATAATAATTTGAAATACAGGAAAAAGAGCGCGCTAAAGGTTGTTGATGAACTGGAATATATTGTGAATAAATTCGGTATTACGCATGTAAAGATGATAGAAGATAATTTTTTTGTTGACATCAGGAGAGCACGGGGTATCTGCGAAGGAATTATCAGAAAAGGCATCAAGATTACCTGGGACGGTGAAAGCCGCTGCGATTACTTCAACGACCGCATATTAAATGATGAAACGCTGGACCTATGCAGGCGATCAGGGCTTGTACAGCTTGCATTGGGTATAGAATCAGGTTCGCCGCACACGCTGGAGATCATGAAAAAAGGTATAACGCCTGAACAGGCTGAACATGCCGTGATGAAGTGCAACGAACACGGGATCTTCGCGAGGTCGTCGTTCATGATTGAGGTGCCGGGTGAAACAAGCGAGGATATAAAAAAAACGATCATGTTCATTAACAGATTAAGGAGATATCCATTCTTCACATGCGGGATAGGAACATTCCGGCCATATCCTAGATGCGAACTGACAGAAGGATTAATCAAGAACGGTTTTTTACGTGAGCCTGACAAGCTTGAAGCATGGATCGATGAAGATATAATCAGGTTATATACATCGGCGGAATATGCCCGGCCATGGCAAGTTGACGGAAAGTATGCGGAAAACGTTTCATACTATATAAATATGGAATCAGCGGTCAGGCTGGGAAATCACCAGATACCGAGAAGCATCGACAGGTTAAAGAACAATATCTTTATATTTATAGCGAAGATAAGGAACAGATTGATGTTCTACAGATTTCCCATCGATAAAAAGATATATGCAAAGTTTTTGACCAATTTTTACAAAAAGCTGAGCGTGAAAGATAAAAAGACCGGAGGATGATCTAAATGGCAAAGGTTATTGGAACTATTACGGCGAGAATGTCTTCAACGAGGCTGCCAGGGAAAGTGCTCAAGGAGGTAGAAGGCAAGACCATGTTCAGGCATGTAGCTGAAAGGGCCCGGCAGATCGAGGGCATCGACGACGTCTATCTTGCAACCTCGAAAAACCCTTCCAATGCAGAATTAATCAAGGAAGCAGAACGGATCGGGTGTAAGTGGTATGCAGGCGCAGAACAGGATATAGTAGGAAGGGTTATTGCCCTTTGTAAAGAAGCAAAAGCTGATGCAATAATAAGGATAAGCTGTGATACCCCGCTGTTCGACATCGAAAGTGCCGGAAGTTTCGTAGATGCATTCAAAAAGGAATACCGCGATTATATATATGTATCCAATCTCATCGCCATGTACGGGACCTTGTCAGAGCTTATTTCCACTAAAGCGCTTATGGAGGTGCACAAACATTACCGGGGCCCTGCCATGAGCGTATATATCCGGGAAAACATGGATAAATTCAAGATCCTTGGAATAGAGATCGATCACGACCTCTGCCGTCCGGAATACCGTCTTACCGTTGATTATCCTGTTGATCTTGAGCTGATCCGGCGTATTTATAAGGGACTGTACAAGGGTTCCCCGATCTCTCTGAGGGATGTTTATACTTGGCTCGATGATCATCCAAAGATCGGCAAGCTCAACTCTCAGGTAAAGATAAAAGATGTAAACATCTATGCCGAAAGCCTCGTTCAAAAACCATTGTACACCATCACGAAGTCAGGTAACGGCCATATTGTTCTGGATGAACAGAGAAAGCCCGTTGATCCACTGAAGTTCGCGAAACAGCTTGCTCGATTTTTTCCACAACTGAAAGGGACCAGAATTCAGTGAACGTGGTGATCAGAGCGGATGCGTCGCGGCACATAGGATACGGTCACATTATGCGTTGCGCCACGCTTTCGGAAGAACTTAGAAGGCAAGGTACCAGGATAACGTTTATATGCAGGGAAGATGAGGGCAATCTCATCGACTTTTTAGAACAGAGCGGTTTTAATGTCCACAACCTCCCCCCTGAAGTCGTCCCTGAAGAGGACGCTGTGCTTACAAGTAAATTCCTTGTAAAAGAGTCAGGAAAAACAGACTGTCTCATTGTTGACCACTATGGCCTGGATATATCTTGGGAAAGATATCTGAGGCCATATGCTGAAAAAATTATGGTCATTGACGATTATGTTGACCGCGAGCATGTTTGTGACATCCTTCTAAATCAGAACTATGGGGTTGACCATTACGCGTATAACGGCATTACTCCTCAGGGATGCAAGAAGCTTACAGGATCATCCTATGCGCTCCTCCGCGACCAATTCAGGGCCACACGTAAAAACGCATCACGCCGCAATGGCGAGGTGAAGAAGATTTTCATCTTTTTTGGAGGAGCGGATGATACAAATGAAACGGGAAAGGCTATCGAAGCAGCGTATCTTCTCGATCGGCCCGATCTTTTCTTTATCGTCCTCGTAGGAGGCTCAAACCCACGCTGGAAGGAAATCGAGTCCCTTTGTGGCCTGCTTCCCAATGCAGCATTTTATAGACAGGTGTATGATCTTGCACCCCTCATGGCTGATGCGGACCTTGCTGTCGGCGCCGGAGGAAGCAATACGTGGGAGCGCTGCTGCCTCGGTCTACCAAGCATGGCAATGATCCTCGCAGAGAACCAGCGGGCCTTTGTGGAAAAGCTTGACCGTGATGGTATTGTTTTGAATATGGGATGGTTTGGAGATGTGACGCCATCAAAAATAGCAGAAATGCTGGAAAAACTTATGTCCGATAGAACAACACTGATGAATATGAGCAAAAGATCAATGGAGATAGTCGACGGAGAAGGCGCAAAAAGAGTCGCAGAGGAAATGCTTAATTGAGGCAATGTAGCGAATGAAGACGCTGAGACGGGCCATAATGGGTGACATGAAAGATATATTCGAATGGAATAATCATCCCCTGTCCAGAAAGAACTCATTTCGATCGGAACCCATCAGCTGGGATGAACATAAACTATGGTTTGCCGAAAGGCTGGCAGATGATATGACGGCAATATATATCCTATGTTCTGATGATAATAAACTCGGGTCTGCGAGGTTTGAAGAAAAACAGAACAGCATACTGATTAGCGTTATGCTCAATCCGGATTATTTTGGTAAAAGGCTGGGATCGGAGCTCATAAGGCTTGCAACAGAGAAATATATACATGAAAAAAGATCTGAAAAGCAGATTATTGCAGAGGTAAAGGGCGATAACCTGCCATCGAAGAAGTCCTTCTTAAGAGCAGGTTTTAAAGAAGAATATACGGTATACACTTATAGCAAAGGAACAGGGGCAGATGAATAACCCCATTACAATTGGTGATCAATTAATAGGTAAAGGGTACCCGCCTTTTATCGTTGCTGAAATGTCGGGCAACCATAATCAGTCCCTTGACCGCGCTCTTGAGATCGTCGAAGCTGCCGCAAAAGCGGGCGCCAACGCCGTCAAGCTTCAGACATACACCGCTGAAACCCTGACGATCGACGCCAAGGGGGAGGATTTTTTTATTCACGACCCCGGGAGCCTCTGGAAGGGGCAGTATCTTTATGATCTTTACCGGCAGGCATACACGCCCTGGGAATGGCACGAGGCCATATTCAAGCGCTGCAGGGAACTTGGCATTACAGCTTTCAGTACACCCTTCGATGAAACTGCGGTTGATTTTCTTGAAGGTCTTAACGCGCCGGCATATAAGATCGCATCATTCGAAAACATCCATCTTCCCCTGATCAGGAAGGCAGCTTCGACCGGAAAGCCTATTATTATTTCGACGGGAATGGCTACAGAGGTCGAGGTCCAGGAGGCGCTCGATACCGCACGCGAAGCCGGGTGCAGGGATATCATTTTACTGAAGTGCACCAGCACATATCCGGCAACACCGGAAAACACCAACCTGATGACGATTCCCGATATGAGGGAAAGATTTCAGGTACATGTGGGTATCTCCGACCATACGCTCAGCATTGGCGTAAGTATAGCTGCGGTTGCGCTGGGAGCGGTCATGATCGAGAAGCATTTGACGACCTCACGGTCAGAAGGCGGAGTTGATGCTGCCTTTTCTCTTGAACCGGACGAGATGAGGCGCCTCGTTGATGAGGCGAGAAGGTCGTGGCAGGCTTTAGGAACAATTCATTATGGACCTGTCGATGAAGAAAAGAGATCGCTCAGGTTCAGGCGCTCAATCTATGTTGTAAAGGACATAAAAAAGGGAGAAAGGTTTACAAAAGAAAATATAAAGATCATCAGGCCGGGGCTTGGTATGCATCCGAGATATTACGAAGGAGCCTTGGAGAAAACAGCGACATGCGATATCAGGAAGGGGACGCCGCTTTCGCCGGAACACGTAGGTCAAGGCTGATATATATGCCAACAGAGAGAGAATGCCATAGATGAAAAAAAGATGTCTTGTCATTTACCGCCTCACAAAACCTGCGATGTTGTACATCAAAATCCGCAGAATATTTATCAAAGGCGATGTCTACTATCTTGATATGCACAACGTATACAGGAATGTAGATAAAATAAAAGAACTGGAAAAGAATAATATCAAATGGATCAAAAGGGAATACCGGCACTTGTCGCAATACCTGGCCGGCATGTACGATGCAGTCTCGTACTCAGAGCACATATATGAAAAACTGTGCCATTCCAATCTGCACCAGGCCATAGCATTCGTCCTGCTCAAGAACGATTCACAGAGAAAGAAGATGGACGTCTTCTGGAAATACTACATCTACCGCATGATATGGCCTTTTGCAGAGCAATACGCTGCTGCCCGTTATCTTGAAAATACCGGAAGATATGACAGGGTAAGTATTATTTCATTTAATTCTCTTGCATCATTTTTAAAAGAAAGGATTGCAGGCACAATAAAGGTATGCGCACTTCCTGGCCTTGATTTCTATAAGGGCTATACAAGAATACTGAAAGAGTACGGAATAAGTTTTTTCAGAAGGGGGTTAGTATTCCTGCGAGGCGATCGGTCTGAACCGGTTCTTGCAGGGCAGGGTTGTTATGAAAAGAGCCCCCATTTGAAAGATGCCGGAGAATATGAGGTAATTTATTTTCCCCACCAAGGAATCTTTTACAGCGACCTTTTTACAAAAGACCATTTCTACAGCGACAATGCGGATTCCCCTCTTCATAAATCCAGGATCCTTCATATCTCCCTCGGGGAAAAGAACGCGCAATATATGGCCGAGAATTACGAATATTACAAAAAGAATGAAATCCCTTATATGGACCTTTATGAAATTGAGTACGACGCGAAAGGGGTAAGGAAAAAGGTCATCGATCTTCTCTGCAGGCTGAAGACAAGACTTCTGTCCGATATGGCGCGATACAGCTTCTGGTATATCATGTATGCACTCTATCTTTATGCTACTGTCGAGCGTTATAGTGCGATATGCTCCCGCTTTAAGAATCTCAAGGTCGCCTTAGCCGGGTATGACCACCTGTTCCCGCGGTATCTTTCCATGGCATTGGCCCTTTTGGACTGCAAGGTCTGCGCAACCCAGGAGCGGCTTATCTTTGCATTCTGGCCGGACAACTATTATATGTTCGACTATTATTTTGTTGCAGGAAGGGCAGCAAAAGAGGAAGGTTTAAAAACCAGCTATATCGACCACTGTGTGCCTGTCGGGATGGTAAGGGAGGATAAGCTCTACGAATACGAAAAGATGCAGGTCTATGACGAAAAATATGACACCATAAAAGAAAGAAAGAAACTCATCCTTGCGCTTGATTACCATATGCCAGATGACGAGATAGAGGACGCCAACCGCCAGGCCGCAAAGATCCACCATACGAGACAGTTTTACGGTGATCTCATGAGGCTTGCACGTTCTTATCCATCACTCCACATTGTCATAAAGGGAAAGATGTCTGATCTTTACAAAAGCCCTTTCATAGAAGACCTTGTCAAGGAGATTAACAGTATTGACAACATTGAAATAGAGCTTGATCTGAAGAAATACAACCCTTATTTTATCAGCGAGAAGGCCGACCTCACCATTGCGTGCCACACCTCTCTTGCAGATGAGCTGATGGCGGCAGGGAGAAAAGTGATCTTTTATGAAACGACGGATCTTATGGAGACGCTTCTCCCATACGATCATCTCCCGATCATTGTTACAGACTACGAGGGGCTGGAGCATCACGTAAAGAACTTCCTCAACGGCATCTACCTCGATGATAATAGAATAAAGACCCTGCAGGAAAAATATTACGCCGATTGCTTCCACGGAAAGGTGCAGAAGACCGTTCAACTGATGCTTGAAAAGATCATCAAGGGTGAAGATGCAGGCGAGGATGACCTCAGGGCTGTTTTGAACGACCACGCGATGCGGAAGGCGAATGAAACTTAAAGGAATATTCGACAGATTTGTAGACCCTGACAGGAAGATACGGGACAGCCATACCTTCAAGAATATCGAGGCGGGCGTGTCTATTATTTTCGGTATGGCCGGTACAAGTCCCCCTTGGAAACCGGACGAAATCAATCACTGGCGTTCGAGAAACGTGGGCGACCAGCACGGGCCGGAGAATTATATTCAGGAAGACAACAGCACCTACGTCATGTTCGAATGGCTTCTCAAGGCGCTCGGACAGAATGCCTCGTTTCTGGAGATAGGGTGTAATGCAGGGAGAAATCTGAACTACCTCCTGAAGCACGGCTATACGGACCTTGCGGGAATAGAGATAAACGATGTGTCGGTAAATGTTGTCCTGAAGGAACATTTCCCGGACCTTTATGAAAAAGGGACATTTTTCATAGGCAATGCCCTTGACGAGATAAAGAAGATACCCGATGAACGCTATGACGTCGTCTTTTCCATTGGCGTCTTCGAACATATACCCTATGAGTACAAAACGCTGTTCAATGAGGTTGCAAGGGTATCGAAACGGTATATAGCAATTATAACGAATGAAAAATCATCAAAGCTTTTCCCTCACAACTATGAAAAAAAATTCCGGAATCTGGGATTTACCACCATTGAATACAAACTTTTTTATGGCGAGAACCATAATTTCAACATGCCAGTTGAGCCCTACGATGCCAAAAAACACGCCTTCGATTCAAAATTTCTCCGGATTTTTATAAAAAACAAAAAGGGAGGATGAGCATGGCGCCGGGACATCCCCCGCAAACACGCTC
>DIWM01000020.1 GCA_002428485.1 Deltaproteobacteria bacterium UBA6106
CAAAACAAATATTACCGAAAAGGCTGTTTCAATACTGGCACCAATAGGGACTGCCTTAATCGGTTACAGGGAAGGGGACATAATAGAATGGGAGGTCCCAGCGGGAACAAAAAGATTCCAAGTAATGGAAGTTATCTATCAGCCAGAAAGACTAGGCAATTACGATTTGTAATTCTCAACATATAATTTCACTGAATCAATTTAGTAGTAGTACCTTCATAAGGACAAACCTTTTTGCCTTCAAAACCCCTCATCAGCCTCTTCCTGTTCTATACTCATACTATCCCCAAGGACCTTCAAAAGAGGAGGTAGCCATGAACGTAAAAGAAGCGATATCATTATTCAGGTTTTACCAGCAGGCAAACCACAGAAAAAGAACTGCGGACAGCTACAGATTCTTATTGCAGTATTTCGACTCTCTTTTTTCTGATCGTGATCTCGATTCCATAAAAGCAGACGAAATCTACCATTTCCTGGAACAGATGACAAAAACATTATCCAAAGCCACCGGAAGGTTAAGGTATGCCCAGCTCAAAGCTTTCTTTAACTTTATCATTGAAAAATGTTTGCCAGATCTCAAGAACCCATGCAGTGCCCCTCTGCTTTCAAAGACATTCAGGATGCCAAGGCAGACACCGAAGATGATCCTTGAAAAGGAGATTGTCGATGAGATGATATACAACACAAAAAACCAGAGGAACAGGTTGATGCTTGAACTTATGGCTCGCTGCGGGCTAAGGATAGGCGAACTGCTAAATATCAGGGCATCAGATGTCTCCGAAAGAAGGCTTACCATCAAGACCCCAAAGTCAGGAAACGAATCGGAGGCCGCCTTCATGCCGGAACAGGTAGCAAAACGGCTCAGTGAATATATAACCCATAAAGGAATGTCTTCTGATACCCGTGTATTCCCCATCTGCTACTCTACGGCAAGGACATTCATCAAAAAGCTGGGAAGCAGATTACAGATTACCCTATCTCCCCACGACCTCAGAAGATATTCTGCCACCTATGCCAGCCGCAACGGAGTACCGTTGGAAATCGTGTCCAAGGTGATACTCCGTCATCAGGACTTAAAGACAACACAGATTTACCTGGGCAAGGTAAGTGAGCATGAAGCGATACGCTGGATGGATATTCTCCATGGCAAATAAAAATAACCTGTAATGTATTACGGGTAGAAACATAAAGGTCTTTGGGGAACTGTTGTTTCTTCATAAACAGATTCTGCGGCTGACCGTTTGTGTTGTTTTATATGTTACGGGGCGTAATTAACAATCTTGGGCAGCTGGGAAGTATGTTGGCTTTCAGGAGGTAATAAATTGGTTGGGCAACCACAACAATTTACATTTCGTGGTGTCAGGCCTTTTTCCCGATATTGCAGAAACCGCTAGATAAGTTACAAAGAAATGGCACGCTTTTCCCGAAACCTTACCATAGCCTTTCCACTTGACATAATGTATCTCATAGGATACATTATATACTAGTGATCAAGATTAAACAGACTGAAGCGTATGAAGAATGGTTTGACAGTCTTTCTGATAGCAGAGCAAAGGCCAGAATAGATGTCAGAATACGCCGCCTGTCTCTTGGCAATCCCGGCGAAACAAGACCGGTAGGTGAAGGAGTTATGGAACTCAAAATAGATTACGGACCGGGTTACCGGGTTTATTATGTGAGCAAAGGCAAAACCTTTGTTATTCTTCTTGCCGGAGGGGATAAGAAAACACAGAATAAAGACATAGCCAGAGCAAAGATGCTGGCCAAAGAGATTCAAGCGGAGGGATAAGCTATGAAAACAAGACCATGGGATGCTGCAGACCATCTGAAAACCGAAGAAGATATGGTAAATTATCTTGAAGCGGCGTTTGAGGATGGTGACCCTTCTCTCATACAGGCTGCCATAGGTGATATAGCAAGAGCGAGAGGCATGACTGACATTGCCAAAAACACCGGTCTCGGTCGGGAAAGTCTGTACAAATCTTTGAATCCCGGGGGCAACCCCTCCTTTGCCACAGTCCTCAAGGTAATAAAGATACTTGGTCTTTCATTACGGTTGCAAAGACAAGCATAGATATTCTTATATTTACATGATGTAGATACTGGCGTGGTTTTCCCATATAAATTCGATACAAAAGCCAAACCTTATTGAATACTTGTCGGATTTGTTAATAACGGGGCGAAATGTGCAAATATTTGTCAGCTTATTTTCTGTTCCAGCATGTATTGGGCTGCTTCCTGAACTGAACAATTTTGCAATGCAATGGTTTATCTGCGCTTTTAAGCAATAATCATTGGTTAACTGAAGACGATTCCTTCTCTGAGCACTTATCCGTTGACTTTCATTTTTCTTTTTATTATCATGTCACTTTATAAACAAATCATATTCATAACAGTTTTATTTTCCCATAAAAAGATTTAACAAAACTACTTTAAATAGCTATTGCAAATGGCACTCCAAAAAAAACACATCTAAAAGACTTAAATTGCGAGGGGGTTTAGTCGGTATGAAAAAGATTTTAATAAACATCATCAATAACGATAAAAGCCCGTACTATATCGTATTGTTCTTTATGGTTGTGTCGGTCTTTTTTTCAGCCTTGTACTATATGATATTGCCGTCTTTAGAAGGATACCCCTCGTTAAAGCATAGCAGCCATGGTTCAGGGCAAGCTGCCTTAATAACGTACTTGGATTGTTTTTATTTTAGCGTAACAACGCAGACGACCGTCGGATATGGGGACATCATACCCTTTTCCACGCTGGGAAAAGTATGTAGTATAATTCAGGCGGCGTTCGGCTATTTCTACCTTGCCTTCACGATAGCTATTTTTGCGTGCAAGAGCATAATCAAGACAAGGAAATTTGAACTTTTATTGCAGGCATATAAAAGAGATATGAAAGGCATAAATGAATATATTGCAAATAATTAAACATCATATGCCTAAGCTACCATTCCGCATAGCTTTATGGGCAGGTGTTTTTGTTCTGTTCTCAAAATATGCAATGGCCGGCGAAAGCGGAGGCGGAAACCTCATAAGCAGTGTGGGCGTCGCAATACTGGCAGCCACCGTTATGTCTTTTATCGGCCACGTATTGAAGCAGCCGCTCCTGCTTGCATATATTGCTGCCGGTGTCTTCATAGGCCCGAATATTGGATTCGGGCTGGTAGCAAGTCTGCACGATATAGAAACAATTTCCCACATCGGGCTCATACTCCTTCTTTTCCTGATAGGTCTCGAAATAGACATTAAAAAGCTGAAGGCATCCGGCAGGTCGCTTGTTGTAAGCGGCCTTTCTCAGTTCGTTATATGTGTTTTGCTCGGGTTGGGGTTCTTTTATTTGCTGGGGTATCGTATCGGCGGAGGGCGGTATGACCTCTTATACCTTGCCGCCTGCTGTGCCTTGAGCAGCACAGCCATTGTCGTGAAACTGCTTTATGGAAAGTTTGAGATCGATACGCTGGCAGGAAGAATCACCTTGGGCGTCCTGGTGTTTCAGGACATATGGGCGATCATATTGCTGGGCATCCAGCCGAACCTTTCTGATCCCCAGATACTTACGATCCTCTTTTCATTCATCAAAGGGGCGGCGCTGGTGGGGATCAGCTTATTGCTCAGTAAATATGTTCTTCCCCGCTTGTTCAGGACCATATCGAAGATTCCCGAGCTTGTCCTGATATCATCGCTCGGCTGGTGCTTTTTTATATGCGGCCTGGCCGGGTTTTTAGATCTATCTCTGGAAATGGGCGCTCTGATCGCGGGGATTGCGATCTCAACATTTCCATATAACCTTGATGTCATAGCAAAAGTGATCAACATAAGGGATTTTTTCGTGACCCTCTTTTTTGTCGCTCTGGGTATGCAGATACCTGATCCATTGAACGCCCCGGGCATCCTGGCAATTGCCGGTGTCGCTTCTCTTTTTCTTATAGGCTCCAGATTTTTATCAATCTACCCGGTCCTATATCTTCTAAAGAACGGAAACAGGGTCAGCATCCTTACATCGATAAACCTTTCACAGATAAGTGAATTTTCGCTCGTGATAACAGCGCTGGGCATGAAGGCTGGTCATATAGGGCAAGATATCATGTCTGTAGTAATCTTTATTTTCGTAATAACCTCGGTAGTTTCAACATATATGATAAAATACAGCGATACCCTGCAGAAAGCATTCAATGGCGTGCTGCAGAATATAGGGCTAAAAGACATCGAGACGCAGCAAGATGAGAGTGAAGAACAATCCGGTAAGGAGATTGCCATACTTGGATTCCACCGTACAGCGAGCTCGCTTTTACGAGAGCTGCTTGATATGGATCAAAACGCTTCATTGGCAAAGTTAAAGGATAAGATCGTGGTGGTTGACTTCAATCCGGAAGTGCACTCAACGCTCCAGGCAATGGGTATCAAGGTCATATATGGGGATATTGGCCACCTTGACACACTCCACCACGCCGGAATCCATCAAGCTAAGCTGGTTATTTCTACGATACCCGACACTATATTGGTCGGAACGGATAACCTGAAACTTATAAGGCATATAAAAAATATCAGCCCCCACGCAAAGATCATTGTTACGGCCGAGAGTGTACAAAGAGCTTTAAAGATGTATACAGAAGGCGCTGATTATGTTTTATTGCCGAGAGTGCTTACATCAAGGCATCTTATCTCGATGATCGATGAGATGCTGTCGATGGATCCATCACGTTTAAAGTGTATACTCGAAAGTGAAATTGCAGCGCTCAAAGAACGTGATGAAATAATTCGCTGAAAGCAATAATGAAGAAAATAAATTGTGAAGGATGTTCCTAGACATTATATTGCAGGCATTCTCAAAGTTGTAATCAAATATTTCATCAAGAATTACTTTTATGTAATGACCAAAGTGATAATCCAGTCTAACAAAGATACAGCCATCTTCATCCAATAGCTCTCTAAGAAATAAGAGTCTTTCTCTCAATCCTTCGATAAACTCGCCGCCTTCAGGAAAGTATCTTTTCGACCTCTGCCCTGTCAACATCCATAATATACTGGATGTTGCTGATCTCGGCCGCTTCACGGGTCAATGCCGCCAGGTCGTTCCGCGACATATGCTCCAGGGAAAACTTCCTGCTCCCGGCCATGAGCTGACGAAGACCCTGCGCCAGCCGTTCATAGTATGTATAGAGGCCGATCGCGCCTGTGGGCAGTTTTTCGAATGCCTCATTTCCCAGTTCCTTGCGGAGAGAGCTTGCGGTGACAAAGATCTCGTCCTTTGTATTGCCGAACCGCTCTATATAGACAGGAACCTGCTGCGCCGCAATAGACAGGCCTATCGTCTTGCCTACCATTGCCGCAGCTATAGGGGCGCGCGCCATTCCCACTATCTTCACAAAGGGCGCGCCCATGGCAAGGCCTTTGAATATCTGATCCTCGAATACGAATCCGCCGTTCACAGCGATAGCGGGCAGGTATCTCTTCTTTTCCGAAAGCCTCTTTGCGTACTGATACACAAGCGAGTGAAGCTCCACAGGGGGAACGCCCCATTCGTTCATCATCCGCCACGGGCTCATCCCTGTGCCGCCGCCGGCAGCATCAACGGTAAGAAGGTCCAGCTTATATTTTGACGAGAATGAAACGGCACGCGCCAGATCGGCAGGGCGGTATGCCCCGGTCTTGAGGAAGATATATTTTGCCCCTGCCTTGCGGAGGCCATCCACGGTCTTCGCAAAAGATTCCTCGGTTATCATTCCAACCCTCGAATGCCGCTCGAACTCCTTGAATGCCCCCATTTCAAAGGCCTTTATCACATTCGGGTCATTGGGGTTGGGCAGCACAATGTATCCCCTCTCCTGAAGCATCTGCGCCTTCTTCAGGTCCTTTATCTTGACCTCGCCGCCTATGTCCTTTGCGCCCTGGCCCCACTTGAGCTCCACGCATTCTACCCCGAGTTCCCCGATGGCGTATTCCTGCACCTTCAAGCGGCTGTCTTCCACATTGGCCTGCACGATGATCGCACCGTACCCGTCATGCTGATAGTCCTTGTACAGTTTTACGCGGCGCTTCAGGTCCACAGTATCAACAATCCTGCCACCCTTGAAAACGGCTTCAGGGTCCATTCCGACGACATTTTCGCCTATGGTGAGCCCTGTGCCTGACAGCGCGGAGCCTATCGCAAGCCCCTCCCAGTTGTTTTTGGCGATGTTGGTCGAGCCGATGCCGGAGATGATCCAGGGGTAACGAAATCTTATCCCCCTGTCATACCCTATATGGACCTCAAGGCTTACCGCCGGGAAGATGGCCTTGTCGCTATCGGCCTCTATGCCTTGTGCGCCCACTACCGTGCCCATAATGTTGAAATGCGAATAGTCGACAGGATATTTCTTTTCCGCTGCCGTGGTGATGACGCCGAAGGGCTGCGGGTATATAACTTCATGGCCGCGGTATGCGGACTTGCCTATTTCGCACATGCCGATGCAGCCGTCGACGCAGGTTACGCACATGCCTGAGGCAGGGGTTATCGACTCCTCGGTCCTGTTCTTGGTAAGGGTTGCGCTTGAGGTGTTTATTCTTGAAAAAGACATGTATAGCTCTCCTTTCTGCTAATCTTTTTTTATTTCACACGCCGCGCACGGCGACATGTAGCACATCATGTCGTGGAACTGCTCCTTCTCGAGACAGGGCGGGCTCAAGTTCGCGCAGCCGCCGCATATTGCCTTTTCCGGTTCAGTGTAAGTGCACCGGAGCTCGCAGGCCGGGCAGATATACATGCAGGCGCCGCAGAGCCTGCAGACGTCCGAACGAACATCGAACGGCGTCCCGATGCTCCTGTTGGTCCCGCGACCACGGAATCCGATCGCGTTGGCCATCATCTGTTCCTTGCACATGCGCACGCACAATCCGCACAGTATGCAGTCTTCGTATTCCTGTCGAAATCGCTGCTGGCGCACGTTATATTGAGAGGCAATGTCCTGAATCGTTTTCGACTGCGGACATGATGCGAGCAGGAGCTCTATAATCATTCTTCGCGCCTTTATGACCCGTTCCGAGGCGGTCCGGACCTTCAGACCCTCCTCTGCCGGATAGGTGCACGATGAAACGAGCCTCGCGCCCTCCCCCTCCCCGATCTCCACCACGCAAAGCCTGCACGCCCCGTAAGGAGTAAGCCCCTCCTTGTGGCACAGCGTGGGGATGGGGAAGCCATAAAAATTTGCGGCTTCGAGCAGCGTCGTCCCCTCTTCAACGGAGACGTTGAGGCCATTTAATGTAAGGTTTATCATGTGCGCTCCTCTTCTTTATCGTTTACTTCCGCTCATACCACTTCTACGGCGCCTGCCTTACAAACGTCCCTGCAGTTCCCGCACTTGATGCACCTGTCCGCATCTATAACGTGCCGTTGCTTCTTCTTTCCTGTGATCGCTCCCTGGGGACAGGCCTTCACACAGAGCATACATCCTGTGCAGCGGTCACTGATAAAATAGGTGACGAGACCTTTGCATACCCCTGCCGGACAACGCTTCTTTTCGATATGCTCAATGTATTCGTCCCGGAAGTAGCGCAGCGTGGAGAGGACGGGATTTGACGCCGTCTGTCCCAGGCCGCACATGGTCGTGTCCCGTACGGTTACAGCGAGCTCTTCAAGGAGGTCAAGAGATTCAAGGTTTCCCTTTCCCCTTGAGATATCGTCAAGTATCTCGTACATCCTCTGGGTGCCTTTCCGGCACGTGAAGCATTTTCCGCAGGACTCGTCCTTCAGGAAGTTCATGAAGTACTTGGCCACATCCACCATGCAGGTCTTGTCGTCCATTACGATCATGCCGCCGGACCCCATGATAGAGCCTACATTTTTCAGGCTTTCATAGTCGATCGTCAGATCGAACATCGATGCCGGGATGCAGCCCCCGGATGGGCCCCCGGTCTGGATTGCCTTTATTGCTCCGTTCTCTGCCGGTCCTCCTCCGATATTACCGACGACCTCTCTTATGGTCATTCCCATCGGAACCTCGACAAGCCCCGTGTTTTTTATCTTTCCTACAAGGCTGAAGATCTTTGTTCCGGAGCTTCTCTCCGTCCCTACACCGGCAAAAGACCGGCCGCCAAAGCTTATTATGACAGGGATATTCGCCCAGGTCTCCACATTGTTTATCATGGTAGGTTTTCCGTAGAGTCCTTTCACGATCGGGAATGGCGGCCTCTGCCGGGGCTCTCCCATCCTGCCCTCGATAGACCTTATCAACGCGGTCTCTTCACCGCAGACAAACGCGCCTGCTCCCTTCACGATCTCTACGTCAAAAGACAACCCTGTTCCCATGATGTCCTTACCGAGCAGGCCCAATTCCCCGGCCTGCGAAAGGGCAACGTTGAGATGTTTGATCGCCAGCGGATATTCGGTGCGGATGTAGATGATGCCCTCCGTCGCGCCCGTACCGTAGGCGCCTATCAGCATGCCCTCAATGATGCTGTGGGGGTTGCCCTCCAGGACGCTTCTGTCCATATAAGCGCCGGGGTCCCCCTCGTCGGCATTGCATATAAGGTATTTTGCGGCGCCGTTTTTCTGGGAGGCGAAGAGCTCCCACTTCTGCCCTGTGGGAAACCCCGCTCCACCCCGCCCTCTCAGCCCCGATGCCTTTACCTCATCGAGCACAAACCGGGGCCCTTGCCCGGACATGACCTTCGCGAAAGATTGATAGCCGCCGTTGCGTATGTAATCATCGATGCGAAGGGGGTCGACCTTTTCGTTCCGGCCGATGATGGTCCTGAGCTGTCTTTTAAAAAAGGGTATATCTTCCTCTCTCTCGATCCGCCTGCCTGTTTCAGGATCGACAAAAAGCAGCCTTTCGACGATGTCGCCTTTCGCTGTCGCCTCAATGATCGTTATCATATCGTCCGGGTTTATCTTCGGATAGAATGTCCTCCTGGGCTCCACAAGCGCGGACGGTTCCATTGCGCAGAAGCCGTGGCAGCCCGTAATGCGGAGGCGGATCCTGCCTGTGAGCTTTTTCTGCAGAAGCTCGCCCTTTGCCACGCGGATCAAAGCGTTTGCGCCGCTTGCCTGGCCGCAGGTGCCTGCGGAGATGACGATGGTCGGCATCTCCGGATCGTCATGGGCAATGAGCTGCGCCTGCATTGCAAAGAATTCATCTACTGATGCGAGCTTATCCCTGCGCACATCCATCATGCCGCAGCTCCGTTGAGCTCAAGCATGTGCCCGGCGCATCCGGTGCGCGTACAGATGCTGACAACCCCGCCTCCCCCGTTTACTTTTACCGTCGCCATCGGTGCGTTGCATTCCATGCAGCCGGCCTTGCCCTGGAGGCTCGAACCGCAATGGGGGCAGAGAAATTTGACCAGCGTATTATCCGGGATCTCGTGCTCGTAGATCCTCGTAAAATTGCCGTAAAGGGAGGGCAGCCTCGCCCATCCCCTCGCCTCTCCCGCCAGAACATTGACCCGGATGGACGGATAACCCGCAAGGCGATATTCGCTGTCCATCAGGCTCCGGTTGCACTGCGGACAGGCGGCCTCAATGGGAAAGAGATACATCTTCGCATTCCCGTTCGATCCATACACCCCGTCCTTTGTTCCCTGGATTATATCCTTGGTATCCCCAGGGGCTACATTTGCGAAATAGTGCCCGTCCGAAACAACGATCGGGCCCAAAGCGCATGCCCCGAGGCAGTTTACCGTTTCAAGG
This sequence comes from Deltaproteobacteria bacterium UBA6106, assembly GCA_002428485.1. Lineage (GTDB taxonomy): Bacteria > Desulfobacterota > Syntrophorhabdia > Syntrophorhabdales > Syntrophorhabdaceae > UBA5609. The sequence goes on from DIWM01000020.1 coordinate 9,673, forward strand.
GTGATCTCATTGTCAGGGGTCGTCCCGCCCGGCGCCAGATCCAATTGCCGCTTGAATTCATCCACGACGGCCTGGGCGCCGCGGACGTGGCACGCGGTGCCAAGGCATGCCGATATGCAGTGTTTCCCCCGCGGCTTCAGGCTGAATGCCTTGTAGAACGTTGCAACGCCGTAGATATCCACAAGCGGATATCCGGTCTCTCTGGCAATAAGCCTCAGCGCCTTTTCGGGCAGATAGGCGTACCTCTCCTGGATGTTTTCAAGGATGGAGATGATCCCCGCCTTCCCGTTGCCTTTACGAATTATATTGAGAATATCTTTTGTTTCCATATTGTTCTCTCCTGCACATGTATTCTCCCTGCTTTCCGGGAGTTCCTTTATCGATACTCTTCACAATGCCATATACCGCCTTCGTGCCTGGAAAAGACACAATCGTCCCGGTTCTCGCATGTTGTACACAGTCCTATATGGTTTCCACTGCAATCCTTTTCTTCGCTGATGCCCCCCTGCACCCGGCGGACATTCTTTCTTGCAGACCCGTCGTCATCGTCAAATTCCTCGCAGTAAAAGACCGGCCCCTCCGACTTCCTCGCAAACGAGCATATTTCGAGGTTCACGCAGGAGGGGCAGAGGCCCTGGTATATGTTCTCTTCGAAAAGAACAGGCTTTGCCTTTCCCTTCACTGCCCTGGCCATCCTCTTCATGCACACCTCCCCTTCGGTTCGGTTGGTTTTTCTGTCTAAAAGAAATGCACTTTCCCTGCCACGGTTTTTTAATCAGGAGAAAGAGCGGACTTCCTCCTTGCGATTACCGTTGATCGCACATCATCTTGCATGGTTACGTGTAGTAGTATTTTTCAGCGAAGAAAAGGGGACGGCCTCTGCCGTCGGGTAGTTCTGCGCCACCGGGGAATTATTCCCCTTTGCGCTGTCGTTAGATCGAGGAAAGCCAAGTCCTCGTGGCCGTCTTCATGAATATGTTTTTCGCGTTTTTGAAAGTTTTTCGCGCAGGGTCTTTCTGTCGATCCCGAGGATCTCTGCCGCCTTGGTCTTATTGCCGTTTACACTGGCTAAAACATTCCTGATGTATTCGGCCTCGACCGACGCGAGGGTGCGGTTGAAAGACCCGTGCCCGAGGGCCGAAAAACGCATGTGCTCGGGGAGATCAGGGGCGTCTACCGTGACCCCGTCTGTCATAACGACAAGGCGCTGCACCGTATTTTCAAGCTCCCTCACGTTCCCCGGCCAGTGGTAATTCCGGAGAACCTCCAACGCCCGATCAGAAAACCGGGGCGCCGGCCGTCCCAGCTCCTCTGAGAACTTCCTGGAAAAAAAACGGATCAAAAGCAATATATCGCTTCCCCGCTCCCTCAAAGGAGGGAGGTCTGCGGTGATCACATTGATCCGGTAAAAGAGGTCCTCCCGGAACAGTCCTTTTTGGACAAGCGTTTGAAGGTCTTTATTGGTGGATGCAAGGATTCTCACGTCGACCTTCCTTGTACGGCTCGAGCCGACCATGCAGACCTCCTTATCCTGGAGGACCCGTAAAAGTTTGATCTGCATTGCCAGGCTTGTTTCGCTTATCTCATCAAGAAAGATCGTGCCCCCGTCCGCTGTTTGAAAAAAACCGGCGCGGGTCTCTGCCGCCCCGGTAAAGGCGCCCTTGATATGCCCGAAGAGCTCGCTTTCAAGCAACTCTTCGGGTATTGCCCCGCAATTGACCGGTACAAAGGGCGCTGCAACCCTTTTGCTGCTGTAATGGATAGCCCTCGCGACCAGCTCTTTCCCGGTGCCGCTCTCCCCGCAGATAAGCACGGTTGCAGATGTCAGGGCAGCTCTTGCGATAAAGTCCCTGATCTTATCCATGGCAGGCGATTCACCGATAAGGCCATGGGGAGCGGAAGTCTTTTTCTGCGGGCATGCATGGGCAACCCTTCGCATGTGAAGCTTCTTGAGGGTTCGTTCTACAGCGGAAAGAAGCTCATCGTCGGTAAAGGGCTTTACCAGGTATTCTTCGGCCCCTGTCTTCACCGCTTCGACCGCCCCCTGCACGCTGGGGTAGCCGGTGATGATCATCACTTCCATATCGCTGAAGTTTTCACGGATGTGCCTCACAAGATGCACGCCGCTTATGCCGGGCATCTTGAGGTCTGTGATGACAAGGTCGACGGGGTCGGCGTCAAGAATTTTGATGGCTTCAGCAACGCTGGATGCGGTGAATACTATGTACCCTGCGGATGCAAGGTTGCGCCGGAGCACTTCCAGCGTTGCAGGTGCATCATCTACCGTTAAGATGCGGTCTTTTCTGTCGGAGAGCTCCAAGTCTTTTCCCGCACCTTTTTGGATCCTTTGATCGGCAATTCTATCCTGCATACAGTTCCTTGTCCTGCTTTACTTTCGATCCTGATCGAACCTTGATGGGCAACAATGATGCCGTGGGCTACCGGTAACCCCAGGCCCGTTCCCAGTCCTATATCCTTCGTTGTGAAAAAGGGGGTAAATATCTTCTGGAGGACCTCCCTGTCCATGCCGACTCCGGTATCCTCCACGATAATATGGATTTTCCGATGTCCTTTATGTGTGGAGATCGTTAGGTCGCCTCCGTCCGGCATTGCCTGCAGTGCATTGACGATAAGATTTACAAACACCTGCTTCAGTTGTGAAGGGTCGGCATCTATCTCCGGGATATCGGGCGAGAGGGAGCGGGCTGCATTGATCCCGTTGCCTGCGCACCGTGATTCCAGGAAGTTAAAAACCTCATTAACAAGGTTATTGATGTTCACTTTTCCCCGTTGCGGCGGGATCTGGCGGGCAAAGATCAGGAGCTTCTTTACGATCTCGCGGGCATAAAGGGACGTAGCCAGTATCTTGCCGATATCCTCCTGCGCCTGCAAGGGAAGCCCGTGGCATTTCTGTGCAAGCTGGGCAAAACCGAGTATGTGTCCGAGGGGCTCATTTAGTTCATGGGCAACACCGGCAGCAAGCTGGCCGACGGTAGCCAGCCTGTCGGCATGCCTGAGCTGCTCTTCAAGCCTCAGCCTGTCCTGCTCCGCCTCCTTTCGCATTATAACGATTGCAATCTCTTTCGCTACCGCCTCGATCAGATGCCTCTCTTCTTTGAGAAATGGCCCCTCATCGTGCCTCGGTCGTTCATCGCGGTAGCAGACCTCGATATGGCCCCGGCGTTTTCCGTTGATGATGATCGGTTCGCGCTGCCGGTATTTTCCCTGCCGGTAGTTCCGTGTTGAATACGAACAGCCGTCGAGAACAATTCTTGCACAGGCTGCCTCCGGATACAGCCAGGCGGGCGGAAGATCCTCCACAATGTTTACCAGCATCTCATTGATCCCGGCATCTCTCTCGGTGGCAAGACGAGCTATATTATAAAGACAGGAGAGCTCTTTGACGCGTTCACGCAGATCTGCCTGTGCCTTTTCATTAAGTTTGATAAGCGCTTCCATTTTGTCCGATACATTCATTGTAGACAATAGAAAAGGCTATTGCAAGGAGAGATTGCACCCATCCTTAACGACTCTTGATCTCTATGTTTATTGTTTTTAAGGCTTTAAAATAGTATAACTGTTTTGGAAGGAGGAGAAATGTTCGGAGCGCTCTTTGGATTCATATCAAAAGATCTGGGCATTGACCTCGGCACCTCGAACACGCTTGTTTACGCAAAAAACAAAGGCATCGTTTCCAATGAACCCTCTGTGGTGGCTGTTTACAAGGATTCCCGGGGAGCTAAAAAGGTCATCGCCGTCGGCGAAGAGGCAAAAAAGATGCTCGGCAAGACTCCCGGCAACATCGTCGCCACCCATCCGCTCAAGGACGGCGCCATTGCCGATTTCGAGATCACCGAGGCAATGCTCAAGTACTTCATCCAGAAGATACATAATAAAAAATCCTATGCGAGGCCGAGGATCGTCATCTCTGTGCCTTCCGCCATCACTCCCATCGAAAAGCGGGCCGTAAGGGAATCCGCAGAAACAGCGGGGGCGCGGGAGGTGTATCTTATTGAAGAGCCTATGGCCGCCGCGATCGGCGTTGGTCTGCCCATTACCGAGCCGAGCGGCAACATGATCGTCGACATCGGAGGAGGCACCACCGAAGTGGCCGTCATCAGCCTCGCCGGCATTGTCTACTGCAACTCCGTGCGCATTGCCGGCGACAAGATCGAAGAGGCGATCGTTCAGTACGTCAAGCGGAGGTACAACCTCCTCATCGGCGAGAGGACTGCGGAGAACATCAAGATCACCATCGGTTCGGCATACCCGAACCTCGACGGCGAAGAGACGACAATGGAGATCAAGGGAAGGGATCTTATCGCCGGGATACCAAAAGCCCTGGAGATCTCATCAAGGGAGATTCGGGAGGCCATAGCCGAACCCGTCAATGCCATCATAGAAACCATACGGATCGCCCTTGAGCAGACACCGCCGGAACTTGCTGCGGACATCGTTGATAAAGGCATTGTTATCAGCGGCGGAGGGGCGCTCCTTAGGAACCTTGACCTTCTCATCAAGGAAGTGACCCGCCTTCCTGTCATCATCGCGGACAATCCCCTGACCGCGGTTGCCGAAGGGACAGGAAAAGCCCTTGACGAGGTAAATCTCCTGAAAGTGATCACGAGTGAGTCGTGAAGCATGAAATTGATCTTATGAATCCTGGAGGGGAACACCGATGCACATATGGCCTGATTGCTACCCCTGCATCACGAAGATGTTCACGAAGGTTGCAGACATCGCCCTTAACGACGAGCAAAAAATACGGTCATTCGCTGACGCCATTGAAAGAAAAAAACCGGTGTCTCCACAAGACTTCAGAATCACTTCACCTGAGATCATAAGCCGCCTGTGGATCATATTCAGCGAGATGTCGGGGATTGATGACCCCCTGAAAGAAGTAAAAAAGAGACAGAACGATATAGCGCTTCAGCTCTATCCTTTGGTCAAAGAGTCCCTTCTGAAAGACCAGGACCCCCTGTCGTCGGCTGTTAAATTCTCGATCACAGGGAATGCAATCGACATAATGACGATCGCGGCGGAACAGCCGGTGGAAGAGATCATAAAAAAACTGGAAGGCTTTATGCTGGACCCTGCAAGCGCAGAACAGCTAAAGGAAAGGCTTCGCAATGCAAAACGGATCGTCTTTCTGGGGGACAACTGCGGCGAGATCGTCTTTGACAAGATCCTTATCGAGACCATTCGGGGATATTACGGCAGCGATGTCATCTTTATTGCCCGGACGCTGAAGGAACAATGAAGATTTATCCTGTAACTCCAGACCAGGCGTGGGAGATCGCCAAAACCGTCTTTCGTTGGGAGGGCTCGGATGCAATTGAAGAACATAAAGATGAAGGCTATATGCTGACCAGCAGCGGAGTGAACATGGTCTCGTGGGGAGCGGTTATGGGAGCATGGATTGAACCTTTCGATAAGGACCATACGAAGGTTACCGTTGTTACAAAACGCCGGCTCTCTATCAATATTGCAACAACCTTGACAGAAGGTACTTTTCATAACCGTTTTGCACAGGCAGTTGAGATTGTTAAGCGAGGCGAGAAACTTCCGCGTACTGCGCCAAACTAAGATACCAATAGTTTTTACATTATCAAAGACAGGCACCCCCGGCATGGCTCTTAGCGTCCGCCAATGGGCCGTGCCGGCTTGCCTATTTTCTTTTCTCTCTGACACCCTGTTGTCAGTACCGTCTGATAAAATAGAGTATAATTCATAATAAGAGGATGCCGTACATCGGATACAGCGGAGGTCACAGTTGAATAGCAGGGTTTGCCTGGTGATCGCGGGCCTCGGTCTTTCTTTGCTCATCAGTTCCCCTTCTTTTGCCGGGGAGGCGATATACGACAGGGACGGGAACCTGAAATACCGCATCGAAGACAACGGGAGGATCTACGACAGGGACTGGAATCGAAAGGGCAGGGTAGAAGGCAGCAAGGTCTATGACGAGAAGCAGAACTTCAAATACCGCATAGACGGCAACAAGGTATACGACAGGAACTGGGGCCTCAAATACCGGAGAGACGGCGACAGGATCTACGACAGGGACTGGAACCTGAAGGGGAGGATACGGAGACGGTAACGAACCGGAGATGAACCATGGACGACCTTTTTGACATACTCGGCATATCGATGTTTGCATCAGGCGGGAAGTGGTGCACGCTGAACAACATGCCCTGCATCCCCCTTCCGTCCTGCGACTCATACAGGGACGGTGATACCTGTAAATACGAATCCGGCAGGGAAGAGGAAGATGATGAAGAATGATGCCCACAACTACGGCATCATGCAGGCGCTGGCCTTTTCCCTTGCGTTCTTTTGCTTCTTTTGCGCCATCCAGCTTGCCCTTTTTTCCCGGCAATACCAGTACACGACTGAGGAATGGGTAAAGGTGGGGGAGAACGAGGACGGCCAGATGTTCTACGAGAAGAAGTCCGCAGTGAGAAGCATAAGCGGTGAGGCGATGGTCTGGGAAAAGTTCATCTACAGCCGGGGGATGTACGATGACTTGGTTATGTTGATGCCCAATATCGCCGGCGCCTACTATTCCCTCATCCTCGACAGGATCGACTGCAGGCAATATGAATATGTCACCCTCAGGGTGATCTACAGGACCCTGGAGGGGAAGACGCTGCACGATACCGTTGTAGGGAAGATCAAGGACAAATACAAGCTCCTGGGATACAGCGAGATACCTCCCGACTCGCTCATCGGGCAGGTGGCGAATGCGGTCTGCGCCGGCTACTCCATATAAAAAATGTTTGTATTTTTCATTTCATAGATATAGAATGGTTTTAAGGGGTTAAAATGGTTCCTCTGGTTCATTGAGTTTTACTTTTTTTCTTTGGTTGTGATCAGACAGACTAGAAGAAACAGATGAACCGATCGGCTCTCCGCTGATTATTGGTGGGATGTATCAGGTTTTAACGTTGAACGTAGAACGTCGATGATCGATTATAGATGGTCGAGTATCGAGTTTGTTATGAGCCATGAGCTGTTTTACTCTCAGCTCTTCGCTCTCGGCTTTATGCTGCTTCTACGGAACATGTCAATGAAAATGAGA
>DIWM01000049.1:0-9640 GCA_002428485.1 Deltaproteobacteria bacterium UBA6106
GGTCATAGCAACAACATTCCCTCTCCCCATGAGGAAAAGGGCTAGGGCACAGGCGGCACTTGGTAGCGCATTCCCTCTCCCCTGGCGGAAGAAGGTCATAGCAACAACATTCCCTCTCCCCATGAGGAAAAGGGCTAGGGCACAGGCGGCACTTGGTAGCGCATTCCCTCTCCCTTTGCGGAAGAAGGTCATAGCAACAACATTCCCTCTCCCCTGGCGGGAGAGGGTCAGGGAGAGGGGGGAATGGTTAGGCCGGGCCTCTGCTTATTTACCTGCTTCGTTTCGCGGCACGGAACTCCTGCTCATCGAGGACCCCGTCGCTGTTCCTATCGTATTCCTTGAATTGCTGCAGCGTAAGGTTGGGGAATAAAACACTCAATTCCACTGCCGATACCTTCCCGTCCTTGTTGTTGTCCACATCCCGAAACTCCGAAGTCATCGGCCTGTCACGGAGTCTGACAGGTTTTGTCCTGACGGAGGCTGTTTTTTGAGGTTTTTTCGCCTCTGTTTTTAAAGATGGTTTTTTTGGTTGCCCGTAGGCCGCATCAGAGGCCTTTTGTTTAATTGTCTTTTGTGTAGTCTTCTTTTGTTCCGGTGGCTGTTCCTTCGCGGGTCTGGCATGAGCGGTTTTCGTTTGTGCCGGCGCAGGGGGGAGGCCTTTTCTGATCTGCAGCCCATCCCTCGTATAGGAGACGGTCACCGTATCCCCTTTCCTGATCTCGTCGATATCTGCATACCCGATAAGAGAAGGGTTGACCATATCGAACGCTATGGTCTTTCCCTTTCCCTTCAGGGTGATGTTCTTCGCGGCCCTGTCAATGCGCACGACAGAGCCGGTGACATCGACGGCTGAGCGGGTTTTTACGCGGATAAGGTAGCGCTCTTTCGGCGTCACAGAAGATTTGCCCGCAGAATCGGATACCACCTTAAGCCCCTGCTGAGGCATTGCGGACTTTTCGGCTGCCATGGCGAATGAAGCGGCCATTATGCTTGCCGCGCCCAAAAGCCCTGCGATCAGGATTTTTCTCATATCAGCAATGTGATGTTTTAACTATGTCTCCGCGACAAGTCAAGACTTTCATGGTTGGCCGCGAGATTATATACTTGATTTTTTTGGCTTCAGACCGTAACATTCTTTGTTTGCTGTTATATGCTCCGGATACATTATGCTGATCGAAAGATTTATCGCCCATATCGCACGGAAAAAGAACGCCGCATACCTCCAGTTCTCTCCGCGCGTATCACATACGATACCGCGCAAGCGCAGCGACACGCCTCTTTTGCTCTACGTCCACGTCCCTTTCTGCGAGGAGCTCTGTCCTTATTGCTCCTTTAACCGGGTTGTATTCGATGAGGCCCTGGCGAGGCCGTACTTTGAGGCGCTGAGAAAAGAGGTCCTCATGTACAAGGATCTGGGCTATGATTTCGGCGCCCTCTATGTCGGCGGCGGGACCCCTACCATCCTTATCGACGAGCTTGCAAGCACCGTTGAACTGATAAAAAAGACATACCGGATCATGGAGATATCCGTTGAGACGAACCCGAACCACCTGACGGATGCAAACATCGGCATCCTGAAAGAGATAGGCGTGAACAGGCTTTCAGTGGGAATACAAACCTTTGACGATGGGCTTCTGAAGACCATCGGGCGTTACCATAAATACGGAAGCGGCGAAGAGATAGCTGAACGGCTTCGATCAACACAGGGAAAGTTCAATACGCTCAACGCAGACATGATCTTCAATTTTCCGACCCAGACCATGGCTATTCTCGAGGAGGACCTCTCACGGCTTACCGGCCTGAAGGTTGACCAGATCACCTATTATCCCCTTATGGTCTCAGATTATACAAAGGGCGTGATGACCGAAAAGGTGGGCGCCGTGAAGTACGGGCGGGGCAGGGAGTTCTACATGAGGATCACGGACAGGCTCGCTTCGCTTTATGATCCCACAACGGCATGGTGCTTCTCGAGGGCGGACGGGATGATCGACGAGTACGTGATAAATTACGAGGAATATGCCGGCCTCGGAAGCGGTTCTATCGGCTATATCGGCGGAAACGTCTATGCCAACACCTTCGATATCGTCGATTACATCAGGCGTATAGGAAGAGAAGAGTTTCCCGTTGTGGCGAAGCGGGAGTGTTCCATAAAAGAGCGCCTCCTCTATGATTTTCTCATGAAGCTTTTCGGGCTCCATCTTGACCTTGATGGGCTTGGCAGGAAATACGGCGAAGACGTTGACGAATACCTCAGGTGGGAGATCGCCTTTTTCAAGGCTGTGGGCGGGCTGGAACAGCGCGGGAACATACTTTCCCTTACGAAAAAGGGCCAGTACTACTGGGTCATCATGATGAGAGAATTTTTTATCGGCGTCAATAACTTCCGGGACTACTGCCGCGAGATCGCGCAGCTTTCCTCACATTCACATTGACAATATGGATGGTAATTAATACATTTAATGTCACGGAAGTGCCGAGGCGCCTGGTGGGTCTCCTGGTCTTCAAAACCAGTGTACCGGTGACGAGCTGGTAGGTGGGTTCGATTCCCATGCACTTCCGCCATAACCCATTGAATTAATTAAAGTATATTGTCTCTTCATAGCTACTCTGCACGAATCTGGAACTATCAATTGCTTGCTCTGTTTTTGTAAAATTGTGCTTGGATTGTGCTTGGGTGGACCATGAATGAACAGTGACGTTTGAAGAAAACCCTTGCAACCCATAGAGGTCTCAAAGATAATGTAAAAAGAGGTGTAAGCCATGCGATTCGGCGAACCTTTCTTCACACGCAAGAGGATGAAATTCATCCTCCGGCGGATTATCCTGCCCTGTGCACTCATCTACATCGGTGTTGCAACCATTGCCACCATCAGAGACATGAGCATCAAGAACGACGAGTATGCCACTGTGCTCCTTTCCGATTATGCCCTCTGGGAATACGATTACTGGGCATCTCCATGTGCCTTTCTCGGTGCCTATATTCCCTGGACGTATTACTTCAACAACAAGAACATGAAAGTGAAATGGTTCTTCAGGGCAAAGAGCGCGGACCTGGAAAAGGTCATCAGGGACCCGAAGTGTCAGAGCATCGTCCTTGTCGGTCACGGGAGCAAGAACTGCTGGCGGGCAACCGATGCGGAGGTATCGAATATCGAGGTCGCGAAGATGATGCAGGGCTTACCGAAGAAAAAAGGTGAGTGGCTGCAGCTCAGCTGCGGCGTCGAGGATATCTTTCCTGTGAAGATGGGCTCCCTCGTCATGGAGGACAACAAGGTGTACACCTATGACAGTGCAGTGACCACCTACGTGTTCGTGACCGATGCCCTCTCGGGGTTCAAATACCTGAAATACAAGAACAGGGAGCCCGCGAAAGGCATGTGAGTGAAAGAATAAAATAGGGGGTGGGTATGAGCCAGAACACCATATCAGGAAAGGTTTTAGAAGCTGAAAGGCATGCAAATATAACTTCCCATATCATAGTCGCTTCCATTATATTTCTCGTTTTTGCTATTAGCATGGAATCCCTCAGTTCTATAATAATTGCCTTTCTGGTTGCGCTCATAGTGATTGCTTTGAAAAGATACCCAGCAAGAACAAAACTGGTAGCCATTGGAATCTACGCCGTTATGCTGATATGTGCTATTGCATTAAAGACCATTAATAATCAGATAACTTTGAGGAATGCAGTCGCCATCATCACAGCCTGCGAGCAGTACAAAACAAAGAAAGGGGTCTATACGGACAGGTTAAGTGACCTTGTACCAGATTACCTATCAAAGATTCCTGCTGCCCGATATGCAGGTACTGGAGGATGGACGTATTACCATTATCCTAAGAAGACAGAAGTTGGGGGAGATTACTATGCATTAAGTTATACCTATGAGTTCCCCTTTGGGAGAAGCGTTTACCATTCAAAATCCAAAACATGGCATTCTCTTGACTAGGTTTGCCACCCGTATGTAAAGAATATGAGCATGACCCCTTTCTTCACCATCTACATCATCGCATGGGGTATTGCCTGTGCTTTTTGCGTTATTCTCTTATTCAAGGAAAGGGCATACTATGCAGGCAGGTATATACGAGAAGACAAGTGACCTGCTTTTGCGATAGTCAGCTTGTAATAAAACATTTATCAAAAGAGTACAGACTGAAAGATGACGAATTAAGAAAACTATATCATCAAGTAAGAACAAACTGCGAGGTTTTTGAAGATGTTCGTTTCCAGCATATGTCAGAAACACAACAAAGGATACAAAGAGCAGATATGCTTGTAAAAGAAGCCCATCAAGGTCGTTGTATTGACAGGTGCCATGTCGAACCTTAGAGAACTATCATCGTGTCATTGATGGATTTTTTCTGTGCTTACTTTGCCAAATAGCCGTAACAACCGTAACATCTGTAACAGTGTCACCGATGAGCTTTTTACTGTGCTTGGATTGTGCTTGGGTGGTGTGATGCGTGTGTAATCGTGCAGCAGTTCCCGTTTCAACAAGAAGGCACCTCCATCCCAATAAAGTTGGCACCCCTTCCACCACGGTTGGCAGGTATATTGACCCATAGAACAACAATATCCTTGAAAATTTCCCGTAATAGATACTATCCTTGATATGGCACAGGCATTGCTTTAATAATTTTGTAATGGAACAAAGATGAGGGACAAGGAGGAAGCGCAATGAAAAGAAGCATTGTCTATATGGCGTGCACGGTATTACTGTGTGGTGGGATGGTTCTTGTCTCCGAAAACGTGGTGGCATTCAATCCAGTTGACCTGCAAAAATTAAAGACCACGAAGAACTGTACACACTGTGACCTGAGCGGGGCAGACCTTAATGGTGCGAACCTGAACCGGGCAGACCTGAACGGTTCAGACCTGAGCGGTGCGAACCTGAGCGGTGTGAACCTGAGCGGTGCAAACCTGCCGCGAGCAAACTTGTGCAGAGCGAATCTGAGCCAGGCAAACCTGGGCGGGGCGGACCTGTTCAAGGTAGACCTGAGCCAGGCGAACCTGAGCGAGGCAAAACTGTTCGGTGCGAACATGGGCAGTGTGAACTTGGACAGTGCGAATCTGGGAAATGCAAACCTGCGAGGAGCAAACCTGGGCGGGGCGAACTTGAATTGGGCGAACCTGAGCGGGGCAACATGGATTGATGGGTCTAAATGCCAAGCGGGTTCAATCGGTGAGTGCAAGAAATAGCCGTACACGACCTTTTTATGTAAAGTCAATGCAAATATATAAGAAGGTTATTCATGGAACGTACGATTGTAAGGATGGTTTTGGTGATTTTCTTCTTTGCAGCGTTTACCACCATTTCCTTCGCAGCCGACTCTGGTCCTGAAGCATGTGTTAAGAATAATGCAGGGGTTGTACTTAAAGTTGGTCAAGATGGGCATGATTTCTCCAACCCATTAGCACTGGGACAAAGTGTAAAAGTTTATGGTACGAGACTTTTTTTACTATGTTCCGATATGGTTGGAGACTACCACCGTTGTAAGGGGGATGATGGGAAAAAAGATTATCATCTCAAAGACGGCCAAACCCTTGAAGCGACGGGTACATTTTTTAATATTTTTACTCACATAACCAATAATACCTGCAAATAACGATTGTGCACTTTCGTTGACTATATTGTACCTAACCTTATGCCGATTTTGTTCTTGTGATTTAACCGCTGTTATGGCAAGAAGTAGGTATTCAACCATAAGGAGTGACCATGAGAAAACATATATGCGTACTCTCAATGATGCTTATGCTGTCCCTGGGATTTATTGCCCCGGTTATCGCAGACTGCCCCGACTCACCGATGTCATGCTGGGGGCCCCCGATGGACCAAGGCGGTGCACGGATTTACTGCGGCGATATCACTGTTGGTACCTGCTATAATTGGAAGGACGCCGCGTGCTGGCCATGCGATTTGAGCCCAGATAAGCCTCACAGGGATTGTGGCCGGTACAATAATCAGTGCAACTCTTCATTCCCAAATTGCTGCAAAGGGGATTGCTGGCCTGCATACAAGAATTGGGTAGGAAGTATATGTTGTGGGGCGGAAGGCTGGAAGCCGCCGTTCTGGCCATAGACGCGTAACCAGCCCGACAGCTCGTTGCCTTTGATTCATTACAATTGCCTTGCATACGTGCGCTTTACCATCCCTCATGACAAAAATGTGCCCGGTTTGTGCTTAGGTGTGTCCTACCAAACCTGTTCTTGTTGACATTTTTATTCAAGGCTGGTACCGTTTCATTAAAACCAGCAAGGAGAGGCATCACGATGGTTTCCAAAAGAGACATTTCGACCTGCGGAATTATTGCTTGTCTATTCTTCTTCGTTTTTACCACAGCATCCTTCGCAGTCGACTTTGAACCTAAAGCATGTGTTAAAAATAATGCAGGGGTTGTGCTTAGAGTTGGCCAAGATGGGCATTCCGATATATACAACCGCGGCAACGTATTGCTTGGGCAAACCGTAAAAATTTATAGCGGTTCGACCACTCGTTTACTATGCCCTAACACTATCTGGGAGTACGTGCGTTGTGAGGGGGATGATGGAAAAAAATCCTATTGGCTCAACGATGGCCAAACCCTTGAGGTTACGGGTACAGTTTTTGCTGTTTATACTAACATAACCGACAATACCTGCAAATAACTATTTTATTCTCTTATTTACTGTATCTAACAGTGTGCCCGGTTTGTGCTTAGGTGTGTCCTCCCAGTACCTGCTCCTGTTGACATTCTTACCCACTGATAGGGACGTTGGTAACTTATGTAACTTTTCCCGGTACCGCCTTCTTCCGTCAACCACATCCAATATCGCCGCGTGCACCAGGTTAGTTACAGAAGTTACCAACGTCCCCCACCCGTCGATCACCTCCTTTACCGGTGTACCAAGCTCAGCCTGCTTAAGGGTGAACGCGATCTGCTCCTTGGTGAACTTCGATGTCTTAATGACAAAATCCTCCTTCTCTATTTTGCCAGAAAACTCACATTTTGTGGTGTACAGTTTTTTGGGGGCAGGCCAGTAACCCCTTGACAACCCGTTTCTTTAAATATACTATGAGAGTATATTATGAGAAACGATAACATCAGATCGAAACGAATTCTCAAGCTGGTGGAGAACCTGCCTTTTTTCAGCGCGGCCAACCTTGCGCCCCTTGGAGAACAGGGCGCTTATCTTAACATCATCCTTTCCCGCCAGGTAAAGCGGGGAACGGTGGTGCGCCTGAGAAAGCGTCTCTATGTGGCCAAAAGCTATCTCAATGATACGGAGAGGAGAGGGGTCTTCTCCGATTATGTTGAATTTGCCGCCAACAAGATCTATTCGCCTTCTTATCTCAGTCTTGATTATGTTCTCCATGAGCACAACATGCTCACCGAAATCCCCGTCAATATAACTTCAATGGGGCTTCGCAAAACAGAAAACTTTTCCAACGTGCTGGGCAACTTCATCTACCACAAGGTCAAGGAAGAATTGTTTCTCGGGTTCAAAGTGGTGAAGAAGGGGAGTTTTTCCATTCTCAAGGCAACGAAAGCCAAGGCGCTCTTTGATTATCTCTATCTTCGGAAAAGATTGCTTCCGGACAAGCGGGCAATACGTGAACTGCGGCTCAACCTAGATGAATTAACAAAGAAGGATCTCAAGGAGCTTATGGGATACGTCGAAACAGAAGGGTCAACCCGGATGAAGGAGGCCGTTCATTGGCTAAAATGACAACTATTGTGGAAACCATCAAACCGGCTCTTGCGAACATAATAAATGAGACCCCTTCCCGGAACAATCTTTTCAAAAGGAACCTTCTCAAGGAGCACCTTCAGATTGTGGTCCTCGATTTTATCTACTCCCATCCTGTTTATAGCCGCCTGCTATTCTACGGGGGTTCGGCCCTTGCGCACTGCTTCGACCTCCAGCGGCTTTCCGAAGACCTGGATTTCATCGATGAAACGAAAAAGATCAATATTCCAAAATTGGCCAAGGACCTGGAAGATTATTTCGGAAGGCGCACTGACCTGAAAGCGACAACAACCGTCCAGAAATTCCACATCTATCTTAAGTTCCCTATCCTCCATGATCTTGGTGTGACCAAACGGGACGAGACGGACATATTGTTCCTGAAGGTTGAGATCTATTCCGAGATCGACTTCTGCAAAAAATATTCTACGGATATCCGCCCGGTTTTCAAATTTAACCGTTCAATTCTTATCAAGACGCTCGATCCATCTACCCTCATGGCGACAAAGATCAGGGCGATCCTTTACCGCAAGTGGGAAAAAACGGACAAGCAGGGAAGGACCACGGTAAAGGTAAAAGGCCGGGACTACTTTGATCTCCTCTGGTATCTCCGGAAAGGCATTCAGCCTAATCTTTCCTGCATAGAAGGTTTTAAAAATATGAAAGACCTCAAGGAAGAACTCCTTTCAATGATCGCCCGCGTAGATAGCCGGAGCATCCGGCTTGATCTGGAGGCTCTCGTTATCGATCCGGGTTTTGTGAACAATATGAGTAAGAATATAAAAGCGATACTGGAGCGGGAGATTTCGGAGAAATTATGAATAATTTCTGCCCGCTAAAGATAATTTCCTGATCCTGCGAACCACAGGGACAGTCAACGTCCCCTGTCCGGTTGACAATGGTTAATGGTTTCTATAGTATCAAGACATAGCAAGAGATAATGCCTTTCAAATAAACGAAGGGGGCGGGCTTATGCATTATATTATCTTGCCGTTTCTCGGATTGCTGGCAGCCGGGCTTCATATCTTTTTTACGAAACAGTGGCATGACACAAAGAGCGTCCTTGAAATCGTCATGGCCTACGGGTTCGCCTTTAATATAGGCATTTCAGGGTTATATGCATTCATGGGGCACGCATTCTTCCCGAACAAGGTCGCCGCATATATCGGGTGGCCATCGGGCAGCCCATTCCAATTTGAAGTGGCCGTAACAAACCTGTCCTTTGGTGTTCTTGGCATACTTTGCTTTTGGTTCAGAGAAGGCTTCTGGTTGTCAACAATTATAGCATTTTCTGTTTTTGGCTTCGGGGCGGCATATGGACATATAAGAGATATTATTATCAATCACAATTATGCGCCCGGAAATGCCGGGGCGCCGCTCTATGCAGATATCATCAAGCCGCTTGTGCTCATTGTCCTGTATATTGTTTATAAATGACCTCCCTTCTGAAAGCACCCTGCCTCAACCTTGAATGGAGGAATCAAGAAAACTTTAAACGTCCCTGGCCTGAAGAATATTTCTATTTACAATTCGTTCCGCTCTGTTAAAATAATCACCAGAGTTCAATCCGGATGATTCCCCGCAGCAAGCTGCGGGGTGATACTGTTCCCTCTCCCCCCGCGGGAGAGGGTAGGGTGAGGGGGCATAATTATGCCGTTTCCATCCTCTGACACCCCGCTGCTTGCGGCGGGGTAGTTCATTGCTGCTTAAGTTTGGTTCATAAACGCCAGGAGGACAGATGCTGAAGAAAATAATTGCTCTGTTTATTTTTCTTAACATGATAGGTCTTGTATGGGCTCAAGATACACTTCAAAAAAATGCGCCCACAAAAGTCCAGGTGCCTTCAAAGGCAGCCCCTATGACTACAGGCGCTGCTTCCGCAAATCCACAAACTATTCCCCGATGCACGGGAGGCCAGAT
>DIWM01000049.1:9676-92105 GCA_002428485.1 Deltaproteobacteria bacterium UBA6106
GGAGGCCAGATCTGGGTCAACAACAAATGCGAGTGCAAGCCCAACTTCTACTGGAACGAAAGCAAGAACCTGTGCAGGCCCGTGAGGACGTGCCCGCCCGGACAGATCTTTGACCGCGAGAGCGATGAGTGCGTCACAAGATAAAAATTATAAATGGCCTGTCCCTGATCAACCGGCCCACTTTCTGTGTTAGGCGCCGGTTAGAATGGCAGCAATCCTGTTGACATTATAACGCAAGGCTGGTACCGTTTCATTCAATCCAGTAAAGAGGGGGTATAACCATGGTATCCAAAAGAGGCATTCCAATCTGCGGAATTGTTGTTTGCTTATTCTTTTTCGTTCTATCCACGGCATTATTCGCAGCCGAAAAAGGTCCTACGGCATGCATCAAAAATAACGCAGGGGTTGTGCTTCAAGTTAATCAGCCTTGTCACAGCGGAAAGGGCAACCCAATGGCAATAGGACAGAGCACAAAGGTCTATACTGATGATACAACTTATTTGTTGTGTGCCACCATGTTTGGAGAGTACACCGCATGCAAGTGTGAGTATGAAGAAGGAATCAAGCTCAGAGACGGCCAGACCCTTGAGCTCACAGGAACGGTGTTTTGGATCTATACCAAAATAACTGATAATACCTGCAAGTAACGGTTTTGCACTGCACGCAAGGTATTCATTGAGTTTAAGAAGGAGAGAACGTTATGAGGCGAATCATGCTATTGGTTTCCATGGCGATTTTTCTTGGAATGTTTTTCATCCCCGGGCTGGCAGCGGCATGGGATGAGGCGCAATTGCAGCAATTAAAGACAACAAACCAGTGTTCCAGCTGCGACCTGAGCGGGGCAAACCTGAGTGGTATGAACCTGAGCGGGGCAAGCCTGTACAAGGCAAACCTGTACAATGCAAACCTGAGCAATGCCAACCTCAGCGGGGCATACCTGAACAGGGCGGACGTCCCGGGGGCCAACCTGAGCAATGCCAACCTGAGCAATGCCAACCTGCACGGAGCATTTATGAAAGCGGCCAACCTGAACAATGCCAACCTGAGCAATGCGGACCTCGGCAGCGCATTCATGGAAGGGGCATACCTGTACGGGGCAAACCTTGCCGGGGCAAAGCTGAACGGTGCAAGCTTGAGCGGGGCTACATGGACGGACGGATCAGTATGCAAATCCGGATCTGCCGGGGAATGTAAGAAGTAGCCGCCTGCATCGATCTTTTTTCCTTTATCCCTTGAGACAAACGGCGATAATAGTATAGAGAGGGAGAGCCATATGGACGTTGGGCGTTCTATTGCAGAAAGGGCGGAGATGCTGGAGGACACCTCTCTGAGCATGGATTTTTCCTGGAAGGAGCTCCTGGACCTCTCCTATTACATGGGGACGAGGAGGTTCGCAAAAGGGACCGTCATCTTCAAAGAGGGCGATAGGGATATCTTCATGTCCGTTGTAGCAAAGGGCGAGGTGAATATCCTCAAGAAAGATGAACACATGGACGTGAAGCGCGTGACCGCCATAGGGACAGGCAAGGTCATCGGGGAGATGTCCATGATAGACGGCAACCCGCGCTCGGCAACCGCCGTTGCCGCGACAGACACAACCCTTGTTACCCTGTCGAAAGAAGGTATGCACCAGCTTCTGAAAGAGAAGCCTTATGTGGGCATAAAGATGCTTCAGAAGATAGCATTCTCGATGAGCCAGAGGCTCCGCCAGACCACGGGCATCCTGGTCGATTATCTCGAGAAGGCATCATAGATCCGGATGTTCCATGAGGATTAGCATCGGTGTCGGGTTCTTCGTAAGCAAACACGCTCATACGTTCCTTTGATTACATCACGAAATCCTAATATCGAAGCACGAAGCACTAAAAAATATCAAAATACAAATATCAAATGTCAGAAGCAGATGCACGTCGTCCATAGATTATTCTGTTGACCAATATTTTTCTCAATGGTAATTTTATGCCAATCTTGTGTGGGGCAGGAAGGTGCCTTGAAACATCCGTGCACATGAAAGGAAGATATAAATGACATTCCATGGCAGATCGGGCTGCGGCCAGCTGGGCCTGTCCGACGTGGGGAAAGAGGTCACGCTTGCGGGCTGGGTGGATGCCCTGAGGGATCACGGGGAGGTGCTCTTTATCCACCTCCGCGATCGAAGCGGCATTGTCCAGGTTGTTTTCAGTCCCGAATCGACTCCCAAGGATGACTGCGACAGGGCAGGGCTTCTCAAAAACGAGTTCTGTGTGCTTATCAGGGGCGCTGTGATCAGACGCGCGGAAGGCACCGAGAACCCCAACATCGCCACCGGAGATATCGAGATAGTTGCGAATGACCTCACCATCCTGAGCAGGGCAAATCCCTTGCCATTCCCCATTTCGGAAAAGTCCATGGTGGCAGGAGCGACCGTCAAGGGGGATGAATCGGTCGCAGAGGACCTGCGTCTCCAGTACCGGTATCTCGACCTTCGAAGGCCGACGATGCAGGACCACCTTATAAAAAGGCACCGCATCGTGAAGGCAGTCCGCGATTACCTCGACGAACAGGGATTTGTTGAGATCGAGACTCCCATGCTGACAAAAAGCACGCCGGAAGGTGCGCGCGATTACCTTGTTCCCAGCAGGCACTACCCGAAGAACTTCTACGCCCTTCCCCAGTCTCCCCAGCTTTTCAAGCAACTCCTTATGGTCAGCGGTATGGAACGGTATTTCCAGATTGTAAGATGCTTCCGGGACGAGGACCTGCGTCCCAACCGGCAGCCGGAATTCACCCAGCTTGACCTCGAGGCGTCGTTCATTGACGAAGAGTTTATCTACCAGCTCTTTGAGGAGCTTTCCGCAAGGATGTTCAAGATCGGAGGGATCGACCTGCCGCGCCCTTATCCCAGAATGACGTGGCTGGATGCCATGAACGCCACGGGCTCCGACCGGCCCGACCTGCGCTTCGGCATGACCTTTCGCGACGCAACGGACATCTTTGCCAATACCAAATACAGCATCTTCAGGCAGATACTCGACCGGGGCGGCTGCATCAAGGGGATCAACGTGAAAGGACAATCCGGGCACCTGAGCAAGAACGTCCTTCAGAACGAGTATGCAAAGGAGATCGTCCCGGGCTTCGGCGCCAAAGGCATGACCTGGATGCGCGTCGCAGACAGCGGGCTGGAATCGAACATCGTACAGTTTTTCAGCGAGCATGAGCGCGGCGAGATCCTCAAACGATTTGACGCGAAAAACGGCGACGTGATCCTCATGATCGCCGACCCGTCATGGGCGCTCGTGTGCTCGGCCCTCGGACAGCTCCGCCTCCACGTGGCAGGGCGGCTGAACCTGATCCCCGAAGGTGTGTTCTATCCTTTATGGGTCACCGCTTTTCCTCTTTTTGAAGCCGCTGAAAAGGGCGTCACTTCAAGCCACCATCCATTTACGATGCCTGACAGGACCGACTTTGACCCCGGCAACGTGGAGGAGCTTCTGACGCTCCGCTCGCGGGCGTACGACCTTGTCGTGAACGGCGAGGAGCTCGGAGGCGGAAGCATCAGGATAAATGACAGGGAACTGCAGTACAAGATATTCAAGGCCCTTGGCCTTTCTGAGGAGGACGTGGAAGAGAAGTTCGGTTTCTTCCTCCGCGCCCTCGAATACGGCGCCCCTCCCCACGGCGGGATAGCGCTGGGAATAGACCGGGTCGTGGCCATGATCCTTGGGACATCGTCGATCCGGGAAGTGATTGCGTTCCCCAAGAACCGCAGCGCCTTCTGCCCCCTCACGCAGGCACCTTCCGAAGTTGCCCGTGAACAGCTTGCCGAGCTTGGCCTCCTTGACATGGGAGGGATGCAGCCCCTGCCCGGAACCGGAGAACAACAGGATGTGGTCGATTTGTTATCCTGGGTATCCCGTATCGGTATAGGCGCTGAAGAAAGGCATTCAATAGCTGATGCGGTGGAGGAAGCGAAGGCCCTGGCAGAATTGGTCGATGGCCGTGCAGGCGAAGAAGAGCCGCTGTTTTCCGTGGTTGTCCTGGCGAATCGCACACGGGATGGGAATGTGCCCAGAATAAGCACTCTGGCGGAGAAGGGCGAGATCTTCAAGAACGCGCCCTCAGAGAAAGGCAAGTATTTTAAAGTAGCGAGCATCCTGGAATAAGAGATGAATAGGGAATCAGATATCTTTACGTACAAAGATACACCTCGGCAGGCGCCTGCTAAAGGCGGCTTGCTTGCAGGCAAAAGGGTAGTTATACAGCCCAACATATCTGCCCGCGGATGGCTTACAAACGCAGGTTCCCGCGCCCTTGAAGGTTTTGTCGCCCTCGAAGATGCGACGGTGGTCTCACGCCTCAGGGAGGCCGGGGCTATACTCGTCGGCAGCGCGCGTATGAGCGAGCTGGGTTTCGGTCTGAAAGGGGACACGGGCGCGCAGGCGGTCGCTGCTGATGAGGCCGACATCGCCTTGATCACCGACACGATGGGAGAGGCGCGTGTTGCCGCCGCCACATACGGCCTTTTCGCATTCAAGGCGAGCTTCGGCATGGTCTCGCGGTTCGGCTTGATCGGCCTTGTCCCTTCCATGGAGTCCTATGGAATCCTGGCGAAAAATCTGAAGGATATTGTCTCCGTTATAAGAACGGTTGCCGGGAAAGACGAAAACGATTCCTCCATGCCCGATGAGGCGCTGCCCGATTTTGGTAACGTCGGCGAACCCCTGAAGAAAGGATGTGCCGCCGGTGTTATGAAGGAATGCTATAATGTCCTGGGTGATGAGGAGATGAGCCTTTTTCAGACAGGACTTAGGAAGCTCGAAAAAACAGGGTTTGCCATACAGGAGGTGAGCTTTAAAGACTTCAGCCTCTTCCGCGCCATCCACAATGTGATCGGCTCCGTGGAAGCGTCCTCCAGCGCGGGCAAGTACGATGGCGTCCGGTACGGCCACCGAGCCACCCGGGCAAAGAACTGGAATGATATGTATCTTAATACCCGCGGGGAGTCATTCGGAACGCTTATCAAGGGATACCTCTTTCAGGGGGCATATTTCCAGTTCGAACATTACCGTGCCTTTGAAAACGCCTGCCGCATCCGCAACCGCCTTGTTCAGGATATGGCCGATATATTTAAAAACGTCAGCGTCCTTGTCTTCCCGACGCGGCGGCTCGCCCGTGATGCTGCCATAGCTGACACGATCGGAGAAGTCTACGATGCTTTTTCGCTGACGCTTCCCGAGAACGTAACCGGTCAGCCTTCCCTCAACATACCGTCTTTTGTCCGGGATCAGGATGGTGATCCCGGTTTGCAGCTCGTAGCCCCCCGTCTCAGCGATGCACGTCTGTTGGGTATCGGCCTGGGGCTTTCGTCAACAGCGTAAGGAGCAGAAAGGCCATGAAGTATGAAGCGGTAATAGGTCTTGAGATACATGTACAGCTGAATGCTGCCACCAAGCTTTTTTGCGATTGCCCGAACCGTCCGGGCGATGAGCCCAACAAGAATACCTGTCCCGTTTGCCTTTGGCTGCCCGGCGCATTGCCGAAATTAAGCCGGGAAGCTCTGGAAAAGGCCATACTGGCATGCCTTGCGCTCAATTGCACTATCCAGCCCGAGAGCGCTTTTGACCAGAAGGTTTATTATTATCCTGACCTGCCAAAGGGATTTCAGCTTTCCCAGCATCACAAGCCTTTGGCGAGGAACGGCTGGGTTGATATCATCGGCGAAGATGAAAAGATAAAAAGATTGCGCATACACCACATCCACATGGAGGAGGACGTTGCCAAGCTTGTCCACGAGATGGAAGGCAGGACGCCGGTCAGTCTCGTCGATTTCAACCGGGCCGGCACACCGCTTATCGAGATCGTCAGCGAACCGGATATGCGCAGCCCCTACGATGCGATGGAATATGTAAGGGTACTAAGGACGCAGCTTCGCTATACCGGCAGCGCTGATTGCAGCATGGAGCAGGGAACGCTGCGAGTGGATGCGAACATATCGCTTCGGCCCCTCGGCACCGATGAGCTCAATACGAAGGTAGAAGTAAAGAACATGAACTCCATCCGCAACGTGGGGGACGCCATTGCCTACGAGATCGTCCGCCAGAGCGAATGCCTCGACAGGGGCGAACCCATCGTGCTCCATACGAGGCTCTGGGACCCGGAAAAGCGTGTGACCGTGCCGATGCGCGGCAAATTTTCCGGACCCTGCGTGCCCGACCCGTCGGTGGCGAGGATCGTGGTCACCGATGACTGGCTGAACAATATACGAAAGAGGCTTCCCGAGATGCCGGGGAGGAAGGCAGGGCGTTTTTCGAAAGAATACGGCCTTACCCCCGAAGAGGCCTCAAATATGAGCCAGGAGCGGGAGATTTCGGAATTTTTTGAAGAGGCGGCCCGGCAGGGGATCCCGCCGCGCAAGGTCGCAAACTGGATCACGACCCACCTGGTCCCTGCCCTCAGGGACCGCGACGTGACAATAACAGAGACGCCGCTTACCTCTGAGCGATTTGCCCGGCTCCTCGCTATCCTGGAGACCGGTGTTATAAACGCCCACGCAGCAAAGGAGGTATTGCTCCAGCTCCTCGCGAGCGACCGATCACCTGACGAGGTCGTCGAGAAGGGCAAATACCGGCAGGTTTCCGACAACAGCGAGCTTGAGGCGATCGTCGATAAAATCCTCGCGGACCATCCATCCGATGTTGACGATTTCAGGGGCGGGAACACCAAGGTGATGGGCTTCTTGATGGGGCTGGCCATGAAGGTATCGGGAGGAAAGGCGAACCCCAGGCTTTTAAAAGAGATCTTTACGAAGCGGCTGGGCTGAACACAGATATCCGGAGGAGACAATGGACATTAAACCGCGATGCTATGACAAGGTCGTTGAGCTTATCAAGAAAGGCGTCAACATACCAAATCCGTTCACCCTTGATCTGGGCGACGAGGTTGATGCTGAACATATATCCGCAAAGGACGTCACCATATACCCGGGATGCAGGGTCTATGGTGAGCAGACCGTCATATCGGCAGGCGCGCGGATCGGATACGAAGGGCCCGTTACAATAGACAACTGCCAATTGGGTCCCAAGGTAGAGCTCAAAGGAGGATATTTTAACAGGTCCGTATTCCTGGAAAAGGCGAACATGGGCCTGGGGGCGCAGGTGCGCGAAGGCTGCATCCTCGAAGAGGAGGCCAACGGGGCCCATTGCGTCGGCTTAAAGCAGGCGATACTCTTCCCCTTTGTAACGCTAGGGAGCCTGATCAATTTCTGCGATTGCCTGATGGCGGGCGGCACGAGCCGCAAGGACCACAGCGAGGTAGGCAGCTCGTACATTCATTTCAACTACACGCCGGACGGCGATAAGACCACACCATCGCTGATAGGCGATGTGCCGAGGGGTGTGATGCTTAATCAGCCTGCCATCTTTCTCGGCGGCCAGGGCGGCATCGTGGGCCCTGTGCGCATGGGTTTCGGGAATGTTGTTGCCGCCGGCTCGATACTGAGGAACGATGTTGCGGAAGACAATAAACTCATTGTGGGGAAGACGCACTCCCCGAAGACGATCGATTTCACCCCCAGGGCATATGCGAACCTTCACCGGATCGTGGGGAACAACATCACCTACCTTGCGAACCTTATGGCCCTCGAGGAATGGTACATTCATGTGAGGCGCCCCTTCCTTGAGGCACAGGAACTCGGCGGGCTCATGTATGCCGGATTGCTTGATAAGCTGGCGCTCGCGAAAAAAGAGCGGGTGAAGCGCCTGCAGGTATTGGCCGAAAAGGCAGGCACATCTCCTGTCAGCGGTACGAAGGCGCAGAGGGGATCGGAAGGAAGGAAAGAGTTCCATGAAAGGTTTATTGAAATTGAGCAATTGTTTACAGGAGGTATCGTAAGCGATACGACAGATAAGTACCGCGATGATTTCCTCTCTACTTTTGATAAGGCATCCGGCGGAGGTAAAAAGGATTATATAACGGCGATACAGGGCCTTCCTGCACATATTACTGAAAAAGGTGTTTCATGGCTGCAAAGCGTTGTCAATATCCTTTGCAGGAAGGCACAGATGATCGTACCGTCTCTTACAATGTTCGGCAAATGATCTTTGAAACATAAACAAGGAGGAGCTTTTATGGGCAAACTGTTTGGTACCGATGGAGTAAGGGGAGAAGCGAACCGCTATCCAATGAATGCAGAGATCGCTTTCGCCATAGGGCAGGCAATTGTTTATATATTAAAAAAGGAACACTACCGTACGAGGATAGTTATTGGAAAAGATACACGGATCTCAGGTTATATGCTTGAGGGCTCCCTTGAATCAGGGATAACATCAATGGGGGGGAATCCTTATCTGCTCGGGGTTTTACCGACCCCGGGAATAGCATTCATCGCACAGAGCATGCGCGCCGACGCCGGGGTAGTTATATCGGCTTCCCACAACCCCTATCAGGATAACGGGATAAAAATCTTTTCCGGCAGCGGTTTTAAATTGTCGGACGAGCAGGAAGAGGCAATTGAAGAACTTATGTTAAGCAACAAGCTCCACACATTGGTGCCTCCGGTGAAGGACATGGGACAGGCATTCCGCATGGACGATGTGCATGGCCGCTATATCGTTTTTTTAAAGAACACCTTCCCGAGGGACCTGTCCATGGAGGGGATGAAGATCGTTATAGATACCGCCAACGGCGCCACGTACAAGGTTGCCCCTGATACGTTCTGGGAGCTGGGTGCGGACATAGAAGTGATTCACAATACCCCGAACGGCATCAATATAAATGACAGGTGTGGTTCGCAATATACACGGGACCTTAAAAAAAGGGTGATTGAGAACGGGGCCGAAATCGGACTTGCCTTTGACGGCGACGGCGACCGGCTTATTGCCGTAGACGAAAAAGGGCAGGAGATAACGGGCGACCAGATCCTGCTCATATGCGCTGCCATGCTGAAGGAACAGGGAAAATTGAAGAACGACCTCCTGGTAAGCACCGTGATGAGCAACCTGGGGCTGCGTGTCGCATGCAAGAAGTACGGTTTGAAATACCATGCGTCAAAGGTGGGGGACCGTTATGTCCTGGAGGATATGGTGAAACTGGGCAGCGTCATAGGCGGGGAAGAGTCGGGCCACATGATCTTCCTCGATCACCATACTACAGGCGATGGCATTGTCACTGCCATGCAGCTCATTGCCGCCATGGTCAGGACAGGCAAGCCCCTGTCAGAGCTTGCAAAGATGATGGATATTTATCCGCAGAAACTGATCAACGTGGATGTGCAGACTAAGCCTGACGTCGCAACCGTGCCCCAGATCATGGAAGTGATCCAGCGAGTTGAGAAGGAGTTGGGAGATGACGGCCGCGTCCTGGTCCGTTATTCAGGCACCCAGAATATGTGCAGGGTCATGGTTGAGGGGCCGTCAAACGATGTAACGGAAAAGTACTGCCAGGAGATCGCCGATGCTGTGAAGGGCGCCATTGGAGGAGAATAGAACTGGGCTTTTATCCAATAACCAAACAAAAAACTTACCGGCGTTGCTCCCCGTTTGGATATTCGGTCATTGGTTATTGGTCATTTGTGATACCCCGCAGCGTGCTACTGGGTGGTTCATTGAGAGAACAGGAGGAAAGATATGCCCATCAAGGTAGTGATAACGAAAGACTTTGAACATCTCAGCAAGGTTGCGGCAGATATCGTGAAGGGAAAGATCATTGAATTCCTTAAAAAGAAAAAAGAGATCGTTCTGGGGCTTGCCACGGGAAACTCGCCTACCGGCATGTACAAGCATTTGGCGCAGGCGGCGAACAATGGCGAGTTCGACAGCGGCCGCATCAGGAGCTTTAACCTTGATGAGTATGTGGGCCTGCCCGGCGAAAATGCCCAGCAGCGCCTCATGCACCCTGAAAGCTATTGCTACTTCATGGTACAGGAGTTCTTCGGGCTTCTGAAGCGCAAATTCATCGAGACGAATGTGCCGTACGGGTCTTTAATTGAACAGAAGATCCTCATGAAAGAGCTCAAAAAATTTCCCGGCGACTGGACGTACAGGGGCACAGACGCAGGAAAGTCTATAGCGATAAAACAGAGGACGGGATCGCAGTATCTCTCCTGGGTCCGGAAGGAGGTCCTCGATGCCTACGCGAAGAAGATCAAAAAGGCAGGGGAGATAGACATACAGATAATTGGCGTCGGCGGCCGCGGCCATGTTGGCTTTCACGAATCGGGCATACCCTTCAGGGGGAGTGCGGTCATGCTTGTAAAGCTGGACGACAATACGATCGGCAACGCTGTGGCGGACGGCCACTTCCCCTCTGTTAAGGATTCTCCCCATTATGCAATATCTATGGGCGCTGAACTTGTCTACCGGGCACGGAACGTCGTGCTCCTGGCGAACGGCGAGCGGAAGGCCGAATCCGTCACCCGTTCGCTCCTGGGTGAAGTCACCCAGGAAGTGCCGATCTCCTACGGACAGGGCTATGCAAAAAGTCGCGAGAACCTGATATACGTCCTTGACAGGATTGCCGGCAGAGCGCTTCTCTCAAAGAAAGGCGAGCTGAAGGCAAAGGGGATCGCGGTCGAGGACCGGACGACGGCATAGCGGTCAACAGAATGCCAAGCCTTGAAAAAGATATAGCAACCCTGATCAGGGCAAAAGGACCGCAGACAGGGCTTGAGATCAAAAAGGCCATCGACGCGGACAGCCTTGTTGTCTGGAAGACATGCAAGACCTCTCCTGGACTTCATGTAAGGGCTTTGGGAAAAAGGTATCTGAGGCTGGACCGTCACGTCGATGGTTTTGCACGCCTTTCGCCTTCAATCCTGAGGGAGTTCTTCACATACTCGGTAATAGGGCTGGCAGAAGAACCGGAACCGCTTGAAAGAAGATGTACGGAGGTAGCGGGCCGAATCCGCGAGATAAGCCGGTTCAAGCTTGACCTTGCCGGAAAGATGGTTGCCGACATCATGAAGGACTTCGATGATGGGGTATCAAAGGCCCACCGGATCTGTTTTATCATTGCCGGAGATGTTGTCTATGATATGGCCCACGATGTGCCCCGGCCGGAACGAAGCACGGGAAGGCTTGTCAGGGGCTCCGATATCGACCTCGTCGCAGTTGTCGATGATACCATGCCTGATACATATGTAAACAGGCTCGACGAGCTGATATACCGAAAAAAATACAGGATGCTCATTGATCCCGCCGTCAACGAAGAGGTGGACTACAAGATCAAAAGACTGGGACTTATCAGGGAGCAGGCGCGCTTTGATAATTTCAAATATATGGTTGCCATAAAGATTCTCCAGGAAGGCATGCTGCTAAGCGGCAGCGGAGATCTTTTCCGCACCATCAAGGCGACCATCGAGGAAAGAGGGCTCCTGGAGCGGTTTAATGAGTTTGAAAGGCTTGCAAGGGCCTTCAGAAAAAAGGCTGAGGAGTCGATACTGTACGATGACCTGGATCAGGAGAGAGTGGAGGAGATGCACCTTTTCTACTCGGCGGAGGAATTCGAGGAGTTCGAGTAGTAGTTTACTTTTTTGCCGGCGTCTTTCCTGCTGTCGGCTTCTTGCCCTTCGCCGGCGCTTTCTCTTTCCCCAGCCAGGAGATATAATATTCCTCGATCGTGATGATGCCGTCGCCGTCAAGGTCCATCATCTCTGCCATCCCCTGCATCCTGTTTAAATATTCGTCGCGTGTCATCTTGCCGTCTTTGTTGCCATCGAGGTCGACGAAACGGCCTGCCCAGAATACCACGCATTCATTGGGCTGTATCCTCCCGTCTTTGCCGGTGTCCATACGCTGTGACCTGGACGACTTCCTGTCCATTGCTACCGGCTCTTTCACCTTGGCGGCATCTCCTGCTGTTCCGCACCAGTAAACAACCCATTCCTCTACGATGACAACGCCGTCCTTATTGGTATCAGCGGCATCGAAGTTTTTCTGTCTTGCCTGCACGTACTCGTTGACCGTCATCTTGCCGTCTTTGTTCGCATCTTCATTTTTATACCGGTCTGCGAGCGCCTTTTTCATCTCGGCCCTTGTGGCCGCACCGTCCTTGTTGGCGTCAGCTTGTTCGAACAAGGATTGTGCCTGTACTATGCCGTACCCAAGAGACAAAAAGAGGCACAGCCCGACTAAAACGCCCATGAATAGAAATTTTTTCATACGCCCTCCAAGATAAAGTGATTAGGAATATACTCCATTATTATACAGATAATGCCCTCCATGTCAAAAGAAGGTTTCAAACTATCAGTCGATATCATGAAAAGCGGAAAGTCTGGACCTTTTACCTTTCACCTTTCACCTTTCACAGGCTTTCGCTGCAGCGAAAGCCTAAATAAAACCTGTTGAAATAAATGTTTTTGCTGTTATTATTTAACTTGGAAGGGACAGATGCAAAAACCCATAATCAAACGTAAACAACCTGATAGATCGTCGAAAAAAGATGAGACGATCTATAAAACTGCAATAGAAAACTCCAATGACGGCATTATTATCCTGAGGGGCGGCAAACGACTCTACTGCAACAGGAAGTACCTCGAGATGTTAGGTTATAAAAGTTTGAAAGAACTTGCCGATGTGCCCATCTACTCCACCGTCCACCCAGATGACCGAAAAATGGTGATGGATCATGCTGCAAGGAGGCAGCACGGAGAGCAGGTTCCAACACTGTATGAATGCAGGATGATAAAGAAAGACGGCTCAATGATCCACGTTGAGATCTCGGCCTCCGGCATTATATATCAGGGCAAACCCGCTTCCCTCGGATTTGTAAGAGATATAACCGCATACAAGGCAACAGAGAAGACGCTCGCGATACAAGAAGAGACACTCCGGGCGCTGATCCATGCAACGAATGAATCCCTGTTCCTGCTTGACACCCAAGGAACGATTCTTGTAGCAAATGAAACATTGGCAAAACGAGTAGGCAAAGATGTGGGGGACCTGGTCGGCACGTGCATATATGATCACTTCGGGCCTGAAGCGGGAATGGCGAGGAAGAAGAAGATCGACCAGGTTGTCCGTACGGGCCGTCCGGTCCACTTCGATGATGCGAGGGCCGGAAGAATATACGACGCCTTTGCCTACCCTGTTTTCGATGACAATAAAAAGGTATCACAGATAGCCGTTTTCGCCATTGATATCACCGAGCGGAGAAAGGCCGAAAAGGCGCTTAAGGATAGCGAGGAGACCCTGCGCGCCCTGTTTCACGCAAGCAGCGAGGCCCTTCTTCTCATTGACACAGAGGGGACGATCCTCGTGGCGAACGAGACGCTTTCCCGCAGTCTGGGCAAGTCGCTCCCCGATCTTATCGGAACAAACCAGTATTCTCACTTTCCTCCCGATGTTGCAGAGAACAGGAAGAGGCATTTTGACGAGGTCGTCAGGACCGGCAAGGCGGTCCATTTTACCGATACAAGGGCAGGGAGATTCTTTGAAGTGTTTGGCTACCCCGTCTTTGACAATGCCGGAAAGGTATCAAGGGTCGCGATCTTCGCCATCGACATCTCGGAGCGCAAGAAATCCGAGCAGGCGCTGAAGGACAGCGAAGCGCGTTACAGGACGCTCTTTGAGCATGCCAACGATGCAATATTCCTCATGAGCGGAGACAGGTTCATCGACTGCAATGCCAAGACCCTGGGGATGTTCCAGTGTACCATGGAACAGATCGTGGGGCAGCCCCCTTACCGATTTTCCCCTCCCTTCCAGCCCGACGGTAGGGATTCAAAAGAGAATGCCCTTGAGAAGATTCACGCGGCATTGAACGGCGAACCACAATTCTTTGAGTGGACACACTGCCATTACGACGGCGTGCCTTTTGATGCTGAGGTCGGCCTGAACCGTATCGAACTGGCCGGCAAGGTTTACGTGCAGGCGATCGTCCGCGATATCACGGCAAGGAAAAAGGCTGATCAGGCCCTCCAGGCAAGCGAGGCAAAATACCGCACTATCTATGAATATTCCATAGTAGGCATCTTCCAGTCAACCCCGGATGGAAGGCATTTAAGCGCAAACCCTGCCATGGCAAAGATGTTCGGGTATGACTCCCCGGAAGAGATGATCTTAGCTACAACTGACATAGCGGCGCAGATATATGTAAACCCGGAGGAGAGGGAGGCATTTAAAAAGATGATCGAGGAACAAGGCTTTGTTGAGAAGTTTGAATCAGAACAGTACCGAAAGGATGGAAGTACGTTCTGGGTCTCCACCAATGCCCGCGAGATCAGGGCTTCCGACGGGACGATACTCTGCTACGAAGGCACCGTGATCGATATTACCTCGCAAAAAAAGACCGAAGAGGCCCTTTACCAGGAAATGGAGCGGTTTTTAACCCTTACGGAAAACGCCCCCTACGGGCTTGTATTGATTGAGCAGGATGGCACTTTTAAATACACGAATCCCAGATTCAAAGAGATGTTCGGCTATGATCTCATCGATATTCCAAACGGCAAGGAATGGTTCAGAAAGGCCTTCCCTGACCCGGCATACAGGCACACCGTAGTGGCAGCGTGGATCGAAGACATAGAAGGGACGAGGATGCTGGAACAAAGGCCGAGGATCTTTACGGTCAGGGGCAAGGACGGCGCTGACAAGATAATAAACTTTATACCCGTCAAATTGTCGTCCGGCGGGAATATAATGGCCTGCGAGGATATTACCCAGCGCGAACAGGCCGCAGAGGAACTCCGCAGGACCCACGAACAGTTCTTCAACATTATTGAGTTCCTGCCCGATGCAACGCTGGTCATCGACCATGAAAAAAGGGTGGTAACATGGAACCGCGCCTGTGAAGAGATGACGGGTGTCAGGAAGGAGGATATTATCGGGAAAGGAGACTATGAGTACGGCCTTGCCTTTTACGGAGAAAGGCAGCCCATACTCATTGATTATGTGACTGCCGACTCAGATGAATTAAAAGAAAGGTACGAATCGATAAAGAAAAAAGGCAACGTGCTCTATGGTGAGGTATTCATACCGGGATTATACGGCGGTAAAGGAGCATATTTATCAGGGACCGCCTCCCCCCTATTCGACAGCAGCGGAAATATCGTTGGCGCTATAGAATCGATCCGCGATATCACCGAACGCAGGAATCTCGAATCCCAGCTTTTCCAGGCGCAGAAACTGCAGGCATTAGGAACCCTTGCGGGGGGCATCGCCCACGACTTCAACAACCTCCTCATGGCCATCCTGGGATACACATCGCTGATGCTCATGGACGTAGACCAGGGCCACCGCCATTACGAAAAGCTTAAAATAATCGAGAAGCAGGTGCAGAGCGGGGCTGACCTGACGAAGCAGCTTCTGGGATTTGCCCGGGGCGGAAAATATGAAGTAAAGCCAACGGATATGAACGATCTCATCATCAAGTCCTCTGATGTGTTCGGCAGGACGAAGAGGGATGTCGTTATTCACAGAAGGCTCCAGGGCGATCTGCTTACCGTAGAGGTAGACCGCAGCCAGATAGAGCAGGTCCTGCTGAACCTCTACATCAATGCCTGGCATGCGATGCCTACAGGGGGGGAGCTCTATCTTGAAACGCAGAACATTGTTCTTGATGAAGGCCAGGCCGGCAGCTACCTGGCAAAATCCGGGCAATATGTGAAGATATCCATAACCGATTCAGGTGTGGGAATGGACGAGGCAACAAAACAAAGGATCTTTGAGCCCTTTTTTACCACGCGGGAGATGGGAAGGGGGTCCGGCCTGGGGTTGGCTTCAGTGCACGGCATCATAAAGAACCATAACGGCGTTATCAATGTTTACAGCGAGAAAGGGAAAGGCACAACCTTCAACATCTATCTCCCTGCTTCCGGCAAAGAACATGTTAAGGACCGTATTTTACCGGATAAGCTGCTAAAGGGCAACGAGACCATCCTTTTCGTTGACGACCAGGACGTTGTCATTGACGTCGGGATCTCAATCCTGGAGGAGCTTGGCTATGCGGTATTGACGGCAAAAAGCGGGCAGGAGGCAATAGAGATCTATGCACAACGCATGGAGGAGGTCGACCTGGTGATCCTCGACATGATTATGCCGGCTATGGGCGGCGGGGAGACCTACGACAGGTTGAAGGAGATCAATCCCGGCATCAAGGTTATACTCTCAAGCGGATACAGCTTGAACGGCCAGGCATCGGGGATACTTGAGCGCGGCTGCGACGGCTTTATCCAGAAGCCCTTCAACGTGAATGAACTATCAAAAAAGATACGGGAAGTACTGGATGGATAACGTACCCATGAAAAAGATGATCATTACGGCAGGCATTACGGGGTCGCGGATCACAAGGGGGCAGACGCCTTATATCCCAATTGCGCCGGAGGAGATCGCAATATCGGGGATCGAGGCCTGGAGGGCCGGCGCCTCGGTGGTTCATATCCATGTGAGGGATCCGCGAACAGGGCTTGGCACCCAGGAGCTGTCGATCTTCAAAGAGGTGGTTGACAGGATCAGGGCAGAGACCGACGCCATACTTTGCCTTACGACAAGCGGTATCCCCGGGAGGAACCTGCCGATCCCCGAAAGGCTTCAGCCCCTCGCCTTACAGCCGGAGATGGTCTCCTTTGACGCAGGCTCCCTGAACCTGAACCAGACTGTCTTTCTCAACCCGCCGGAATTCCTCGATACGCTTGCGCGGGAGACCCTTGCCAGGGGCATCAAGCCCGAACTGGAGGTCTTCGACGCCGGTATGATCCATACCTGCATCAGATACGCGGAGAAGGGGCTTTTGAAAAGGCCGCTCCATTTCCAGTTCGTCCTCGGGACGATAGGCGGGATGCCTGCCACGGCAAAGTCGCTCCTCCACATGACGGAGATAGTGCCGGAAGGCTCAACGTGGTCCGTCATCGGCAGCGGCGCAAGCCAGCTCTCCATGTGTATGATGGGCATGGTCATGGAAGGCCACGTCCGCGTAGGGCTTGAGGACAACATCTATTATTCAAAGGGCGTGCTCGCGAAGACCAATGCGGAGCTTGTCGAGCGCGTAGTGCGCATCGCGAGGGAATACGGGCGCGACACCGCAACCCCCGCCGAAGCCAGAAAGATCCTGAACCTCACATACCCTATTTCTTAAAATCAGGTTCTTATAACAAAATGGAGATTGTAATTCCAAAATGAGGCGCAAAATGGAATTAACAGACACATTTCTTTTAAGCCTCAACCAAATTTAACCCGGATTTTCCATCAGGACGAGCACCGGTGTCGGGCTCTTCCCCGCAAACACGCTCATTCAAGCTCCAGATGAAAGGCGGCTCATAGTTCATAGCTCATGGCTCATAGCAGAAGCAAGAACCCGACATGCAGCGAGCAGTATGTACGAATATCTTTTACTGCCTGTTCTCTGCTGTTTATTATGTTTCGTCTTTGCCATCAGCTATGAGCTATCAGCCACGAGCTGGTTTTCCGCCTCACGACGGTTTGCTAAAGGAACGGTTTCATTGCGAGGTCAGTCTCGAGCAACAAGCCCGACACTGTGCTAATGACTTATCCGGGTTAAACATAATTTGGTGTGACCCGGCATCGAGAGGAACTGAATCGCTGCAAGGGTAAATTATGCGCAGGGAGCAGGGAGCAAAAGAGTTTTCCGGCGTTAAATCGATTTGGGCAACAAGCCGTCGAGCTCAGCCTGCTTTTGATAAGTACGATGCCTCGATCTGTTTGATGGTCTCGAAGAGCTGTTGATTGACGGGAGTGGGCAAGTTGTAGCGCCTGCCGAGCTCGATCACCTTGCCGGCGAACATCTCGACCTCGGTCTTCCTGCCTGCCTCCACGTCCTGAAGCATAGAGGTCTTTCCCTGCGGGCTTAAGCCCGAAAGGACCGTATACCAGTTTTGTATATCTTCCTCTGTCAAAGGGATATTTGTTTTTGCGGCAAGCGCCATGACCTCCCGCATGGCCGATTCCATGAGGTCTCTTGCCCCCCGGGATTCCTGAAATACGGAGTAGGGCGCCCGCAGGGCTGCCGAGGCCTGATTGATGCCGACGTTGATCATGAACTTCCACCAGAGGATGCGGATCATATCGGGCGGAGCCTCATAGACGATGCCCGCACGGTCGAAGAGCGCCTGCACGCGCTTCACCCTTTCGGTGATCAAATGGTTTTCACGTTCACCGAAAAAGACCTTTCCCTGCCTTGTGTACGTCACAGTGTTTCCTTCCTTTAAGGCGTCCATTCCCACGGCCACGGCATAGAGCACCCTGTCCATTCCATAGACACTCCCGATCTGCTCTTCACTTTCTATGCCGTTCATGACAGAGATGATGATCGTCTGCTCCCCAACGCTGTTTTTTACATCCCTGATGGCCTTATGGAGGTGGTGGCGCTTGACGGCAACGATGAGGAGGTCTGCAGGGGGGTGAGGGTCTTTAGGCCTCATCACAGGGATGCGGTAATGTTTGCCGTTCACGAACAGTCCTTTTTCGGCAAGCCACCCATAACGCTCTCCCCCCGCAACGAAGGAGACGCAATTGCCGTCCATCGTATGGAAGATGCTCGCGTAAGCAGCGCCCATAGCCCCGGCGCCGATGATCGATATGGTCTCGATCGGTGGTCTCACGGTTCTATTATCCGCCTTGCAGTTCCTTTTTCCCCTTGGACTGCCGCCTGATGCGGAGCCCAAGCATGATAATGAAGGTGACGACCGCACCGGATAGGGCCGAAAGGAAGATGACGATAGCGAGTGATGCATCGAATCTCCAGAAAAGGAAAGAGATCGCAACGGGCGCCGCGTTCTGGACCGAGAAAGCGGCTACGCACAATATGATGATGCACGCAACGAATATTATGGCCATAGATCCTCCTTATCCTTACCTTTCATTTGAACGACCATATTTTCATTCTACACATTTGTGCAGCAATTTGCACCTGAAGAAAGTATCAGGATTTAGAATACCCAATAACCAATGACCGAATACCCAAACGGCAAGAAACTATGTAAGTCTTTGTTTGGTTATTTTATTTGGTCCGTTCGGCTTGTAGATAAACCGCGCTGCATCTTTGCCCATCCAGAAGATGAGGTCAGAGATATTCATGCGGGAGCGGACAAAAGGGGAAAAGCGGACCGCCCACTCGTATTCATTATTTGAGGTGGGGGGAGTCGTTGCGCCTGCCGTCAAGGGAAGCCCGGAAAGCCTCATCAGGGAAGCAATCTCCGTGGTACGCTGGGTGAGCCTCGCGAGGCTACTTTGTATCTCAGGCCATTCCTTTGTGAATGCGCCAATCCTTCCAAGCGTAAGCTCTTCCTTCCATCGACTGGATTTCTTCACGTATTCACGAATAAATTCCTGCCGTGCCTTTTCGATCCGGTCCGGCGTCGGAGGCAAAGGTGCTCTGTCAATAAGATCGTTAAGGATGACCAGGCCTTCGTTTTCGGGATCCTGCAGCCAGCCCAATGCATCGATGCTATTAAGCCCGATCAGCCAGTCGAAAGCGCGGGCGCTCGTAAGGCATCCAAGGGCCACCTGTTCCCCGTGAAAAACAAGCTCTTTCCCTGAAGTAAGCCTCAGAAAATCGAGGCCGTGACTGATGACGTGCTCGAAACCGGATAGCGGCGTCGTCTCGCCGCTTACCGACATGGCTATCCCCGCCATGGCAAGCGAGGCAGAAATGCACCTGATCGTTTCTTCCGGGAGGGGGGATTGGGTAAATCCTTCGGCACTTTTCTTGATGCCTTCCACAAAAGGTTCCATAAGCCGGAAAGCCGTTTCGTCGTAACGGTCCATGACGCCGAGGCGCTTTCCGAGGTACCAGTCGCCGTAAGCGACAAAACGGGCGAGCAGGTCGCCATAACCAGCGCGGGACATGCGCGGAGGGGCGCATTCGAGGATCGATTTGATCCAGAACGTGGCAGCTACCTCGCGGGAAAGCCCGGTTCGCTTGGCGCCAAAGAAATCAATGACAGAAAATGCGGACGTGAAGGCAGTTACCGTGAGGGCAGTGGGTATTGATATAAAAGGCGACCCGATGCCTTCGAGAAAGAGCGCCTGTTTTACAACGTCAGTAATGCTCCCTGAACCGAGGACTACAAAAATGCCGGGCTTGCATGCACGAACAATATCCCTGGTATTTTCAACAAGGCGATGAGAGGCATGTAGATCTGCCGGGGGGACACCGAGGCGCTCCGACAAGACAATCCAGTCAGGAGACAGGACTGCATTATTAAGGGCGTCACGGACAGCCCGATCAACGTCAGGTGCGCCTTTTTCAGAACATACCTTCGGCATACCGTCGACAAAGACAGTGAGGTCTTTACTGTTTTGCCGGGCAGAACCGACGAAGCCCTTCAATTGATCTATGAATTCATCAACAGTATCAGCATAATACTGCTGCGGCACAAACAGCGCCCTTGAAGGATCCGACAGGATGCCCTCTGCGGCGAGCCTTTCTCGGAGCTGAGTCATCCAGGGATTCAAGGGATCACCGCCATAACCAATTTTGCACAGTATCGAGAGGGCATTCTGATAATAAATGTAGCAGTATCTTAGAACAAATTCTACAAATATTTCCCACGTTTCCTCATGTGGTTCAGGTAGTTCATCGGGTCCTCTACCGGTTCTCAGCTTGTGGAAATCTGCATTCGAATTTCGATTTGCCATCAGCTATGAGCCATGAGCTATGAACCTTTTTATGCCATGCGCCGAGCGCTTTGCGCTATATATCCCTGTATTTATGGAGTATTACAAATGATATATATAGTAATATAAAACAAATATAAATAATATATAAAATATATAATTAAATACAAATAAAATTACTAAAATAATAATAAAAATATCAAAAATATAAATAAAAGATGTAAATAATAAGTAATATAATATATAAAATATACAATAAAATTATATTAATATGAATATTATATAAAAAAACATAATTATTTTATTGACAAGATATTTTTAATATATTTATAATGTAAACGTATAAGAATAGGAATGAAATGGGGAAGAAAAAGGCAGAGGCAGAAAAGAAGTCGGTTCCGGTTATAGTTCGTCTGAGCAAGGAAGAGTTTGAGATGCTGGAAAAGAGGGCTTCCACTCTCGGGATGAATGTATCAACGTTCCTGAGATTACTGATACGCAGAGGAAGGATCGAGCTGGACGAAAGGGAGCAAAAACTCTAAAGAAAGGGGGTGATACATAATGGCAACGAAGAAGAAAGCAGCAACAAAGAAGAAAGCAACAGGTAAGAAGAAATAAGGGAGGGGCGCAAGCCCCTTCCCACCCCAACCTCACGTTCACGCGGCAGCGGGTATTAGTTGCGGAATCTCCCGGAGCGCACTGTAAGTACTTCTCTGTGAGCCATGACGTTCAACTATTCGAAACTATGGTTTCGAAGGAGGGCAGATGTGATACAGCACGCAATACAAAACCACAGGAAAGGAGGTGAGAGATAGATGACAAAGGCAGCATTCATCGAAAAAGTAGCGGCAAAGACGAAATTCAGCAAAGCGCAGGCAGAGAAGGCGGTAAACTGCGTTGTCGATGTGCTGAAAGAAGTTATGAAGAAAGGTGACAAGCTCAGTCTCGTTGGTTTCGGAACCTTTTCGGTAGCGAAAAGAAAGGCCCGTAACGGGAGGAACCCAAGAACCGGAAAACCGATGAAGATTGCAGCGAAGAAGGTGCCAAAGTTTTCAGCATCTCCGTTGCTCAGGAAAACGGTCAAGTAGTACCTTCAGAGGGCACGCTCTTGCCAGTTGCTCCTCCGGCAGGGTGTGCCCTCGCTTTATTCCACTTTTTTAATTGCCAAAAATTTGTTTCACTGCTATGGTAGTATCATATTCAAAAACTTATTGTTGTACGTATCTGTTCTGCAAAATTTGGCATAAGGGTGTACAACATGAAATTACAGGTCGGAGTTCTTCTTTTCATTCTCATTGTTATGTTGCAGGTTTTCGGTTCAGAC
Source organism: Deltaproteobacteria bacterium UBA6106 (assembly GCA_002428485.1). Taxonomy (GTDB): domain Bacteria; phylum Desulfobacterota; class Syntrophorhabdia; order Syntrophorhabdales; family Syntrophorhabdaceae; genus UBA5609. Next base: position 31,544 of record DIWM01000049.1, read on the forward strand.
ACATGGGGTCAGGGAACCGTACCTCCTGAAGCCGAGGCGCTTATGTTAGACCAGGCCATCAGCCTGGCTTTACAGAACAACAATGAGGTAAAAAATGCTTTTCTTGAAGCAGAAAAGGCAAAGGAGCAGGTTGCCGCATTCCGTACCAGGCGTCTGCCGATATTTACGCTGTCAATTCTCGGGGCCAGAATGCTTAAGAGCGCAACCTTTGAATTCCCGAGAGGTTCTCTTGGTACCTTCGCGGCCACAGGCCCGATCCCTGCAAAAGATACCGATGTCGAAGCAAAACCGCAATTTGTTACATACGGCAGCGCCAGTATGGCGCAGCCCCTTTCGCAGCAATACCGGATCGGCCTGAACATAGATCTTCTCGGGACAAATCAGGCGATTGCAATGGAGAAGCTCCGGCTCCAGAAACAGACAACCGTCAATGATGTAAAGCATGCATATTACGGAGTGCTTCAATTGCAGAGCTCGCTTGAGGCCGCACAGGAAGCAGTCGTCTTTTACCGTGAACTGGCCCGGGTAGTAGACCAGCACGTTGCGCAGAAGACGGCAATGAGATCGGAAAGCCTGGAGGTGAAAGCTCGTCTTGCGAAAGCGGAAAAGGACGTCCTTGCGCTCTCCAACGCAACGGCCTCGCAAAAAGAGCAGCTTAACAGGCTTCTGGCGCGCGATATCAGGACAAAATTTTCCGTAAGCCCCGTGCCGGACCCGGCTTTGCTTGCGGTAAACCTTGACGAAGCAGGTTCCACTGCTCTTAGCCAGCGCCCCGAGGTCAAGGAGGCGCGGCTCAAGGTCAGGCGGGCGGAATATAACATGCGTATCAAGAAGTCGGAATATATACCCGACGTGAGCCTTTCGGTAAATTACGTATCCGTATATAACGTGGAGGTGCTGCCCAGGGATATCGCTACGGCGGGGCTGCTCTTTACCTGGGACATTTTTGATTGGGGCAGGAAGAAGAGGGAGCTGGCGGAGAGGAGCATGACCATAGAGCAGGCATCGAACGGGGTGCGGGAGACCGAATCGGTTGTGTTGATGGACGTAAACAGCAAATACAGGAAATTGCAGGAGGCAAAGGCTGAGTGCGATGCAAGCCAATTGGGACTGGAGGCAGCGAGGGAAAAGCTCCGGACGACAAAAAACCAGTATATGGAAAAGACCCTTCTTTTAAAAGATGTTCTTGAAGCGGAAGCTACACGGGCAGACGCAAACCGCCAGTATCAGAACGCGCTCCTCGACCTCTGGAAGGCAAAGGCAAACTTCGAGAAAGCCATGGGGGAGGAGTATAAATGAAAAAGATCTCCTTGTTGATGGTTGTCTGTCTGCTCGCGGTTGTTTTCCTGACCGCGGGGTGCAGTGGTGAACAATCATCGAAAAAGACCCCAACGCCTGTGAGGGTCCAGGTCGTGGAGGAGCGCTCGGGAATGGAGGGGTTCCGTTACTCGGCGAGCATTCTGCCTTATGCGCAGGTTAACCTCGCCTTCAAGGTCGGCGGTTATGTGCAGGAGATACTCCAGGTAAAAGGCGCTGACGGGAAGATGCGAAATATTCAGGAAGGAGATACCGTACCCAAAGGGACGGTCCTGGCGAAGGTCAGGGAGGCTGACTATATGGCCAAGCTCAGCCAGGCCAAATCGCAGCTTGCCGATGCTCAGGCGGCCTTTACCAAGGCAAATGCCGATTTCCGGCGTGCCTCCAACCTTTTTAAGACAGAGAGCATCACCGAAAAGGATTTTGATACCGCAAAGGCGCGCTATGAAGAGACCAAGGCAAAGGTAGCCGGCGCAAGCGCCCGCGTGGATGAGGCGCAGATCGCCTTCAACGACGCGAGCCTCAAGGCGCCCATGAGTCTTTTGGTGCTCAAGAGGAATATAGAGGTCGGCGCCCTTGTGGGGCCGGGGTCAACGGGATTTGTTGTCGCCGACACCTCGTCGGTAAAGGCCAAATTCGGGGTTCCGGACATGATACTGGAGGCGATGAGGATGGGAAGCGCCCAGACCGTTACCACGGATGCCTTTGCAGGGAGAGAGTTCAAAGGGATCATAACGAGCCTATCGCCTTCCGCCGATCCGCACAGCCGTATCTTTGACGTAGAGATCACGATCCCGAACCGCGACGGCAGGCTTATGGCAGGGATGATCGTCTCCCTGGAGGTTGCCGGCACGAAGCTGAGAAAGCCCATGACAGTCGTTCCCCTTAACGCCATTGTCCGGCCCCGTGATAATCCGGCAGGATATGCCCTGTATATAATCGAGGAAAAAGAAGGAAGGCATCTCGCCCGCCAGCGTACGATCAAGATTGGCGAGGTCTTCGGGAATATGATCGCCGTCACCGAAGGGGTGAAAAAGGGTGACCGGGTGATCGTTACCGGCGCTACCCTCATTGTGGACGGAGATGAAGTAAAGATAGCCCTCTGAGGGAGAACCCTTTTCATGGAACATCTTAAATACGACGAAGAGACCATCAAAACGACAAAGAATACGGCGAGATTCTTCACGGAAAACCGCCAGATCGCATGGGTCCTCCTTTTCTTTGTTATCTTCTGGGGTATCTACGGGTATTTTACCATGCCCAAACGGAAAGACCCCGATGTGCCGGTGCGTGTTGCCCTTGCTGTCTGTCCGTGGCCGGGCGCCAAGGCCGAAAAGATCGAGCAGCTCGTTACAAGGAAGATAGAAGAAAAGATAGCGGAAAATGCAAGGGTAGAGAAGATCGAATCTACAACGAGGACCAGCGTTGCCATCATCACCATTACCCTCCAGGAAAAGGGCGAGTACGATGTGAGGAAAGAGTTCGACGACATCCAGGGCAAGCTTGACAGCATTACCGACCTCCCCGATGGTGCAGGACCGGTCATCTTCAAAAAAGACTTCGGGGATACGGCAGCCCTCATGCTCACCGTGGCCACTCCCAAGGTAGGCGAAGTGGAGCTGTCGCTCAGGACACAGTCCATACGGAAGGAGATCGAAGCCATCCGTTCTCACGTAAAAAAAGGTGAGAACAGCCCCCGGTTTACTCTCCTTTTTTGTTTTCCCCAATCGACGAATTCCAGGGCGATACGGAGCGGCCTGAACCGCTTCGTCAGTTTTGCCGTCAGGGATAAGATCATGCGGGATCACAGGGGCATCGAAGGCCCGGGATTTATCGGCGTGGACGCGGCTACAGATAAGACCGACGATGAGATAAGGGCATACGGGAACAGGTATATCCGCGAGCGCCTCCATGCCTCGGAATTTCATCCCGATACGTGGTATGTCCTCGTCAGGGACCCGAAGGATACCATGAAGGCGATGGCCGCTGTGAGCGGAAACAAATACAGCTACCGGGAGCTCGACGATTTTACGGACCTCATACAAAAGACCCTGCAGACCGTCCCTCAGGTCTCGAAAATAGACCGGAGCGGGGTGCTTGATGAAAAGATTTATCTCGCATACTCCCAGGAACGCCTTGCCTCCTACGGTATTCAGCCGTCAAAGTTCAAGGAGGTCCTCAACTCGCGGAACATCACCCTCTCCGGCGGGGTCCTCGAGATCGAAGGCAAAAGCCTGCCCGTTATCCCCTCCGGAGAATACAGGGGCGAGAAAGAGATCGGCGATACGCTGATGCCCACCAGAATAGGCAGCCCGATCTACCTGCGCGACCTGGTGGATATCGACAGGGCCTATGACAGTCCGCCCAGCTTCCTCAATTTCTATATCAGGCGCGATGCGAAAGGGGAGTGGCAGAGATCCCCGGCCATTACCCTGGCGATACAGATGCGCCCCGGGGAACAGATCGACGATTTTGGCCGGGCAGTGGACCAAGCCCTCGCAAGCGTGAAGCGTTATCTCCCTGAAGACCTCATCCTTGCGAAGACGTCCGACCAGCCGCAGCAGGTTGAAGAGAATGTGGACCTCTTCATGGACAGCCTCTACGAGGCGATCTTCCTCGTTGTCCTCGTATCCCTCATAGGTTTCTGGGAATGGCGCTCGGCGCTTTTGCTCGCGCTTTCGATCCCTCTTACCCTTGCGATGACCTTCGGGATGATGCGGATGCTCGGCATCGACGTCCAGCAGGTATCCATCGCATCGCTCATCATTGCCCTGGGGCTTCTGGTTGATGACCCCGTGGTCGCCGGGGATTCCATCAAGCGCGACCTTGCCCTGGGCCACAAGCCGATCGTAGCTGCCTGGCTGGGCCCCACAAAGCTGAAGACCGCAATCCTTTTTGCGACGATCACGAATATCGTGGCATACCTGCCGTTTCTTACGCTGAGCGGCGATGTGGGAAGGTTCCTTTACAGTCTCCCCATAGTGCTCACCTGCTCCCTTATTGCATCCAGGATCGTCTCGATGACCTTTACGCCGCTGCTCGGCTATCATCTGCTGCGGCCCTCGAAAAAACAGGAATCCTCCATCGAAGAGAAGCGGACCAGGGGATTCTTCGGGTTCTACTACAGGCTCGGCACCTTCGCGATCAACCACCGCTGGAAGGTGCTGATGGGGTCTTTTGTCTTCCTCCTTATCGGGGGGCTCTTGATGGCACACCTCAAGACCCAGTTCTTTCCCAGGGACCTGTCCTATCTCTCGTATATCGACGTGTGGCTCCCGGAAGATACGCCCCTGTCGGCAAGCAACGAGTCTGCAAAACAGGTTGAGTCAGTTGTCAGGAAGTTTGCTGAACAGTACGGCAAGGAATACGGAAAGAAGGGCAAGCCGCGGGAGGTCCTCGAATCCCTTACCACGTTCGTGGGCGGGGGTGGCCCCCGGTTCTGGTTCTCCCTCTCGCCGGAGCAGAACCAGCCTAACTACGCGCAGGTCGTTGTCCAGGTGAAGGACAAGCGCGATACAAATAATATCGTAGATTCTCTCCAGAGCGCTATCACGGAGAATATCGTCGGTGCGCGGGTCGACGTCCGCCAGCTCGATACGGGAAAACCCGTCGGCGTCCCTGTTTCCATACGGCTCTCCGGGCAGGACTTAACGGTGCTGAGGGGACTTGCCGAAAAGATCAAGGACATCTACCGTTCCGCACCGATAGCGGGACGCATCCGGGACGACTGGGGCACGGAAGGATTTATGGTGAGGCTCAATGTCGATCCGGACCGGGCGAACCTCTCCGGGGTAACGAATCTTGATGTAGCCGTCTCGTCTGCCGCTGGTTTAAGCGGCATACCCGTGGGTACCTTGCGCGAAGGGCACAAACAGATACCCATTGTGGCCCGGATGCGCATGGACGAGCGTTCCCAGCTTGGAAGCATGCAGGACCTCTATGTTTACCCGATGATGGGCGACAGGAGCGTTCCGCTCCGTCAGACTGCCTCAATCGGGTATACGATGGAGGCAGAGAAGATAAAGCGCAGGAACCAGTTCCGCACCATAACGGTCTCCTGTTTCCCTGAAGGGGACGTGCTCTCCTCCCAGGTAATGAAGGCGATCGATCCCAAACTGGAGAAATTCCGCCAGGACCTTCCGCCGGGGTACAAGATGGAGATCGGGGGCGAGCAGGAAGAGCAGGTGAAAGGATTCAAGAACCTGGCCATCGTCATGCTTATCTCCATTACGGCCATCTTTATCGCCCTTGTTATCCAGTTCAAGAACGCGATAAAGCCGCTGCTTGTCTTTGCGGCGATCCCCTATGGCATGGTGGGGGCCTTTGCCGGTCTCGCCATCATGGGCCAGCCTTTTGGTTTTATGGCCTTTCTTGGAGTGGCAAGCCTTGTGGGCGTGATCGTGAGCCATGTCATCGTCCTCTTTGATTTTATTGAAACGATGCACGAGAAGGGTGAGCCCCTGAAAGAGGCGCTCCTCGATGCCGGGATCGTGAGGCTGCGGCCTGTCCTTATCACGGTCGGCGCAACGGTCTTCGGCCTTTTCCCCCTTGCTTTTCACGGAGGCCCCCTCTGGGAACCCCTCTGCTATGCCCAGATAGGAGGGCTCACGACTGCAACGTGCATTACCCTGTTGCTGGTGCCCGTACTCTATGCGATCTTTGTCCTTGATCTGAAGATAGTGAAATGGGAAGAGCGTACAAAAGATACATCGAACGAATAAAAAAAGGAGTCAGGAATGAAAAGGTTATATTTCGTTATCGTATTGGCAATGGTCTTCTTCGTAGCAGGCTGCGCGGGCGGACCGCAGGAGTATAAAGGCATTGAATCCGCATCCAAGCTGCAACCCAGCGCTGATTTTCCACATACCTTGATCTATAAGAAACCCGGCATAGAAGGAAAGAAATATACACAGTTCATTATCGACCCTGTTGAGATCTATAAGGGGGAAGATGCCCGGTTCGGCGGGGCATCGCCGGAGGACCAGCAAAAGATCGCTGAGTTTGTGAAGACCGAGTTTACCAGAATACTCCAGGACGGCTATGCGATAGTCAATGCCCCTGGCCCTAATGTTCTGCGCCTCAAGTTCACGCTGGCAGGACTGGAGAAAACCAATCCGGCAATGGCGACCGTTACCCACGTGATCCCCATAGGGATTGTTATGAATCTTGGCAAAAGCGCAGCAGGGATGAACGGTAGTTTCATGGGCTCTGTGACACTTGCCGGGGAACTGTATGATTCACAGACGAATACCCTTGTCTTCTCGTTCCTTACAAAAAAGGCCCCCAACGCCATGGACATCACAACGGTGTTTACAGGACTGGACGCTGCAAAGAAATCAATCACCGAACTGGCTGAGAAGTTTAAAGAGAACATCGACAAGATACAGAAAGGCACGAAATGAAAAATCGCTCATGGCAAAACGCCCGTAAGTCGTGAGGCGTAAGGCGTAAGGGGAGGAAGGCGGCTGAGAGCCGAACATAGGTCTTATATGACCTATTGGACCTATGCTTATTTATTCGATGTCGAGGTTTACGAAATGGAGGTATAAGTATGATTCAGCACATTAAAAAAGCAGTTCCTGTCAGAGATGTATTTTTGTGCATGGCTTTGATCGGTCTTATTGTTGTTGTTTCAGGTACGACGAAAGCCTATGGGGAAGACCCGCTGGTACAGAAGACCGTCCGGATCGCCCCCAACATGGAGCCTGTCATCCCTCATCCCGAACAGGCGACGGAAGCGAAGAAGAAGATTGAGGCCTTGCAGAAAAAGGCCGGCAAGAGGCCGAACATCCTCATCTATCTCATGGACGATGTTGGATGGGGCGATCCCGGGGTGTATGGCGGCGGGTATATGGCAGGCGCGCCGACGCCGAATATGGATCGCCTGGCCCGTGAAGGTCTGCAGCTTACCTCGACATATTCGCAGCCGTCGTGTTCTCCCACAAGGGCGACGATCATGACAGGGAGGCTGCCCATCAGGCACGGCATCCTGCACCCGCCTATGTACGGCGAGCCGGGCGGACTGGGGGGAGAGATCACCATGGCCGATATCCTGAGCAAGGCCGGCTATGTTACACAGGCGGTAGGGAAGTGGCACATGGGTGAGAACGAGGAGTCGCATCCGCAGAACGTGGGTTTCGATGACTTCTACGGCTTCCTGAGCGTATCCGACATGTACACAGAGTGGCGGGACCCCTACTTTTTCCCGGAAGTGGTAAGCAGCAAGGAGCGCACTGAATTGATAAAGAGCTTGCCATGGAACAGAAACCTCGTCCACGCAAAAAAGGGCGGCAAAGTGGAGAACATCGAAGAGATCACCATCCCCGTTCTCTCGAAGCTGGATGAAAAATGGGCCGATTACTCCATCGAGTTCATCAAAAAGATGGCAAAGAGCGACAAACCGTTCCTGCTTTACCACTGCACGCGGGGCGGCCATTTTGACAATTATCCCAGCGACAAATACAGGGGCATATCACCTGCAAAACACCCTTACAAGGATGTGATGGTCGAGATGGACGACATCCTCGGCCGTCTCGTCAAGACCCTTAAGGAGACAGGTCAGCTTGACAACACGCTTATTTTTGTTACATCCGACAACGGGCCGGAAATGGAGACATGGCCTGACAGCGCCTATACACCGTTCCGCGGCGCAAAGGGGTCGACCTGGGAAGGCGGCATGCGCGTCCCCGGCATCGTCTACTGGCGCGGCACGATAAAGCCCGGCCGCATCTCCGACGGCCTCTTCGACCTTGCCGACCTCTTCAACACATCGCTGAACCTGGCAGGGGCGAACGGACAGATGCCCAAAGACCGGTTCATCGACGGCATCGATCAGACATCGTTTTTGCTTGCCGATAAAGGTGAATCGAACCGCAAGGCGGTCTATTACTGGCTCAACCAGTTCCCTTCAGGAATACGGATCGGCGAGTATAAATACATGATCGGCGCTGAAAGCGACAATGCACAGGACACGGTAACTCCGGGCGGCTTCTCAGGGGAGAATATCAGGTATTCCTATGGAAGGCTGTTTAACCTTTACCTTGACCCCAAGGAGGCCCACAGCTATTTTGTGCGCAAGCTGCCCTACGTGGAATACCTTGCGGACTATCTGAAGGGGCATATCGCGACGCTGCAGAAATATCCGCCCAAGGTTACCACTAAAACGCTGTCGCCGGTTCCCCAAAAACACTAACGCTCTGTTTTTTTTACCACTCTTCGCCCTGTCCCCGGGCGGGACGAAGAGTGGTCTTCCCTATTTTTTTCTTAATGATCTAAAAAAATATGCCGATAAGTTGATTGGCTAAGGAAAAACGGCCCGATAAATAAGGGGGGATGGGGGTTAACAAAAGATATATGATACGTGAAAATATGCTCAGTGTGGTTAAAACAGAAAATAATCCCGAAGCACCGGGTGAAAAGAAGCCCGGCGAGAAGAGTAAAAAAGAACTGATGGCGGAGCTCTCGGGGATACGTCAGAGGCTGAAAGAACTGGAAGATCTGGCAGACAGCTATATAAATCACATCGATGCCATCAGTGAGGATGAGACGCGCCTGCGGACGATCTTTGAATCGATCCAGAACGGGATCCTTCTTATAGATCCGGAACAACACACGATCGTTGATGTCAATACGGCAGCGGCGCAGATGATAGGTCGTCCGAGGGAAGAGATCGTCGGGGCTGTCTGTCACAAATACGTATGTCCTGCAGAGGCGGGAAGATGCCCCATTACCGACCTCGGACAGTCGGTGGATAACTCGGAACGCCTCCTTCTTGGTTCCGGCGGAAAGGCAATACCGATCATCAAGACAGTGAGCACGATCATGATAAACGGCCGCAGCCATCTCCTTGAAAGTTTCGCAGACAACACCATGCAAAAACAAGCGGAAGAAGAGATCAAAAGGTACCGTGAGAACCTTGAGCAACTCGTAGAGCAACGTACAGGGGATCTTGAGAGGGCAAAAGAGCGGCTCCAGGGCGAGATCACCGAACGCAGGCAGGTTGAAGATTCATTGAAAAAAAACGAAACGCTGCTGCGATTGATTCTGAACCTGTCGACAAATTTTATCTGTCTTCCCGCAGAGGAGACCGATGATGGGATCAACGATGTCCTTAAGGCGATAGGTCAGTTTGCGGACGTAGACCGCAGCTATGTCTTCCGGTTTAACGAAGACGGGACAAGTATGGACAACACCAACGAGTGGTGCACCCCGGGGATATTGTCGCAGAAAAAGAAGCTCCAGGGGGTTACCGCCGAATACCTGCCATGGTTTTTTGAGAACATAAAAAGGTTTGAGACGATCCATATCCCCGATGTGAAGCAGCTCCCTGCCGAAGCAGCGGCAGAAAAAGAGGAGTTTATCCGTGAAGGCATCAGATCCCTCGTTGTAGTACCCTTCATATCCAACGGTCTTCTTATCGGATTTCTAGGGTTCGACAGCGTCCGTTCAAAAAAGACCTGGCCCGAAAACATCATTTCATTGCTCAAGATCGTCGGCGAGATCGTTGCCAACGCGCTGACGCAAAAGAAGGCGGCGGAGACCGTACAATACGGCTCAGCAAAATACCGGGCTCTTTTCGAGAACGCCAGCAGCGCCATCTTTCTCATCAAAGGCGGGGTTTTTATTGATTGCAACCCGTCGACGCTTGAGATGTTCCGCTGCACAAAAGAACAAATAGTAGGTCAGGCGCCTCGTAAATTTTACCCTGAATTTCAACCCGATGGGTCTATATCGCATAATGTAGTTGTGCAGAAGGTACAATCTGTGATATCCGGGGATCCTCAGCATTTTGAGCTTAGGCATCAACGCAGCGACGGGACGATGTTTGATGCCGAGGTAAGCCTTAACAGGGTTGATGTTGCAGGCGAGGCATTGCTCCAGGCAATAATCAAGGATATTACCGCACGAAAACATTGGGAACAGGTCCTGCAGGAAAGCGAGGCGCGATACCGGTCGCTTTTCGGCGAATCGCAGGATGCCATATACATTACGACGCAATACGGCGCGTTTGTCGATATGAACAGATCGTTCCTCGATCTCTTCGGGTACACGCGAGACGAGATCCTGAAGCTCAACGCAAAGATCGCCTATGTGAACGAAAAAGATGTGGAGAACTTCAAAAAGATCATAAAAAAAGAGGGATACGTAAAGGCCTTCGAGCAGAAACTGAAAAAGAAAGACGGCACTGTCATGGACTGTATCCTCACCGTCACGACAAAAAAAGATGCCGAAGGAAGGATTATCGCATACCAGGGCATCATCCGCGATATCACGGCAGAAAAAATGGCGGAACAGACCATCAGGCATATGGCCTACCACGATGCCCTGACCGGCCTTCCAAACAGGACATTGTTGAATGACCGTCTCAAAATGGCAATATTGAATGCGCAGCGCAGCCATAAAAAGGCTGCCGTCATGATGCTCGATCTTGATAAGTTCAAACAGATAAACGATGTGTGGGGGCATAAATTGGGAGATCTTCTGCTGAAAACAGTGGGAGAAAGATTGACCGTGGCATTGCGCAAAAGCGATACTGTCGCCAGGATGGGCGGCGACGAGTTCCTCGTCATCATACCGGAGATTGATGATGCCGAAGATACGGACATTATCGCGGGCAAAATCCTTCAGGCGTTTAAAGAGCCTTTCATAATCAGCGGCCGGAACCTTTCTGTAACGACAAGCCTCGGCGTCGCCATCTATCCGCACGATGGTAAAGATGGGGAGGCCCTGATCAAGAATGCGGACATTGCCATGTATGCGGCGAAGGCGACGGGAAGGAACAAGTACAGGCGCTATTCCCATTGTATGCAAGACGGTATAAAGACAGCACACAGCAGTCAGCACGAAAGCCGTGAATCGTAAGGCGTAAAGGGAAAATAACACCCGTTCTATGTTCTATGTTCAACGTTCAATCCGGATGATTCCCCGCAGCTTGCTGCGGGGTAACACCGTTCCCTCTCCCCCCGCGGGAGAGGGTAGGGTGAGGGGGCATAATCATGCCGTTTCTATCCTCTGATACCCCGCTGCTTGCGGCGGGGTAGTTTATTCTTAAAACATGATAGATTAAAGATGCCAGATGTGTGCGGAATGTGTCATTGCGAGCCCGCAGGGCGTGGCAATCTCATTCAATAGATATTATACTATTCACCGCTCTTTTTACGCCTCACGCCTTACGACTTACGCCTCACGGGTGTTCCACCGGGGGCCGCCCTTTTCTCGTAACGTATCCAAGTAAGTCCCATTGACAGTTAGTCTGCCTGTTGTTAAACTTCATCCATGGTATCCACTATACGCGAAGATATTGAGGCAACCTTCGAGCATGACCCGGCCGCCAGAAGCATCATGGAGATCATCTTTTGCTATCCCGGGTTCCATGCCGTGCTTTTCTACCGGTTCAGTCATTGGTTCTGGGTCCACAAGATGTACTTTCCGGGCAGGCTGATATCGCATATAGGAAGATTCCTGACAGGGATCGAGATCCATCCCGGCGCCGTAATCGGCAGAAGGTTTTTCATAGACCACGGTATGGGAGTGGTAATCGGCGAGACGTCCGAGATCGGTGATAACGTTACCATATATCACGGAGTAACCCTCGGAGGCACTACGTGGAAAAAGGTAAAGAGGCATCCGACCATCGGAAGCAACGTTGTCATTGGAACAGGCGCAAAGGTCCTTGGCCCCGTGAAGGTCGGCGATAATACGAAGATCGGGGCAAACTCCGTCGTCGTTACCGAGATCCCTTCCAACTCCATCGTTGTAGGTATCCCCGGTAAGGTCGTCTTTCGCGTTGAAGGAGAAAAAAGGATACAGATGGATACCGGTTTTATGCCAGACCCTCAGTCACGTGCCATTGCCTCCCTCCTCGAGAGGGTAAGGATGCTTGAAGAAAAGATCGCGAGGAACGAGGAGCAAGGTGCGAGGAACAAGGAACGAGGGACGAGGGACGAGGGAAATTGAAGGTATGTACGAAGAACGATTTTACAGAAGCATTTCAAAACCTGACAACCTTGACTGCTATGAAGTACAATGCAAAGAAACAGACCTTTTTTGCTGTACACGGGGAAACTTCCATGGTTTCATTATGGGGAAGGTGCTTTTTTACCGGAATCAGATTGAAGAATATATCAAATCAAGGCCCGAATTCAGGGACAGCCTTGTGCCTGTCGCAGACGATCTTTTCGCGCCCCGTATAGCGAGGGAGATGATGGAGGCTTCGCGGACAATTGGAATTGGCCCTATGGCAACCGTTGCAGGGGCGATCGCGGAGTTCATCGGGAGAGACATTGCGCCGCTCTCCGAAGAGTATATTATTGAAAACGGCGGGGATATTTTTCTCAGGACCGATGCCGAAAGGATCATTGAGGTTTACGCCAAAGATTCCCCTTTCAGCGAGAAGATCGGCATCTCGGTAAAGCCCGATGACAAGCCGTACGGGATCTGCACATCTTCCGGGACGGTCGGTCATTCTTTAAGTTTCGGAAAGGCTGATGCGGTCTGTGTCATAGGAAAGTCCTCGCTTTTTACCGATGGACTTGCAACTTATATCGGTAATATTGTAAAAAAGAAGGACGACATACCGATGGCAATCGAAAAAGGGAAGGCATTTCCCGGCGTCAAAGGCATCCTGATCATTTTTGGCGAATCCCTTGGCATTTGGGGTGATCTGGAGATAGTGGAAATATGACAGGCCGAAGGTCTGACCCTTACGGCCTGTGGATGCAGCAAGCGAGGTATTGAATGAAAAAAAGGATGATCTTACGGTTCAAGCGGAATACGATCGACAAGCCGGTAGTGTACGGACTCGTGAAGAATTACAATCTCGTCGTAAATATCCTGAGGGCGAACATCTCCCCAAAGGCCGAGTCTATGATGGTTGTCGAAATTGAAGGCAAGGAAAGCGACTTCGAAAGGGGCATGGGTTACCTCAGAGACCTGAATATCGGTACGGAGCCAATTGAGCAGGATATTAACCGGGATGAGCAGAAATGTGTCCACTGCGGCGTCTGTACAAGCGTTTGTGCCCCCGAAGCATTATATATTCCGGACAGAAACACGATGAAGGTAGAATTTGACTACGAGCGGTGTGTTGCCTGCGAACTCTGCGTAAAGGTCTGTCCTGTAAAGGCGATGAGCGTCTTTTTCGACTAAGGGCAGGAAATGCGAAGGGTATATCTCGATAATAACGCGACGACCTCCATCCACCCTGAGGTGGCAGCGGCAATAGTGCCTTTTCTTGCAGGGCTGTACGGGAACCCGTCGAGCCTCCACTGGGCCGGCAGGGACGTCAGGATATATTATGACCAGGCACGGTTGCAGATAGCGGACATGATACATGCGCATCCCGGAGAGGTCGTTGTGACAAGTTGCGGAACAGAAAGCGATAACCACGCAATCAAGGGCGTCGCCTACGGGAACAGCGAAAAGGGCGGTCACATTATAACGACCACCGTTGAGCACCCGGGGGTGCTTAACGTCTGTAAATACCTTGAAAACAAAGGGTTTGCGGTTACATACCTCCCTGTCGACGGGCAGGGACAGATCGAACCTGATGACGTAAAAAAGGCTATACGGAAGGATACGATACTTATATCGGTGATGTACGCGAATAATGAAACAGGCACCGTATTCCCCATAAAAGAGATCGGAGCGATAGCCCGTGAACGAGGCGTTCCGTTCCACTCTGATATGGTGCAGGCAATGGGGAAGATCGATATCGATATTCACTCGTTGGGTGTAGACCTTGCGAGCTTTTCAGGCCATAAGGTTTACGCGCCTAAAGGCGTGGGGGCGCTTTACATTAGAGAAGGGCTTGCGATCGATAACCTTATTCATGGAGGACACCAGGAAGACGGCAGGAGGGCCGGCACGGAAAATGTGATCGGTATCGTTGCCTTCGGTGCGGCATGTGAGATCGTCAGAAAAGAGATGCAAAGCGAGTACAATAAGATCGAATCACTGAGGAAAAGGCTGCTCGAAGGCATTCTTGAAAGGGTTGACCATGTGAGGCTCAACGGGCATCCGACAACAAGACTCCCCAACACGCTGAACATGAGCTTTGAATATGTTGAGGCAGAATCGTTGCTGATGGCCCTTGACATGAACGGCATCGCCGTCTCCTCGGGATCTGCATGCTCCGCGGGCTCTACGGAGCCTTCCCATGTGCTTCTTGCCATGAGCATTCCTCCTGAAATATGTCAGAGCGCTGTCCGCTTCAGCCTTGGAAGAGAGAACACGGAAGAAGACATAGACTATGTTCTGTCTGTCATCCCCGAGGCAGTGAGCCGTTTGCGGGCAATGTCTCCGCTGTATAAAAGGTAGAATACAGCTCATAGTTGATAGCAAATGAAGAACCATAAAAGTGAAAGGTAAAATGGAAAATGTTTAGAATCTTTCACCTTTCACCTTTCACTATCAGTATAGATATATGAAATTCTTTCTCCATACAACAGGCTGTAAGGCAAACCAGTGGGATTCCCACATCATTGCAAATAAGCTTAAAGATACAGGCCTTGCGCCCGGCCATATAGGGGATGCCGATTTTATTGTCATCAATGCCTGCACGCTCACAGATGGAGCAGAAAGGGATGTGAGGAGATTTATCAATACGGGCAGGAGAAAGAACGGGAAGGCAAAGATAATACTTGCCGGATGCCACGCCCAGGTGTACCCAGACCGGAACTACGGGGCAGACCTTGTTCTTGGGCAGGAAGATAAGTTCCTTATTGATGAATATTTGCAGAAGAAAGGTTGTTTTGTAACCGATCTAAGTTTGTTGGGTGACAGCCCGTTGATCGGGGATGACCCCTTTGGAGACCTTCCGGTTGGGAAAACGCGGTTTTTTTTCAAGATACAGGACGGCTGCGACAGGTTCTGCAGCTACTGTATTGTACCCTATGCAAGGGGAAAGCCCAGAAGCCGTCCCGCCGATGATGTTTTTCGCGTGATGGAGTTTTTAAAGAAGAAGGCGGTAAAAGAGGTGGTATTGACGGGCATCGAGATATCAGCGTATCGTGATCCCGGAACAGGCGCCGGCCTGAAAGAATTGCTGAGGCGCCTCGAAAAGAGCGAAACACCGGAGCGGATAAGGATAAGCTCGGTGGACCCGCTCTATATCGACGATGAATTAATGGATATTATCGCGGGGTCGGATAAGCTCACAAAAAGCCTCCATATATCCATGCAGAGCGCCTCTGACAGAGTACTTGAAGGTATGGGCAGGCGATATACCCAGGCATACATAAGGAAGGTGCTGGAAAGATTGCAGGAGAGATTGGAGGATGTCGGGATGGGTCTCGATGTTATAGTTGGTTTTCCCGGTGAGGACGAGGCGCAGTTTCTGGAAACATACCGGTTCCTCGAGTCTGCAAGGATCTATTATCTCCATGTTTTTCCTTTTTCTGCGCGAAGCGGAAGCCTTGCCGCTACGTTCCCGGATCAGGTTCCCGGTGCGCTGAAAAAAGAGCGGGTTAAACTTCTTAAGCAGCTTGATGCGGCCAAACGAAGAAACTTTTATGAGAGATTTCAGGGAAAAACAATGGAGATTGTCCCCGAGGGCAAGCTCTACAGGGGACAATATATGAGGGGGTATACGGGGAATTATCTCCCCGTGCATATCCCTTTTACGAAAAACCTTGAAAATCATTGCGTCCCCGTTACAATTAAGGGGATAGAGGACGGAATACTCATCGGCGAGACAAAAGGAACTTTATGACCAGCATTGCCCATATGCTTGATATGCTCCTCGAGGTATATTTATGGATCATCATCGCCAGGGCGGTACTGTCCTGGTTCCGGCCAAGCCCCTATAACCCTGTTGTAAGGGCGATCTGCCGGTTGGTTGACCCGGTAACGTACAGAATCTCACGGATAGTCCCTGCAAGGATCGGCATGTTCGATGTGGCGCCCCTGATCCTGATCATTGTCATTGTTCTTATTCAGAGGTTCCTCATCAAAGCCCTCTTCGATATAGGGGCAGGGATAGGGTAAGGATAGTGCAGGCGTTGGTATCAAATGAACATTGAGGTCAGGGTCATTCCGAATGCCAGAAAGCGGGCGATAACCAGGGCCGGCTCGCAGCTCAAGGTAAAGCTGGTCTCTCAACCCCGTGACGGCAAGGCGAACGAAGAACTGATAGAATATCTTTCCGGAGTCTTCGGTGTAAAAAAATCGGCTGTGCGTATCCTGCGGGGTGAGAAAGAAAGGAACAAGGTTGTGTCCATAGATATCGACGAAGCAGCACTGGACAAAGTGGCAGGCTCATAGCCCAGAACACCCGTAAGGCGTAAGTCGTGAGGGGAAAGATAACACCCGTTCAATGTTCAAAGTTCAAAGTTAACACACGACAGAGAGACTGAATGGGCCAGACGGAACAGTGGAAGGCATGAATTTAAAAAACGTTGAACACAGAACCTTGAACGTTGAACAGCTTTTCGCCTGACGCCTCACGCCTTACGAGATTTTGACGTTTCACGGTATCAGTTGGAGGGGCGATCCCGTCAAGCCGGGGCAAGGTATGAGGCCCAAAAGGCAAGAGTTACAACAGGTTAATTTGCTTGACAATGAAACATCAAGCCATTATATTATCACACCCAAAAAGAGGGCAGTTTTGGTCATAAGACTTTCGGAAATAGACGATACGTTCATAGCGAGAGGTTCCATGGAAGCGTCACGGTTTGCTGAGGTAGAAGACAGGAGCATGCGGGTCGTTACGCCCGTCGACTATGAACTGACGGTGAGGAAGTTCGATAACCTTGTGACCGTTCAGGGCCCCCTGGAATGTACCATGTCAATAACATGTTCCAGGTGTCTCGATGATTTTACCCTCGACCTCAGGGCTTTTCTGGATATTAAGCTGACTCCCCGGATAAAGACCCCGCGTGTATCCGAGGCCGAACTGAAGAGCGATGACCTGGATGTTTGTTATTACGAAGGAGATGAGATCGACCTCGACCCCTTCATCTACGAAGAAGTGCTGCTCAACGTGCCGATCAGGCCTGTCTGCACAGAAGACTGCAAAGGCTTATGCCCGGTATGCGGGAAGAACAAAAACGTTGAAGAATGCCAGTGTGCTGCTGCTGCCCAGACACTGCTGAGCGAAAAACTGAAATCTTTTTTAAACTAACGAGGAGATATATATGGCCGTTCCAAAAAGAAAGACATCAAAGACAAAAAGGGATAAAAGGAGAACACATTACAAGGCACAACCTGTCAACGTGGTCTTGTGCCCGAATTGCAAAGAACCAAAATTGCCTCACATTGTTTGCCCCAAATGTGGCACATACAAGGGCAAAAAGTTTTTAGACGTTGAGGAACTCTGACAGAATGATCAGGATTGCGGTGGATGGAATGGGGGGTGACTATGCGCCCGCTGTAGTTGTCAGCGGCGCCGAGTCTGTGGCCAGGGACAAGATCGCGGAGATCGTTCTCGTCGGGAACGAGGATGCGATAAGACCGCTGTTGAAGGATTCGAACGGCATCGAGGTGGTCCACACGCCGGTTTTTGTGGAGATGAAGGAATCACCGTCATCGGCCCTGCGGAAAAAAAGAGAATCTTCGATCAATAAGGCGCTTGAGCTTTTGAAATCAGGAAAGGTCCAGGCGGTCGTCACCGCCGGCAATTCCGGCGCCGCTATGGCCTTTGCGATCTTTACACTCGGCAGGATCGGGTATGTGGACAGGCCGGCCATTGCCACATTGCATCCGAACACGAGAAACAGCATATCGATCCTTCTGGATGCCGGTGGAAACGTTGACTGCAAGCCTATCCATCTCGCTCAATTTGCCGTGATGGGAGACGCCTTCGCCCGCTGCGTTCTCGGCGTTGAGAAACCGAAGGTCGGCCTGTTAAGCAATGGCGAGGAAGAGACCAAGGGAAATGAGTTGACGCGGGAGGCTCACGCACTGATCAAGGGCCTTGACCTCAACTATATCGGATATGTTGAGGGCGCCGACATGCACAACGGCAGGGCAGACGTTGTGGTAAGCGATGGATTTGTAGGCAATGTTGCCCTGAAGATCACTGAAGGGGTGGCAGAATCATTGATGGTGTTTTTTAAAGAGGCTATCAAGAAGAATCTGAAGGCAAGGATGGGGTACCTTCTGATGAAAGAGGTCTTTGACGAGCTTAAGGGCAAGATGGACCCTTCCGAGTACGGCGGTGCCCCGCTTCTGGGTGTAGACGGGGTGTGTATCATATGCCACGGCAAGTCGGATGAAAAGGCTATACGGAATGCCGTTCTTCTCGCAAAGAGATTTGTGGAGAACGGGCTGAACGAATCGATCAAGGAAACGCTCTGGCAAGTTACCGACCAATACAGAGGATAAAGGAGAAGGAGGATATGGATTATTTTCTGACAGAAGAGCAAAAGAATATCCAGGCGCTGGCCAGGAGGATCGCGGAGGAGAAAGTGGTCCCCATAAGGGCCGAGCTTGACGAAACAGGGGCGTTCCCCTGGGCTGTCATGAAGACATGCGCCGAAACGGGGCTCTTTGGCGTCAGCATCCCGGAAGAATACGGCGGAATGGGCGGCGGCAGCTTCGAGAACTGCATCGTCGTGGAAGAATTGAGCACAGCCTGTCTCGGCATATCTGTCAGCTATGCTGCAAGCCTCCTGGGCGCCTACCCTATCTTGCTTGGCGGTTCAGAGGCGCAGAAAAAGAGATACCTGCAGGAAATAGCAAGCGGTAAAAGGCTCGGCGCTTTTGCATTGACAGAGGCAAATGCCGGCAGCGACGCCCAGGGTATAAGGACCGAGGCAACAAAGTCCGGCAGCGATTACATACTGAACGGTACCAAGCAATGGATAACGAACGGCGGTGAGGCAGAGATCTATACGGTCATAGCCATGACGGACAGGAAAAAAGGCGGGAGGGGAGCAACGGCCTTTATCGTGGAGAAGGGCATGGACGGTTTTTCTTTTGGGAAAAAAGAAAACAAACTCGGGATACGGGCTTCTGCGACAAGGGAACTGGTATTTCAGGATTGCAAAGTTCCTTCTGAAAATGTTATAGGTAGAGAAGGGATGGGGTTCATCCTTGCCATGAGAACCTTTGACAGGACAAGGCCTGGCATAGGCGCTCAGGCAGTGGGGGTCGCCCAGGGCGCCCTCGATGCAGCTGTACACTATGCCAGGGAAAGGGAGCAGTTCGAGAAAAAGATCATCTCTTTCCAGGCAATACAGCATATGCTTGCGGATATGGCGACACAGGTTGAAGCTGCCCGGGCGCTTGTCTATGCCGTGGCGAGATATATCGACAGCAACCCGAGGGATTTCTCGAAGGTTTCTGCCATGAGTAAGGTGTTCCCGAGCGACATAGCGATGAAAGTGGCCGTCGATGCCTTGCAGGTTTTTGGCGGATATGGGTATATGAAGGAATACCCCATAGAAAAGATGATGAGAGATGCAAAGATACTGCAGATCTATGAAGGTACAAACCAGATCCAGAGGAATGTCATTGCCCTTGAGCTTATCAAGGAAGCTGCCTCGAAGAGAAGGTCGTAATATAAGCAATGCGTTGCAGGCAGGAACATAGATGAAAAAAACAGGTGTTGTTTTCCCGGGCCAGGGTTCTCAATACGTTGGAATGGGAAAAGCGTTATATGATGCCTTTGAAGACGTGAGAGAGTATTTCGCCATTGCGGACAAAGCCCTCGGTTTTCCTATAACGGAGCTCTGTTTCAACGGCCCGGAAGATGAATTGAGGCAGACGTATAATACGCAGCCGGCGCTCCTTATCAACAGCTATGTCATCTGGCAGACCCTCAGGAAGGCCACGGGAATATCGCCGTGTCTCCTCGCAGGGCACAGCCTTGGAGAATATACGGCGCTTTGTGTGAGCGGTTTTTTTACCTTTGAAGATGCCCTGCGGATGACAAGGAAAAGGGGCCTTTTTATGGAAGAGGCATGCCCGAAAGGCAAGGGAGGAATGGTTGCCCTTATCGGCGCGGATATGACGAAGATAGCGCCTGTCCTTCAGGAGATATCCCACGATGATCACGTGGCTGTCCCGGCGAACCTGAACTCTGCCGGGCAGGTGGTCCTCTCGGGGAGCATGGATGCTTTGAAAGAAGGTGTTGAGAGGCTGAAAGACACAGGGTACAAGAAGGCGATCTTTCTCAACGTCTCCGGACCTTTCCATAGTCCGCTCATGAAGGATGCCGCGGAAAAACTGAAAAAGGAGCTGGCAAAGATCGACCGGGGCGCCATGGGCACGCCCGTTGTATTTAATGTCGATGCGGCGCCCGGCGGCGACGGGGGCATCGTTATTGACAGGCTATATCGCCAGATGTTCTCGCCGGTCTTGTGGGAGGCATCCGTCAGGAGGATGGTCGCGGAAGGGGTAGAGGTCTTTCTTGAGGTAGGGCCACAGAAGGTCCTTACGAACCTTATCAGGAGGATAGAGCCGAACGTGCCCTGCTACAATGTGGAATCTTTGGAAGATATCGAGGCGGTTAAAGGCATACTATGAAGAAGGAGGACGAGAAATCCTAAATCCGAATATCTAAATCCTAAACAAATCAGAATGTTCAAAATTCAAAACAAAAACAGCATCCGTTCGTTTTGAACATTTGAAATTTGAAATTGTTTAGAGATTGGTGCTTAGAAATTAGGATTTGTACAATATGAAAGATTCGGTAACCATAGTGACCGGAGGCGCCCAGGGCATTGGGAAGGCCATCGCGGAATTTCTGGCAGACAAGGGCGGCGATATAGCGATATTCGATATTATCGACGGCGATGAGACCGTTTCCATCATCAGGGGTAAAGGACGGAGATGCGCATTCTACCGGGTCGATGTCGCTGACCTGCAGGCGGTCGGCGAGGCCGTTGACGGCGTAGTGAAGGAGATGGGGAAGGTCAGCAACCTTGTCAACAACGCGGGCATAACGTCCGACAAGCTGCTACTGAGGATGAAAGAAGAAGATTGGGACAGGGTGATCAGGGTCAACCTGAAAGGCGTGTTCAGTTGTACAAAGGCGGTGATCAGACACATGCTGAAGACCGGCGGAAGCATCGTCAGCATCTCATCCATAGCAGGCGTCATGGGCAACGCCGGACAGGCGAATTATGCGGCCAGCAAGGCAGGCATCATCGGCTTCACAAAAAGCATAGCCAGAGAGTATGGCGAGCGGGGGATACGGGCGAACGCCATTGCCCCTGGTTTTATCAGGACAAAAATGACTGATGCGCTGGACGATAAGACAAAAGAAGAGATGTTCAGGGCGATCCCCCTGAAAAGGTTCGGAGAGCCTTTCGATATTGCATATCTGGTATACTTCCTTATCTCAGGATATGGATCATATATAACAGGGGAGGTGATAAACGTAAACGGCGGTTTATACATGTAAACAGCGAGCAAAACGTAATAGGCATGACGCCTTCAGCATCGTTGAATTGACGATGAAGGCCGATGGCAATTTTTTTAATAAAATCAGGAGGTGGTTTGATGACAGTCACTGAAAAGGTAAAAAAGATGATCGTGGATCAACTTGGGGTCAGCGAATCTGAGGTGATACCTGAAGCGAAGTTTATTGATGACCTTGGGGCAGATTCACTGGATATCGTAGAGCTTATCATGGCCCTCGAAGATGAATATGGCATTGAAATCCCCGACGAAGACGCGGAGAAGATCGAGACCGTAGGGGATGCAATAAGGTATATTGAAGAGCATATGACCGAGAAAAAATAGAGAGGTGGGTACGTTGAAACGGAGGGTAGTTGTCACAGGAGTGGGGCTTGTTACACCACTCGGTGTGGGCATTGAAAATGTATGGCAGCGTATCCTGCGCGGCGAATCAGGTGTGGGGCCGATCACGCGATTTGATGCCTCACAGCACGAAACAAAATTTGCCGCAGAGGTCAGGGAATTCAAATCTGAAGATTATATCTCACCAAAAGAGATAAAAAGGATGGATCTTTTTATTCAATATGCCCTAACCGCAGCGAAGATCGCCATGGAAGACTCCGGCCTTGATATGGACAAGGAGGATGCGGAAAGGGTAGGCGTCATTGTCGGTACAGGCCTTGGCGGCCTGCCGACGCTGGAAAAGTATCACAGCATCCTTCTCGAAAGAGGGCCCGGGAGGATATCGCCGTTTTTTATACCCATGCTGATCGCGAATGAAGCGCCGGGACATATAGCGATCCAGTTCGGCATCAAGGGCCCCAATCTCTGCATTGTTACCGCTTGCGCGACGGGCGCGCACTCCATCGGCGACTCCTTGAGGGTTATCCAGTACGGAGACGCGGATGTGATGGTGGCGGGAGGAACTGAAGCGAACCTGACCCCCCTCACCGTCGGAGGCTTCAACGCCATGAGGGCCCTTTCTACGAGAAACGACGCTCCCGTTAAGGCATCCCGGCCTTTTGACAAGGACAGGGACGGTTTTGTCGTTGGTGAAGGTTCGGGTATTATTATCATGGAAGAACTGGGACACGCGAAAAAGAGGGGGGCAAAGATCTATGCGGAGGTCGCAGGATATGGATATAACGGCGACGCATACCATATCACGGCGCCATGTCCTGACGGCGACGGCTTTATCCGCTGCATGAAGATGGCAATGAGGGATGCCGCCGTGCCGCCTGAGAAGATCAGCTATATTAACGCCCACGGCACATCAACAGGCCTCAATGACCAGACAGAGACGATCGCCATTAAAGAGGTCTTTAAAGAGGACGCCTATACAATACCGGTGAGTTCAACGAAGTCGATGATAGGGCATCTTTTGGGTGCAGCGGGGGCAGTCGAGTCGATCTTCACGCTCCTCGCCATGCGCGACAATATCTGTCCGCCTACGATCAATTACGAGACGCCTGATCCTGATTGCGACCTTGATTATGTTCCCAATTCGGCCCGGAGCCACATTATCGATGTAGGACTCTCAAACTCGTTCGGCTTCGGGGGTACGAATTCTACACTGGTGTTCAAGAGGTTTAAAGATTGAAGATAGCGATAGGTTCCGATCATGCAGGGTATGCATTAAAAGAGGATATTAAAAAGATACTGGAGGACCGGAAGGATACAATTGTCGATGTCGGAACGGACACAGAAAGCTCCGTTGATTATCCTGATTTCGGCATAGAGGCAGCAAGGCTTGTATCTGAAGGAAAGGCAGAGAAAGGCATCCTTATCTGCGGTACCGGCATAGGGATGAGCGTAACGGCGAACAAGGTAAAAGGGATACGGGCAGCCCTTGCGTTTGATCTTTATACCGCTATACAGAGCAGGAAGCATCTCGATGCCAATATCCTCGTACTGGGAGGAAGGATCACGGGAAAAGGGCTTGCAGAGGAGATCGTCCGTGTCTGGCTTGATACCCCTTTTGAAGGCGGGCGTCACCAGAAAAGGATCGACAAGATCTCCGAATGGGAGAAAGGTCATTTGAAGATATGATGAAGCTGGACGGAAACGACAGGGAGATCTATGAACTCGTCAGGGGCGAGCTTGAGAGGGAGGAGTACAGCCTTATCCTTATAGCCTCTGAGAATTATGTCGATGAGGACATCCTTGCCATGCAGGGGTGCGTTCTTACGAATAAGTATGCAGAAGGCTATCCTTCAAAAAGGTATTACAGCGGCTGCAGGTATCTTGACGAAATAGAGAGCATAGCGATCGAACGGGCAAAGACGCTGTTCAAAGCGGAGCATGCCAACGTTCAGCCGCACTCGGGTTCTGCCGCCAATATGGCTGTATTTTATGCTGCCCTCAATTGTGGAGATACGATCCTCGGGATGAATATTGCCCACGGCGGACATCTTACGCACGGCGCCAGGGCGAGCTTTTCCGGAAAATACTACAATGCCGTCTCCTATAGCGTATCCGCCAGGGACGAGATGCTCGATTATGATGAGATCAGGGATATTGCCCGCAAAGAGCACCCAAAGCTGATAATAGCAGGGGCGAGCGCTTATTCGAGGGTGATCGATTTCAGGAAGTTCAGGGAGATCGCCGATGAGGTAGGGGCATATCTCATGGTCGATATTGCCCACATTGCCGGCCTGATCGCTGCAGACTGTCATCCGAGCCCTGCTGAATATGCCCACTTTGTGACCACGACGACGCACAAGACCCTCCGCGGGCCTCGCGGGGGCCTGATACTCTGTACAAAGGAGTTTGCAAAGGCCATTGATTCCGCGGTGTTCCCCGGACTCCAGGGCGGGCCCCTTATGCACGTTATCGCTGCAAAGGCAGTTGCGCTGAAGAAGGCAATGAGCGAGGAATTCAGGGAATATCAGAGGCAGATCGTAGCCAATGCCCGGCACCTTTCTGATCGCATGAATGGCCGGGGATACAGGATCGTCTCCGGGGGAACCGATAACCATCTTTTTCTCGTGGACCTGACGGACAAGGATGTGACCGGCAAAGAGGCCCAGGAGGCCTTAGAAGAAAGCGGTATTATGATCAACAAGAACCTTATCCCTTTTGACGCAAAAGGCCCCAATGTGACCAGCGGCATCCGGATCGGGACTCCGGCAGTTACTACACGGGGGATGAAGGAACGGGAGATGGAAATCATCTCTGAACTTATCGATACGGTCCTGCGGAACATAGGAGATCAGTTGCTGCAAAAAGACACAAAGGAAAAGGTAAGAGCGCTTTGCGCCGGGTTTCCTTTTTATTCCCGCATCTTTAACATATGAAAAACCATCGTCCTGACTGGGATTCTTATTTTATGGAGATCGCGAGCATTGTTTCGAAGCGGTCCACCTGCATAAGAAGGAACGTGGGCGCCCTTATCGTGAAGAACAAGAGGATCCTCGCTACAGGATACAACGGCGCGCCGACGGGCTTGCGCCACTGTATGGACCTCGGATGTATGCGCGAACGGCTTAAGATAGCCTCAGGCGAGCGCCATGAGCTCTGCAGGGGCCTTCACGCGGAGCAGAATGCGATCATACAGGCGGCGTATCACGGCGTCAGCATTGAAGGCGCCCAGCTTTATTCAACCCATCTGCCATGCTCGATCTGCATGAAGATGGTTATCAATGCGGGCATAAGAACGGTTCACTATCTCGACGGTTACCCCGATGACCTTTCCCTTCAACTGATCAAAGAATCCGGTATCGTCCTGAAGAAGGTTGTCGTCAAGAAGAACCCAGGAAGTCGGATAAAGACGGTGAAAGGTGAAAGGTGAGATCACGATAAAGGCCGTTAGGCGTGAGGCGTCAGGCGTGAGAGGATTGAACCCCTTACGCCTTACGACTTACGCCTCACGGGTGTTTTGCCATGAGCCATGAGCTAATATTATGAAATGCCCTTTCTGCAATGACCCTGAGAGCAAGGTCCTTGATTCGAGAATGAGCAAGGAGATGGACACCATCCGCAGGCGCAGGGAGTGCCTCAAATGCGGCAAGCGCTTCACTACAGCCGAGAGGGTCGAGGAAGGTCTGCCGCTTGTAATAAAAAAGGATGACAGGAGGGAGGACTTTGACAGGATCAAGATCCTGAACGGATTAAATAAGGCCTGTGAGAAAAGGCCGATCAGCATAACGAACATAGAAAAGATCGTTTCAAGGATTGAGTATAATCTGCTGGAAAAGGGCGAGAGGGAGATCAGGGCCACCGAGATTGGCCAGATGGTCATGGACGAACTGAGGAAGCTCGATGAGATAGCCTATGTCCGGTTTGCGTCTGTATACAGGCAGTTCAAGGATATTAACGAGTTCATGGAAGAGCTGAAAGATCTGCTCCTTAAAAAGGATGAAGCGTGAAAGAAGAACAGTATATACAAATGGCGCTTGCTCTTGCAAAAAAAGGGTTTGGCGCTGCATCGCCGAACCCCATGGTAGGCGCTGTGCTTGTAAAAGGCAAAGAGGTAGTAGGCAAGGGTTACCATAAAAAGGCCGGCCAGGCCCATGCCGAGATAGTCGCCATCAATGACGCTCAAGGGGAGGCGCGGGGATCTACCCTTTATATAAACCTGGAACCCTGTGTACATCAGGGGAAAACCCCTCCCTGTACGGATGCGATAATACAGGCAGGCATCAAACGGGTAGTCGTTTCCATGGTTGACCCCAACCCCAAAGTGAACGGCAGGGGCATAGAGGCCTTGCGGAAGGCCGGCATCGAGGTGAAGGTGGGTGTCCTTGACGAAGAGGCAAGAAGGCTCAACGAGGCCTTCGTCGTCTATATGGAAAAGAAAAGGCCTTTCTTCATCATGAAGGCGGCAGTGAGCCTTGATGGAAAGATTGCTACCAAGACTTGTGATTCAAAATGGATATCGAATGAAGAATCAAGAAAGTACGCGAACCGATTACGGTCTGTCATGGACGGCATCCTGATAGGGATCAATACGGTTATAACGGACAATCCATTGCTGGTCCCGAAGGTTATGCGGCCGAAAAAATATCCCACAAGAATCATCCTTGACTCGAAGCTCAGGATACCCCTTGCCTGTGATATTGTGAAGACATCAGGAAAGTATAAGACGCTGGTCTTTACCTCGGAGGATTCCAGGGCAGACAGGGAGGCAAAACTGGTGTCCATGGGGATAGAGGTTGTAAGGATCCCTCATGACGGGAACGGCCGGACTTCGTTGAAGCACGTATGCCAGGATCTCTACAAAAGAGGGATCGTAAGCGTCTTTGTCGAAGGCGGCGGGGAGGTCCACAGCGCCCTCCTCAAGGAAGACTTAGTGGATAAAGTGGTTCTTTTTTATGCACCCATCATTATCGGGGGCAAGAACGCCCTCAACCTCGTCGGCGGCAAGGGCATAGATTTCCTGAAGGATGCATACAGGATCGATATAAAGACCATCAAAAGGTTCAAAGAGGACGTCTGCATAGAGGGATATGTTCACAGGAATCATTGAAGATATCGGAACGATCACCGGCATAGATAAGATGGGCGGAAAGTGGGAATTTGCCGTCAAAACGAACCTCACGCCTTTTGATATCAGGGAAGGCGACAGCGTCTCCGTCAACGGCGTATGTCTGACGGTCACGAAGACAGGCAAGGGGGTTTTCAGCGCCGATGCATCCCTTGAGACGTTGAACAGGACTACGCTGAAGGAAACGAAGGCGTCGCAACGGGTCAATATTGAACGTGCAATGGGTGCCGGGGGGAGATTCGGAGGTCATATTGTAACCGGTCATGTTGACGCGATCGGGACGATCACGGATATAAAACAGGCAGGTGATTCAAGGCAGTTCAGCATCGAGATACCCCCTGATATGTCAAGGTATTTCGTGCAAAAGGGCTCTGTGGCGATCGATGGAATAAGCTTGACAGTCAATGAGCAACATGGTAATACATTTACAGTTAACATAATTCCATATACTGCATCCAGAACCACCATAGGCGAAAAGAACCTGCGGGACAGAGTAAACATAGAGACCGATATTATCGGCAGATACGTTGAAAGCTTTCTGGTCAGGAGTAAACAGAAGGAAATAGACCTGAGCTTCCTCTCTGATCATGGATATGTAAAAGGGGACAGATAATGGCAATATCAAAGATCGAAGACGTGCTTCGCGATATCCGCAAAGGCAAAATGGTGATCATCGTAGACGATGAGGACAGGGAAAACGAAGGCGATGTAATGATCGCCGCAGAGAAGGTTACCCCTGAGGCTATAACGTTCATGGCGCGGTACGCCTGCGGCCTGATCTGCCTCTCTTTAACAGAAGAAAGGGTGAAGGAGCTGGATCTGCCCCTGATGGTTGATAAGAATACTTCTCCCTATAATACCGCATTTACCGTCTCCATAGAAGCAAAGCAAGGTGTTACTACAGGGATCTCCGCCCATGACAGGGCGAAGACGATCCAGGTCGCCATCGACGATACGTCAACTACCGACGATATCGCGAGGCCGGGCCATATATTCCCGCTTATGGCAAGAAACGGCGGTGTGCTCGTAAGGGTCGGCCACACCGAGGCATCGGTGGATATGGCAAGGCTTGCAGGGCTGAAGCCGGCGGGAGTTATCTGCGAGATCATGAACGAGGACGGTACGATGGCGAGGCTTCCCGACCTCGAGATCTTTGCAGAGCGCCACGGGCTCAAGATCGTGAGTATCGCGGATCTCATCAAATATAAGATGAAAAACGAAAAACTCGTCCGGAGGGTTACGGAAACGAGGATCCCCACGCGCTACGGCGGCGAGTTCAAGCTTATAGGGTACGAGAACGATATCGATAAGGAGACGCACCTTGCCCTGGTGAAAGGGGATATAATGCCTGATGACGTTGTCCTTGTCAGGGTCCATTCCGAATGCTTTACCGGTGACGTGCTGGGCTCAATGCGGTGTGATTGCGGCGAACAGCTTCACGCGGCATTGAAAATGATAGAGAAAGAGAAAAAGGGTATTTTTCTTTACATGAGACAGGAAGGAAGAGGCATAGGATTGTTGAACAAGTTGAAGGCCTACAACCTTCAGGACCACGGCCACGATACCGTTGAGGCAAATATTGCCCTTGGTTTTTCCCCGGACCTCAGGGATTACGGGATCGGCGCCCAGATCTTAAACGACCTCGGGGTGAGAAAGATGAGGCTGCTCACAAACAATCCCAAGAAGATAAAAGGGCTTGAAGGGTATGGCCTCCAGATCCTTGAGCGCACGCCGCTTGAGATGGAGCCGACGAAGGACAATATAGCCTACCTTAAGACCAAGCAGAAAAAGCTTGGCCATATTCTCAATAACGTATGAGGAGCGCATATGGTACGTGAAGGAAAACTTAATGCAAAGGGGTTCAGGTTTGCAATCGTAGTAAGCAGGTTTAACAGTTTTATTACCGACAGGCTTCTCGAGGGTGCGCTGGATGCACTGAAAAGACACGGCGCTGACGAGAAACAGGTTCTGATCTACAAGGTCCCCGGAGCATTCGAAATACCGCTTGTCGCAAAGCTCCTTGCCGGGAAAAAGGAGATCGACGGGGTTATCTGTCTGGGAACTGTCATCAAAGGCGCTACGCCACACTTTCACTATATAGCCTCAGAGGTCACAAAGGGTATCGCACAGGCGTCGCTCGAGAGAGAAAAACCTATCGCTTTCGGCATCATCACCAGCGAGAACATCGAGCAGGCAATAGAAAGGGCCGGGACGAAGTCCGGCAATAAGGGCTATGATGCTGCGATCTCGGTCATAGAGATGGTCAATCTTCTGAAGGAAAACAACTTGTGCGAAGGCGGAAAGCGAGAGAATTAGCATTACGGATCCTCTATCAGGGGGAAACGAATCGTGATGACCCTGAATCGGCCCTGAATAAATACTGTGAGGTCTTCCCCTATCAGCAGGATATCATAGATTATGCCCGCCGGTTACTATCAGGCATAAAACAGCATCAGGATATGATCGATACAAAGATGGCCGCTTCCTGTGAACACTGGAGGCTTGACAGGATAACCTACGTGGACAGGAACATCCTGAGGGTCGGCATCTACGAGATGCTCTTTGTCCCTGATGTGCCGCCGAAAGTTTCCATTGATGAAGCAATAGAGCTCGGCAAGAAATACGGGAATGAAGACTCCAGGGCTTTTATTAACGGGGTACTTGACAAGGTGATGAGGGAGTATTACGGGCAAGAAGATAGAGTGAAAAGTGAAAAGTGAAAGGTGAAACCACGATAAAGGCCGTCAGGCGTGAGGCGTCAGGCGTGAGAGGATTGAACCCCTTACCCCTTACGACTCACGACTTACGGGTGTTTTGCCGTGAGTTGGCGTTATGATCCACATAGTCATCGACGGATATAACTATATAGGCAGAACGGGGAAAACCGGGATTCACGGGGGTGCCGACCTTGACGGCCTTCGGAGGTCTTTACTGGAAAAGCTGGCCGGATACAAGAAGCATAGGGGCGCAAAGATCACCGTGGTCTTCGACGCATACAACAGCTTTTCGCTGGGGCGTCACAGGGAGAGCTTCAAAGGGATCGATGTAGTGTATTCAAGAGAAGGGGAGACGGCGGACGACGTGATGATTGAGCTTATCAGGTCAAAAAGGGCCGGCATTGCAGTGGTCAGCTCAGACAGGGCCATTATCGATGAGGCAAAGAGGCACGGTGTCCCGTTTGTCACTCCAGGCCGGCTGCGGGAGATGATAGCCGCTGAGCCCTGGGCAGGCAAAGACGAAGATCGTGACGAGGGCATAAGGCAGGAGGCAAAGAAGGGAAACCCCAGGAGGCTTCCGAAGAGGTTGAGAAAGGCTTCGAAGGCTATCAGTAAGCTGTGATCCGGGGCAAGGGCATAAAGGGACTTGACAGCATCGTCAAAAAATCCGAAAATATTAAATAAATTTATATTACAAAGAGGAAAGGAAATATATGCTTGTAAAAGACATAATGGTATACAATGTGATCACGATCCCGGCTGACACCTATGTCCTCGATGCAGAACGCATTATGGAGTCTCACAAGATAGGCAGGCTCCCGGTCCTTGATAAGGGAAAGCTTGTCGGGCTTGTGACGAAAGATGACCTGCTCAAGGCGAGCCCTTCGTCCACGACTCCCTATAACCAGCGTCAGCTTTTCTATCTCATGTCAAAGCTGACGGTGAAAGAGATCATGAAGACGAACGTGGTCACGATCACGCCTGATAAAACCGTTGAAAAGGCTGTTGCGTTAGCACAGAAAAACAGAGTCGGATGCCTTCCTGTTGTGGAAAACGGCAAGGTCATCGGCATTGTTACCACCAACGACGTCTTTTATAAAATTCTTAATCCCTTGTTGGGAATCGGTGAGAAAGGCAAGAGGATCATTGTTTATGGGGCAGGCGATAGAGAAGATCACCATAAGGTTATTGAACAGGTGATCAAGGCGGGGCTTAAGGTCAAGACCTTCTGGCTGCCCCCTAATCCGCATAGAAACGATCTTGTTCTCCATCTTGACGCCGATGATGTAACAGACCTCATGGCTGAATTAAAGGCATTGGGCTACGAGGCGGATATAAGGGAATATACTGTTTAATAGTAAAGCAGCTCATAGTTCATAGCTCATAGCAGAAAAACAGAAAAAAATAGTAGGCAGTAAGCAGTAGGCGGCACAAGCCTTCCGTGCATACTCCACACTCTTTGCTGTTCTTGCTGATTTGCTATGAGCCATGAGCCATGAGCTTTCTCTTTCTATGGAATAATCCACTTCCCCACATCTTTATACTGCTGGGCGGCCCGGAGGATCTCCTTTCTCGAAGCAAGGAACCTGTCTTTCATCCCCTTCAGCCACTCCTTGTGGAGAAGCCTGTGTTCCGGTGTGCCGAATAGATCGCCCTCCTTTATCTTGATGCGAAGGCCTTCTTTGTCGATCGAGAACTTCCCATGACAGAGCGCGCAGATGAATGTACGTCTTTTCATCCGGACGAATTCACATCCGCAGAAAGGGCAACCGGAGCCGGTACCGGCCTTTTTCTTCGAGAAGAGCATTTCCCCCAACCGCTTGGCAGCGTTTATGCTGTGCGGGTCAATGATGACCTCCCCGGGCATGGCCGCATGGAGGTCGACGCTTGCCTTTACATCAAGTCCGAGAAAGGACGCAAAGGTCAAAAGAGTATGCGGCGCCGCTCCGATCCTTCCTTTCATTCCGTAGAGGTTTACGAGCACCGATGGTTTTTTGTACACCCTATGCAGGATATCGAAGAAGAGGAAACCCCTGTCAAGTATCTTTTTGAATATTGCGTTGGCGCCCAGAAAATAGACCGGCGAAGCCACAATGACCGCATCAGCCCGGACAAGTTCTTCAAGAATGAAGCCCATGTCGTCATTTTGCGGGCATGGATTGTCCATAATACAGCCGTAACAGGCCTTGCAAGGAAGTATATTCAAAGAGGGCAGGCGGATAAGCCTCAGTGTGTGGGGGATGGTTATGTGCCGGGAGATCTCCTTTGTTATAAGCTCGGAATTGCCGAGCCGGCGGGGAGAACCTATCAGGCCCAGAATCAGCTTTGGTTTTTCAACTTTGCTTTTCATCGCGTTCAATCCGGATGATTCCCCGCAGCTTGCTGCGGGGTAACACTGTTCCCTCTCTCCTCGCGGGAGAGGGTAGGGTGAGGGGGAATAATCATGCCGTTTCTATCCTCTGATACCCCGCCGCTTGTGGCGGGGCAGTTCATTCGGGTGCGGCCTTGTTTTTTTATCGCATAATTGCGCCCTCAAAGCAACAAAAAGAAAGGTGAAAGGTGAAAAACCTTGTCCATCGTTACTTGTCACTGGTTTGAACCAGTATCCAGCGACGAGCGACCAGCATCAAGCATCAAGAATCCAGTATCCAGAATCAAGAATCCAGTATCCAGTCCGGGTAACGTACCCGAGTTTATGGATGGAACCCGGCTTATCTGCTAAAAATGATTGATAATTAAGGGGATTCTATGGTAAATAGGATGTGTGCAGAAAACGACCAATCCAAATTCAATGAACAGGAACATCTTCGTATGGCTCCTTGTTGTCCTTTTGGGTCTTTTTATCTTTAATGTCTATTACAAGCCGAAAAAGATACTTGATAGCGTGGTCTACAGCGATTTTATAGATGCCGTCAAGGCAAACAAGGTCTCTTCTGTTACCATCCAGGGCAGGAACATCATCGGAACGTACAAGGACAGCAAAGAGTTCAGGAGCTACGCCCCTGAAGACCAGGAGCTCATGAAAGTGCTGCGCGATTACAGCGTCCGCATTACCGCAAAACCTGATGAGGAATCGGGTTTCTGGCAGTCCATATTCGTATCATGGCTGCCGATGCTGCTTCTCATCGGGGTATGGATATTCTTCATGAGGCAGATGCAGGCCGGAGGCGGCAAGGCGATGGCCTTCGGAAAGAGCAAGGCAAGGCTCTTTACCGGCAAGGAAAATAAGGTCACCTTTCATGACGTAGCCGGCATCGATGAAGCGAAAGAGGAGTTGCAGGAGGTCATAGATTTTTTAGTTGACCCGAAGAAGTTTACAAAGCTTGGGGGAAGGATCCCCAAGGGTGTTCTCCTCGTGGGCCCTCCGGGAACAGGAAAGACTTTGCTGGCGCGGGCAATAGCCGGTGAGGCGAATGTGCCCTTTTTCAGCATAAGTGGGTCCGATTTTGTTGAGATGTTTGTCGGCGTCGGCGCTTCACGCGTAAGAGATCTTTTCAACCAGGGGAAAAAGAATGCCCCCTGCATTATCTTTATCGACGAGATAGACGCTGTGGGAAGGCACAGGGGCGCCGGGCTCGGCGGAGGACACGACGAGAGGGAACAGACGCTTAATCAGCTCCTCGTCGAAATGGACGGGTTCGAATCGAACGAAGGGGTTATCGTCATGTCCGCAACGAACAGGCCCGATGTTTTGGATCCGGCGCTTTTAAGGCCGGGGAGGTTCGACAGGCAGATCGTTGTTTCTACGCCGGACGTGAAGGGCAGGGAGGAGATCCTGAAGGTCCATACAAGAAAAACGGTCGTCTCAGACGATGTCGATCTGTCGATAATCGCGAGAGGGACCCCGGGTTTTTCAGGCGCCGACCTTGAAAATCTCGTCAATGAAGCGGCCCTCATTGCCGCCAGGAGGGCAAAGAAATCTATCGAGAACGACGACTTCGAGCACGCCAAGGACAAGGTCCTCATGGGTGTTGAGCGAAGGAGCATGATCATACCCTTTGAGGAAAGGAAGAACGCTGCATACCACGAGGCGGGCCACGCCCTTGTGGCAAGGATGATCCCGGGATCTGACCCTATCCATAAGGTCACTATCATCCCCCGGGGCAGGGCCCTTGGGATCACCCAGCAGCTTCCCATAGATGAGCGGCATACCTATCCGAAAGAGTATCTCCTCAACAACATAACTATACTCCTTGGGGGCAGGGCTGCGGAAGAACTCGTCTTCAACCACATGACAACAGGTGCAGGGAACGACATCGAGAGGGCAACGGCGATTGCGAGGAAGATGGTCTGCGAGTGGGGGATGAGCGAGCACCTCGGGCCTTTGAATTACGGAAAGAACGAGGAGCACATATTCCTCGGCAAAGAGATAGGGAGGCAAAGGGATTTCAGCGAAAGCACCGCCCAGGAGATCGATAAAGAGCTGCATAGCATGGTCCAGGGCTGTTATGAAAGGGCAAAGGGGTTGCTCTCCGGGAACATGGATGCCCTTCACGGCATAGCGGGCAAACTTCTGGAGAAAGAAGTCCTTGACGGCCAGGAGATCGATGTTATTATCGGGGAAAGCACGGATGAAAAGGGAGCTGCGATGTAAAGAGAGGCCGCTGATAATGGGAGTCCTCAACGTAACGCCGGATTCCTTTTTTGACGGAGGCAGATTTTTTGACGTCGATAAAGCCGTAGAGCATGCACTGAGGATGGTTGAAGAGGGAGCGGATATCATAGATGTGGGTGGAGAATCAACAAGGCCATATTCAGAACCTGTTCCTGCCGATGAAGAACTGGAAAGGGTCCTGCCCGTCATCAGCGGAATACGGGCTCAATCAGACATCCTTATTTCGGTAGATACCTACAAAGCAAAAACCGCCAGAGCAGCACACGACGCAGGGGCCGACATGATAAACGACATAAGCGGTTTAACCTTCGATCGCGACATGGCGGGCACAGTGAGCGATCTTGGCGCCTATGTGGTGATCATGCACATCAAGGGAACCCCCGGGAACATGCAGGAGGCGCCCTTTTACGATGATGTGATATCGGAGATAAAGGATTTTTTTGTCAGGAGGGTCCGGCTCGCGAAAGACAGCGGAATCAAGGATGACGATATTATCCTTGATCCGGGGATCGGTTTTGGGAAAAGGGTTGAGGATAACCTGAAGATACTGAAGATGCTTGGTGCGTTTAAGGATATGGGGAAACCGGTCCTCGCAGGCGCTTCAATGAAGAGCTTCATCGGAACGGTTACCGACGCCGCGATGGAAGAGAGGATCGACGGGACGCTCGCAAGTATCGCGATCTCGCTTTGGAACGGTGCGGATATTGTGCGGGTTCATGATGTGAAAAGGGCTCACAGGGTGCTTAACTTTGTTCATGCAGTGAGAGGATCATGATTACCTATTTTCGCTGGCAGGACATCTTAGATATTCTTGTAGTTGCCTTTATCGTCTACAAAACCTTTCTGCTGATCAAGGGGACGAGGGCGATCCAGCTCATTGTGGGCTTCATTATAGTCCTTTTTGTCTTTTATCTCGCAAAGAAACTCGAACTTTTTACCCTGAGCTGGATCTTCAACAGCTTCGTAGGCTCCATAATACTTGTTATTGTTGTCATATTCCAGAGCGATATCAGAAGGGTGCTGGTAGCCCTTGGGAGAAGCCCGTTTTTCAAGAAGATCACATACGTGCAGGAGAC
Organism: Deltaproteobacteria bacterium UBA6106; assembly: GCA_002428485.1. GTDB lineage: Bacteria > Desulfobacterota > Syntrophorhabdia > Syntrophorhabdales > Syntrophorhabdaceae > UBA5609. Next base: position 67,097 of record DIWM01000049.1, read on the forward strand.
CCTTTTTTATGATGAGCTGACAAACGCCTGTATGATTATGGGGAAACGGAGGAACGGGGGGCTGGTCGTGATAGAACGCGAGGTCGGGCTCGAAGAGTTTATGGAGATCGGCATACGGCTGGACGCGGAGGTGAATACCGAACTTATCATCAGCATATTCCAGAACGTATCCCCGCTCCACGACGGCGCGATGATCATCCGCGAGGGGAGGATCAGGGCTGCCGGCTGTGTCCTGCCGCTCACCACCGACGAAAACCTTGATAAGAGCCTGGGGACGAGGCACAGGGCGGCAATCGGGATCACGGAGGTAACTGACGCTTTTGCCGTTGTCGTGTCAGAAGAACATGGCACTGTTTCGTATGCATATAAGGGTGAATTCTTTGCAAAGGTGAACGCAGATACGTTGAAAAAGACGCTGAAGGAAGTGCTGACGTGATGGAGCACGAAACGAAACGTGAGGCGTTAGGCGTTAGGCGATTTTACCCCTTACGACTTACGATTCACGTCTCACGGAATTTTTGTATGAGCTGTTTGTAGGATAGGATATGGGAGTGTTGAGAAAATACATACTGAACGACATGAAGCTCAAGCTGCTTTCGCTTGTCCTTGCCGTCCTGCTGTGGTTTGTGATCTCATACATCGGCGAGTCAAAGATGAGCGTCAGCGTGCCCATATCCATGGGCAAACCGGGGGAGGCGTATATAGTGACCTCCATAGACAGCGGAGATGTTCTTGTCACTATCAATGGACCCGTATCAACGCTGAAGAACATGGAGGCACGGGATATAAGTGTCTACGTCGACCTGTCGGACCTCAAGGAGGGCAGGCATATGTTTAACCTGCTCAAAGAAAATATCCAGGTACCGAAGGGGGTTGAGGTGGAGCGGGTCAAGCCCGATTCAATAACCGTCGCGATAGATCCTGTTATAGAAAAGAGGTTAAAGACCGTTGTAAGACTGGATAAGAAGTGGATCGGCCAATATACCATAAAATCCTGGAGCCCCACCTATGTTGTCGCAGAAGGAGCAAAAAGCTCTCTGGCGGATAAGACCGTCATAGAAACACAGGCGGCAGATGGAAATTTTCAGGGAGATGAGGAAGAAATTTTAATAGCGCTGAACCCGAAGGATATGATCGTAAAGAGATTGAGGCCAAATACCGTAAAGGTTATTTTAAGAAGGTCATTTTAAGGAGTAAATAAGGCTGAAGAAAAGCCCGCCGGAACGGAAGGGATATAAAAACGCCTGGAGGAATGATATGCCGGAACTTATGGTGAATATAGACCACGTCGCAACATTGCGGGAGGTTCGTGGCGCTCACTACCCTGATCCTGTCTGCGCCGCCGGGATCGCAGAAATGGCGGGGGCCACAGGCATTATCGTACACCTGCGGGAAGACAGGCGCCACATTAATGACCGGGACGTGAAGCTGCTGCGGGAGGTTGTGACGACAAAGCTCAACCTTGAAATGGCGGCAACGGACGAAATGGTCGATATCGCCAGGGGCCTTAAGCCCGATATGGTGACGCTTGTACCTGAAAAGAGGAAAGAGCTGACAACGGAGGGCGGCCTCGATGTTGTCAGGTTCCATGACAGGCTGAAAAAGACCATACCAAGGATTCGTGAGAAAGGAATCAGGGTGAGCCTCTTTATTGACCCGAGGGACGCGCAGATCATAGCGGCGCATAAGGTCGGCGCCGATATGATCGAGATCCACACCGGCGCATACAGCGATGCCAGGACAGAGACAACCCGCAAAGAGGAATTAAAGAAGGTTATCCGTTCCGCCGTGAAGGGAAAGGAACTGGGCCTCGGCGTGAATGCCGGCCATGGCCTGCATTATCACAATGTGAGGGAGGTCGCCGTCATACCGGAGATTGATGAATTGAGTATAGGCCACAGCATCATCGCGAGGGCGGTCTTTGTTGGCCTTGACCTGGCGATACGGGATATGATCGCGCTCATTAGCTCATAGTTCATAGCTCATGGCTCATAGCGGACTCGATACTCGATGATCGATATTCGACGCTGATGACTTCTTTAACTATGAGCCGTCAGCCATGAGCCAAGAGCGGGGGTTTTAAGTGGTTGGTATTGATATCGTTGATATAGCGCGGATAACGGATATAATGGAGAGGTACGGCGAAAGGTTCCTTAACAAGGTATTTACCGAAGAAGAGATCCGGTACGCGCAAAGGAAAAAACGGGTGCAGGAGTCTCTCGCCGGACGGTTTGCGGCAAAAGAGGCCTTTATGAAGGCCATGGGAAGGCGCTTATCATGGAAAGAGATAGAAATATCGCAGATTGACGCACGGCCCCATATCTGCTATAAGGATACACTTTACCGCGGGGTAAGCATTTCACACGAACGGGCATATGCTGTTTCGGTGGTGGTGATCGATGAGCAAGGAAGGATAGAGGAGAAAGGATAAAGGAGAAAGGACGATGCCAGCTTATGATCTTTACTGTGAGCCATCAGCTATGAGCTATGAGCTAACGATCAGGAGGTGGTCATGAAGATACTCTCGCCGGAGAGGATGGCGAAGTACGATGAATATTCCATAAAGACATGGGGGATCCCTTCCGCGGTGCTCATGGAGAACGCAGGCCGGAATACATACAGGCTCATGAAGGAACGATATCTGCATAACGCCGGGGCCATTGCCGTCATATGCGGCCGGGGAAATAACGGTGGCGACGGGTTTGTCATATCGAGATATGCCCTGCGAGATGGCTTCCGGACAACGGTTTTTCTTGCCGGCAAAAGGAATGAACTGAAAGGCGACGCCGCGCTCAATATGGAGCTCTATGTGTCGATCGGCGGAGAGGTCGTTGAATGCGCAACAAAGGGCATGGATGCGCTGAAAAAAGGCATAGGGGAGGCCGATATCCTGGTGGATGCTATCTTCGGCACAGGACTTTCGAAGGAAACGGCGGGAAACGAGAAGCTCGCCATAGAGGCGATGAACGGTTCCGGGAAGCCCATTATCTCCGTCGATATCCCCTCGGGCATCGACGGAAAGACGGGGTTGCCGCTCGGCGCCGCGGTACGGGCGACCCACACGTTTACCTACGGGTATCCGAAACTGGGGCAGGTGCTTTATCCGGGCGCGTACCATTCCGGCAAACTGACGGTTATTGACATCTCCATTCCTGAGTTCATAGAAGATACAATCGGCATCGACGGCATTGTCGCAGACGGAGCGATGCTGCGGGGATTCATACGGGAAAGGCTGCCGTGGTCCCACAAAGGGACCTTCGGCCATGTTGTGGTGATTGCCGGGTCAACAGGTAAGACCGGAGCCGCCCACATGGCTTCACTGGCTGCGCTGAAGGTAGGGGCGGGCCTTGTTACGCTCATCATTCCGGAGAGCTTGAACAGTATTATGGAGGCCAAGCTGACGGAGGTGATGACATATCCCGTAAAGGACAAAGGGAAAGGCTGCCTGCCTCTCTCGGCATACAAAGAGATCGCGGATTTTATTGAGGACAAAGATGTTGTCGTCATGGGGCCGGGACTTTCACAGGACAGGGGAACGATGGATCTCGTGAGGAAACTGCACAGGAACGTGAAGAAGCCTTTTGTGATCGATGCCGACGGGATCAACGCATTCCAGAGCAGCCCTGATATGATCAGGACATCGAAGCACGAGGCTGTCTTTACGCCCCACCCCGGCGAACTGGCGCGCATCATGGGTGTTACGCCGCAGGCTGTCAATGCCGGCAGGATAGGGACAGGGAGGTCCTTTACGGACAAATACGGCGTCCACCTCCTCCTGAAAGGGGCGCGGAGCATCCTTTTCAGTCCCGGCGGAGAGATAATCATCAACCCCACCGGCAACCCCGCCCTCGCGAAAGGCGGGAGCGGCGACATACTGACGGGATTTATCGGGGGTTTTGTCGCACAGGGCTATTCGCTGACGGAGGCAACGGTATTAGCCGCCTATATCCATGGCTATATCGCTGACACGTGGGCCGGGAAAGGCGTTGATATCGACATGCTCGCCTGCGACCTCCTTGACGGAATAGGGAAGGCGATTCAGGAAATCAGGGATGGAAAGGACAGAGTATATATCGAGAAGTCCCTCTGAGACATGGGATATAGGCGAACGTATCGGGAAAGATGCGAAGCGGGGCGAACTCTATGCCATTTACGGTGAGCTCGGCACAGGCAAAACCCAGCTTGTCAAGGGCATCGCGCGGGGCCTTGGCATACAGGATTGGCAGTATGTGACAAGCCCGTCCTTTACAATCATGAATGTCTATGAAGGCGACCTCACCCTTTGCCATGTTGACCTCTACAGGATTGAGGGGTATGATATTGAGAGCCTCAACATTGAAGAGTTTCTTGAGGAAGGCATCGTAGCCGTCGAATGGGCGGAAAGGGGCACCTGGTGGAACGGCGCCGTCAAGGTTCACATAGACGCCGTCAGTGAAGGAGAGAGAAGGATAATAATAACGAAATCATGAGCTGTCAGTGATCGGCTTTCAGCAAAAGAAAGCCGGCAGATGATAACTGACGGCTATTTTATATGCGGAGGTAGACAATGCTTATTGTGCAGAAATACGGAGGAACTTCGGTAGCGAATCCTGAGCGGATCGCCAGTATTGCGAAGAGGATCATACGCTACAGAGAGGAGGACAACGACCTCGTTATTGTGGTCTCTGCCATGGCAGGAGAGACAGACAGGCTGCTTAACCTGGCGCACAGCATAAGTAAATTTCCTGACGAGAGGGAGCTTGATGTACTTGTCTCTACCGGTGAGCAGGTGGTGTCGGCGCTGCTCGCGATAACGCTCAAAAACATGCTCTGCGACGCCATGTCCCTTCTGGGACACCAGGCAAGGATCATAACTGATTCAAGTCACACCAAGGCGAGAATTTCCCGCATTGAGCAGGACCTGATCGTCTCCGCGCTTAACAAAGGAAAGGTCGTGGTTGTTCCGGGCTTTCAGGGTGTTGATGAAAAGGGCAATATCACAACGCTGGGACGGGGCGGTTCGGACACCTCGGCTGTTGCGCTCGCAGCAGCCCTGAACGCGGATGTGTGCGAAATATATACCGATGTGGATGGCGTATATACGGCGGACCCGAATGTCTGTGAAATGGCCAGGAGGCTTGACAAGATCTCCTATGAGGAGATGCTCGAAATGGCGAGCCTTGGAGCGAAGGTGCTGCAGATACGATCCGTTGAGTTCGCAAAAAGATACAATGTGCCGATTCTCGTAAAATCTTCCTTCACCGATGGTGAGGGAACACTCGTTTGTAAGGAGGCTGCCGACATGGAAAGAATGGAAGTTACAGGTGTCACATATAATAAGAGCGAATCGAAGATCACGGTAAGCAAGGTCCCCGATAAGCCGGGTATCGCATCAAGCATTTTCAGCGCCCTGTCTGATGCGCAGATAGTGGTCGACGTAATTGTCCAGAATGTGAGCCGCGACAATTTTACCGATATCACCTTTACCGTTGCCCATGCAGACGCAAAGAAGGCCTATATGCTCATGGAGGAGATAGCGGGGAAGATCGGCGCCGAGAGGGTAGCTGTCGATGAGAACATCGCCAAGGTATCCATAATCGGCCTCGGAATGAGGTCGCATGCCGGCGTTGCTTCGAAGATGTTTGCCGTGCTTGCGAAGGAAGGGATCAACATAGAGGCGATCACCACATCGGAGATCAAGATATCCTGTGTCATCGAGAAGAAATACGGGGAGCTTGCGGTCCGCGCCCTTCATACCGCATTCGGCCTTGATAGCGGAGCGGTTGAGGAGGAGAAGTGAGGGTCGAGTTTTACGACACCACTCTTCGCGATGGCGCCCAGTCCGAGGATATAGCCTTTTCCCTCAACGATAAACTAAGGATCACGGAGAGGCTCGATGAGTTCGGCATCCATTACATCGAAGGCGGATGGCCAGGATCCAATCCGAAGGACCTCCGGTATTTTAAGGAAGTAAAAAGGCTTCGCCTTAAGACAGCGAAGATCGTGGCCTTCAGCAGCACCATCAAGCACAACGTCCGCCCCGAAGAAGATGATATCATGAAGGCAGTTCTGGAGGCCGACACCGGGTGGGTGACCATCGTCGGCAAAAGCTGGGATCTCCACGTCAGGGATGCGCTGAAGGTGGGCCTTGATGCGAACCTGAGGATGATAGAAAAAACGATCGCTCATCTCAAGAAAAAGGGAAAACATGTATTGTTCGATGCCGAGCATTTTTTCGACGGATACAAGAGGAACCGAGATTATGCAATGAAGGTGCTCGGCGTCGCCCACGATGCCGGAGCAGATGCGCTTGTCCTCTGTGACACGAATGGCGGATCCATGCCCTACGAGGTATACGAAACGGTGACGGATGTCAGGAAGGCAATGAAGGCGAAACTCGGCATCCATACCCACAACGACACAGAGCTTGCGGTTGCGAATACGCTGATGGCAGTACGGGCAGGATGCGAGAACATCCAGGGCACCGTGAACGGCTACGGCGAGCGGTGCGGCAATGCGAACCTCTGCTCCATCATACCGAACGTTATCCTCAAGATGGGCCACGAAGGCATACCGAAAGAACACCTGAGAAAGCTCCGCGACTTAAGCCTCTTCATCGATGAGATGGCGAATTTTATCCCCGACAAACACAAGCCCTATGTGGGCGAGAGCGCCTTTGCGCACAAGGGAGGCATCCACGTGAGCGCCATCAGGAAGAACCCCGAGACATATGAGCATATAACCCCTGCGCAGGTCGGCAATACCCAGCGGGTGCTGATCTCCGACCTGTCCGGCGAAAGCAGCATACTTTACAAGGCAAAAGAATTCAATATCGATATGGGGAAAGACAAAAAGATCGCCCAGGAAGTCGTCAAAAAGATCAAGGACCTCGAGATGTACGGCTACCAGTTTGAAGGCGCCGAAGGGTCCCTCGAACTCCTCATGAAAAAGAAGCTGGGGATCCACAAGGACTATTTTGATCTGATCGGTTTCAGGATCATCGTCGAAAAAAAGGAGAAGGCGCACCCCGTGACTGAAGCAACGATCCTGGTCAAGGTCGGGGACCGTATAGAGCACACGGCAGCCCTCGGGAAAGGCCCTGTCAATGCCCTTGACAACGCCCTGCGGAAAGCCCTCCATAAATTCTATCCCCTGCTTAAAGGCATGGACCTTGTGGATTATAAGGTCAGGGTGCTGTCCACCAAAGACGGCACGGGCGCGGCGACGAGGGTGCTCATCGAAAGCAGCGACGGAAAGCGGAACTGGAACACCGTGGGCGTGTCGGAGAATATCATCGAGGCAAGCTGGCGGGCGCTCGTGGACAGCATCGATTACAAGCTGCTCATCGAAGAGGAGAAGAAGCGGTGAAGAGGTCTTTCAATATCCAGAACGCAACAAAGAGGCTGAACATCCTGAGGTCCCTGCGCGGCTACAAGCGCCCCTTCAAGGTAGTGGGCACCTACAGGCTTATCGATGACGGCTTGCGGCCTGAAGCAACGGTCATCCTCAAGACAGACGGCAAGGAGATGCATGAGGCCGCGACCGGCGTAGGCCCCGTTGACGCCCTCGCAAACGTATTGAAGAAATCCCTCTCCTCCATGTTCCCCGTGATCCAGGGGGTCAAGCTTGTAGACTATTCTGCAAAGGTACATGACGCAAGGTCAGGCACTACTGCAAAGGTAGAGGTCTCCATCGTGTTCACTGACGGTGAAGCGATATGGAGCGTGACCGAGATCTCCGAAAACATCAACATGGCCTCCTTCATGGCGCTCCTCGACGGCTTCGAGTACGCGATACTGTCGAAGAAGGACAGCGGATAACGCAAAAGACGGCTCATAGCTGACAGCTCATGGCAAATCCTAATTTCTAAGCACCAATCTCTAAACAATATCAAAGTTCAAATATCAAATGTTCCAAACAAATGCACTTCAACGCGTTTTGAATTTTGAACATTTGGATTTGTTTAGGATTTCGATATTCGTGCTTAGGATTTGCTATGAGCTTATGTGCCGCCTTACTTCGCCCGCAGGGCATCCACGATTTTCATGTGTGCGGCGCTGATCGCGGGGAGGATGCCGCCCACCAGCCCCATGATGAGCGAGAAGGCGATGGCCTTCCACGAGATATCGAATGTGAGGGAGAATTGGAAGGCGAGCTCCGAGAAGGTCTGGAAGTTCACCGTTGAGATCGTAAAGAGCTGCATGAAGGACGCAAAGAAGAGACCGGCGAGACCGCCGACGAGGCCCAGCATCAGCGACTCTATAAGAAATGCGGTGAGGATGCTCATCCTTCTGAAGCCGAGAGCGCGCATGGTCCCGATCTCGCCTATCCTGTTCGCGACAGCTGCGTACATGGTGATCATTGCGCCGATGATGGCGCCGAGAGAGAAAATGGCGGTCAGCGAGAGGCCGAGGATGCGGAGGAATTTCGCCATCATCTCCGACTGGTCTAAATAGTACCTGGTCTCACGCTTTGCCTCAAGGGTGAGCCTTGGATCGCTCTCGATCCTCTCTTTCACGGCATTGAAGCCTGCGGGATCGCGGAGCCTGAAGATGATCGACGAGTATACCGGTCTTCTGAACGCCTGCATGAGCTGATCAGCGTCGCCCCATATCTCTGAACTGAAACCGGTGTTCCCGGCATCAAAGACCCCGACAACCTGCCAGCCGCGCATCCCGAAACGAAGCGTATCGCCGAGGTCAGCGCCCTTGAACCTCTTCGTAACGCTTGCTCCTGTTATGATCTCTGTTGATCCTGGACGGGGCATCCTTCCCTTTATTAGCTTTACCTGGTTTCGCAATCTTATTGACTGTTCAGAGATCCCCCGTATGACCACGTTCGACTGCTTATTGCTCCCCTCCTTGGGGAGGCTGATGAGCACGACCAGTTCCTTTGCGAGCATCCTCTGGCCGTCTGCCCCGATAAGGATATCCCGGTCTGTCTCAACGACCGATGCCTGGTACCTCTCAACGCCGCTTTGCACCTCTGATGCGGCTGCCTTGCGTATGACAACGACGTTTTCCGGTGAGCCCGTCTCGACGAGCGTCTTCTGGAGGCCGTGGGCAAGCATGAGGATCGTGGTGAAGACAAATACCACCAGGGCCATGCCTGAGGCCGTAAGGATCGTTGTGAGGCGTCTTGCCCAGAGGTTCCGCAGGTTATATGAAAAGGGTATCTTCACCTATTCCACCGTCCTCAGCCCATCGGCGATGCCCGTTTTCAGTGACCGGTATGTGGGAACAACGGCCGCGAGCAGACCAACGATAAGCGAGAAGACGATGTCGAGATAGAGCGTATCGGCATCGACATTAAAGACAGGGAAGAACGTCCCCATTGCCTTTGCGAATGCAGCCGCAGCCGGGAAAGTGGCGATCATCCCTGCTGTGCAGCCTGCCATGGTGATCGTCAGCGATTCGCCGAAGATAAGGCCGGCGATGTGGCGCGTTCCAAAGCCGAGGGCCTTGAAGGTGGAATATTCCGCTGTCCGTTCCCTTCCGGTCATAGCCATGGTGTTCGCCACAACGGCAAGGATAATGACGATCACGACAAAAGATACGAGCTGGATCACCGTAATGATGGCGTCCGACATGGACACAAAGCCCATCTGAAATGCCTTCTCGGTCTCGGTGAGCGTCTCCGCAAGGGAGTTCTGAAAGGCCCTGTCGATGGACAGGGCAACCTGCGTCGAGATGTCGGGATTCTTCGTGCCTATCATGTAGAAGCCGACCTGATCGGCCCTGCCCGGCGCCGTCTTTTTCATCATCTCGTTCAAATAGTCCCAGTGAAATAAGAACTGGCTCTCGTCAGTGCCGCTGTAGCGGCCTCGGTATATGCCGCGCAGCACGAATTCCCAGTTGCCGGGGAAGATGGTCCCCTTGAGCGTAATGACGTCGCCGATCTTCCAGCCGTACTTTGCGGCAAGCTTTTTGCCGGCGATGAAGGACTTGCGGTCACGCAGAAAGTCGTTCTGTTCTTCAGGCCTCAGCACATATTCAGGATAGAGGTCAAGGTAGGTCTTCGGCTCGACGGCGAAATTCGCAAAGAAGTTTTTCTCGTCGATGTAGATGCCGCCGAACCAGTTCCCGTAGGAGACAGTCGAAACCCCATCGACCTGCCTGATCTTATCCTTGTATGAGAGGGGGAGAGGGAAGATGATGGAGATGGAATTTCGCGTCACGAGGCGCGAAGCCGAGGACGCCTCAACGCCTGCGTGCCACGCGTCGATAACGGTGCGCAGGAGCCCGAAGGCGAGCATGGCAATGGCGATGCTGAGGATCGTGAGGCCTGTGCGGAGTTTGTGGCGCAGCGCGTTCTTAAAGAGTATCTTGAGGAGAAGCATCATTGAGGTAGCCCTTGTCGAGGTGCCTGATGACGTGCGCCTTCCTGGCGGCCCTCGGGTCGTGCGTCACCATGATGATCGTCTTGCCGGATTCGTGGTTGAGCCTGTCGATGAGGTCCATGATCTCTTCGGCGGAGACGCGGTCGAGATCCCCGGTAGGCTCGTCTGCCACGAGGATCGTGGGATCCGTGACGATGGCCCGTGCGATGGCGACGCGCTGCTGCTGCCCGCCCGATAGCTGCCCGGGATAATGGTCCATCCTGTCGGTAAGGTTGACCACGCGGAGCGCCATCTCGACATGCTCCTTCCGCTCTTTCCGGGTAAGAGGCGTGAGGATAAGCGGGAGCTCCACATTCTCAAAGGCGGTCAGGACAGGTATGAGGTTGTAGAACTGGAAGATAAAGCCAACGTGGACTGCACGCCATCGGGCAAGCTCCGTTTCCGGCAGGGCGGTAATATCGACCCCGCCGACTTTGATCGTGCCGCTGTCGGGCTCGTCGATCCCTGCGATCAGATTGAGAAGCGTGCTCTTCCCTGACCCGGACGGTCCCATGAGGGCGAGGAATTCCCCCTCGATGATATCAAAAGAGATATCGTGCAGGACAGGGACGACCTGGTTCCCGCGGTAGTATGCTTTGCTCAGGTCTCTGATCTCGACGATTGCGGGAGGATTTTCCATTACTGTTCTGCGATCTTGATCTTTGAATTGTTCCTGAGGGTTTTAGGAGGGTTGATGACGACCTTATCGCCTGCCCGGACCCCGCTTCGGACCTCTATTGCATCGCCTATCCTTTCGCCGATCTCGACAGGCGTCTCGATGACGCGGCTGCCTTTCACAAGGAAGACGGTAGTTTTGCCGTTCTTCTCCATGAGTGCCTTCCTGTTCAACCCGGTCCGGGGCTGCTTTTCCTTCTCGCTGAGCTGCCGCGACAGAAAAGCGACCTTGGCGCTCATCTCCGGCAGCACACGCTCATCCTTATCGATGAACTTTATCTTGACCATGACCGTTGCCTTGCTCCTGTCGGCAGTGGGTACGATCATATGGATGGCGCCGGCAAAGCGAGCGTCGGGGAACGCGTCCAGCTGTATCTCGCAGTGCTGGCCCACTTTCAGCTTTCCTATGTTCGATTCGGAGACGTCGGCCTCTACCTGGAGCGATGACATGTCGGCGATGGTCACAACCGCTGCCTTGGCGTTCGCGGCAGCGCCGAGGGGCGTCACGATATCGCCGATGTCCGCATTCTTTGTCAGCACAACGGCGTCAAAGGGCGCCCTGATGTAAGTATATTCCAGAGCTACCTCTGTTCCGCGAAGGGCGGCAGCGCTTGATCGTATCGCTGCGTCGGCAGAGGCAACAGCTGCCTCGGCCTTTTTGTACCGCGCATCTGCGGCGTCGTAGGATGCCTGCGTGGTAAATTCCTTTTCAAGGAGACTTTTTTCGCGAAAGAACGATGCCTCCGCATCCTTCAGCTCGGCCCTTGCCTGTTCGAGGCCGCTCCGGGAGACATCGAGATTTGCCAGCGCCTGCTTACGGGAGGCCATGATGTCATCGTTTTCCAACTGCGCGATGACCTGCCCCTTTTTAACCCTGCTGCCTTCCTCAACGTGGAGCGCCACAAGCCTTCCCGTTACCTTCGATGCGGCGGCAGCCTTCCGCTGAGGAACAACGTAGCCGCTCGCGTTGAGCAGGGTGATGGTCTGGGAAGGATAGATCTGGGCGACGCTCCCGGTCTCAACGCGTATCGCCGGCGAGAAGATGCCCGTCAGGAAAAGAATGACGAGCAGGATGAGCGCCGCGAGGCCCATGATGCCATAGAGCGCCTTTCTGCCTTTGCGCGGAGGCAATGACGGCGAGGATTTGTCGATCTTCAGCTTCGTAAGGTCTTCGTCAGCCATTGTTCAATAAATGTAACTATGAAACCAGTTACATATGTTAAACAACCTCCATTCATCCTGTCAACTGTTTGTCTTGCAAAATCGCCTATTTTCACTGATAATAGTAGGTATGAAACGATGGTACGTCGTGAACACGAAACCGAAGAACGAAGACCGTGCTGCGAATAATTTTCTGGGTGGGGGCATCGAGGCGCTCTCTCCCAAACTGAGAATGAGGAAATACAAGGAAGGCAAGTTCATCAACTACATAGAGCCCATGTTCCCGGGCTATATCTTTGTGAGGTTCCATCCGGTCGATGATTTCCGGCTTGTCAAATATACCCGGGGGGTAAAGACGATCGTCAATTTCAGCGGCAGGATAATCCCGCTCCAGGACGAGGTCATCAACTTTATAAGGGATCGCCTTGAGGACGGTGTAGCGACGATAAGGAAACGGGACTTTAAGAAAGGCGAAAAGATCTTTATCAAGGACGGGCCTTTTAAAGGCCTGACAGGGATATTTGAAAAGGTGCTGGACGGCCAGGAGCGCGTTGCCATCCTCCTCGACAGCGTCAATTACTCCGCCAGGATGGAGATAGACAGAGACCTGCTGACAAGCACGGATTAGCTCATGGCAAATACAGCTCATAGCTCATGGCAAATACAGCTCATGGTAAATACAGCTCATGGCTCATGGCAAAAGAAAGCACGAAATTCTAATATCGAAACCCTAAACAATATCAAAATTCAAATATCAAATGTTCTAAACAAAAAAACCCTTCAATACATTTTGAATTTTGAACATTCGAATTTGTTTAGTGTTTCGATATTCGGATTTAGAATTTGCTATCAGCTATGAGCCATGAGCTGAAAAGGGGTATGGTATAGAACTTTACGGCAATATTCAGGGGCTGCATCACCTCATAAAACGAAGGCTTACCAATCTTTATAAAAAAAGGGTTGAACCCTCCGCTATCATCTCTTTTGATACAGCACGGCAGATCATGCAGATATCAAAGGAGACATCGCGACAAATAGGCATTCTCATTAACAGGAGAGGCCTCGTGGAATACGTTATCGTCGGGGATAACAGGGGAATAGAGATACCGAGGCTCTCCACGGAAAGGGTCGGCAGGGCGCGGTTCAGGGGCTTAAGGTTCATCCACACGCACCTTAACGGGGAACTGCTTTCCAGAGAAGACCTGACAGACCTGGCAATCCTCCAGTTTGACCTTGTCGCCTGCATCACCGAAAGGACCGGTGAAAGAGGCGCATCTGTCCACATAGGCTATCTTGTCCCTGAGAACAGGGAAGGAAAGGCGTGGGCATTTATGGACCCCGTCAATATACAGGAACTTGATATTGATTTCGTTTCTTTCATTACGGAACTGGAAAATGAATTTGTGCGTGCCCGCGGCAGGTTTTACATTACCGGCGGGAACAAGGACCAGTGTGTTCTTATCAGCGTTGCCCCTCCCCGTGAGAGAAAAAATATAGAGGATCACATCGCGGAGCTGAAAGATCTCTGTTATTCTGCGGGCATCACGGTGCTTGATACCATTACCCAGAGGCCAAAAGAACTGCATCCGCGTTATCTCGTGGGAAAAGGGAAGATCGGGGAGATCATCATGAGATGCCAGCAGCTTGGGGCAGACCTCCTCGTCTTCGATGAGGAATTGACGCCGGGCCAGATGAACAGCATCTCATCGATGACAGAGCTCAAGGTCATCGACAGGAACCAGCTCATCCTCGATATCTTCGCCGGGCGGGCGAACACGAACGAGGCGAAGATCCAGGTAGAACTGGCTCAACTGAAATACATCCTCCCGAGGCTTGCCGAAAAGAACACGGCCTTTTCGAGATTGACAGGGGGCATCGGAGGAAGGGGCCCTGGAGAGACAAAGCTCGAGGTAGACAAGAGGCGCATCAGGGATAAGATATCTTTCCTGGAAAAGAAGCTGATCGAGATAAGAAAGGTGAGAGAGAAAAAACGGGAGAAGAGGCGGTTTTCAGGAACGCCCATTGTGTCGATCGTGGGATATACCAATTCCGGCAAGTCGACGCTTTTGAACCTCCTCACGAAAAGCGCCGTTGAGGTTGAAGATAAGCCCTTCAGCACGCTGAATCCCACTACCAGGACGATCAAGTACCCGCAGCGGAAGGCGATCATCCTCACCGACACCGTCGGCTTTATCGATAAGTTGCCCCAGGTCCTTCTCAGGGCCTTTATTGCGACACTGGAAGAGCTTGAGGACGCCCACCTCCTGATACACCTCGTCGATATCAGTGCGCCGGATTTCGAGGAGAAGATGGGCATTGTAGAGGATACGCTGCGCACCCTTGCCCTGGACAGCAAGAAAAGGATCATCGTCTTTAACAAGATCGACAGGATAGACAGGATGCACCTTCAATATGCCGAACAGAGGCATCACGCGGTCTCGGTCTCATGCACAAAGAGAGAGGGCATTGAAAGGCTGATAGAGACGATAGAAAAGGCGCTGAGCATCGCGACAAACCCGTAAGGCATGAAGGGAGAACACCCGTAAGTCGTCAGTCGTAAGGCGTAAGGGGAAAGAAAAAACCCGTTCAACGTTCTATGTTCAACGTTCAACGTTAAAAATGGCCTGAGCACTTATTGCGTTTACCCCCGGCCTTCCAGTTGCATATAGCGTACTACGCTGCTACGATTTCTTCCAATTACGAATTACGATCCACGAATTACGGGGTTTATCGCCTTACGACTTACGCCTCACGGGTGTTCTTCTATGAGCCATGAGCTGCTTTTCCTGCTGTTTGATGAGCACCGACGCTATGTACCTGTCCGGTTCCGGAAAATCGTATTGAATGAGCTCCTCGACCTTTACCCACCTGACCTCGTCATGGTCCGTGAGCCGGATGTCGCCTTTTACATAAACCGCGCGATAGGCATATAGCTTGATCGCCGATTGACAGTTGATCTGATGCCTGATGGAGCAGAGATAGTCTCCTACGGCGATCTCGATGCCAAGTTCTTCCTCTATCTCCCTTTTCAGGCATTCTTCCAGGGATTCGCCCTCTTCCATTTTGCCTCCAGGGAACTCCCACAGGTAACCCGAATAGGCACGTTTTCTTTTTGCGATGAGGACCATGCCGTCTTTTTCGATAACTGCGGCAGTGACAGGGGTATAGTAGAGGTCATCCATATACGGTGTCCTTGAGGATGAGCATCGGCGTCGGGTTTTCCCCGCAAACACGCTGAATAAAGGCAGTGAAAGGTAAAAGGTGAAAAGTGAAAGGTGAGAAACCAAAGAGACAATTCTTTGAGAAGTCTATCTCTCTGCCCGACGCAGATGCTCTCATAACATATCCGGATGATTCCCCGCAGCTTGCTGCGGCGCGACACTGTTCCCTCTCCCCTTGCGGGAGAGGGTCAGGGAGAGGGGTACCCGCCGCTTGCAGCGGGGTAGTTTATTTATTGAGACACCCGTCAAGGAGCCACCAGCTATCAGCAAAGACATTGCGTGTTTTATCTCAAAATACTTCATCGGAACATGGTGTCGGATTCTTCTCAAGCATCCAGCATCCAGTATCCAGCCACCAGTAAACGGCATCGGGCTACCGGATGAGGTCGATCTTCGTCAGCGTTGTCTGGTTTGATACCCTCGGCGCATTCACAAGGTTCCACGCAACGTACTGTTCTGCGTAAGGATTTTCCGCGGACATCCCGTCAACGGGCACAATGACGGAAAACCCTCTGAGAGCTGCGGCGCTTGCCGTGTAAAGGACTGCCCCGTGAGCCGCTGTCCCAACGACGATGACCGTTTTTATTCCTCTGCCTTTGAGGATCTTTTCAAGGTCGGTACCAAGGAATTTATCCGGCCCTGAGGCCACAACCGGTTCATCCGCACGGGGTGCAAGCTCCTGTGCTATATCTGCCGTTGCGGCGCCTGGAGAGAGGCTGTAGACCACGGGTGCCCCCTTTGTCCGGGCAAAGGCAAGGAGCTTCTTAACACCCGGTATGGAAGCGATGCAGCGGGGCCGCCTCTCGGCATTGCAGGTCTGTTTATTAAAGTCGAGCATCAGGAGGGCAGTCGTTTTCACCTCTATCGTTGCAGGTTTCAGTTCAGGCGCTGCCGGAACCTTCACGGTATTCCACTCGTCAATAATATCTCCGGCAGGGAGAGCAGAAGGGAGAAAAGCACAGAAGGCCATGAAAAAGCAAACATATATCATCATATATCCTATCGTGGAGAAAGAATATCGCTTCATGATAACCTCCTTACTGGCGATATTTATTACCAATGCTAACGATTTACATGGGATTTGTCAATAATATGCACGAACCGAACTCATAGCTCATAACTCACAGAATATCGTATATCGTAGTTCGTATGTCGTGAGGCGATTAACCCGTGAAATGTGAAAGGTAAAATGTGAAATGTTTAAAACTTTTTACTTTTCACGTTCCACTTTTTACGATATAAGCTGACCGCTTGCATTAAACTCTTAAGTCATTGTGAAATAAGGCGACAAATTATATGGAATGTTTGTGGAGAAAATCGCACAGAAAAGGATCCTTGTAGCAGAGGACAGCAGATCTCAGGCAAGGATCCTTCAGGAAACGCTTTCGAAAAGCGGCTATGCCGTGACGCTTGCAGAGGATGGGTTGACGGGGCTTTACAAGCTTATGGAGGCGAAACCCCACCTTGTCATCAGCGATGTGTGGATGCCGAGGATGAACGGCTATGAATTTTGCCGTACGTTAAAAAACGACCAGGGCCATCGGAATATCCCTGTAATCCTCCTCACTTCGATGTCAGATGTTGAAGATATCGTAAAAGGCCTTGAGGCGGGGGCGGACTACTATATCACCAAGCCATACGATAAAGATATCTTGCTTGCAAAAGTAGCGTTGATCCTTTCCGGTGTCGTACCTGCCGCAACAGGCGATACGAGGACAACGGTCGAGATAAAAACCAACGGCAAGGCCCACAGTGTTCTGCTGGAGCCGCAGAAGGTGGTCAATTTTCTTCTCTCAACCTATGAGAACCTTCTCTCGCAGAACAGGGACCTTACGCAGACCAAGATAGAATTAAAGAAGCTGAATGAACACCTCGAGGAAAGGGTCAGGGAAAAGACAGAGTATCTTGAAAAAGAGATAGCGGAACGCAAAAAGGCCCAGGACGCCCTTATGGAATCAGAGAGGAAATACCGCGGCATCTTTGAAAATGCCGTTGAAGGCATATTCCAAAGCACGCCCGAAGGTCATTTTGCCAATATGAACCCCGCCTTTGTCAAGATGCTTGGCTACAGGTCATTGCAGGAGATGCTCGAAGGTATCGATGACATCTCAACGCAGTACTATGTTGATCCCGGCGACAGGGATCATTTCATGAAGGTGCTTGAGCGGCAGGGTATCATTCGTGAGTTTGAAGCACGGGTATATAAAAAGGACGGAAGCATCATCTGGACATCTGTGAACGCCCGTGCCGTCAAAGACAAGAAGGGTAGCATCCTCTACTATGAAGGTATTGTGGAAGATATTACTGAGTCGAAAAAGACAGAAGAGGCCCTGAAAGAGAGCCTTGAACATTTGAGGAAGACGCTTGATGGTACGGTGAAGGCCCTTGCCACGACGATCGAGATACGGGACCCATACACAGCCGGCCACCAGAGACGCGTGGCACAGCTTGCCTGTGCAATAACAAAGGAGATGGGTCTTCCGGAAGGCGTTCTGGAGGGCATGCAGGTGATGGGGTTCCTCCACGATATCGGGAAAATAGTGGTGCCGGCCGAGATACTCAGCAAACCCGGCGTTCTCAATGAACTGGAATTCAATATGATCAAGGCCCATGCACAGGTCGGCTACAATATCCTGAAGGGCATCGAGTTCCCCTGGCCGGTGAACGATGTCGTCCTGCAGCACCATGAAAGATTGAACGGATCAGGATACCCGCAGGGTCTCATGAAAGAAAATATCATAATAGAAGCCAGGATACTGGCAGTCGCAGATGTTGTTGAGTCGATGGCATCACACAGGCCCTATCGTCCTGCCCTGGGCATTGACAAGGCCCTTGAGGAGATCGTGCAGAAACAGGGGATACTCTATGATGAAGATGTTGTGAACGCCTGCGTGAGGCTCTTTACGGAGAGAGGCTTCAAGCTGGAATAACCAACAGCGGCCTCCCCGTGAGGCGTAAGTCGTGAGGCGTCAGGTGGGAAAACCTGTTCTGCTGATAGTATATCGTATATCGAGATCGTAAAGAATAACGTTCGGCGTTGGGCGTTCGGCGAGAAATACAGCTCATTGCTGATAGCTGACAGCAAAAACTAAACAGTGTAAACAGTAGGGAGCAAAAGATCTTTGTGCATACTGCTTACTGCCTACCCGGTTTTTGCTGTTGCTATGAGCCATCAGCCATGAACTATGAGCTGCATTTTTTTCGTTCTATCCCACCATGACTCTGGTATACTATTGAGCCGTGTTATCCAGGTATCAGACGATGCTATCGACCTTCAGCCCCCTGAAGCAAAGGTTCTTCAGGATGCTCTGGATGACAAACGTCGTATCTCTCATGGGTACGCTCATGCACGAAGTCGGGGCCGCCTGGCTCATGACCACGCTTGCGCCCACCCCTTTTATGGTTGCAATGGTTCAAACCGCATCGACATTCCCCTTTTTCCTCCTTGCCCTTCCATCAGGAGCCCTCGCCGACATCATAGACAGGCGGCGACTTTTACTGATGACGCAGACATGGATGCTTGCCGCATCCGTCGTCCTCGGCGTGCTGACCATTTTGGGAATGACAACCCCCATGGTCCTCCTCGTCTTGACCTTTTTTCTCGCCCTGGGCGCTGCAGTGAATGCGCCTTCATGGCAGGCGGTCATCCCTGAGCTGGTGGATCGCAGCGAATTGCCTTCGGCGATAGCTCTGGGTTCGGTTGGATTTAACCTCGCGCGGGCGGTGGGGCCCGTAATCGGCGGTTTGATCGTTGCGGCCCTCGGGCCCGGCATAACGTTCCTTTTGAACGGTGTCTCGTTCTTCGGTGTTGTCGTCGTTTTGAAGAAATGGAAAAAGGCGCAGCGGACGAGCACTCTTAAAGAGGAACGGATGGTGAGTGCGATGCGGGCCGGCATACGATACATCAGGCATGCCCCGGAGGTAAGATCGGTGCTGGTCCATACTACGTTCTTTTCCTTTTTGTGCAGCCCTCTGTGGGCCTTTTTGCCGATCGTTTCGAAAGAATATCTCGGGCTTGGCTCATCGGGATACGGGATACTCCTCGGTTTCTTCGGGTTCGGGGCTCTCCTCGGGGTGCCGTTCTTACCGGTTCTCCGGCAGAGGTTCTCGCTCAATCTTGTCGTTCTTATTGCATCGAATATCTTTGCCCTTGTAATGGCTGCAATGGCAAACCTTCATTCGTTTGTCTTTCTTACGATCATCATGGCAGTGGGCGGCATGGTCTGGCTTATCCTTATCTCGACCCTCATCGCGGTTGTTCAGTCAGTGATCCCTTCCTGGGTACGGGGGCGGGTCTTATCCGTGCATATGCTCACATTCTTTGGCGGCCTTGCAGGAGGAAGCACCTTGTTTGGATTTATAGCAGGTCTGGTAGGCATATCAGTAACGCTGAACGTTGTAGCCGGATGCCTGGTGATCGCCACGATCATTACCTGGAACTATAAGCTGATAAGCGGGGAAGGGCTCGATCTGAATCCTTCCATGCACTGGCCTTCGCTTGTTGTTTCCTGCCAGCCCGATCTCGATGAAGGGCCCGTCCTTGTTGTCGTTGAATATTATATAGATCCGAAAAGGTCCCCGGAGTTTACGGATTCAATGCGGTCGCTTAAAATGATCCGCAGACGCGATGGCGCCATACGGTGGAATCTCTTTCACGATCTTACGGATCCCGGCCACTACATCGAATCTTATATCGTTGAATCCTGGGGAGAACACCTCCGGCAGCACGAGCGGATCACCGTCGCGGACAGGGAGATTGAGAAAAATGTCCTTTCGTTCCACCTCGACAAGGAACCGCCCAAGGTTATGCACTTCCTCGCTGAAGCGTTCCCTGTGAAGAACAAGAAGACTGATACCACGGGGTCGTGCTGAATCCGGATGATTCCCCGCAGCTTGCTGCGGGGTAACACTGTTCCCTCTCCCCTCGCGGGAGAGGGTAGGGTGAGGGGGCATTATCATGCCGTTTCTATCCTCAGATGCCCCGCTGCTTGCAGCGGGGTAGTTCATTACGAGATCTTTTAACTATGCCCTCATGACGCGTCGAGGATAAATCCTAATATCGAAGCACGAAGCACTAAACAATATCAAAATCCAAATATCAAATGTTCAAGGCAGATTAGTGTTTTCTCTGTTTTGAATTTTAAACATTAAAGTTTACACAGGAAACAGCTTATCAAAGAAGCCTTTATCTCACGCCCGCTGACGCTCAAGCCCGCAGAGGACGCAGAGAGGTCTTTTTTCTTTTTGTCTGATCGCGAGAGAGATCGGCACGATCAGACAAGGAAACTTCCCATGGATCCGGAATTCTCTGATCCATGGGAAAAAGTAAGATAATACTCTGCGTGATCTGCGCTCTCTGCGAGAGGCGCCTTACGATGGAAAAGCCCTGCTCCATGCCCATCCTGATGGAAGATCGGGGATTATTTTGAATTCATCAGAATCTTTTTCAATTACCTTTTTCCAACCAAACTGGTATAACATTACTGTCGTTAGGATTCCCATGGATGAGATAGACAGAAAGATACTCAACCTGATACAGGAGGAATTCCCGCTTTCGGAAAGACCGTTTGAGGATATCGGGAAACAGGTCGGGATCAGCGGCAGGGAGGCCTTGAAGCGAATAAAGGAGTTGAAGGAAAAAGGGATCATACGGAGGATAGGCCCTATACTCGAACGGAAAAAGCTTGGCTATGAAAGCGTCCTCTGCGGCGTGCACGTTGATGAGCACAAGACCGTGGAAATCGCCCGGGAGATCAGCGCGCTTACGGGGGTTACCCATAATTACGAGCGGGAAGGCGACCTGAATCTCTGGTTCACCATCACAAAAAAAACGGGCGGAGAGATAGACCGTGCACTCGCAGACCTCGAAAAAACCTATGGGCTGAAGATATACCGGTTCCCTGAAAAAAAGATGTTCAAGATAAAGACGTATTTTCCGTTGTAGGCCGCTACGCGGCAACTCGGAGTGATGAATCCGGAGTAAAGGCGTGAAGCAGTGACGAGTGATTATGAATGATGAATTGAAAATCGGAAATCGGAAATCGGAAATCGGNNAAGGGTTTTTCTCGTCGACGGCAACTCTTACCTCTACAGGGCCTTCTATGCGACCCCTCACCTCTCAAATTCAAAGGGCATGCCGACGAACGCAGTTTATGCCGTCATCAGTATGATAAAAAAGCTCCTAAACTCAGAGAACCCCGATACCCTTGTCATTGTCTTCGATTCAAAGGCCCCATCCTTCAGGGAGGAGATATCTAAGGCGTACAAGGCCCAGAGGCCGCCGATGCCGGACAACCTATCGATACAGATACCGTACGTAAAAAAAATTATTGAGGCCATGGGTATACCGATCCTTGAGATGGAGGGATTTGAGGCCGACGACATTATCGGGACTATCGTGAACGGGCTCAAAGAACATAACGATTTGGAAACATATATCGTGACCAGCGATAAGGATATGATACAGCTTCTGTCGGAAAAGGTCTTTATCTATGACTCAATGAAAAACCAGTTGATCGGCAGGAAAGAGGCAGAGGAAAAATTCGGCGTCAAACCCTCGCTTATGGTTGATTATCTGGCCCTCCGCGGAGACACATCGGACAACATCCCCGGCGTGCCGGGTATCGGCGACAAGACAGCGAGAGAGCTCATAAACAGCCTCGGATCCATCGATGCCATTTATGAAAATATCCAGGAGGTAAAAAGACCATCAGTCAGAGAAAAGCTCATGACCGGGAAAGACCTTGCCCTCATGAGCAGACAGCTTGCGACAATACGGCTCGATGTGCCGGTAGACGTAAGCCTTTCAAGTCTCGAAAACAGGGCACAGGACCTTCAGGAACTGCGGAGGATCTACAGGGAACTCGAATTTACTTTACTCTACCGGGAGATAAAGGCAGGGGGGGAAGAAAAAAAGGAATGGAAAGAAACAGGGCTTGCACAATTGAACATGCAATCCATCGCCGTCATGGCAGCCTTTCAGGGAAAAAACTCCGGCAGCCTGCATCTTGAGTGCTTTGCCGTTTTTGACGGGGAAGGTGCCTTTTTCTCGCAAGATGAAAAAGAGCTGCACGAGATACTCTCCCGCGCCGGAGAGATCATCACTTACAATCTGAAGCCTCTCCTGGTGATAAGCGGACAGAGGAGAAGAGGAGCAGAGGAGAAGAGGAGCAGAGGAGAAGAGGAGCAGGAAAAGGGCAATGCAGGTCCGCGGTTTTTTGATGTTATGCTCGCCGTGTACCTTGTAAATCCTCTCCGGAAGGACTACACGCTGGGATCGATCGTTGAGGAATATCTTGATGCGAACCTTGCGTCCCCGGACAAAAAGACAATGCTTATTGACGGCGCCTGCCATCTCTTTGCACTGAAGGATACCCTGTTTCAAACCATGGAGACGCGGGATCTTATAAATCTTTATTACAAAATAGAGCTTCCGCTCATAGAAGTGCTGGCCGATATGGAACAGACCGGCGTGAAGATTGACAGGAAGATCCTCGGGGAACTGTCGCGTGATTTTGACGCAAGGCTCACCGGCATCGTGAAGGATATCTACGATCATGCAGGAGAACCGTTCAACATCAATTCGCCCCAGCAGCTCTCCCGCATCCTCTTCGACACGCTGAACCTTACACCTGTCAAGAAGACAAAGACAGGCTATTCGACGGATATCGAGGTGCTTGAAACGCTCTCGCTCCAGCACCCTCTGCCGAAAAAGATACTCGAGTACAGGACACTGACGAAACTGAAAAATACCTACATTGATGTTCTTCCCACGCTTATCAACCCCCATACAGGGAGGATACACACGACCTTCAACCAGATGGTCACGGCAACGGGCAGGCTAAGCAGCAGCGACCCGAACCTCCAGAACATACCTATCCGCGGCGAGGAAGGCATGAAGATACGGGGGGCCTTTGTGCCGGAGAACGGCTGCATCCTCCTCTCGTCCGATTATTCGCAGATCGAGCTCCGCGTCCTTGCCCACCTGTCACAGGACGCCTCTCTGATCGAGACGTTCCTGAACGACGGGGATATCCACACAACCGTTGCAAGCGGAGTGTTCATGGTGAAGCCGGAAAACATAACCTTCGAAATGCGCAGGACTGCAAAGGTCATCAACTTCGGTATTATCTACGGTATGAGCGCCTTCGGCCTCTCGAAAGAGCTCGGCATTTCGCAAAGGGAGGCGCAGCAGTTTATCGACGGCTACTTCGAAAGGCATAAAGGCGTCAGGGAATACATGGACAGGACGATAGGGGAGGCGCACGCCAACGGATATGTAAGGACCCTTTTCGGCAGGATGCGCTATATACCGGAGATCGGCAACGCCGATGCGAATATCCGGGGCCTCGGGGAGCGCGCCGCAATGAATACGCCTATCCAGGGCACTGCCGCAGATATCATCAAGATGGCTATGATCAATATCCACCGGAAGATCGTTGAGCAGGAACTTTCCTCCAGGCTTATCCTCCAGATCCACGACGAGCTGCTCTTCGAGGTCAAAGAGGAGGAAGCCGACAGGCTGGAGACGCTGGTGCGGGAGGAGATGGAGCGGGTCGTTACCCTTTCTGTCCCCCTGAGGGTTTCGATTGGAAAGGGATATAGCTGGGCCGCGGCTCACGGTTAGTCTTATCCGATAATACTGCCATCAATTCAGCGCAGCAGATAAAGACAAAGACGGAAAAGTAGATCCAGAAAAGGAATGCGATGAAAACACCGTAGGTGCCGAAAAATGTGGTAAATCTGCCTATATGAAGGATGAAGTACTTGAAGAGGAACTTCCCCGCGTACCAGAAGATGGTGCCGAGCATTGTGGAGATGAGAAGAAGCTGCCTGTCTCTGACAGGCGTAAGAAAAAAATAGAGCAGGAAAAAGAGGCCGAAGGTAAAAGACATATCGAGCATGGAGAATATATAAATAATGTAAATGAGCGCCGGCTTGATAATAGTGCCTGATAATGCCTTGACGACTTTTGCCTCAATGGCGATCGTGAACATAAAGCTGAAAAACAGCATGGTCTGAACAATGGCAAAAAGCGATGTAAGGAGCAGCTCCTCGCCCTTTCCTTTGATAAAGCTCTTTGGGCTTTTACCGAAGATGATGTGGAATGAGGGCCGCAGAACAGCGAACAGCCTCGAAGTAAAAAAGAAAAGGAACAATATCCCCAGCGGGCCGGACAGCTTCTTCGATACTGAGATAACGTTCAGTTCTTTTATGAACTTTTGCACCACGATGGTGTTGTAAGGGTCAGGTATGATATTCTTCATGAATTTCACCAAATGCGCTGCAGGATTGCTAAGGTCTATTACATAACCAAGGATAAAGATGGAGAGGAGGGTGAAGGGGATAAAGGTCAGGAGCACATAATAGGAGATGGAGGAGACAATTATATTGCCGTGGTCCTGCTGGTATTTTTTAAAAAGTCTCTTGATAATATCCCAGGCATAATAAGCTGCCTGCTGTATCTTTTTTTTGTCAACGCCCTTTTTCATAAATCCCCCGGTTATTGTAGCATGATGCGCCAGGTTAGGAGAAATAAAAAACATGAAACGCAAGAGGACGAGCATCGGTGCCGGGACATCCCCCGCAAACACGC
>DIWM01000049.1:92117-132135 GCA_002428485.1 Deltaproteobacteria bacterium UBA6106
CCTCACGACGGTTTGCTACAGGATATCCCGGCACCGATGCTCTCATGATATGTAAGGGTTAAAAACTTCTCACCCTATTCTAATTCTTGGGTCGGCAAGGGCGTAGGAGATGTCGGCGATGAGGTTGCCGAGGAGCGTCAGGAATGCGCCGATGACGAGGATCCCCATGATCGTCGGATAGTCCCGCGCCATGACACTCATATAAAAGAGCTGTCCCATGCCGGGGATAGAGAAGATGCTCTCGAAGATCACGCTTCCGCCGATAAGCCCGGGGATAGAGAGCCCCAGTATGGTGATCACCGGCAGGAGGGCGTTTCGCAGGGCGTGTTTCTTGAGGACCATGCTTTCCGGGAGCCCTTTGGCATACGCTGTCGTGATGTATTCCTGGCGGAGCACTTCGAGAAGGCTGTTCTTCATGTAACGGGATATGCCTGCAAGTCCCCCGAAGCCGGAGATGCAGACGGGCAGGATGAGATGCTTCGCCACATCGATGGTCTTGTCAAAGAACGAAAGCTCGCTGAAATTGAATGATTTGATGCCTGATATGGGGAGCAGCTCGAGGTATACGCCGAAGAACATCATCAAAAGAAGCGCGATCCAGAACGTCGGGGCCGCATACCCCGCGAAGACAAAGGAGGTGAGCGCCTTGTCGAGGATGCTGTCCTTGTAGCGGGCGCAGTAGATCCCTATGGGGATTCCCACAAGGAAGATGAGCGCCAGGGAGAGGAGGTTGATGAGTATCGTTACGGGGAGCCTTTCCTTTATCTTGTCGATGACAGGCCGTCTGTCCGGTGCGAAGGATATGCCGAAATCAAATTTTACGATCCTCTTGAGCCACATCCAGTACTGCACGTGGAGGGGCTTGTCGAGGCCGTAAAAGGCGCGTATCCTCTCCCTCACCTGCTTGGTCACCTTGGGGTTCATGTCGGTATCAAATGCCCCGGGCTCGCCGGGCACAAGATGGATCACCAGGAACGAGATCAGCGTGATCCCGAAGAGCATAGGGACCATGAAGAAGAGCCGCTTAAGGAGATAGCGCAGCATTCGCCTTGTACCTCCTCTGGTTTTCCGGTACGTACCATTTAATAAAATTATGCATCAGGCCTGCGGCGGCAGGCTCGATGCCTTTAAACCTTTTGTGGATCGCGACCGTTGCGTAAGGATAAAAGAGAAACACATAGGGCGCCTCTTCGGCGATTATCTCCTGGAAGCGTCCGTAGTATCGCTTCCTCTGGGCCCTGTCGAAGGTGTGCCGCGCCTTTTCAATAATTTCATCAACCTCTTTGTTCTCGAATGATATGAAGTTAAGTTCCTTCGGCCCCTGCTTTGAGGAATGCCATATGTCATAAGGGTCGGGCTCAGGATTGATCGACCACCCGAGTATGACGGCATCGAAGTTTCTTTTGTCGATGAATTCGTTGATCAGGCTTGCCCATTCCAGGACCCTGATCTTTACTGTGATGCCGACCTCGGAGAGCCGCCTCTGGATCAGCTCCGCGCACTGTATCCTGACGGTGTTTCCCTGATTGACGAGGAGCATGAACTCAAAGGGGCTGCCGTTCCTTTTCAGTATGCCGTCGGGTCCTTTTTCGTATCCTACCTCTTTTAAAAGCGCCAACGCCTTTTCCTTGCTGTAGGCATATTTTTTTACGTTGCCGTTATAGGCCCACATGTTCGGCGTAAAAGGCCCTGTAGCCTCTTCCCCCAGGCCAAGGAGTATGCCGTCGATTATCTCTTTTCTGTCGATCGCGTGAGATATTGCCTGCCGTACCCGCCTGTCTTTGAAGGGCCCATGTTTCAGGTTAAATCCAAGATAGGTATAGTTGAAGGCGAGGTATTTGAATTTGTTATATTCCTGCTTGAACCTGGGATACTCTGTCTGCTTCAGGAATTGCAGAGGCGCAAGCCCCATCATGTCGATTCCGTAACGCTTGAGCTCAAGGAACATAGTGGCGCTGTCGGGGATGATACGCATCATGTACCGGTCGATGTAAGGTCTCCCTTCAAAATAGTCCTTGTTCACCGTCAGGACAACCCTTTCGCCCGGTACCCATTCCTTAAAGATAAAAGGGCCTGTCCCGACAGGTTTCCTGATAAGCGGCGACGCGGTAATGTCCTTCCCTTCGAGAAGGTGTCTCGGCATGATCGCCGTTGCCCAGCTTATCAGCGCCGGCGCGAAGGGCTTGTCGTAGGTTGCCCTGAATGTATGGTCATCGAGCACCTCGGCCTTTTTCACGAGCTGAAAATCGGCAGCGTATGCCGTCGGGGTCTTTGGGTCGATGGTGACCTTATAGGTATACATGACGTCGTGGGCCGTGAAGGGTTTTCCGTCGTGCCACTGCACGTCCTTTTTCAAACGAAACGTTATGGAGAGGTTATCCTTTGCGATCTCCCAGGATTCGGCAAGGTCGCCGACGATGTTAAGGTCTTTATCGTATTTGACAAGGCCGTTGTAAACGCGGCCTGCTATCTCATGGGATGCCGAATCTGTAGAGAGGAGCGGGATAAGGTTCGACGCCTCTCCGATGGATGCCATAACGATCGTGTCCCCGCAGGCCGGTTTCCCCGGGTCATCGTATGACGTTGTCCCCTTCTGCTGCGAACAGCCGAAGAACAGGAATGCAAGCAATATAAAGAGAAGACCTTGTCTGGGTAGCATTGACGTGGTTATTCTAACAAAGGTATCTGTCAAAGTAAAGGAACGATGCTTAAATCCAGATTATGCATTAGGATGAGCACTTGTGTCGGAATGTCCCCGCAAACACGCTCATTCCGCTCCAGCGGCTACATTCGCTCGCGCTCGGCTTCGGAACTTTTGCTAAGCAAAAGGCCGAGCTTCCTCGCCTCACGACGGTTTGCTCAAGGACATCCCGACACAAGTGCAAATGAATTACCCGGATTAAAAAACCGCTTGACTTTGCAGCGTATTCGTCAATACTAAGATGTATAAGGTTCCCAATCTTTTTCTCTGGAGGGGGTTATGGCGTTTGGAAAGAAGATTGCCATCAATACAGGCGGAGGTGACGCTCCGGGTCTGAACGCGGTCATTGAGGCTGTCGTCATGTCCGCGTCGAAAAGGAACTGGGAGGTCTACGGCATCAGGAATGGCTACGCAGGACTCCTGAATATCAACGAGATCATACGATTGACACCTGAAATGGTGCGAGGCATCTCAAACATGGGCGGCACTATCCTGGGGACGACAAACAAGGGAAATCCCTTTGAAATGCCCATCCCTGGCGCAACGGGCGAGATAGAGATACGGGACGTCTCGGACAAGGTCGTAGAAAATTTCCAGCGGCTCGGCTTCGACTGCCTCATTGCCGTGGGCGGCGACGGGAGCCTTAAGATAGCCCATGATTTTTACAAAAAGGGCGTGCCTGTTATAGGCGTCCCGAAGACCATCGATAATGACCTCGGGGGGACGGTGATCACCTTTGGCTTCGATACGGCGGTGAGCATAGCCACAGAGGCGATTGACCGCCTCCACTCGACCGCGCGCTCTCATGACCGCGTCATGGTCGTTGAGGTCATGGGGCGCCACGCAGGCTGGATAGCCCTCAACAGCGGACTCTCAGGAGGGGCGGACGCGATACTCCTCCCCGAGATCCCTTTCGATATCGACAAGGTGTGCCGGCATATCATGGACAATGAGCTCCATGGCCGCCATTATGCCATTGTCGTCGCGGGAGAGGGAGCTGCGCCGGTAGGCGGGTCCGAGCTCTCAAAAGGGGCCGGCGAGATCGGGAGGCAGGACGTCGTCCTCGGCGGGGTAGGCGAATTTGTGGCAAAGGCTATAGCAAAGAAGACCGGCAAGGACACCCGCTCGATTGTCCTCGGCCACCTCCAGAGAGGAGGATCTCCTACGACATTCGACAGGCTTGTTTCGCTCCGCTTCGGCGCGGCGGCAGTGCGCACGGCCGAGGCCGGGCAGTTCGGCGTAATGGTTGCCCTTGTTCCGCCGGAGATGAAGGGCGTGCCCCTCGCTGATGTGATCGGCAAGATACGGAAGGTCCCCCTCGATTCCGATTCGATCCAGACCGCGCGTGAGATGGGGATCTGCCTTGGAGATTGAAAATATTTTTCACCCCTTGCCGGAAGCGAAGACCGAAGAAATTGTCGAAACCCTTTTGGAGAACGACCATCTCAGGATCGAGAGAATCGTCTCGGAGGGACAGGCAACGCCGCAAGGGGAATGGCTCGACCAGACAGCAGATGAATGGGTGGTCCTGCTTCAGGGAAGCGCCGGGCTCATGTTCGAGGGTGGACCGGAGATCGCTGTGATGCGGCCCGGCGATCATCTGTTCATCCCTTCCCATAAGAAGCACCGTGTCGAATGGACGGACAATACGCAGAAGACTATCTGGCTCGCAGTGCACATTGAACCATAGCTCATGAAAAAACAAGCACGAATATCTAAGCACTAAATCCTAAACAATATCAAAATTCGAATATCAAATGTTCCAGACAAATGCTCTTCAACAGGTTTTGAATTTTGAACATTTGAATTTGTTTAGGATTTAATGCATTGTCTCTCGCCCGCTTCGCTCGAGCCCGCAGAGTACGCAGAGAAAGACAGAATATACTGTCGGCAGAAATAAGAGGAACCATCATTCTGCCGACACTCTCAGCACCTGGCGGTGCAGGAGTAAGTATTACCCGCAGGGGTATGCGGGTTTGCCGGTATGAATCTTTCTCCCATACCGGCAAAAGAAAGTCCTTCTCTGCGCCCTCTGCGTCTCGAAGGAGCGCAGCGACTGGGCGTGAGAAAAAGAGCCTTTAAGATATTAGAATTTCGATACCCGTAATAGACCTTGACATGTACCTATGCTCATTGCATAATAAGGCATGGACTTGCTGAAAGTCATTCATGAGCGAAGGAGCATCAGGAAATACAGGAAGGATCCTGTCCCCGAAGAGATCATCATTGAGATCCTCGAAGCGGCACGGCGTTCGCCGTCGTGGGCAAACACGCAGGTGTGGAGATTTATCGTTGTGAAAGATCAGGCAATAAAAGAGAGGCTCGCCTCAGAGATATTTTCCGGCGGCAATCCCGCACGGCAGGCGATCATCGATGCCCCGGTCCTCATCTGCATTGCTGCGCAGAGGGGGTTGTCCGGCTTCTATAAAGGACAGGTTACCACTGACAAGGGCGATTGGTTCATGTTCGACGCAGGGATCGCAATGGAACACATCGTGCTTGCAGCGTGGAATTTCGGCCTCGGCACCGTCCACGTTGGACTCTTCGACGCGAAGAAGACCGAAGAGACCCTGAAGATACCGGAAGGATTCTCGATCACAGCAATAACGCCGCTGGGCTATTTTGACGAGACGCCCGGCGAGGCGCCCAGGCTCACCCCCCGCAAACCCTTAAAAGAGATCGCCTACCTCAACACCTTCGGCACGGAATATATCAAAGAATAGACTGTAACGATAAAAACAGCCAATATCGAAGATCATGCACAGGGGGGGAATGGCGAATGACCTATGAGAGGTTCGAAGATTTACCCGTATGGAAAAGGGCGATGGACCTTGCCGAAAAAGTGTATACGTTAACGGAGGGCGAGCAGTTTAAGAAGAAATACAGCCTCCGTGACCAGATCGAGCGGGCGGCGCTTTCGGTTTCCAATAACATTGCTGAAGGGTTTGAGCGTGGCACAACTCCGGAGCTTCTCACGTTCCTCTATATCGCGCGGGGCTCTGCCGGAGAAGTCAGGTCTATGCTCTGCTTCCTCGAAAGACTATTTGTCTTTCGGGATTTGAAATCTCAAATTTCAAATTTGAAATCCCTCGCAGAGGAAGTGTCCCGTCAACTGCGAGGCTGGGCCGATTCTCTTAAGAACAGTGAAATAAAAGGGCAGCGGTACCTAACCGAAAAAGAGCGTACGAAATACCAGAACCAAAAAGAACAGGCTGAATTTGAGAAACTGCTTCAATCGTACACAAAAGGCAAGAGGGGAAACGATGCTTCTGAGTAAATCATGGACATAGAATTTCATTACTACATTACGTACATTGTTGCCCTCAGGGCGGGATTCAAGCCGGGAGATGCCTATGTGATCGCCTATGCTTCGCAATACACTGACGACAACACCACGGTATACACGATCGATAAGGGAGGTCCCGGTGAGTATTCGAACTATATCAGCCAGACGACAAATATCCTCAAGCCGCAGAAGGAGCTGATGAGGATCTACCCGGCCTTTCATTTCATGCCGGGAACCTTGGGCGAGATAGCAGGCGACTGCGCCCGGCGCCGCGACGGGAAGCTCCACCTGATGAATACCATACCGGACAGCATAAACAGCAGGCAGATCCTCAAGGCTGCCCTTGATTCTCATGATCTGTGCAGGATCGGCATAGCCACGCATATGTATGCCGATACCTTTGCGCATCAGAACTTTGTCGGCTTTGAAGAGAGCTTCAACGGGATGAAGGGGTTGTTCGAAAGTATCGTGCCGGATATCGGACATGCCGACGCGGGATATAAACCGGACAGAATTTCTTTGCTGTGGGAAGACCGGCGCCTCGTTCAAAATCATTCGAAGATCGACAACAAGGAACGTTTTATCGAGGCTGCACAATGTATCTATCAAAGATATGCGAGTTATCTGAACACTTCACCGGACAGCCGGAAAACGGCAGCACAGATAGATAAGGCGATCGGCAAGCATGAAGACGGCAGGAAGGCCCGCATCGATCGTTATAAAAAACTGATCGGACGTGGTTTTATCAAATACGATAAAAAGGATTGGTTAAGAGAGGCGGTCGATCGTGTCAGCGTGGAGATCCCGTACGCCGGCGGGGAGGATACTGTTCCCAGGAGCGAAACGGAATATGCGTGGAAAGGGAACCACAAAGAGAGCCGCTGGTACCGTTTCCAGGAGGCCGTGAAGGCGCATCAGCGGTTGGCAATGGACACCGTGATCGGCCCGATATTTGAAACAATGGAATTTAACCAGGATCTTTCATAAGGATGAGCACCGGTGCAGGTATATCCCGGAGTAAATCGTCGTGAGACGAGGAAGTTTGGTCGTATCATCCCACCCCCTCACCCTGACCCTCTCCCGCCAGGGGAGAGGGAATAGAAAAGACCCATGTATCTTCGGAACGGTGTGTGCAACTAAGACATCCTTTACAGTTTAGACCGGTGATGGACCCTCTCCCGCCAGGGGAGAGGGAATATTGTTACCACGAAGCGCTGCTTCGGGGGATCTGTTGATGGGGCGTGTTTGCGGGGGCATTCCGATACAACGGAGGCATGTCGTTTATGTTTTGAATTTTGAACATTTGAATTTGTTTAGGATTTAGAAATTCGGATTTAGGATTTGCCTTGAGCCATGAGTCATGAGCCGGTTTTTCGTTAGTGTTGGCCGTTGCCGTTTGCGGTCAGCTCGTTCATCAGTTCTTTCACGGTCATGACATGATCAACCCTGTAGCCGTTGACGCCGACCGTGTAGAGCGGTTTTTCAGCATCCGGGTTATACCCGGCAGAGCTTAAAAGTCCGTTGCAGATACAGAAGCTGCTTTCGTTGCTCTCTTTTGCCGCGCACCGGTTGAAACACCCTTCCCTGTCTTTGGAGAGTATATATCCCTTATCGCATTTCGGTTTTCTCTGTCCCTGAAGGGAATCGATAAACATGGGCGACTGCCTTATGACCATGAAGGGCATATTGCAGGGCGAACCCGGCCTCTGTGCAACAACGATATCTTCCTTTCCGGCATTGACAACGGCACGTTTATAATCCGGCGATGCGCTGCTTTCCTCGGTTGCAAGGAACCTTGTTCCCATCTGTACCCCGTCGGCGCCCATACGGATGAACCTCGCAATATCATCGTGGCTGTAGATACCCCCGGCCACGATGACCGGGAAGCCGCCGTGCTTTTCTGCCACTTCCTTTACCGGTGGGAAGAGATTTTCCAGTTTATTTGACTCGAGGCCTATCTGGTCGAATGAAAAGCCCAGGTGGCCTCCTGCAAGGGGACCTTCCAGGACGACGGCGTCGGGGCGGTATCCTGCCCGCTCCCATTTTTTGCATATAAGCTCAAGCGCCCTTGCAGATGAGACGATAGGGATGAGTGCGGTATCGCCGGGGTCTTTTATGGCGGGCAGGCCAAGGGGAATTCCCCCGCCGGATATGATTACATCTGCACCGGCATCGATGGCTCCCTTGACGGAATCATTATAATCCCTAATGATGGCAACCATGATATTGATGCCTGCAATGCCACCCTTCGCCTTTGCTAGGGATATCTCTTCCCGGACCGCCTCATAGGTGTTAAAAGATTTTCCGGTCCTCCTCGAAACAAGCCTGTCGAGGCATGCGCTCGATACGATGCCGATGCCACCTTCAACAGCTACGGCGCAGGCGAGAGGAGCAAGCGA
This sequence comes from Deltaproteobacteria bacterium UBA6106, assembly GCA_002428485.1. Classification (GTDB taxonomy): domain Bacteria; phylum Desulfobacterota; class Syntrophorhabdia; order Syntrophorhabdales; family Syntrophorhabdaceae; genus UBA5609. The sequence goes on from DIWM01000049.1 coordinate 100,504, forward strand.
CACGCCTATGCCCATGCCTCCCTGGATGATCGGCACCTCTATCGTTTTGCCCTTAATCTTCAGTAGTGGCAGTTTGCCGTTTTTCGTACCCATGGGACTCAATTTCGATTCGCAAACTCTGCGGTTATCTTTTTTCCTTTAATGTAACACCTCTTGAGGCTTTGAATGATATCTTCCGCAATCTCCTCAGGGATCTCCACAAGGCTGTGGCGTTCAAAGACATCGATCTTCCCGATCAGGTTGCCGGGGATGCCTGTTTCTCCGGCAATGGCCCCCACGAGATCCTTTGCCTTTACCTTCTCCTTGCTGCCCGTGTTGATGCGCAGCGACGTCATTGCCTCTCGCCGGTTTGTTCCCCGCGCCGGTTTTTCCTGATGCAGAGGTTCCTTTTCATCGGTGCTGAGGTACATTTTTAAAAGCGCTGCCGCTATATCCAAAGAGGTATAATCTTCATTGCAGAGCGATTCGATGGTGTTTACATACCGGTGGAGGCCTCCATCGTCGATGACCTCCTTTACCTTTTCCAGCATGTTGGCTGTCTTTATCTCTTCCACATCGGCGAGAGAGGGGACGGGTTGGCGCTGTATCTTGATATTCGCGTATGACTGGATCTCCTTGAGCTTATAAATCTCACGACCCACGACAAAGGCAAAGGCGCGCCCTTTTTTACCGGCCCGGGCGGTTCTCCCTATGCGGTGCACGTAATACTCTTCATCCTGGGGGAGGTCATAGTTGAAGACAGCCTCAATATCTTCCACATCGATTCCCCGCGCCGCCACATCGGTAGCAACGAGTATCTCAGTGAGATTTTTTCTGAACCTGTTCATAGCCCTGTCGCGCTGCGGTTGGGTCATGTCTCCATGGAGGCCATCGGCGACATATCCTCTTGCCTGGAGATGCATAACCACTTCGTCGACCCTTTTTTTCATATTGCAAAAAACAAGAGAGGATTTGAGGTTGTGCATGTCAATAAGCCGGCACAATACATCGAGCTTGGTGCCTTCTCTTACCTCGAAGTATGATTGTTCAACATGCGGAACGGTAAGCTGCTTGTGGACAATCTTTATGAACTCAGGATTCTGCTGATATTTGTGTGTCAGGTCCAGGATCGGTTTCGGCATCGTGGCAGAGAAGAGGAGCGTCTGCCGCTCATGAGGAATGCGCTGAAGTATGATTTCCACATCGTCGATAAACCCCATATTGAGCATCTCGTCGGCTTCATCGAGAACAACCGTTTTTACATCAGAGAGGTCCAATGTACCCCGGTTTATATGATCGATGGTACGGCCCGGTGTGCCGATAACAACGTGGATTCCACCTTTCAGTACCCTGATCTGCCGGTCTATGGGTTGTCCCCCGTATACCGAGAGGATCCGGATATCTTTTCTGTGGAGAAGGAGCCTTTTGAGTTCCTCGGCAACCTGGATGGCAAGTTCTCTCGTGGGACAGAGGATGATGGCCTGCGCCCTCTTCGCCTTAGGATTGATCTTTTCCAGCAGTGGTATTCCAAAGGCAAGCGTTTTGCCTGTTCCGGTCTGTGCCTGGCCGATGACATCTCTTCCTTCGAGGATTAACGGTATTGCCCTTGCCTGTATAGGGGTCAGTTCCTCGAACCCCATAGCTTCTACAGCCCTGCGGAATTCTCCCGACAAGGTAAGATTTTCAAATTTTTCCATTTCTATGAATTATTCCTTTTGTTCCGTTATTTATTGCGGTAACTCAGTCTATACAGAAGTAGCGGCTTAACGTTCAGCAGTGAATAGGTTGAGGATGGCAATATATGATTCAATGAGGCATTATAGCACATAATGGGAAAATATACAAAAAACATACGGCTTACGGATTTTCTCGTTATTTGAATTTGTGCTGTTCCTTGTTTTTCTCGTAGAGTATCTTCAGTCCCTTGAGCGTCAGGAATTCGTCTACCTCGTCGATCGTCTCCGATCCCCTGTAGATGAGGCCGGCGAGGCCGCCTGTCGCTATCACGTATGGGTCGGTCTTTACTTCATCCCTGATCCTTCGTACGATGCCATCAACGAGGCTTATGTACCCGTATGTGATCCCGGCCTGCATCGCGTGGACAGTGTTTTTTCCCACAAGAGTCTTTGGCTGGACAAGCTCAACCCTCGGAAGTTTCGAGGCCCTCTCGAAAAGCGCCTCGAGCGAGATCATGATGCCCGGCGCTATAGAGCCGCCGGCATATTCACCCTTCGAGGTTATGTAGTCGAAGGTCGTTGCGGTGCCGAAGTCTACAATAATTAGCGATTTCTTATACTTCTCGTACCCCGCTATGGCATTGACGATCCGGTCCGCGCCAAGCTCAGAGGGGTTTTCGTATGAAATGGGCATTCCCGTTTTTATGCCCGGCTCGACGATGATCGGTCTTATCCCGATATATTTCCTGCAGACGATCTCAAAGGGGATCAAAAGGGGCGGCACGACGCAGGAAACGATGGCGCTGTCTATCTGGCTCAGCTTTATCTTTTCGATATAAAGAAGGCTGTTAAGAAGGATCGCATACTCGTCAACGGTCTTCTGAATGGCGGTGCTCAACCTCCAGTGGTTGACGAGCGTGCCGTTATCATATACGCCAAAGACAATATTGGTGTTCCCGATATCAATGACGAGCAGCATTAAAAGTTAACATCTCCTGCAATGATCTTTTTTACCTCACCATCCATGTTGAGGAGCATTGCCCCGTCGCGGTCGATCCCCTCGACAACTCCCCTGTACGACTCTCCCATCTGGTTGATCTCAAGGGTTTTACCCTTTATCGCTGCCCTCTCTTCCCAGACGCCGCATGTGCCCGGCGCGCCGTATCGCATGAAGTAGCGATAATGTTCTTCGAGATGGTTTAATAGAATACCACACACGAGGGCCCTTTCATATATTTTTTTTGTCTCTATCGAGAGAGAAGTGGCCTTGTTTTTTATCTCTTCATCTATCTCGCTGTATTGCATATTGATGTTGAACCCGATGCCGACGATAACGAACCTCACCATATCTGCCTCGGTGGAGAGTTCGATGAGGGTGCCGCAAACCTTTTTCCCGTTTATGAGGACATCGTTGGGCCATTTCAGTGAAGGCCTGATGCCTGACAACTCTTCGATCGTATCGTACACAGCGAGGGACGACAGAAAGGTTATGGGGTATACCGAGGAAGGATGGATATTGGGCCTCAGGATAACAGAGATATAGAGGTTTTTCCCGACCGGCGAAAACCATTTTCTCCCAAGCCTTCCCTTGCCCGTATGCTGTGACTCTGCCATAACACAGGCGCCTTCAGGTTCGCCGGAGAGGGCAAGTTTGAAGGCAAAGGCGTTCGTGGAGTCGACAGTTTCCCTGTGGATTACCTTCCTGCCGGCTACATCTGTTCTGAGGTGCCTGTCGATCTCCCAGGCATAGAGCTTATCGGGGGTCCCGGTAATGCGATAGCCTTTTCCTTTCGACTTCTGGAACAGATAGCCGAGGCGCTCGAGGTGGTTGACGTATTTCCAGATAGCGGTTCTCGATACGTGGAGCCTTGCCGCAATAAAATCTCCCGACACATAGTCCTTGCTCTCCCTGAGGAGCATTAATACTGCCCCGATCTTATCCATTGTCGATCTTGTCGTAATGCGAAAAATACATGGTGAAGGACGCCCTGCCCTGGGAGAGGGACCTTACGTCTGTAGAATATCCGAACATTTTTGTCAGCGGCGCATGGGCCTCGATGATTGTTATCCTGTCTTTCGAGGAAACGTTCGTGATCTGGCATTTTCTGCTGTTCAGGTCGCTTATAATGTCGCCCATGAACTCGTTCGGTGTCGTTATCGTAAGAGACATGACGGGAACAAGGAGGATGGGGGTCGCCTCGCTGCATGCCTCCCGAAAGGCATCGTAGGCGGCCATCTTGAGCGTCAGCCTGGCAAATTCCGGATTATTGAAGGTTGCATCATTGATCGCAACCCTGATGTCGGTTAACGGGTAGCCCTTGAGGACCCCCATATTGGAGGCCTCCATGATGCCCTCCTCAATAGCGCCGGCAAGGGCGAATACCGGGTGTTCTTCTTTGATATGAGATGTGACGATGATGCCCTGACCTCGCCCGTTGGGCCCGATCTGCAGCGACACCCAGCCTTTGCACTGAACATTGTTGATCAGTTTTTCAAAGGTGTGTTCTTTTGAAACAGCCCTTTCAATGCTTTCTTTATAAACAACCTGTGGCTTGCCGACGAGAAGCTCTATGCCGAACTCGTCCTTGATCCTTCTGATGATGACATCAAGATGAAGCTCTCCCATCCCGGAAACAACGGTCTGATATGCGTCTTCATCTGTCCTGAGAACGAAGGTGGGATCTTCATCGGATATCTTCTGCAGCGCTATGAGGAGCTTGTCCTGGTCGATATTTTTTTTGGGTTCCACGGCAATAGATATTACGGGCTGATATATCTCGATGGGCTCCAGAAGGATCGGCCTTGTCTTTGTCAGGGTCTGGCCGGTCGATGTCTCTTTGAGGCCGACGATCCCCACGATCGCTCCGGCCCTTGCCTCTTCTATGCGGTCCTTGTGGTTCGCGTGGATCCTGTAGATCCTGGAGATCTTTTCCCGTTTGCGGAGGTTTACGTTATAGACATCTTCGCCCACCTTCAGTACGCCGGAGTATATCCTGATGTAGGTGAGCTTCCTCCCTTCCTCGATGACGATCTTGAAGGCAAGGGCTGCAAGATCGTCGCTGTCACGGGCGCTCCTCTCCTCTATCTGGCCCGTTTCGGGGTTTTCACCCTTTACCGGGGGGACATCGAGGGGCGAGGGGAGGTATGCTACCACCGCATCGAGGAGCGGCTGTATGCCTTTGTTCCTCAGCGCCGCACCGCACAGGACCGGAACGCAATGCAGTGAGATGGCGGCCTTTCGTATAGCGCTGTGGATGAACTGCTCATCGATGTCTTTGCCTTCAAGGTAAAGCTCCATGATCTGATCGTCAAACATGGATAACTTTTCGAGCAGCCTTTCCCTCCAGGTCTGGGCAGCCTGCCGGTATTCCCGGGGGATCGATATGGAGCTGTACGTAGCGCCGAGGTCATCCTCGTTCCAGGCGATGCCTTTCATGGTAACGAGGTCAACGACCCCGTAAAAGCCGTCTTCTTTGCCGAGAGGGATCTGGAGAAGAAGAGGGTTAGCGCCGAATTTTTCAACGATCATATCGACGGCACGAAAGAAATCAGCCCCGATCCTGTCAAGTTTATTGATAAAGGCGATCCGCGGCACATGGTACTTATCCGCCTGGTGCCAGACGGTCTCAGATTGGGGCTCTACTCCGCCCACGGCGCAAAAGACGGCTACCATTCCGTCAAGGACACGAAGAGACCGTTCGACCTCGATGGTAAAATCAACATGACCAGGGGTATCGATCAGCTGGATCTCATTGTTGTTCCAGTAAAGCGTTGTTACCGCGGAGGTGATCGTGATCCCTCTTTCCTGCTCCTGGGGCAGGTAATCCATGATCGCCGTGCCCTCGTGCACCTCGCCGATCTTGTAGGTTTTGCCTGAATAGTAAAGGATGCGTTCCGTTACCGTCGTCTTCCCGGCGTCGATGTGGGCCGCGATCCCGATGTTCCTTATCTTCGTAAGCCGTTCCAGTTCCCTTTTCATTTCGCAGAAGATATTGAACTATTATGCCGGAAATGTCAATAAATAAGGGGAAGTGTAAGACCAGGCCGGAACAAGATAAATTTTGACAATATATCGGGCCTGTGTTAAAAATACGGTCTATGGGTCTCAAGGTTTACAACACCATTTCGGGGAAAAAAGAGGATTTTCATCCGGTAACGGAGGGAAAGGTAAAGTTCTACGTCTGCGGCGTTACGGTCTATGACTATTGCCACATCGGCCACGCGAGAAGCGCCATCGTTTTTGACACCCTTTTCAGATATCTCAGGGCAAAGGGGTACGACGTTACCTACGTGAGGAACTTCACTGATATTGACGATAAGATCATCCGTAAATCCCTGGAGGAGAAGATCTCCTGGAAAGAGGTCGGGGAGAAATACATAGGTTCTTTTTATGAAGACATGGATGCCCTGCGCATCCTGAGGCCCACCCATGAGCCACGTGCAACGGAGCACATAGACGAGATGGTCGCGCTCGTGGAGACGCTCCTTAAGAAAGGCCACGCATACCAGGCGGGCGGCGATGTCTATTTCTCGATCGAGAGCTACAAAGGCTACGGTCAGTTATCAAAAAGACCGCTCGACGAGATGGTCGCCGGGGCGCGGGTCGAGGTCGATGACAAAAAGAAAAACCCTCTCGATTTTGTGTTGTGGAAGGCGTCAAAGCCGGATGAACCTTCATGGGATACGCCCTTCGGGAGAGGAAGGCCGGGCTGGCATATTGAATGCTCTGCCATGAGCACAAAATTTCTCGGCAACCCTTTTGACATCCACGGCGGCGGCAAGGACCTTATATTCCCCCACCATGAAAACGAGCGCGCCCAGACAGAGGCGGCAACGGATACTACATTCGTTAAATACTGGATGCATAACGGTTTTGTCAACATTGAGAAAGAAAAGATGTCCAAGTCCATCGGGAACACCTTGCAAATAAGGGATTTTCTCAGGGAATACCACCCGGAGGTGCTGCGGCTGTTTTTCCTGTCGACCCATTACAGAAGCCCCATCGATTACAATGAAAAATCGATCGAGGACACGAACAATGCCCTTCACCGGCTCTACTACACCGTTGAGAGGGCCTTCGAGAAGATAAAAACAAAGGATGTCGGCCCCCTGCCATATTCCGACGCAGATGTCCTTGAGAAGGAATTCTATGAAGCAATGGACGATGACTGCAACACGGCCCTTGCCCTTGCCCATGTATTTGAGCTCTCCAAGATGATCAATAAAATGGTCGATGAAGGGGACGAAAGCAGCGTTCCCCACATCGCGTATGTGAATAATCTTTTTCTGTCCCTTACGAACCGGCTTGGCCTGTTGAACGATGACCTGAATACATTCGCATCACAGGAAAAGCTGCGACACCTCACCCGTGAGGGGCTCCAATTGTCTTCACTGGAAGAAAAGATACGGGAAAGGACAGAGGCAAGGAAGAACAAAGACTATCAGAAGGCGGATGAGATCCGGAAGATGCTCCTGGAGAAGGGAATTATACTGCTTGATTCGCAAAAAGGCACAGAATGGAGAGTAAAGAACATATCTATGGCGAAAGGAGAAAAATAGATGATAGAGGTGAGATTACATGGAAGAGGAGGCCAGGGGGCAGTAACCTCTGCGGAGCTGCTTGCCCAGGCAGCAATAGGAATAGGACAGTACGCGCAGGCATTCCCGAGTTTCGGACCTGAGCGGAGAGGGGCGCCGGTGCAGGCATTCCTGAGGATTTCAGAGAAGCCGATAAGGCTCCGGTCGAAGATATACAAGCCGGATAACGTGATAATCCTCGACTCCACGCTGCTGGGCGCAGTGAACCCCGCAGAGGGCCTCAAACAAAACGGATTTGTCGTTATAAATTCGAATAAATCGGCAGAAGAGGTAAAAAAATTGTTCCCGGGCTACAATATCGCCATGGTCGATGCGTCGCATATAGCGAAGGAAGAGCTCGGCGTACCGATTACGAATACGACCATGCTCGGTGCGCTCATCAAGGCGACGGGCATAGTGGCGCTGGACGCCCTGGAGGGGCCTGTCCGCGCGCGTTTTGGTATCGTGGCCCAGAAGAACATCAATGCTTATACGCGGGCGTACAAAGAGACAAAGATCGTAAAGGCAAAGCAGAGCAAGTAAAGGCCTGCCTCTTTACGCTTATACATACAGCCTTTCATGGACATTTCCGCCAACATTGTTGACATTCTCAACGGTACTGTATTTCCGGGAACCATAGAGATAAGAAACGGGATTATCTCGCGCATCGTGAGGGATGACGGGAAATACGGTACGTATATCATGCCCGGCTTTATCGATGCGCACGTGCACGTTGAAAGCACGATGCTTGTCCCCGCCGGGTTTGCCCGGCTTGCGGCACGGCACGGCACTGTTGCCACGGTTTCCGACCCCCATGAGATCGCGAATGTCCTTGGCATCGAAGGCGTTCACTATATGATCGAAAACGGGAGGTCCGTTCCTTTCAAATTCTTCTTCGGTGCATCACCCTGTGTTCCTGCCACGCAGTTTGAAACGTCAGGCGCAACGCTCGACCCGGGCGCTGTGGAGGCCTTGCTGCAAAAAAAAGAGATCCGGTATTTAAGTGAAATGATGAACTTCCCCGGTGTGATCAATAATGACCCCGATGTGATGGCAAAGATAGCGCTCGCAAAAAAATATAAAAAACCTGTTGACGGCCACGCGCCGGGCCTGAGGGGAAAAGGGCTGGAGCAATATATAAATGCCGGAATCTCAACCGACCACGAGGCGTTCACCTACGACGAGGCAAAAGAAAAGATCTCCCTCGGCATGAACATCCTGATCCGGGAAGGGTCTGCGGCGAAAAATTTTGATGCACTGAGCCCGCTTATCATGCAATACCCTTCACAGTGCATGTTGTGCAGCGATGATCTGCACCCTGATGACCTCGTCAGGGGACATATCAACCGGCTTGTCAAAAGGGCATGTGATATGGGTATCGATACGATGACGGTCCTGCGGTGCGCCTGCCTGAACCCTGTCTTGCATTATAATCTGGACGTGGGGCTTCTCAGGGCAGGGGACGATGCAGATTTTATTGAGATCGACAACCTCAACGATATGAACGTGCTGAAGACGTATATCAGGGGAATTCTTGTTGCTGAAAATGGGGGATCGCTTATCCCCTATGCAGCCTCCCCTCATGTCAATAATTTCAGCGCTATGGCGAAGAGGCCTGAAGATTTTGCGGTGCGCAGCCGGGAAGGAAGGGTCAACGTTATCGAGGCGATCAATGACCAGGTCATCACCGGCAGGATCGAAGCACGCCTTCAGCCTCGTAACGGGGTCATTACGTCTGACGCCGAGCAGGATATACTCAAGCTGACCGTTGTGAACCGCTACGCAGAGGCGCCGCCTGCCGTTGCCTTTGTCAGGAATTTTGGATTGAAAAGGGGCGCGATCGCCGCGTCTGTTGCCCACGATTCCCACAACATCATTGCTGTGGGGGTTACCGACGAAGACATATGCAGCGCCGTGAATGCCGTCATTGCCGATAAGGGAGGGCTGTCGGTTGCGTACGATAACGTAACGGAGACGCTCCCGCTTCCTGTGGCGGGGCTTATGACCGATGAGGATGGTTTTAAGGTCGCGGAACAATATTCAAGGCTCAGCGAACTTGCTAAACAATTGGGGTCATCTCTCAGGGCGCCCTTCATGACCCTTTCGTTTATGGCGCTGCTCGTTATACCGAGCCTCAAGCTGAGCGACAGGGGGCTTTTCGACGGAGAGGCGTTTACCTTTACAGACCTTAAGGCAGTGAAAGGTGAAAGGTGAAAGGTGAAAAAGGATCTCGTAAATCGTTAGGCGTCAGGCGATTAAACCCCTTACGACTTACGATTCACGCCTTACGGGTTTGCCGCTGAATGCTGACGGCTATCTACTATCGACTGCCTTTATTATTTCAATGAATTTGTCGACGAGAAGAGGGTCGAACTGGGTTCCGGAGAATTTCAGCAATTCTGCGATCGCCTCCTGCTGTATCATTGCGTCCCTGTGCGGACGGGGATTCGTCATGGCCTCATAGGCGCTTACAAGAGATATGATCCTGCTTTCCAGCGGGATCTCCTCGCCTTTTAATCCGAGGGGGTAGCCGTTCCCGTTCCACCACTCATGGTGCTTGAGGATGAAGTCCGCAATATGGGCAAGCTCCGGCGCCGCCTGGGCAATGCGGTGGCCTATATCAGTATGCTTTTGTACCTCAAGAAGTTCTTCTGAGGTAAGGCGGTCAGGCTTTAAAAGGACCTGCTTGTGGATGCCGGCGTTGCCGATATCGTGGAACTGTGCGAGGAGGTGGAGGTCCTTGATCCTTTCTCCCGGAAGGCCTATGGCATTGGCAAGGGCGGCGACCATTCTCTGAAAACGTTCACGGGCTTCCTGCGTCATCTCGCCTTTCGCCTCAACGGTGTTTATCAGGTTCTGGATGATCGCGTTCTTGGCGCTTACACTGCCGGCGAGCTTTTCCTTGTACATGTTGTTGTCGGCCTCCCTGTAAAGCTCAGAGACGCTTTTAATGTAGCCGCTCCGTACTGCGTATCCCGTGGAGACGCTTAAGGGCAGCTTCGGATTTGTTGTGTTGTACATGACGATCGCATTTTTGATCCTGGCGCAGATATTCTCCACCTTTGACTGGGGGCTGTTGGGAAGGAGTATGGCAAATTCATCGCCGCCAACCCTCGCCACAACGTCGCTTTCACGAAAGGACTCCCTGATCACCCTCGATGCGGTCCGGATAAGCTCGTCACCCCTGTCGTGCCCCAGCGTATCGTTGACAAGCTTCAGCCCGTCGATGTCGCAGACGATAAGGCCAACGAGATCAAAGCGGCCTGTTTCGATACGGTGCATCTCCTCTTCAAAATACGCGCGGTTGTAAAGACCGGTCAGGACATCATGGAGGCTGAGATATTTTAATTTCTCCTCTGTCTTTTTCAGGTCCGTAATCTCCTTTGAGATGACCGTTACATGTTTTGTCCTTCGTGTGAGGGCGTCCCTTACAGGGCTCAACGTCCTCAGAAAATAACGCTCTGCCTTGTTGTTCTTATGTTCATAACGGTGGGATGCTCCTGTCTCAAAGACCCTCTCAACAACATTCCGGAACTCCCTGGAATCCTCAAAGGCATGGAAATCATCGTATTGTTTCCCGATGACGGCTTCTTCAGGCAGGCCGAGGCCTGTCAGCACCTTTTCGTTGGCATAAAGGTATCTGCAATCCCCATCGACCATATAGATGGCGTCGTCGGTTGACTCCACGATCGAGCGGTATTTCTCCTCGCATGCACTGTTTTGACCTGTCATGCCGGCGGTTTTTTCATTATCTGTAAATATCTTCCCGGGATTGAGGATGCCCTTGGGGTCAAATGCACCCTTTATCCTTTTCATCAGCGCTATCTCCGCGTCGCTCATCTGAAGGCCGAGATAATCCTTAACGGTAATGCCGACGCCGTGCTCACCCGTTAAGCTGCCGTCCATCTCAACGGTCTTTTTATAGACCCTTTCCAGAATACTGTATGCCTCGTCCAGCTCGGCGAAGTTTCTCCGGCGGTACATTATTGTTACATGGAGGTTCCCGTCGCCGGCGTGTCCGAAGGTGGCGATGTTGACCGCAGGACCATGTTCGATCTCCCCGATAGCCTTTACGAGGAAAGGCAGCTTGTAGCGGGGCACCACCACGTCTGCCTCAAGATGGTCTTTTTTCATGGCCTTCAGGGCGGGGAGCGCCTCCCTCCGTATGATCCAAAAGCGCTCAGCCTCCTCCTCGGTCTCCGCAAGCCGTGCCTCCACGATGCCGTCGAAGCTGCCGCACAACGAGAGGATCTCCTGTGCCTCGTCGCTCGCAGCGCCTTCGTGGTGGCCATCCACTTCAATGAGGACCAGCGCATCGGCTTCCCGCTTCAGGGGCGTATTGATGTAGTCGGCGATGGCGTTGATCGTCATGTTGTCAACAAGCTCCATTGCGCAGGGTATGATGCCGGCCTTGAAGACCTCTACTACCAGGTCCGCGGCGTGGACGAGGTTGTTGAGGTAGAGGATTATGGTCTTTCGTATCTTTGGCCTCGGAAGGAGCTTGAAGATGATCTTCGTGATGATCGCGAGGGTCCCCTCGGAACCGACAAGAAGGGCTGTCATGTCGTAGCCGGTGACGTTCTTGACGGTCTTGCGGCCGACCTCTATGACCTCGCCGTCAGGGAGGACTGCCTCCAGGCCGAGGACATAATCCCGCGTCACACCGTACTTTACGGCTCGTGTGTAACCGGCGTTCTCAGCCACATTCCCCCCCAGGGTGCTCTCAACGGTGCTCGAAGGGTCAGGCGGAAAAAAAAGGTTGTGTTTCCGCAGCGCCTGCTGGAAATCGCTGGAGATCACCCCTGGTTCTACCACCGCGAGCATGTTCTTATCGTCGATCTCAATGATCCTTTTGAACCTAAGCAGGGAAAGCACCGCCCCGCCCATCAGCGGGATCCCGCCCCCGGAAAGCCCGGTCCTGCCGCCCTGCGGGGTGACGGGAACGTCGAACTCCCAGGCGCGCTTCATGATCTTCGAGACCTCTTCGGTCGTTTCAGGCATGAGGACAACCTGGGGCATGGACTGCCTTTCTGTTGCATCGTAGGAAAAATGGGAAAGCCCTTCTCTGTCGAGGATGATCTGGTCTTCTTTCAAGAATGTCCGGAGGCCGCTGACAAATGCATCAAGGTCCATCGCACCATTATAACCAAGCAATACATAACTTTCAACCTGGATTTTCTATTACCGGGGCTCACGTCGCCCCCTCCAGCAGCAAAGCTGCCGGAGCCGCCCCCTCTCGCTCATGAACTCGCTATAGATTCCTATTTGCAAACATGATCATTCAGCTTCAGATGAAAGGCGGCTCGTAGCTCATAGCAAAATAAAATTCTAAATCCTAATATCGAAATCCTAAACAAATCCGAATGTTCAAAATTCAAAACGTGTTGAAGGGTATTTGTTTGGAACATTTGATATTTGAGTTTTGATATTGTTTAGAATTTGGTGCTTAGAAATTAGTGCTTATTTTTTCATGAGCTATGAGCCGGTTCTTACGGCATCAGCTTTGAACGGATGAGCCTGATGATCCTTTGTATCTCTTCTTCTGAGGCCCCGGAAACATTGATCTGGCTACCCTGAGTGTATGGCTGCAGGGCGGCAACGATGTCCTGCGTCAGTCCCCCATACTGGCCCATGAAGGAACGTAGGCGCGAGGAGAGGCTGAAGGCTAGCTTGCCTTTCGGTGAAAGGGCGAGGTAGTCATCGATGACCTTCAGCATTTTCGTCCTGTCTTCCGGCAGACTTCCGCTCACATCCAGAAGGTTTGACGCGCTGTCGCTGACAATTACCGTATCGGTCCTGATGTTTTCAACGAGTATTCTTATCTCCCGGACAACCTGTTCTTCCGACGCTTCTTCAAATTCACCATTCGCTACGGCCTCTGCGAGAGCTGTTTTGGGAAAGATCTCGAGGCTTCGTATGCGTACATAATCTGCCCCGGCTTCAGTGAGCACCCGGGCCGTATCCACGGCATGTTCCTTTGACCACTGTGCTCCGCCCAGTCCCGGCATTATGTACACTGAAGGAGATATGCCTGCTTCTCTTGCTTTGCGGCATGCAATGACATGTTCTTCGCCGGTAACCCCCTTTTTCATGAACTCCAGTACCCTGTCGTTCCCGCTTTCGACGCCGAAATGGATGCGGTCCAGCCCTGCCTCCCGGAAGGCTTTCAGCTCTTCCTCTTTTTTCTTCACCGCTGACTGTGTCCTGCCGTAGACGGTAAAACAATTGAGCGTGGGGAAGCTGTCTTTTATATGGTTTACCGCTTCTGCAAAAAAATCCGGCGAGAGGAACAGGGAGTCTGAATCACCGAGAAAACATGTCTGCGCGCCGTTCATCCGCCAGGCAAGGAGGTGATATATGCTGTCTTCCAGCGAGGGTTCATTTTTAAACCAGCTTGAGAACCAGGAGGGAGGCTCATCGCCCCCTTTTTTGTGCGGCGGGTCTTGCTTTCCTGCCCTTGCCTTCGCGACCTTTATCCCGGCGATCAGCCGTTCTGCCTCCTGATAATAACCGTCTCTTTGGGAAGGAATGTCTGAGGTGTAACGTGTCAGCAGGTCATCCAGTTCTTTTGCCCTGTCGATATCCCGCTTTACCTCTTCGATGCTCCTCTTGCTGAATTTTACACCCTCTTTGTAGACAGGGCAAAACCTGCACCGGTTCCATCCGCAGTTCCTTGTGAGCCGGAAGGTAAGGCTGAAATTCTCAGTCGGCGGCCGTATTGAACATATCTCAAAGGGTTCAATCTTCGTTAAATCCATCAGTCCTCTCTCATGCCTGTTTTTCTCACCCTCTCACCTTCTGTTCTTCTGCTCGCCGAACGCCGAACGTACTGCGCCGAACGGGTTTTATATCAGATGTATGTAATGTCTATCGGCGAGTCTGTCACGCGTTCAAGTCCATTCTTTCTCACGATAAAATCGACTTCGATGCCGATGGAGCCTTCCCCGGGTATGATAAATTTCGGTTCGAAGGCGAAGACCATGCCTTCCTGGAGGATGATCTTGTGCCGCGGCGTGATCACGGGAAGCTCGTTTATCTCAAGGCCCAGTCCATGACCGATGAAGCCCACCTTTCCCTCGCCATAGCCCATGAAATATTCATCCAGCCCTTCAAGTTTTGTCCTGTTGAGTGCCTTCATGAAGACCTCGGTTCCATCGATGCCCTCCTTCGCGAAACCCATCGCCTCCTCGATGATCTCCCGGGCCACGGCATGCCCTTTCAGATATATGTCCTTTAATTCTCCTATTGAATAGGCACGGGTTTCATCGGTAATATAGCCGTTATAACCACCGCCATAATCGATGAGAAGCGGGATGCCCTTCTGAACCTTGTTGACGGACGGTCCCTGGGCAATGGCATGGGTGACCCCGGCCCCGGAGATGGGGACGTCGGCGCCCGATACGACGGTACCTGAAAGGCCGTGGGTAATGTACATGTTCATCATCTCCTGGTTCAGTCCCCTCATCCGCAAAAACCCCTGATGACCGTGAATCCTGCCTTCAGATTCAAGCACCGCGGCAATGTCCACCTCCCGCATGCCTTCCTGGATGATCCCTTTTGCCTTTTCAAAGACGTGGGAGACGATCTCTCCTGATCGTTTGATCTGCCGTATCTCGAAAGGGCTCTTGATCAGCCGCAGATCCCTTATCAGCGGCCAGACATCAACGATGTTATCGCAGCCCAGGATGTTCTTCCACCGCTCGAATACGAGCACCGGCAGGACATCAAGCTCCATGCCGCACCTTCCGCCCAGCATCCCGAGGCTTCCCAGAATATCTTTTATATCCTTGTCTTTCTTGATCGGGGTTATCTCGAGGGGCGTTTCCTCCATTGCCCTCGAGAGGCTCTTCTCCACGAAGAATACGGGGTCTCTGTCAGCGGATACGGCAAGTACTCCCCTCTGCAGGGTGCCGGTGAAATAAAAGAGGTCGACGTTCTGGAGAATGATCGCCAGGGCGATCCCTTGTTTCTCCATCCTTTCCTTCAGTTTATTGATCCGCCCCTGAATCTCTTCTTTTGGCGTCAGCTCAGCGACGTTTAAGCTCTTCAACATAGTTGACGACCCTCCCTGCAACTTCCTCTTTCCTGATCCTCTGCGATTCTTTTTCGTTTCTTGCCTTTATCTCGACGAGGCCTTCCTTCAGATTTCTCTCCCCGATCGTCACGCGAATCGGTATGCCCATGAGGTCGCAGTCCTTGAACTTTACGCCCGGCCTCTCGTTCCTGTCGTCCATCACGGCGTCGATCCCTTTGTCTGTGAGCTCCCGGTATACCCTTTCTGCAATCTCCATGCTCTCCTGGTGGGAGCTGTTGACAGGCAGGACATCGACCTCGAAGGGCGCGATCGCCATGGGCAGGATCATGCCGTTGTCATCGTTGCCCTGCTCGATCGCAGCGGCGAGGGTCCTGCCGACGCCGATGCCGTAGCAGCCCATGACCATCAACTGCTCCTTTCCGTCCTTGTCGAGAAAGGTCGCGTTCATCGCCTTGCTGTATTTCAGACCCAGCTTGAAGATGTGCCCCACCTCGATGCCCCTCGTTGATGTAAGCGCGCCGCTGCATCGCGGGCATTTATCGCCGGCAACGGCGACCTTGATATCGTAAAACCCTTTTACGGTGAAGTCACCGGTATTGACGTTGATGATGTGGACGTCCTTCTCGTTGCCGCCGATAACGAAATTCTCCATGTACGCTACGTCCTTATCGGCAAAAAGCGGGATAGACAATCCGATCGGCCCGGAAAATCCGAGCGGCCCCCCCGTTGCGTCCTGGATGGTATGTTCGTCGGCGAGTTCCATGTAGTCGAGGGAGAGGATATTTCTGAGCTTTGTTTCGTTGATCTCTCTGTCGCCTCGTATCAGCACGCCGATGGTCCCTTTGTCGGTATTGTAGATGATTGTCTTCAAAAGTTGCTGCGCGGTTACGCCGAGAAACGACGCCACCTCTTCAACCCTTTTCTGGTTCGGCGTCTCAACGCGCTTATGGCTCCCTTTCCCCGCGGTGACGGTCTTTTCTGTGATGCCCACCTCGGCGCGTTCGAGGTTCGCGGCATAGCCGCAGGTGTCGCAGGAGATGATGATGTCCTCGCCGGTATCCGCGAGGACCATGAATTCGTGGCTGAAGCTGCCGCCTATCTGCCCAGTGTCTGCCTCAACGACCCGGAAATGGAAGCCGCACCGCTTGAAGATATTCATATAGGCATCGTACATATCCATATAGCTTTTTTCAGCGCCTGCCTCGTCGGCATCGAAGCTGTAGGCATCCTTCATGGAGAATTCGCGGGCGCGCATGACGCCGAAGCGGGGACGTATCTCGTCCCTGAACTTTGTCTGGATCTGGTAGAGGGTAACGGGAAGTTCCCTGTATGACCGCACCTCCCGCCTCACAAGGTCGGTGACGACCTCCTCGTGTGTGGGGCCGAGGCAGAGTTCCCTGTCGTTCCTGTCCTTAAAACGGAGCAGTTCCTTTCCGTATTTTTCCCACCGTGTGCTCTCCACCCAGAGCTCTTTGGGCTGGACGCCGGGCATCAGTATCTCCTGGGCACCTTTTTTGTTCATCTCCTCACGTATGATCCGCTCCACCTTCCGCAGCGACTTGAGGCCAAGAGGAAGCCACGTGTAGATGCCCGATGAAAGACGCCTGATGAAACCGCCGCGGAGCATGAGCTTGTGGCTTACGACCTCAGCCTCTTTCGGATCTTCCTTTACCGTGGGGATGAACATCTTTGAGAATAACATTGCGGCTCCTTGTAAAAAGTGGCTTTCAGCGGTCAGCTACCAGCATTCAGCTAAACTGTACCTTTAAAATTTGCTTTGCCGGCTGTCTGCTGAGTGATGATCGCTGAAAACCGGCAGCTTAAAATTACTTCATAATAGGCGGTTAATCAAGGTATTTTGTTTTAGGAAACGGTCTGTTGCTCAAATCTTGTTTTGGCAGGAACACTGTTTAGCTCCCGCACCCGCAAGCGGGCACTTGGCTGCCGGCGGTCGTTTGGCCAAGCTATCGATGCTGTTCTTTATGAATCTCCGGGCGGTGGCCTTTTGACTCCTCATTTTCTAAACAAGTCCGAACCGGCACAGGATACCTCTAACACCTACAAAACAGTGAGACCAGTTGGAGGCAAAGCTGAGGATTTACGATTAAAAACGATAACGGTTCAAGTGCTTAAGAAGGACAAAGCCTTTGAGTGATTAACCTCAAACACTCTGTTATCTGTCCGTTGCAAGCAGTCTTAAACAAAATCGAGTTACTTATTTCCCCTCTCCATCATGAATTCCCATTTGATAATCTCGTTCTTTGCGCCGCGGGCATTAGGCGCATCAGGGGCTGCCTTAAGATATATCTTCATATGGCGGATTGCCTCAGGGTATTTTTTCAATTCAGCGTTATAAAGGGCGGAATTGTAATATAACTGCGCTGCATAGGGCGCAATCTGTATCGCCTTCTTTATTTCTGTGGCTGCCTGTTCAAAGTTGCCCTCTTTTACCAGCACCTCGCTTCTCAGCGCATATTTTTTTGCATCCTCCGGCATCTCAGAGAGTTTAGCGAGTAAGGGATTCCTTCTCAACATGCTAAAGGTAGTCTCTTGTATCGCTTGTGTTTCTGTATCGTCTGCTGTTTTCAATGCCTCGGAGAGTTCGGACAACGCCTCTTTATACTGCCCCTTTGATTCAAACGACCTTGCCTTATCCCTGTGTTCCTTTACAATGGGCTTGAATGTTTGCAGCAAAACCGTACGGTCACTCATGAGCGGAATGTTCTTCGGGGATATTGCCTCTTCCGGTATGGAGAAGTAGATATTTACCGCCTCTTTCATTTTTCCCTGTTTTGCATATGCGGTTGCCTCAAGCAAGCGGGCTGTTGGGTCGTCTTTTATCTGCGATAGCAGTTTGATAGATTCGTCATATTGCCCCCGGTCAAGATATGATGCGCCGAGCGAAAGCCGGGCATAGTCAACGGACAGATCAAGGGTTAATGCCATTTCGGCATCACTAAATGCCTTAGCAAGGTTCCCCTTATGCCGGTATATGAGGCTGCGTATTCCTATGCTCTCAGCCGCTTTGCTATCCACGATTTTTTCTCTGGCTACGTTCTTCTTGATCTTGTTATCACTCCTTGCAACAACTAAAATAATCTGCGTGCCGTCAGTTCCCTTTATCCTCTGAGAAACCTTTTCTGAATTCCACCCCTCTGTTGATTTTCCGTCGATCTCTATGATCTTATCGCCGGGTTGAATATCTGCCTTTTGCGCCGGCCCTGAATTCATTACTCCTTTAACAACCGGATAATTGCCCTCACTGGAAAAGCTGATCCCTACTCCCGTAATAGTTTGTAATTCTATGGCCCCGTTTACCGCCGCAAGGGCATCATCGTATCTGCCTATTCGATCATATGCCCTGGCAAGAGATATCCGAAAATCTGGTTTTGATGGCGCAGCCCCTATCCCCTTTTTATAGAACGCTGCTGCTTCGTTATAGGCGCCCTTATCCATAAGAACTCCCCCCATCCAGCGATAAGGAGTCTCATTCTTCGGGTCAACATCAATTGCCTTTTGTAATGCCTTGATCGCCTCACCGTATTGCTTCTTCATGGCATATGCAGCACCAAGACTGTTATATGCATTAGAGTTGTCAGACTTTAGCTCTATCGCCCTCTTGGCTGCGACTATGGCATCGTCATACTGCTGTGCTTCTCTATATAAATATGACAGTCTCACAAAACCACGATAATCAGACGGGTTATCTGTTATATACTGTTTTTGAGCTGGCAATGTGCGTTCCTTTTGCCTCGCGGAATAATTATATTCTTCCTGAGCCTCTCTAATCATACGGGCTATTAAAGTCTGTCCGCGCTCTTCTGCCAACTGCGAAGCATTTTTGTTATATGATTCTATCAGGTTGTCGTTAGATTTGATTTTGATATCTGCACCTCTTTCTAACAAAAGTTTTACGGTACTGGCGTGACCATTATATGCGGCATGCATCAACGGCGTCCAGTTACGAAAATAGGCAAAATTGGTTCTGGAATTTATATTAGCGCCTCTATCCAGCAACATCTTTACCATTTCGGTGTTCCCTGCTGATGCAGCAGCCAGTAAGGGGTTCCAGCCCATATTACTACTCTGATCATTTATGTCAGCACCACTATCGAGTATAGCAGTAACCTCTTTAATATCTCCGCGAATTGTTGCATCATACAGCGGTGTTGTTACGCAGCCGCCAAGCACGATTAAGATCGTAAATAACGGAAATAACCAAAATATTTTCTTCATGCCCCAACTCCTATTTTATTTTGAACTGTACTCTCCCTGTTGGTGAATTAATTTTGGATTTGCATCACATTTGTTGCCATATTTTCTACTTTACTTATAAGTGCCTATTCATTCTGTTTTGCTCTATTTTCATGTTGCTAATGATCGCCTGCCTGTATCCTTGCTTGCACCTGGGATCTCATGTTTCCTAATTCATTTTCTAACTGTTCATTTTTATTCAAAGCATCTTTCTCCGGATGTTTTTATTACTCGCTTCCTTCCTGTATTTTAACGTTCATGTTCTTTATCTCATTTTCGGTCTTTTCTTTTTTTTTGATCTCATCATTTTCTGATTGTTTTGCCTGATTTAAGTGCTGGTCAGCAATCTGTGATTGTTCCTGCGCCTGATGGACGAGGTCATCCATCTCGGCTTTTTCTTCGGGACTTGCAGTTGCAGCTCGATTTTGAATTTCAGTTAATTTTGCAGTAGCCTCTTCTTTCTTTATTTCCGCATCCTTTGTTTTCTCTCGTTTCTCCGTAAGTTTAGTCTCAATGTCCTGGAGGTCTTTAATCTTTACATTCATTTCATCGTAAACTTTTTTAACCTTTTTCATTCTCTTGGCAAGCTTCTCATTGGATACTTGAGGTATTCTACACTCAAGATAGGTTGGCTCACCAGACATAACCCTTTGTGCCTGATCAGCATAAAATTTTACATCTACATTGTTTGTGCTTTGCTTAGCCATGTTTGAAAAGTATGCTGAACACAGAAGCCTTTCCCATTCTGTAAAATGAGCCGTTGGATAAGGATCCTGGCTTAGGGGCTTTAGGTCTAACTTAGGATTTCCAAAACTGAATGGTTCAAGCTGCTTGTCGCCACCTCCAACTGTTTGCATCTGCGAAAGCATTTCTTTCCCCCGCATTATTCCGTCTTCTTGCTTCATCTGTCTTTCCCTCGCTTCTTCATTCTGAAGTTGTAGCCATCTCTTTTTAGCTTGTTCTGTAGCCTGCCGTTTTTGCTCTTCCTCCTGTTGTCGTTTGATTGCATTCTGTCTTTCTATTTCATCATCTTGACCGGAAGTGTCAGGTAGTGCAAATAAACTGTTAAAGAAGGGTTGAAGTATGCTCTGCATAATCTGCATCTGCAGATTCCTACTGCCTCCATAGTAGCCACCGGCAGGTGGACTGGCAGTAAACTTTTTTGTACAGATGGGGACAGTCTTAGCATTAGGGTCAGGACAATAGCAGTCCATATCCTGTTCACCGTAACGATTACTCTTCGCCTGTTCATACATTTGTTTTTGTTTCCAACATTCCAAAGCTTCTTGCGCTTCAGTTTTTTCGGAGTTAAACAGAAGTATAATGTTCAGAAGTAGAAAAGCGCTGAAAAACACTAATTTATTTATTTTCATTTCTCCCACCACCTTTCAAGATTAGATATATCAATCTTTTCCGGTTCTGATAATTTGCCGTCTTTTGCAACAACAGCTCTATACCCTTCATTTACCACAACAGTTCTATTTTTATTTTTGCTCTTTAGATCAACTCTCCCCTCAAGGACAACGACTTCTGTGCCTTTCTTCTCATCCTCATAAACAAGAAGCTGAGTTCCTCTAACAACGCAAATTGCGCCAGAAGTTCGCACTTCAAATTTTCTTGTATAATTTGCAAAGGCTTTTTTGATAGATTCATACTTATCCACAATCTTCTGCTTAGTCTCATCTTTCACTGTTTTTAAATCTTCGTTGTATGCCTTTATCTTCTCTTCCATCATCTTCTGATAATTTTCAAGTTTTTCAACGCTGATATTAACCTTCCCCCGAATCATGTTCATTACCTGTGTGCCTGCGTCATCTTCTTCCATCTTTACCCGAGAATACTCTCCAACATTAATGGTTCCTCTGCCGTCAAGAAATTGGAGTTCGGCGCTGCCGTTCTCATAAGTCGCGATTTCATCGCCCTTTTCAAGAAGACCAGTTTGGTTTTTTTCAAAAGTGAAGTGTTCACCATTTTTTTTCTGTATGGATACACGTCCTGAGTAGTTGGTAATTACTGATTTTATTATCTGAGGATGTGATAGTGCATCCGAGAATACATTTTTCACGTATGCAAGGGCGATTTCCGCCCTTTTTTTATTAAGCTCTGTTGAATTCTTCCTATCTCTATTTTTTATTCTTGCTTCCTGTGCCTTGATCGAGGCCTCACGGGCAATTATTTCCGCCTTCACATTGCCTTTTTGCTGGGCAAGTCTCACAATGTTTTCAGATTTACTTATAGTGTTCTCGCATTTTTGGATTTCACCTTCATATTTCTGAATATCCGCTATTGCCTTGTCTCTCATATTTTCCAGCTTGAATATTACCCCAAGCAGCCAGCTGCTCTTCTGAACATCTGCATCCTGTGCGAAAGAGATACCATAAAAGATTAATAAAAAGAGAACCGACAAGATATACACGCCTCTTCTACCGTTGCCTATCATCTTTCTTCCTTCATTGCATATTTCCAGAGTTTTTTTCATTTCCAGCCCGCAATGAGCAGATAACTTGTTCACATCCTCACTTGTTGCGGATATACTCCCAATTTTGGATGCTATCAGTACATGGTGCTGATATGCCACCTATAGTTTATCCCCTCCCTTTTTATGTAACTCTTTATTCCATTGTGATATTGTACTCAAGGAATGTCAATAATATTCTATAGTATTAAACATTACCGCTTGAAGTCATGCATGGTAAGGGAAGCGGTGAGAACAACATTTCAGGAAGCTATACGTAACAAATTTCCCCTGCACATATTTTTCAAAGTGAGCCGCCGGTAAAGACTAGAATTTTTCACCTATGAGGCTTCGCAATTGCAATATAACTATTGACAAAAATTCCAGTTTTCCATATCATGGGTTTTGAAGGAGGTGGTAATATGGCGTGTGGAGTAAAAAGTTGTGGAGCAACAAAGGCAGCACCGAAGAAGGATACAAAAAAGGCAACGAAAAAGGCAACGAAAAAGAAAAAATAGGTATAGAGAGCTATCCGGCTCGCCACGGTACCCAATAAGTATCGTGGTTTTTTTAATTATTTTCAGGATATTTTTTCGATGCTTTATACATACCATAAAAGAATTTCACCATCCCCACCAACCTCTCCAGCCCACTTTCTTCAAGAACATTATCAACCAGAACTTTCGCTGAACCAATCAACATGGCGTTTGCCGCTGAACAGTTTTTTTGTGAAACCAATATCACTGGTTTATTGATTGCACGGGCATATCCTGTTTCAAAGGCAACGCCCGTATCATTGAATGGGGATCTAAAAAGTTTGTTGGGTTTGAAAGGAGTACCGTGGTACATTAACCCCGTATCTGTGAAGATAGCCAGATCGAAGAATGGGTGCGTTGCAGCTACATTTTCATAGTAACTCAGCGTTTAATATAAGCGTTCAGCCCGATAATAACAGGCTTACCATCCACTTCGGCGGTGGTAACGGTATTCCCATGTGTGCTTGCAAGTATAAGGGTTTTACCGGATGACGACGGTGTTGGGTTTTCCAGGTCAATTTCGATGAAGAGTTTGTTATCTTTTATTTCAACGTTTATAGCCATGGTTAATCCTCCCATTCGGTTATTAAGCATCACTTTACCTGCACATCTGGAATGTGTCAATGAATAATTATGTCTACATCCTGGAATGCTCCGATAAAACCTTATACACAGGCTCCACCAATAATATAGAAAAGCGAATCAAGGAGCATAATAACGGCAAAAGTGGGGCTAAATACACGCGGGCTCGTCGGCCGGTTAAGCTGGTTTATGTCGAGACGTGTTCAACGTTATCGAATGCTTTAAAGCGAGAAGCCCAGATCAAGAAGCTATCCCGTGCACAGAAATTACTGCTAATAAGAAACAGTACCGGCTGAACCGGGTTATTAAAACAAAAGGCAAGCAGGCAGATATGGTCGTATGGGACAGGAGCTTCTATGCTATACCCACCAATGAGATAAAGGACGCAAAGGCACTGCTGACAATGGTCGGAGGCAAGGTCGTTTACGAAAGATGACGGCACAGATAAAACCACGCGGAAGTTATTCTGCTGACGGAGGGTATTTTGGTCGTAAAGCGCTGCTTTGTGATAACTGCTGACATTTGGCGTGAAAGAGAGTATAATTATAGTACAGTCAATTTTACCTTCTTTACCCAGCGGCACGTTACAAGATCGACTGATACGGATCGCAATCGCTTTTCGATTCCCGGCATATCGCTAACGAAACTATTGAGAGGACCAAAAGATGTCAAACGTAGCAAAATTTATCGAGATCAGAGAACACATTGAATCGCTCGCCGAGCACATTGTAGTGACAGGCGAACGGAAAGTAATGCTCGAGTCAAGCCAAAAGCTCGACGAGGCAACGAAACTGCTGGCAAAGCTTACGGATATGGCAGACAACGATGTACAGGAGGTCGTTATTGAACGATTGACGGTACTGCTTTCCCGGCTTGGAACAAAGGTTGAGACGTCAATAGCCAAGAAGCTGGTCGTAAAAAAACAACCGGTTGTTTAAAAGTCCCCATGGCAGCATAGGGGTTTCAGAAAACTGCTTGCTCAAGGCACAGAACCCTTTGGGGTCATGCCTTGCAACCGAGCAAACCGTTAACTCATTAACCGCCGCGCTAATTACAATCTACTTCCTTGAGGCTTCACTTCTCAGAAGGAGACCCGGAACGTGAAAACAGGCAGCAAGGGTATACTGGGGGATCTGCCCCATTTGTTGGCAGGCCTCCGTAAAAATAACCTGTCACAAAAATACCTCGGCGAGGAGCCGCCTTTGAGATCGGAGCTGTTCAGCGCCTCTCAGATGGAGCAGCACGGCAAGGCGCTGGCAGGCTCGCACGCGTTGAGCACGGGCCATGACCGGGAGCACCTGCTGACGCGCCTGGCCGAAAACGAAGGCGTCCTTCTGGAAGTCCGTGACCTGCTCACAGAGGCCGTCAAGGCAAACCGGAGAATTACACCAGCCGGGGAATGGCTGCTCGACAACTTCTATCTCATCGAGGAACAGATACGTACGGCCAAGAGACATTTGCCGAAGGGTTACAGCAGAGGACTGCCCCGCTTGCAAAAGGGTCCGTCAGCCGGACTGCCCCGCGTATATGACATTGCGCTGGAGATTGTTTCCCACGGCGATGGCCGGGTGGATCCGGAAAGCCTGACCAGTTTCGTAACCGCCTATCAGACGGCCAACATATTGCAGTTGGGAGAATTATGGGCAATCCCCATCATGCTGCGCCTGGCGTTGATCGAGAACCTCCGGCGTGTTGCAACGCGGATCGCTGTTGACAGGATCGACCGGAACCGTGCCGACTATTGGGCGGACCAGATAACGCAGACCGCCGAAAAGGACCCGAAGAGCCTGATCCTCGTGATTGCCGACATGGCGCGATCAAACCCGCCCATGGTGAGCTCCTTTGTCGCGGAACTTACACGTCGTCTGCAGGGGCAGGGGCCTGCCCTCGCATTGCCGCTCACCTGGATCGAGCAGCAGCTCTCCGAATCATTTCAGACGATTGAACAGTTGGTGCAGTCGGAGAACCAGCAGCAAGCCGCTGATCAGGTTTCCATAAGCAACAGCATCGGGGGGTTGCGTTTCCTGGACGCCATGGACTGGCGCGAATTCGTCGAGACCATGAGCGCAGTGGAACAGACCCTCCGCGAGGACCCTTGCAGGGTATACGGCAAGATGGATTTTTCCACCCGTGATCGATACCGCCACATAGTAGAGAAGATGGCAAAAAGAAGCCGGCTGTCCGAAAGCGAGGTTGCCCGCGAGGCGATCCGGCTTGCCATGGACGGTGCGGCCAGGAAAAACAGCGACGATCGGGCGGCGCACGTGGGCTTCTACCTGATAGACGAAGGATTGGCACTGCTTGAGCGAATAGCGGAGGTGCGATCATCTGTATCGGAGACCCTTAAAAAGTCGGGCGCCAGGTTTCCTTTGCTCTTCTATCTCGGAGCTATCATACTGATCACGGCGATCTTTGGCGGGGGTTTGCCGGCAGTGGCTCATGTCAATGGGTTGCGCGGTTTTCCGCTGTGGCTCCTTGGTGTGGTCTCGTTTTTGTCTGCAAGCAGGCTCGCGATAGCTCTGGTGAACTGGCTTGCCACGAGTCTCGCCACACCCCATCCGCTGCCGCGAATGGATTTCTCCAAAGGAATTCCACCGGATAATCTTACCCTGACCGTTGTTCCCACTATGCTTACCAGCGCCGGGAACATCGAGCGCCTGGTAGATGCCCTGGAAGTCAGGTTTCTGGCCAATCGGGACGAAAACCTGCGCTTTGGTCTGCTCACTGATTTTCGCGATGCCGACGAGGAAAAACTCGCCGATGACGAGCCGCTGTTATCATTGGCCCAACAGAGAATCGAAGAGCTGAATGAAAAATACGGGGCTTCAAAAGGCGGCACATTCTTCCTTTTTCATCGCCCGCGCAAATGGAATCCGGAGGATCGTGTATGGATGGGCTACGAGAGGAAGCGGGGAAAGCTTGCAGCATTGAATTCCCTTCTCCGCGGCGGCAGAGGGGAGGACTTTTCGCTTGTTGTAGGAGACGTCGAAGTATTATCGACGGTAAAATACGTCATCACCCTTGACACGGATACCCAGTTGCCCCGTGATTCGGCGTGGCAGCTTGTGGGCGCCATGGCGCACCCGCTGAACCGTCCTCAGTACGACGAAAACAAAGGGCGCATCTCAGCTGGATACGGCATCCTTCAGCCGCGGGTGGCGGTGAGCCTGCCCGGCACAAACCGGTCGCGGTATGCGCGCATGTGGGGGAGCGATCCCGGCATTGATCCCTATACACGCGTTGTCTCTGATGTTTATCAGGACCTCTTCGGCGAAGGTTCATTTATCGGCAAGGGCATCTATGAGGTTGACGCCTTCGAACGGGCGCTCAAGGGACGTTTTCATGAGAACCGGATCTTGAGCCACGATCTTATCGAGGGGTGCTACGCGCGATCAGGGCTCATAAGCGATGTGCAGCTGTACGAGGAATACCCATCCCGCTATAGCGCCGACGTGAGCCGGCGGCGCCGTTGGATTCGCGGTGATTGGCAGCTTCTGCGATGGGTAATGCCCGGCGTTCCGGGGCCGGATGCGCGCTTTCAAAAGAATCCGCTGTCGCTTCTGTCCCGGTGGAAGATCTTTGACAATCTGCGGCGCAGCCTCACGCCCCTGGCATTAACGGTCCTTTTGCTTCTGGGCTGGGCATTTCTGCCATTGCCATGGTTATGGACTTTGTCGGTCATCGGGATCATTCTGATCCCTTCGTTGATCACCTCTCTTGTTGCGCTTTTTCAAAAGCCCGGCGATGTGCTCCTTGGTCAGCACTTTGCCGCGGCCGCGCGTTCTATTGGCAGTTCCCTTGCCCAAACGGTATTCACGCTCCTCTGCCTGCCCTACGAGGCATTTTTCAGTATGGACGCTATCCTGCGAACCACGTGGCGGATGCTGGCCACAGACAAGCGTCTTCTCGAATGGAACCCCTCGGGCGAATCTGATCGTAATGGCCGGGCAGACCTCGCCGGATCGTTTCGGACCATGTGGGTCGCCCCGGTCGTTGCCCTTGGCGCCGCGTGCTATCTCACGCTTTCAAGGCCAGGTGTTTTAGCCCAGGCCTTGCCGATATTGATCCTCTGGTTTGTCTCGCCCGTAATCACCTGGTGGATCAGCCTGCCCTTAAGCCGGCGCGCAGCAAGGCTTACTGTTGGGCAGAACATCTTTTTGAGGAAAATTTCCCGAAAGACCTGGGGCTTCTTCGAGGCCTTTGTAGGCCCCCAGGATCATTGGCTGCCGCCCGATAACTATCAGGAAGAACCCGTTGCCGTCGTTGCGCACCGCACGTCGCCGACAAACATGGGGCTCGCGCTGCTGGCAAATTTGTCTGCCTGGGACTTTGGATATATTTCCACAGGGCAGCTTGTTGAGCGAACTGAAAACGCCTTTCGCACAATGGAAGGACTGGAGCGACACCATGGTCATTTTTACAACTGGTATGATACTGAATCTCTGAAACCGCTGCTGCCCATGTATGTTTCCACAGTGGACAGCGGAAATCTTGCGGCCCATCTCCTTACCTTGCGGGCAGGTCTGCTGGCGCTCCCCGATGAGAAGATCGTGAGCGCAAAGGTATTTGACGGCCTGAGCGATACGCTGCTGGTTCTCATGGATGCTGCGGGAGAAGCCCCGCCAGGGGAACTCTCCCAATTGCAGAAAGACCTGGAATATGTCTGCGCTTCCCGGCCAAATACCCTTGAGGCTATGCGGGAGGGCCTTGGCAAACTCATGGGGTGTGCGCTGGAAGTAGTCCGCAGCTTTGAAGCTGCCCCTGAGGGTGAGACCGCCTTGTGGGGCCGCGCCTTTGCCGGGCAATGCCGGGCTGCCCTTGACGAGGTGACCTTTTTTGCGGCCAGGGCCGCAGAGCCGCCATTTCAGATGACGCCGATTGATTTTCCCGGCCCCGATGAGATCCCAACGCTGCGCAGCCTGGCTCAGCTTGAGGCAGAAACGGGGTCAGCCATTGACATTGGACAAGAGGTTATTGTCCAATGTCAATGGCTGACCCCATGTCACCGCGCCAGGGCGAGAATTGCTGCCATCGAAGAGCTTGCGAAGCAATGCAGTGAGCTTGCCTGCATGGAATATGGTTTTCTCTATGACGAAACCCGCCATCTGCTGGCCATAGGCTACAACGTAAGCGAGGGCCGCCGGGACACAAGCTGCTACGATCTACTGGCTTCAGAGGCGAGGCTCTCCAGTTTTGTCGCAATTGCCCAGGGACAACTTCCCCAGGAGAACTGGTTTACCCTTGGGCGCCTGCTTACCACTGCCGGCGGAGAGCCCATCCTCCTTTCCTGGAGCGGCTCCATGTTCGAATACCTCATGCCGCTTTTGGTGATGCCGGCTTATGAACATACGCTGCTTGACCAGACCTGTAAGGCCGCCGTGGCGAGACAGATCGAATATGGAAAGAAGCGAGGGGTGCCCTGGGGTATTTCAGAATCGGGCTATAACACGATAGACGCCCATCTCAATTACCAGTACCGTGCCTTCGGAGTGCCTGGCCTGGGGCTCAAACGCGGACTTGCCGGGGACCTGGTTATCGCACCCTACGCCTCTGCGATGGCGCTCATGGTGGCGCCCGAAGAGGCCTGTCTGAATCTCGAGGAACTCGGCCGCCTCGGTGTTGAAGGAAAATATGGCTTCTATGAAGCTATCGATTACACCGCAACTCGCCTGCCCCGGGGACAATCGAGCGCTGTGGTGCGACTCTTTATGGCCCATCACCAGGGCATGAGCCTCCTCTCTCTGGCTCATCTGCTGCTCAACCGTCCCATGCAGAGGCGATTCGAGTCAGACCTCTTGTTTCAGGCGACCATGCTGCTGCTTCAGGAGCGGATACCAAAGGCCACAGCCTTCTATTCGCACACGACAGAGCTCTCCGGCATACATACCGCCATTCATGACGTAGAGGAGATGCCGGTGCGCGTATACACGAGCCCAGACACACCTATACCGGAAGTACAGCTGCTGTCCAACGGCAGATACCATGTGATGATCACAAACGCCGGTGGCGGCTACAGTCGCTGGAAGGATATGGCAGTAACGCGCTGGCATGAAGACAGCACCTGCGACAATTGGGGTACATTCTGTTATATCCGTGACACAGCAAGCGGGGTTTTCTGGTCAACGGCATACCAGCCGACGCTCAAAGCATCGAAGCAGTACGAGGCAATATTCTCGGAAGGGCGGGCAGAGTTCCGGCGCCGGGATCAGGATTTTGACACGCATACCGAGATCGCTGTTTCACCCGAGGACGACATCGAACTACGCCGGATCACCATTACCAACCGCGCGCGGACACGCAGGACGATCGACGTCACGAGTTACGCCGAAGTCGTACTTGCATCGCCCGCAGCGGACGCGCTCCATCCCGCCTTCAGCAACCTCTTTGTGCAGACCGAGATTATCCGTAACAGGCAGGCCATATTCTGTACCCGCCGGCCCCGTTCTGTGGACGAACAGACGCCATGGATGTTCCACCTAATGGCTGTGCACGGGGCGGAAACCGGGGAGATCTCTTATGAAACAGACCGCATGCGGTTTATCGGCCGCGGCAACAGCCTGGGCGATCCCGAAGCAATGAGAAGCCTATCTGCGCTCTCGGGAAGCGTTGGTCCGGTGCTTGATCCCATCGTAGCCATCAGGTATCAAATAACCCTGGATGCGGAGAGATCCGCAACAATCAATATTGTCACCGGCATCGGCGAAACACGGGATGCAGCCTTAAACCTTGTGGATAAATACCAGGACCGGCGGCTCGCCGACCGCGTCTTTGATCTGGCGTGGACGCACAGCCAGGTGCTCCTCCGGCAGATCAATGCCACAGAAGCCGACGCGCAACTCTACGGGCGCCTTGCTGCCCCGGTAATATATGCCGGCTCTTCTCTTCGCGCGGCCCCGGGGATCATCCTCAAGAACAGCCGCCGGCAGTCCGGCCTCTGGGGCTACTCCATCTCCGGCGATCTCCCCATTGTGCTGCTGCAGATTGAAGATCAGGCCAATATCAACCTGGTGCGCCAGCTTGTCCAGGCCCACGCGTACTGGCGTCTCAAGGGACTGGCAGTAGACCTGGTGATCTGGAACGAAGATCACGCCGGTTACCGGCAGCACCTGCAAGAACAGATCATGGGGCTTATTGCCGCAGGCGTCGAGGCCAATGTGACAGACAGGCCGGGCGGCATCTTCGTGAGACCTGCCGACCAGATATCTAGGGAGGACCGTCTCCTCTTCCAGGCAGTGGCCCGTGCCATCATCATTGACAGCCGGGGAACGCTGACAGAACAGATAAACCGCCGCGTCTCCGCGGAAGGAACCACTCCGGCCCTTTTGCCGACCAGAACGCATCGCCCGGAGCCTTCGTCCGTAGCGGCGATGCCTCGCCAGGACCTGATGTTTTCCAACGGGCTGGGAGGATTTACCCCTGATGGCCGCGAGTACGTCATTTCAACTGCCCGGGGACAGGTGACGCCGGCAATCTGGGCGAATGTGCTGGCCAACGCGCACTTCGGGACCGTTGTCTCAGAGAACGGTCTTGCCTATACCTGGAGCGAGAATGCCCACGAGTTTCGCCTCACCCCCTGGTACAACGATCCTGTTTGCGATGCGAGCGGGGAGGCCTTTTACATCCGCGATGAAGAGCGGGGTCATTTCTGGTCGCCAATGCCGCTGCCCAGCCGTGGAACCACGCCTTACGTGACCCGCCACGGATTCGGATACAGCGTCTTCGAGCACAGGGAACGCGGGATCGGTACAGAGGTGTGGGTATACGTAGCCCTGGACGCGCCTGTTAAGTTCACGGTGCTGAAGGTGCGCAACCAATCGGGCCGGCCACGGCGGCTCTCTGCCACCGGGTACGTGGAATGGGTGCTGGGAGATTTGCGGCCGAAATCGACGATGCATGTGATCACCGAGGTTGATCCTCAAAGCGGAGCTCTTTTTGCGCGCAACCCTTACAATACGGAATTCGGCAACCGGGTTGCTTTTTTCAACGTGGACGACGGGGCCCGGACCGTAAGCGGCGACCGTACTGAATTCCTTGGACGTAACGGCACCCTTCGCAGTCCTGTTGCAATGACCCGCACGCGGCTTTCCGGCAAGGTTGGGGCTGCCCTGGATCCATGCGGAGCCGTGCAAGTGGCTTTCGAGCTTGCCGACGGAGAAGAGCGCGAGATCGTCTTCACCTTGGGCGCAGGACGGGATGCGGATGACGCCGGCAGCCTGATACACCGCTTTTGGGGCGCCGGCGCGGCGCGGGTCGCCCTTGAAGCAGTATGGCAGTACTGGAACCATACCCTCGGCGCAGTGCAGGTAGCAACACCCGACCCGTCCGTCAACATCCTTGCCAACGGCTGGCTCTTATACCAGACCCTCGCATGCCGTCTTTGGGCACGGAGCGGATACTACCAGTCAGGGGGCGCCTTCGGTTTTCGCGACCAGTTGCAGGACGTAATGGCCCTCGTCCACGCAGAGCCAAAACTTGTGCGCGAGCACCTGCTCCTCTGCGCTGCCCATCAGTTTGTGGAAGGAGATGTCCAGCATTGGT
>DIWM01000055.1:0-14159 GCA_002428485.1 Deltaproteobacteria bacterium UBA6106
GGAGCATCGGGCAGTCAACGCAGAAAAAGAACATGCCGAAGATTGCCGCTGCCCATAATATCCCTTACGTCGCAACTGCCTGCCCTTCCTATCCCTTCGATCTCCTCGCAAAGGTCAAAAAGGCGCGGATGGCCAACGGACCGTCCTACCTTCATGTCCTCTCTGTCTGTCCTACGGGCTGGCGGATACCTTCCGATCTTGCCATACGGTACGGGAGACTGGCGGTTGAAACAGGTGTATTTCCCCTCTACGAGATAGAGAACGGTAAATACAGGCTTACATATAACCCGGAGCCATTGCGCCACATTGTAGACTACATGAACGGCCAGGGCAGGTTCAGACACCTGACTGTAAAAACTATTTCCCAGATACAGGAAAGGGTGATAAAGGATTGGGGAAGAATGAAATATCTCTGTGGCGTAAAATAAAAGAGGTATTTCGCTCATAAAAAAAGGGGGATCACATGGAGGTTGATACTGCCGCAATCAATACCATAATCGACAAGTACGGCAAGGATAAATCTTATCTGCTTGCCATGTTCCAAGACGTCCAAAGGCAATACCGGTATCTGCCGAAAGAAGCCATTCAATATATCTGCGACAGGCTTCACATACCATTCAGCAAGGGATATGAAGTTGCCACCTTTTACTCTTCCCTCTCGCTTACGCCGAGAGGGAAGCATATAGTCCATGTGTGCCTTGGAACAGCTTGCCATTTAAGGGGCGGGCCAAATATCCTCGACTCATTTGAGAGGGCATTGAACATCAAGAGAGGGGGTACAACCGAAAACGGTCTTTTTACCCTTGAGTCTGTGAACTGCCTCGGTGCCTGCGCGCTTGCACCGCTGGTAAGGGTTGACGGGCACGATTATGGAAAAACAACACCGGGAAGCGTTAAGAAGATAATCAAAGAATATGGAGAACCGACATGATCGTATCGATCGGGCAGCTCGATGGGATAGCGGCAGAATATAAACAAAAGTCCAGGGTCTACAGCAAGATCGTGAAGATCTGCTGCGGTACAGGCTGTGTATCGTCAGGTGCGCTCAAGGTCCATGAAAAGCTCAGCGAATTTATCAAAGCTGAGAACTTGTCCGATAAGGTGCTTTTAAAGAAAACAGGTTGTCACGGATTATGCGAGAGGGGGCCCATCATCGTTTTCGGCGACGACGAGATCCTTTATCAGACTGTTGGCAAAAGGAACCTTGAAGATGACGCCCGCCTCCTGTTAAAGACGATCCAGGACGGAACGATCGCAGAAAACCTGCTCTATAAAGATGATGATAAGGCAAAAAGATATGTATCACCCCGCGATATTCCCTTTTACGCAGGCCAGACAAGAATTGTGCTTTCTCAAAACGGCATTATCGATCCGGAAGATATCGAAGAATACATCAGCCTGGGCGGGTATCAGGCCGTCCACAAGGCCCTCAAGGCAGATCCCATGGAGATCATTGACTGGATCGAGAAATCAGGACTAAGAGGAAGGGGCGGCGGAGGTTTTCCAACCGGCACAAAATGGCGTTCCTGCAGGGATGCTTCCGGAGAACCGCGGTATGTCATAGCAAATGGCGATGAGGGTGACCCGGGGGCTTTTATGGACAGGTCCCTCATGGAAGGAAATCCACACGCTGTTATCGAAGGGATGATCATCGGCGGTTATGCTGTCGGTTCCAGCCAGGGCTTCATCTATGTAAGAGACGAGTATCCTCTCGCAGTGCAGAGGCTCTTGATGGCTATTGACAAGGCCAGGGAGTATGGCCTCCTGGGCTCGAATATCTTCAATTCCGGTTTTAATTTTGATATCAAGATCTTTCGTGGAGGCGGCGCCTTTGTCTGCGGCGAATCGACGGCGCTTATGTCATCCATCGAAGGTAAAACGGGCGAACCCCGTGCAAAGTATATCCACACCGTTGAGAAAGGACTCTGGGATAAACCCTCCAACCTGAATAATGTAGAGACATGGGCATGTGTGCCTCATATAATCAACAAAGGGTGGGAATGGTTCGGTTCCATCGGAACCCCTCAAAGCAAAGGGACAAAGGTCTTTTCGCTGGTCGGCAAGGTAAAAAATACAGGGCTTGTTGAGGTTCCCATGGGCATTACGCTCAATGAAATAATCTTTAAGCTTGGAGGCGGTATCCATGGAAGCAGGAAATTCAAAGCCGTTCAAACCGGAGGCCCTTCAGGCGGCTGCATACCCGGCGAGTATCTTGCAATGCCAGTTGACTTTGACTCGCTGACCAAGCTTGGCTCCATGATGGGTTCGGGCGGGATGATCGTCATGGACGAGAGGGATTGTATGGTCGACGTGGCGCGTTACTTCCTCAAGTTCCTTGTCGATGAATCCTGCGGCAAATGTACCCCCTGCAGGGAAGGCGTCCGGCGCATGTTCGAGATCGTTGATAACATATGCAGCGGAAACGGGTCAAAGGGCGATGTGGAACACCTTGAGGAGCTTGCGAGGGCGATCCAGCTTGGCTCGCTTTGCGCCCTTGGCCAGAGCGCTCCCAACCCTGTCCTTTCAACGATCAAATACTTCAGGGATGAATATAATGTTCATATAGAGCAAAAGAAATGCCCCGCCGGTGTCTGCAAGGCCCTTACAACATTCATCATAGATCCGGAAAAGTGTACCGGCTGTATGCGGTGCGCCTCTGAATGCCCCGTAACGTGCATCAGCGGTGAAAAAAAGAAGGCCCATACGATAGACCAATCGAAATGCATAAAATGCGGCACCTGTTATGATGTATGCAAGTTCGATGCAGTGAAGTACGAATAGGGAGAACGAACATGGTAGAGTTCACTATCAACGGAAAAAATGTCAGGGCAGAGAAGGACGAAACCATCCTTAATGTTGCACGCCGCGAAGGGTTTGATATCCCCACTCTATGCTACAATGACACCCTCGGTTCCGACGGAAGATGCAGGTTATGCATGGTGGAAGTCCGGAAGGGAAACAGAAAAAGGATTGTAACATCCTGCCTGTATCCTGTTGAAAGCGGGGTAGAGGTCTTTACAGAGTCTCCCGATGTCCTCCTCGTGAGAAAAACCGTCCTAGAGCTTCTTCTTGCCAGATGCCCCAACTCTGAAACCATCCAGTATCTCGCAAAAGAGCACGGCATAACAAAAACCAGATATATGAAAGACAACGACAAAGGAAAATGCATCCTTTGCAACCTCTGCGTTAAGACCTGTGAATTTAATGTGGGAGTTGCTGCTCTTTGTATGAGCGGAAAGGGCCCTTTGAAAAAGGTTACAACTCCCTACAGTGAACCGTCTCATGACTGTATAGGGTGCGGTGCCTGTGTCGCCATATGCCCGACAGGACACATTTACATGGAAGACAAAGACGGAGTAAGGACGATCTGGAACAAACGTTTCGAACTTGCCCGGTGTCCTCAATGCAATCGATACCATGCACCCGTCGAACAATTGGAGTTTATCGCCACTAAGTCAGGCACCCCGATGGAACAGCTTCTTATCTGCCCCAGTTGTAAATAATTTTCCAAAAGTGTGACGGAGAACATTGAAAAAGGCATTTATCTCCGGTATATTAAAAATATATGTTGCAAACATTTTATAAAGGTATAAAATATAAGTAGCTAATATGACTTAAAAAGTCATTGGCTCATCAATTTTTTACCGCAAAAGGTGATGGGGCATGCCTTTTGATCTTGAAAAAATAGGGCGATTTTTAAAGGCAAGAAGGGAAGAGAAGGGCTTTACCATTGCCCAGATCTCCAACGTTCTCTGCGTACGGAAGTCTTTGATTGAAGCCATGGAGCAGGGAAACTGGGCCATGCTTCCCCACCACGTTTATGTCAGAGGTTATATCAAGGAATATGCAAACTTTCTCAATGTATTTGATGAAATAGCCGATGATCTTGCGGAAGAAGAAAAGACTGCCCCGCCGGAGATTCCCGTCCAGCAGATGGTCGAACCACCCCGTAAGAAAATTCCGCGAAAAGTATTCGTATATTCAGTAATCGTCTTGGTTTTGCTGGGCTACCTGATCGTGAACCGTACGCAGAGAGACCAGCAGACGTACGCGCCTCCCGTCGAGACGACAAGTCACATATCGTCTACGGGTGCTCTTGGCCCCGGACCTGCAGAGAATATGCCTCCTTCTTCCCATATCCCTGACAAAAAAATGCTTATGATCTCCTGCCACGAACGGACATGGGTCAGCGTTATCATCGACGATAAGGAAAAAAAGGAATTTATGCTTAATCCCCAGGAAGTCATAATGCTGAGCGCACAAGAGAGGTTTGATCTCCTTATCGGAAATGCAGGCGGGATAAAGATGTTCCTGAATGGCAAAGATGTTCAGTTCTCAGGGAAAAACGGCGAAGTCAAAAGAATTAAGCTATCGTAATATCAATAAATTACAAACCAAAGATGTCTACTGGGTTAACCGTTCCATCTCTGAGGCAGGGATGTCGAAATTAGCATATACCTTTTGAACATCATCGGAGTCTTCCAGCGCTTCCATCAGCTTCAGCATCGTTTCCGCATTCTTACCGTCCAGTTTCACGGATGTTTGCGGGATCATGCTGATCTCTGAAACAATATATTTAAGACCATGGTCATCAAAGATCCTTTTCACCGATTCAAAGCCTGACACATTGGTCATGACCTCGATCTCAGTATCAGTATCAACGACATCTTCTGCCCCTGCTTCGAGGGCTAATTCCATTATCTTTTCCTCGTCAACGCTCTTCTTATCAAAAGATATATAGCCTTTCTTCTGAAAGATCCAGGACACACAGCCTGCCTCACCGAGGTTGCCGTTCAGCCTTGATAAGATATGGCGTACGTCCGCAGTGGTCCGTTTTTTATTGTCTGTCAGGGTTTCTATGAGTATCGCCACCCCTCCCGGACCATACCCTTCATAGGTATATTCTTCATAGCTTTCACCTTCTATTGCCCCGGTCCCTTTCTTGATCGCCCGTTCAATGTTGTCTTTCGGCATATTTTCAGCCTTTGCCTGAAGAACGGCAACCCTTAGCCTTGAATTCGCTTCCGGGTCGCCACCGCCTATCCTCGCTGCGGTCGTTATCTCCTTGATGAGCTTTGTAAATATTTTTCCCCTTTTAGCATCAGCGGCGCCTTTTTTATGCTTGATTGAACTCCACTTGCTATGTCCTGACATTGGACCCCCAGGTAATAAGATGGTGGGCGATATTGGATTCGAACCAACGACCTCTGGTATGTGAGACCAGCGCTCTAACCATCTGAGCTAATCGCCCATGCGTTTTACTTTTAGTATATTATAGTTGAAAAGTCAATATTAAGCCAGCACATGATTTATATTTCCTTTTAATTTGGAATCGTTTAATATCTTTTCATGAGCAAATACGTTTTCGGCCCCGTTCCGTCGAGGCGGCTTGGATACTCTCTCGGTGTCGATATTATTCCGGGCAAATATTGCTGTTTCGACTGCATATATTGTCAGATAGGGAAAACCACAAATCATCAGATTGAAAGAAAAAGCTTTTTTGATCCTTATATGATCATCAATGAGGTAATAGAAAAAGTAAACAAATCAGATCACATCGATTACATAACATTTTCGGGTTCAGGTGAACCTACATTAAACTCTGACATTGGCCTGATGATCGATGAAGTCAAAAGGACCGTCCCTATCCCTGTATCTGTTATCACAAGCGGCGCCTTGCTGTTTCAGGAAGACGTGCGAAAGGACCTGCTGTCTGCCGATGTTATCTTACCTTCGCTGGATGCCGTCAGTGAAGATATATTCCGATATATCAACAGGCCCCATCTAATGGTGGAGATACAGTCAATAATTTCAGGCCTTAAACTTTTAAGGAAAGATTTCCGGGGCAGGATATGGCTTGAGATTATGCTCGTAAAGGATATTAATGATGATGAAGAAGAGCTACGGAAGATCAAAGATGTCGCCGATTCAATCCATGTTGACAAGATACAGTTAAATACGGTCACGAGACCTCCCGGCGAAGATATACCGGGAATGTTGACAAAGGACGAGCTTGAAAAGGCATGCTCCTTCCTGGGCAATACATGTGAAATAATCTCGACGTTTGAAGGAATACCAGTTCAGCATGAAGAAAAAGAGTGGACCAAAAATGTCCTGGATATATTGAAGAGAAAATCTTTAAGCCTTGACGATATCGTTAAGATCACCGGGGTATCCTTCTACAAGGCAAAAAACAGATTAAAATTAATGGAAAATGAAGAACGTATAAAAAGTTATCATTTTCATGACACGATATATTATATGATCAACCGGTAAGGCATCGTGTGCCCTTGAAATATTTCCGTTTTTGCTTTTCGCATAAGTGATTACAGGCGGGAAATTGTTATTGACAAACACTTCCCACAGAATTTACTATAACACCTATATCAGGGGGTGAACTAATGGATACAAAGAAGTGGTATATTGAAAAGATGATGGAACGGACCGTGCAGGCTTTGAAAGAGAATTATTTCGATGCCGCTTTTTTCACAGACAAAAAGGATCTTTTAAACAAAGTAATGGGTTATGTAAAGCCCAAGATGAAGATAGGGGTCGGCGGATCTATGACCTTGAGAGAGATAGGGCTCGTTGAAAAACTTAAAAAGGAAAACGTAACGGTCCTCGACCATTGGGATGCCGGCCTTTCAAAAGAGGAGATACAGGCGATGAGGATCCGGCATCTGACGAGCGATCTTTTTCTATCAGGGTCGAACGCTGTCACAGAGAACGGCGAGATCGTCAACATCGATGGGTTCGGCAACAGGGTCAGCAGCATCACCTTCGGCCCGAAGAAGGTGATCATTATTGCCGGCTATAACAAGATCGTCCCTGATGTCGAGGCCGCTATCGAGCGGATCAAGGATGTCGCGGCGCCCATGAATGCAAAAAGGCTGAATCTCCCGCTGCCATGCGCAAAAACAGGCTATTGCCACGATTGCAAATCGGAACAGAGGATATGCAGGATCGTCTCTATCCTTGAGCGAAAACCAAACGGGACGGACATATCGGTCTTTATAATGAACGAAGCTTTGGGTCTTTAAATAAAGGAGGGAACATGAGAATCAAACGTGCGGTGGTCAGCGTGTCGAATAAATCAGGCCTCAATGACCTGGCGGCATGTCTGAAGGATTACGGAGTGGAGGTGCTATCGACAGGCGGTACAAAAAAATACCTTGAAGGCCTTGGCCTGAATCCATTGGAAGTGAGTTCTTATACAGGTTTCCCGGAGATCATGGACGGGAGGGTAAAGACGCTCCATCCAAAGATACACGGCGGGATCCTTAACATACGCGACAACGCAGAACATCAAAAGGCGATGGAAACCCTCGGCATCAAGCATATCGATATGATCGTGGTAAATCTTTACCCCTTCAAAGAAGTTGTCAGCAAGGGGTGCACTTTTGAAGAGGCGATAGAGAATATCGACATTGGCGGCCCATCTATGATCAGGGCATCGGCAAAAAATTTCAAATACGTGACCGTTGTGGTAGACCCCGATGATTACCGGAAGGTGATCGACAATATGAAGGCAAACAACGGCGAGACGACAGAAGAACTGAGATTCTATCTCGCAAAAAAGGTCTTTTCAATAACTTCGGACTATGACGGTGCAATTTTCTCATACCTGTCAAAAGTTTAACGCGTAAGGAAGGGTACATGAACATTCTTTTAATCGGCGGCGGAGGCAGAGAGCACGCCATTATATGGAAGCTGTCGCAGTCGAAAGATGTGAAGGCGATATATTGCATGCCCGGCAACGGCGGCATCTCGGATATGGCAGAATGTGTCGCAATTGATCTCAGCAAGACCGGGGAAATACTTGATTTTTCTAAACGAAAACGCATCGACCTCGTTATCGTAGGCCCCGAGAATCCTCTTGCCGAGGGTATCGTGGACGTCTTTGAAGAAAACGGGATACCGATATTCGGGCCGAAGAAACAGGGCGCCATGATCGAAGCGAGCAAGATCTTTGCAAAAGAGCTTATGCGGAAATACGAGATACCGACGGCGGCATTCAGGATCTTTGACCGATATGAGAATGCCGGGAGATATCTGGACGGCCTCACGCCTCCCTATGTTATTAAAGCTGACGGCTTATGCGCAGGGAAGGGTGCTTATGTGATCCAGGACCAGGCGGAAGGCCGGAGCGTTCTGGAAGACCTAATGGTAAAGGGGGTCCATGGGGACGCAGGAAGGAAAATTGTTATAGAGGAATATCTCCCGGGGGTCGAGGCATCCTACCTCGCCTTTACAGACGGTACGTCCATGCTTTCACTGCTTACTTCGCAGGATCACAAGCCGCTGCTCGATGGCGACAAAGGGCCCAACACGGGTGGAATGGGCGCCTATACCCCTATACCATTCGTAAACGACGCTTTGGAACGGGAGATCAAGCTCAGGATCATGGAGAGGACAATAGAGGCGATGAGGGACAACGGTATCGTCTATAAGGGCGTACTTTACGGCGGACTTATGCTGAAAGGGAGCGATCCCTATGTCATAGAGTTCAACGCCCGTCTCGGCGATCCCGAGACCCAACCCATCCTTTTCAAGATGGAAAGCGACATCCTGCCTATCCTGATGGCATGTATAGAAGGTAAACTGTACACGATCAAGGACATCCGGTGGAAGGAAGGCGTCTCAATATGCGTTGTCATTACATCGAAAGGATATCCTGAAAAACCGGAAAAAGGGTTTCTTATCAATGGGCTGGAAAAGTTAAAAGGCCGAGAGGATGTTATGGTGTTTCACGCCGGAACCAAAAAGTCAGACAACCGCTATTATACATCAGGTGGAAGGGTATTAGGCATTACAGCGATAGGCAGCACTTACGAAGACGCAATGAAGCGGGTATACGAAGCAGTGTCAATGATAGATTTTGACGGTATGCATTACAGGAAGGATATCGGGGCAAAAGCACTTGTAAAAAAAGTCTAAGGATTACGGAGGACAAAAATGGGCAAAGTATATAACATCGCGGTCATCCCTGGAGACGGGACTGGCCCTGAGGTCGTTGCAGAGGGAATTAAAGTTGTTGATACCATATCGAAAAAATTAGGCTTTGCCTTAAAGTACACATATTACGACCTCGGAGGAGAACGTTATTTAAAAACAGGGGAGATACTGCCGGACAACGTCCTCGATGAGTTAAGGCAATACCATGCGATCTATCTCGGGGCCATAGGCCATCCCGATGTTAAGCCTGGCGTATTGGAAAAGGGGATCCTCCTGCGCACGAGGTTTGAACTTGACCAGTATATAAATCTCAGGCCGGTGAAGCTCTACGAAGGGGTAGATACTCCGCTTAAAAATAAAGGGCCGAAAGAGATAGACTTTGTGGTGGTTCGTGAAAACACGGAAGGGTTGTATGCAGGGGCAGGTGGTGTCCTGAAAAAGGGGACAATGGACGAGGTGGCCACGCAGGAATCCATAAATACACGAAAGGGCGTCGAGCGCTGTCTGCGATTTGCCTTTGAATATACAAAAAAACGAAACAAAGAAAGGAAGCTTACATTATGCGCGAAGACAAATGTCCTCACATTTGCCTCCGGGCTCTGGGAGCGTGCCTTTTATGAAATTGCGAAAGATTATCCCGACGTAAAGACTGATTATGCACATGTAGATGCGACCTGTATGTGGATGGTGAAAAACCCGGAATGGTTTGACGTGATCGTTACCGATAATCTTTTTGGTGACATTATTACCGATCTGGCCGCAATGATACAGGGCGGACTGGGTATCGCTTGCGGCGGGAACATCAATCCTGAAGGCGTATCGATGTTTGAGCCGATGGGAGGGTCTGCCCCAAAATACACCGGGAAGAACGTGATCAATCCCCTTGCAGCGATCCTCGCAGCCGGGATGATGCTTGGGTTTGTTGGTGAACAGGAAGCATCTGATATGATTGAAAAAGCAGTTCAAAAGGCCCTGAAAAAAGATATAAAATCGCTCGAAGCAGGCAAAATGGGTATGGGCACAAAAGAGGTCGGCGATCTTATCGCCGGATATGTCTTAGCGGTTTGATTTTTTTTGAGGCCGTCGGTTTGCATTCCCGGCTGCTTTGACCTTCTTGCTAAGGGTATTCCGGTTAATACCTAATAGTTTAGATGCTTTCGAAACATTGTTGCCGGACAGCTTCATGGCTGACCCGATAAATACTTTCTCTATAAGGTTCTGTACATTCATGAGAATATTATCGTGGTCATTTACTTTTGATTTTAGTAGTTTATCTACTATATCTTCAAGTTTTACTTCAACATGTTTATAATACTCATTGATCTTATTATCAACCATGGATAAGCTCTGTTTTTTGGGAGATGAAATATTGTAGCATAATTTCATTTTTTTAGGTGCAAATAATTTAGTTGACAAAGAATATAATTGCATATATTTTTAATCTATATTGTATATTGTATACATTTTCGAAGTCTAATAAGCGAGGCTATCTTTTGTTTGTATCTTTTTTAAACCTGTATTGTTCTATACTTATTCACAAAAGAATATGAAATTAGCGATGACATGAGGTGATAAAAGATGAAGATAGAAAGGATCGATCATATCTGCTTTGCGGTAAAGGACCTCGAAGAGACAAAGAGGGTGTACAGAGAAGATTTCGGTTTGGTGCCATCCTGCGAATACGCCGCTGATTCAGAAAAGATAAAAGTTTCAAGGTATTACATTGGAGAGGTGGCCGTTGAGTTCATAGAATCCACGGCGTCGGACGGTGAAGTGGCCAAATTCATTGATAAAAGAGGTGAAGGCGTTTTCCTTATTTCTTATAAGGTTGACGATCTTTCCAAAGCGATGAAAGAGTTGGAAGATAAGAACGTTAATCTTATCGATAAAAAACCGAGAGAACTTTTCGGAACCCGGTACGCCTTTGTACACCATCCCAATAAACTTCAGGGAGTACTCACCGAACTCCTGGAAGGAGATTTTGACATAAATAAGTAATGACGATGCGCAATACATATAAAATAATTAGGTTTTAAGGAGGTCGAATGAAGGCACTGGTAATGGGCGGAACAGGAGGTATGGGGCAGGGGGTTGCCCGGGACCTCATTAAACAAGAACAGATCAAGCAGGTTATCCTCGGTGACATCAATACGGACCCGGGCAGGGTACAGGATAAGTTGCGCGTCAGCGAAAAGGTGTCGCTCGTGAAGATCGATGTGAATGATCACAAAGGCATGGTCAGTGCGATCAGGGATGTGGACGTTGTCATTAACTGTGCAGGGCCGTTCTATAAAACGGCTGTGGCGGTTGCCAGGGCAGCAGTCGAGGCAAAGGTCAATTATATAGATATTTGCGATGATTATGAGGCCGTCCCCATCCTTTTTTCTTCCGCCGATATTGATAAAGCTGCCAAAGAGGCAGGAATAACCGTTCTGACAGGCATGGGATCGGACCCGGGAACAAACAACGTACTGGTCAAATGGTACGCCAATCAAATGGACCGTGTCGACGAGATACACTTGTTCTGGGTGGTAAGTATCGCCGAACTTGCCGGTGCGGCCTGGGATCACAGCCTTCATATGGTCACAGGCAAAATACCACAGTATCTTGATGGCAAGCTCGAGTATGTAGAAGGCGGCACCGGAGAAGAGACGGCTGAATTTCTCCCGCCTCTCGGCACCTGTGTTGTGCGCTATGTAGGCCATCCCCAGCCCATTACCATACCGCGGTATATCGATGGGGTAAAGAAGGTGGTTATCAAAGGTGCGCTCATACCATCATGGGTGGATGAGCTCATCAAGGAGCAAAAAGAAACAGGCTTTCTCAGCACAGAGCCTGTAGAGGTGAAGGGCGTTAAATTAACACCCTACGACCTGACATTGCGGCTTTGGGACACTATCCCCAGGAACAGGGATAACGGGCCCGCCGCTTCCGGCTTAAAGGTCATTGTCAAAGGGGAGCGGCAGGGAAAGGGGGTCACATATACGGCAGATATAGTGGGAAGGATGGCGCCGGGGACAGGCCTCCCCGCGTCAATCGCAGCCTTGATGATGTTTGCAGGCGATGTCAAGGTCAAAGGCGTGGTAGCACCGGAGGGCTGCATCGACCCTGTGAAATTCCTCAAAGAATTAATAAAGAGGGGTGCAAAAATACATCAAACAGAGACGATATCTTCTTTGTTCACACTGTGACAGAATATTTTAAACGTATATAAAAAGGAGGGTGCTCATGAAAGAAACTGAAAGACTGAACATAACAAAAAGCCTGGAACTTTTTGAAGAGGCAAAGACATTAGTTCCCGGCGGAGTCCTGGGAGCGAGGAAACCTGGCGATTTCATCATGGGAGAGTACCCGATCTTTCTTGAATATGGCAAGGGTTGCAGGTTGACCGATGTTGACGGTAATGAATACATCGACTTCCTCTGCGGTTACGGGCCTATTATCCTTGGCTACAGAGAGGAAGAGGTTGATGATGCGGTCATAAGGCAGATAAAGGACAAAGGTTTCTGCTTCTCGCTTACCCAGCCCTACCAGAATGAACTGGCAAAAAAACTGAACCGGCTTATACCCTCTGCGGAACTGAGCATCTTTCTTAAGACCGGCTCAGATGCCACAACGGCAGCCATCCGCATCGCCAGGGCCTTCACAGGTAAGGTAAAGGTAATGCGCTGCGGATACCACGGCTGGCATGACTGGTGCGTCGAGATGAAAGGGGGAATTCCTGAAAAGTTCTATGAGGATGTTTATGAATTTCATTATAACGATCTCGGTAAGCTCGAGGAATTGATGGCAAAGCATGGCAACCAGACAGCGGCCATCATCATGACCCCCTTTGGGCATCCGCTTCATCAGAAGATGCAGATACCAAAGCCGGGGTTCCTTGAGGGCGTACGGGAGATTGCAAATAAGTACGGAGCGGTCCTGGTCTACGATGAGGTCCGCACCTGCTTCAGGCTCAGGATGGGGGGTACACAGGAGCTTTACGGGGTAACACCAGATCTCACGGTCCTCGGCAAGGGGATGGCGAACGGGTATGCAATAAGCGTTGTTACCG
Source organism: Deltaproteobacteria bacterium UBA6106 (assembly GCA_002428485.1). Classification (GTDB taxonomy): domain Bacteria; phylum Desulfobacterota; class Syntrophorhabdia; order Syntrophorhabdales; family Syntrophorhabdaceae; genus UBA5609. The sequence continues at coordinate 13,010 of DIWM01000055.1, forward strand.
GGAAAAAGGATGTTATGATGGCGGCGGCATCGAAGCTTTTCATCTCATCCACCTTTTTCCCCAACAGCGACGGGTATATCGCAGCCCTGAAAACCATTGAGATCATGGAGAGGGAAGGGGTCATTGAAAATATCTGGGAGAAGGGCGAGCGCTTTGTGAAAAAGATCCAGGCCCTCATCGACAAGTATGACATCGGCGCTGAACTGAGCGGTGTAGCGCCAATGTTCTTCATAACCTTTTCAGACAGCGATCCTGCCATGCTGAAGGAAAAACGTACCGATTTTTACACCCAGATGATCCGTAAAGGCTTCTTTTTTACGCCGCACCATCATGCATATATCAGCTACCGCCATACCGAAGAAGACCTGAGTCTGGCACTAAAGGCAATGGATGAATCCATGGCGTACGTAAGCGAAAAATATAAAAAATGAGTTTGATAGGAGCGGAAAGGAAAGGTAAAATATGCGATGTCCATGTTTCTTAAGGGGGTATCTATGAAGGATAATTTCAACATTGTCGGCACAAGGGTCGTGCGAAGCGACTCCCTTGCCAAGGTCACAGGGCAAGCACAGTATACCGCTGATATAAAACTTCCGAACATGCTCGTCGGGAAGGTCCTGAGGAGCCCTTATCCTCACGCAAGGATCGTCCGGATCGACCTCACACGGGCATTGAAGGTCCCCGGCGTCAAGGCAGCCGTCAGCGGTTTTGACGCATACGGAATAAAGTGGGGCGTTTTCCGGTACACACAGGACCACGCCATGCTTCCAACGGACAAGGTCCGCTATATCGGGGAAGATGTGGCGGCTGTCGCTGCAGTCGACGAAGAAACGGCGCTGGAGGCCCTTTCATATATTACGGTCGACTATGAGCCGCTGCAGGCCGTCTTCGACCCCATAGAATCCATGAAAGAAGGCGCTCCCCAGATCCACAACGAATACAAAAACAATATCAACATACACGTTCACATCGACGTGGGCGAGGTAGACAAAGCGATGGGGAAGGCCTTCCTCGTCCGCGAGGACACCTTCAAGGCGGCAGGCGAGGCATATGCGATGATGGAGCCCTATGCGGTCGTCGCTTCCTATGCAAACGGCTACCTCGACCTCTGGATGCCCAATGCCGGGCCGCATGTCCGCGCCAAGGCGCT
>DIWM01000055.1:14293-17002 GCA_002428485.1 Deltaproteobacteria bacterium UBA6106
AGTGCTACCGCCTCCCCAACGTCCGGTACAACGGGTACCGGGTATTTACCAACAAAGGGATACGGGGCATGTACGGCTGCCACGGAAGGGCATTTCTTGCCGGCAACGAGGTCCAGATGGACCTCATGGCAAAAGAGCTCGGCCTTGACCCTGTTGCAATACGCCTCAGGAACGGCCTGAAGCCCGGCGAGATGACGGCAACACAGTCGAAGATCACAAGCTGCGGCCTGAAAGAGACGATCCTGCAGACAGCAGAGAGAACCAACTTCACCAGGCGGTGGAGCAAAGCGCAAAGGCATAAGGGGATCGGCATGGGAATCATCGGCATCATGTGCGGGTTCCCCATGGGCTTCCGGTCCGGCTCATCATGCTACGTGAAGATCAACGACGACGGCCAGGCAACGGTCGTGACGGGCCTCGTCGATAACGGACAGGGGAACGAGTCCATGGCCATCCAGGTTGCCTCCGAGGTCCTCGGCATTCCCATGAAAGACATCAACCTCGTATGCGCCGACACGGAGGTCACCAACCTCGATCCCGGCGCTTATTCTCAGGCCGCGGCCTTCGTGGGGGCCAACGCGGTGAGGGTCGCCTGCGAGAATGCGCGCAAGAAGATCGTCACCATCGCAGCGCAGAAGCTGCGCGTCAAAGCTGCGGATATCGGCCTGAAGGACGGGTTGGCATACTCCCTGAAAGACCCTGACAAAAAGATGCCCATCTCCTGGGTAGTACGGGAGGCCTTTTTCAGAGGCGATCCCGTCGTCGGCACAGGCTCTTACTTCCCCAAGATCGACCTTGAAAGGGAATGGGTATCAAGGCCCCGGGGGCAGATGGCAGGGACATTCTCCTTCGGAACCTCTGTCGCAGAGGTCTCCATCGACCCCGTAACAGGAAAGGTCTCGATCCCCCGTTTTACGGCAGCCCACGACTGCGGGCGCGCCATTAACCCTATGGCAGTAGAAGGGCAGATGGAGGGCTCCATCCAGCAGGCAGGCGTGGCGGCGATCACGGAGGGGAACCTCTGGGACAAGGGGCATCTGCTGAACCCCGACCTCCTGGAATATAAAGTCCCCCTTGCGTGCGATATGCCGGATATGGAAACGATCATCGTGAGCTCCATGGACCCCGAGGGGCCTTTTGGGGCAAAAGAGGGGGGGCTTACGATCCGCATGAACGCGTACAGCGCGGTCGCCTGCGCCGTCACGAACGCTACGGGGGAGCTCTTTGAGGAGCTGCCGCTGACGCCTGACAAGGTTTTCGCAATGCTGGAACGGAAGAAGGGGGTGAAAGGATGATCCTACCGAAATTTGAATATAAAAAGGCGAAGAGCGTTGCCGAGGCAGTTGCCTTGTATAACAGCCAAAAAGGGCGGGCGCGGTACCTTGCAGGAGGCACCGACCTGATCCCGCTGATAAAATTGAGGCTGTCAGCGCCAACGGCCGTCATTGACCTGAAGGACATTGAAGAGCTGAAGGCCGTTTCCCGCAAGAACGACGGCCGGCTGGCGGTAGGCGCAAATGTGACCCTCTTTGCCCTCAAGAACGACCCCGTTGTCAGGGAATACTTCCCTGCGCTCTATGAGTCGCTCAACGCCACGTCCTGCGAAACGCTCCAGATGAGGGGGACCATCGGAGGCAACATCCTCCAGGATACGCGCTGTCTCCTGTACAACCAGTCGCTGGAATGGAGAAAGGCGAAAGGGTTCTGCTGGAAGATGGGAGGGGGAACGTGCAACGTTGTCCCCAACGCAAAGGCATGCTTCTCGAACTATTGCAGCGACAACACGCCGTCGCTCATCACCCTTTCGGCGCAGCTGAAGTTTGTCGGGCCCAAAGGGGAGCGGACGACAGAGCTGGAGAAGATCTTCAGCGGGGACGGCAGAAGGCCATTCACGGCAGAGCCCGGCGAGATCCTTACGGAGATCCTCATCCCGTTGAAAAAGACGAAAGGCGCGTACGAAAAGCTGCGGGTGCGGGATTCCATGGACTATCCTCTGGCGGGGGTTGCGATCTCTGCAAAGGGGGCTGCAGCAAGGGCCTGCGTCTGCGGCATCGGCTTGACGCCTCGTGTATACGACCTCAACAATATGAACGAAGACACGATTAAGGAGGTTGCCGACAGGATGTATGCCGATGCGAAGCCGGTGTCCAACACGGTGCTTTCGGCAATGTACCGCAAGAAAATGGCCGGCGCCCTTTTCAAAAAGGCGATCAAGAGAGTGCTTCAGGAGGGAAAAAGATGAAGACCATACAGGTAAACATTCAGGTGAACAACGAAGAGAACGTTCTTCAGGTAAGGCCCTACGAGACCCTCCTCGAGACCCTCAGGGAGAGGCTGAACCTCACCGGGGCGAAAGAGGCCTGCAGCCTGGGAGCCTGCGGGGCATGTACGGTTGTTGTCAACGGGGTGCCTGTGAGGTCATGCCTTGTACTGACCGCCGAGGTTGACGGCGCCGATATCACAACCGTCGAAGGGCTGAAGAAGGACGGGAATCTTCACCCGCTCCAGGAGGCCTTCATGGAGAGAGGAGCTGTTCAGTGCGGCTTCTGCACCTCCGGAATGATCATGACCGCAAAGGCGCTTCTTGACCGGAACAAGAAACCGACGAAAAAGGAGATCGTCAAAACGATCTCTTCAAATATCTGCAGGTGCACCGGCTACAAGAAGATCGTAGAGGCGGTAGAAGAGGCAGCAAAGAAGAAAGGATAG
>DIWM01000053.1 GCA_002428485.1 Deltaproteobacteria bacterium UBA6106
CCATTTTGTCCTGGCCCTCTCCCGCAAGGGGAGCGGGAACGTTGTGGTACCCCGCAGGGAGCGTAAGCGATGCGGCGATCCCATTCTGTCCTTTTTTAACGTTGAACATAGAACAGAGAACGTTGAACAGGTGTTACTCACGCCTGACGCCTTGCGGGTTTTTCGATATACGATATACGAACTACGATATACGGCTATGTTTCCGGTGTTTCCGCTCCGCTTTCCTCCGGCATGACGATGGCCGATAGCGTCGTTTTCTTATAGAGTTCCGTGAAGTAATAGGTGGCGACGAGAAAGATGTAGTACGTGAAAACAGAGGACAGGATGAAGCCGATAAAATAGGGTATGCGGATGATGAGCTTGCATATGTACAGAAGCACAAGGGTGACGATGTAGCCGGCGACGTATTCTATGAAAACTTCCTTGATCCCCTGTATGATGTTCTCGAACTCGAGGGCCTTCCGGAAGTCCATCTTCTCGGCATAGGTGGCAAAGGCGAAGGGAAGGAAGAAAGAACATATAATAAGCGCCGCGTATGATAACGTGATGATGATGTTGCCGAAGAAGGCGGTAAAGCTGGTGAGGGTCGTGAGGAAGAAACCGCAGGAGAACATAAAGAACGGGATTGCCCCGTACAGGATGAATATAAAGAGGAGCTTTATCCCCTCGATCCACGTATCATACCTGTCCTGCCAGGTGGGGAATCCTATGCCTCCAATGATGAAAAGCCTTGATGCCTTCGCGAGAAAACCGAAGGAAAAAAAATTCGCAACGGGGATATACAGGATGAGCCCGCCGTAAATCCACCGTGTCATGTACCGCGTGTTAAAAGTAAACCTGACAAAAGAAACAATATCCATTGCTATTTTCCTCTGCCGGCCATGATGAAATCGACCAGGGGCTCTGCGGTGTAACCGGTCATGCCGCCGTCAATGACGATCGTCTCTCCGTTGATGTATTGCGCCCCGGGAGATGCCAGGAACAGGACAAGGTCTGTGATCTCCTCCACCTTTGCCATCCTGCCGATGGGCGTTTTTTTAGAGAGAAAGTCGACGAAGGCCTGCTTCCTGATAAGCCCTTCGTTCATGCCGCCGGCAATGAAGCCCGGGGCGACCCCGACGACGGTAACGCCGTGGCGGGACCACTCAGACGCGAGGTTCCTGGTCATTACCATAAGGCCCGCCTTGCTCATGGCATAGGGAAGGAAGCCTTTTTCGCCGCTCAAGGCAACCTGGGTGATCATGTTGATGATCCTGCCCGATCCTTGCTCCACCATGCGCCTCCCGAATATCTGGGATACGTAGAATGTCCCTTTCAGGTTCACGTCGATAGCCCTGTCAAAATCCTCTTTTTTTGTTTTTTCAGAAGGAACCAGGGGGTTGACGACGCCTGCGTTGTTGACAAGCACATCCACCTTGCCCCAGGTATCCCAGACCTTTGCCGAGACCCTTTCCATATCCCCGTAGTTCGTGATATCGGCGGCGAAGGCGAGCACTTTCTTGTCTTTGAACTCCTCTTCGAATCTGCTTACCGATTCCGCATTCCTTGCGTTTACCGCCACCGATGCGCCTTCCGCGAGGAACGCCTCTGCCATGGCCTTCCCAAGGCCTTTGGCGCCGCCGGTAATAAAGATAACCTTATCCCGAAACCTCATATCTTACCTCCGTATAGGTGTTTAATCCTTTCATCAAAAAGCGTCATGAGGGCATCGTCATCCTTGACCGTCATTCCCGTGACCTTGCGCCACACGTCCTCCCGCTCCATGCAGAAATATATGAAAAGCCCCTTGTTTTTCTTTTTCAGCATCTTGTAGAGCATTGTGTAGACCTTGATCCTCTGCTGCTTGATGTATCTCATCTTTCCGTCCTCGCCCCTGATGAATTCGCCGTAGAGAAGATTTCTCCTGTTGTGCTCCATGTAATGGCCGAGAAGTTTTGGCGGGAAGCGGAGAAGCCCTAGGCTGAGCCAGATGATCCTGTCCATGTCGAGAATCCTGCTTATGTCTTCGATGAGATAATGGTAATCTTTTTCAAAACCGGGACAGATGATGATCGGGTCAAAGTGGAGGCCTACGAAGCACCCCGCATCCTGGGCCTTCCTGGCAGTTTTCAGCCGTTTATAAAGGGGGCTTGTCCTTTTCTCTTCCTCATCGATGATTCGCTGGGGGGCTATTGAAAAGGAGATGATCGTGTAAGGATTGAGGTGCGGTATGAGGTGATCGATATAAGCCCACTTTGATTTCAGCTCCAGGAGGGCATTTTTCCGTTCACCGAAGAATTCCACGAGCGGCCTGTTGAGCTTGTAGCGCCTGTCAAGGGCAAGGCTGTCGGAGAGTTCGCCCGTTCCGAACCTGAGTATATGCCGGGTTTCTCTGCCGGTCATGTCATCTATCTGGGAAGTGATATAGGGGATATCGTCGTGTATGGTGATCGCCGGCGTGTTGAGGTATGCCTTCAATATACAGTAAGAACATGAAAGGGCGCAGCCTTCAATGAGGTCGATCGTCTTGTAGCCGCAGCAGATGTGGTCTTTTGTGCCCGGGCAGTCCCTTACAATGTTTCCCTGTGACTCTGCATGCTCAACCTTGAGTGAGTTCAAGGATGCTCCTTATATAACCGTCTTCAAGAATTGCCTTCAGTTTTTCCATGGCAGCCTTTACGTCGTTTTCGCTTTTTATTTTTAATAATATATCAATATACTCCTTTTCGAAAAAAGGGTCTACCTTAATGTCGATGTGAGGCGGAAGCGCACAGCGCTGTTTCACGGCGAGAAATTTCTTTTCCATGGACGACAGGATGGGGTAATTTTTTTTCTTCAACCGCGCCTTCAGGTCCCTGCCGTCGCTTGAGGTATGCAGCCCCCTGAGATTGACCGCGCCTTTCCTGATCTTCATGAGGATGAGCATCTCCAGTATTTCTCTCAATAAACTATCGGTTATGTGGAGAGGGGATAGAAGGGAAATAATGCCCTTCCTCTCTTGCGCGTCAAATTTGAGGAGGTATTCAATGTTCTTCATCGAAGCGCCGTGCCGGACAATAAAATCCTTCAGCGGCTTTTCCTCGTTCGCTATTGCAACGAAGCTGCCGAGAACCTTTTCATGGGGATTAAGGGACAGAAGCGCCATTATCCCGAAGATCTTTTGCCGGGAAAAACCTGCACCGGCCATTTTCTCCAGCGCATAAGCCTTTTCAACCATATTGAGGCCTCTTCCCAGGTTGTCGTGGATCGACAGGAGAAGGGCCTCATCGGCGCGAACCTTTTTGATTATTGCAGGGATATTTGCGAGCCCGAGCTTCTTTGCGGACGTAATCCTCCTGAACCCCGTTATGGTGACCAGAGGGGAAGCGTCAAGAAGAAGAACAGGCTGGACGATGCCGATCTCCCCTATCGATCCCGTCAAGGCCTCATCTTCCAGGGGATAGGATATGCAGAAACGTCTGTCGTTAAGATCGATATCGTTGAGTGGAATCGTTTTCATTTCCAAAGAAGTGTGCCGCCTTTTGTTTTGTCTATTGTACAGGAAGTTGGAAATTGGTGTCAATATTGCTGTATAGTATTGGATCAGCACGAGGAGGGAACCATGAAAAGATCGATTGGTGCGAGGACGATGATATTCCCCGCGCCGGTTCTTGTCGTTGGCTCATATGATAAAGAGGGAAGGCCGAACGCGATGACCGTCGCATGGGGAGGGATATGCTGCTCCCAGCCGCCGTGTGCGGGAATTTCCCTGAGAAAGGCGACATATAGCTATGGAAATATCGTTGAAAGGAAGGCCTTTACCATTAATATCGCAACTGAAGCCTACGTAAAAGAGGCGGATTATCTGGGGATCGCTACCGGAAAAAAGGGCGACAAGTTCGCGGCAGCAGGTCTGACGCCCGTTAGAAGCGATCTCGTCGATGCCCCCTATATCAGGGAATTTCCTTTTATCCTTGAATGTAAGCTGATCCATACTGTGGAGATCGGTCTCCATACACAGTTCATAGGAGAGATACTGGACGTGAAGGCGGATGAGGAGATACTTGGCAAAGAGGGTCTCCCCGACATGGAAAAGATGAGGCCTCTCGCGTATGCCCCTGAGGTGCGGAATTACTACGGGCTCGGGAAATTTCTCGGCAAGTCATTCTCGATCGGAAAGGATATTCTCAAACCCTGACGGAAACGCTTATCCCGTGTGCTTTAAAAAAGATACAAAACAGGAATTTTTTACACGATAAGTTTACGGATGATGCAGACGGAAAGACAAGCAGGGGCAATGGTTTCAATGATTTTCACGTAATCTCCCAGATAAAAAAGGCTTGCAAAAATGATCGTAATCTTTTAAAATCAATAATTCGTAGTATTGCAGATTCCAAATAATTTTCTCCCGCGCCTGTTCAGAGAGGAGATGAAAGGATGAGAAATGGCAAGGACACTGGGCGATATTACAGGTGAACTTACTGAAAGGATCATCTCTCCGGCGAAGGCAGAATCTGAACGGATCATCAAAGACGCTCATACGGAAGCCGAGAGGATTCTGGCAGAGGCCCGCAAAGAATCATTAAAAATTCAGGATGCGGCGAAGCAGGAGGCAGAGCAGACGCTGAAGCAGATGGATATCGATCTGCGCGCCGCCTCAAGAAGCTTTATAATCCTTTTGCAGGAAAAGCTTGAAGAAGCCATTGTGCAGCCGACAGTTGAAGAAGAGATAAAGGGGGCCTTGCGGGATAAGGAGTTTCTCAAGAGGATCATCGAGGCCCTTCTGCATGAGTTCACGAAACTACACGGCGCAGAAAACAATATCGAGGTGCTGCTCCCCGAAAAAGAAAAGGCCGAATTGAGCGCATGGTTCGTCGAAAAGTTTCAACAGAAAGCAATAAGCAACATCACCGTTCATTTTACGGATAAGGTTTCCTTCGGGTTTAAGCTTGGCGTCGAGGATAAAGGAAGCCACTTTAACTTTGGCAAAGGGTTGGTCGAGGCCTTCTCAGAGTTCTGTTCCCTTCGCTTTCGAAAATACTTTTTCCCGGCGAAAGAGGAATAGAGGGGATGGGGAAGTACTATTTCCTGGCCAGCGTGCTTCCCGTTATGCCTGTTAATCTCGGGGAGAAACTGCCGCACCTTTTTGCAGAGATTGCCGGTGTTATTCAGCGGAATATCGAGCCCGATGATGCTTCGCTTGTACAATCCATTTTGTATTCGATCGATGTTGGCAATTTTGAAGCGATCCATCAGGGCCGTGATATCTTTGTCGAAGGCGGAACGCTTGCGCGTGAAGAGATCGAAAGCAAACGAAACCTCCCCCTTTTTATGCGTAATTTTCTCGATGAAAAAGACAGGGGCATCCGACGCTCCTATATCTTTGATGTTTTATGGGAACGGTACTATGCGTACGCGTATTCCCTTGCCCAGGAGATGGGATGCAGGTTTCTTACCGATTATCTCGCGTGGGAGATCGGCTTGAGAAATCAGCTTGTTGCCCTTAGAGCCAAAGAAAAAAGCAAAGAAGCGGAGGATTATATCCTTTTGCCTCATGTCGGGGGCCACGATCTTGCGGCCCTGCTCGCCCATGTAAAGAGCCAGAAGAACCCCCTTCTGGCAGAACGCGCGCTGGATGAGGAGCGGCTGAGGCAGGTCTTTCACTGCGAAGGAGATGACCCTTTCTCCCTGAATGCGATCCTTGCCGCCCTTGAAAGGGCGAGGATCTTCAGCAGGTGGGAGAAGATGGACCTGCCCTGCAATATAGAAGATATTATTTAGAGGAGGAGCCCCTGGTGGGAAGTTCAATGGATAGTCGGGTTGTAGCGGTCAACGGACCGCTGGTCACCGTAGAGGTAGTCAAGGCCCAGGAAGTCATGATGAACGAAGTGGCGTACGTGGTGTGGAACAACGTCCCTCTGAAATCGGAGATCATCAGGGTTCGCGGAAAGCTTGTCGACATACAGGTTTTTGAGAGCACCACGGGCCTGACGGTGGGAGACCGCGTTGATTTCACCGGCAGCCTGTTGTCTGCCACCCTGGGGCCCGGGATGCTGGGAAAAATCTATGACGGACTTCAGAACCCTCTCGGAGAACTTGAGAACGATCAGGGGTATTTCCTGAGGAGAGGGCAATACGTAAACTCGCTGGACGAAGAGAGGAAGTGGCTCTTTACCCCTTCGGTGAAGTCGGGGGACAGGGTGAGGGCAGGCCGCTACCTGGGAAGCGTGCCTGAAGGGATATTTGAGCACCACATCATGGTTCCTTTATCCCTCCAAGGACAATGGGAAGTGGTTCATGTGAATGTTCCCGGCTTCTACACTGTGAAAGACGAGATCGCGCTGCTGAAGAACGAAGCCGGAATGAAGGTTCAGGTGAAGATGACGCAGCAATGGCCCGTTAAAATACCTGTCCGCAGCTATGAAGAAAGGCTGCTGCCGAACCGGCAGCTGCTTACCAAATGCCGTTTGATCGACATCTTTTTTCCCCTCGCAGAGGGTGGGACAGCCTGTATACCGGGCCCTTTCGGGGCAGGGAAGACAGTGCTGCAGCAGATCATTTCGCGCTATGCCGAGGCGGATATCGTTATCATCGTTGCCTGTGGCGAGCGGGCAGGAGAGGTTGTGGAAACGATCCGTGAATTTCCAGAACTGGAAGACCCCAAAACGGGAAAGTCCCTCATGGACCGGACGGTGATCATCTGCAATACCTCATCGATGCCCGTGGCGGCACGGGAGGCCTCTGTCTACACAGGGGTGACCCTGGGCGAGTACTATCGGCAGATAGGGCTCAAGGTGCTGCTTCTTGCCGACAGCACGTCGCGCTGGGCCCAGGCCCTGCGTGAATCTTCCGCCCGGATGGAAGAGATACCAGGGGAAGAAGCCTTCCCCGCTTACCTCGAAAGCAGGATCGCGGCTTTATATGAGAGGGCGGGGCTGGTGCGCCTCCATGATGGCTCGACGGGGTCGTTGACCATGATCGGCAATGTCTCTCCTGCAGGAGGAAACTTTGAAGAGCCGGTGACACAGAACACCCTCAAGGTCGTTGGCGCCTTTTACGGCCTTTCCCGTACACGATCAGATCAAAGACGCTACCCGGCCATCGATCCCCTCATCTCCTGGAGCCTTTATCTGGAACAGATGAAAGGGTCGCTCGGGGAACGTCATCCTCAGTGGGTTTCATGGGTGGAAGAGGCCAAGGACCTGTTGGACAGGGGGCATGAGATCCATCAGATGATGCTCGTCGTGGGAGAAGAAGGGATCAGCATCGATGACCTTGTGACCTACCTGAAGGCAGAAATGGTGGATGCGGTGTGCCTGCAGCAGGATTCCTTCGACGTGGTAGACAGGGCGACATCCATAGAAAGACAGATGTCCGACTTTCCGTTGTTGATAGATATGGTACAACACTCATTTGCTTTCGAAAGTAAAGAAGAGGCGAGGAGGCAGGTGGCCCACCTCCAGAACCTTTTCTTTCAGTTGAAATATTGCAAGTTCCGGGAAGATGCATACAGGAAATACCGCGGAGAAATAGAATCAATACTGGGAAAGGAGTAGGCGTGCAATGATCGTTGAATATTCTCGCATCACACGAATCCAGGGCGATATCATCTCCGTCATTGCCGACGGGATCCGTTATGGAGAGCTGGCTACGGTCAAGAGCCAATTGAGAACATCGCTTGCGCAGGTGATCCGCTTAAGGGGAGACGAGGTGTTTCTGCAGGTTTTCGCGGGGGCGCGGGGGGTCGCGACGGGAGATGAGGTCCGTTTCCTGGGGCATCCCATGCAGGTTGCCTTCGGCGATGCCTTGCTTGGACGGATCTTTAACGGTTCAGGAGAACCCATTGACGGGGGACCGGAGCTCAAGGCGCTGCCCCGGCTGGAGATCGGAGGCCCTTCGGTGAATCCTGTGATGCGTGTTATTCCCAGAGGTTTTATTGAGACGAGAGTCCCCATGATCGATGTGTTCAACCCCCTCGTTGAGAGCCAGAAGCTTCCCATATTTGCCGCCGCCGGCGAGCCCTATAACAAACTGCTCGCACGTATCGGCATGAGGGCGGAGGCAGACGTCGTTATTCTCGGAGGGATCGGCCTCAAGTATGATGAATACCTGAAGTTCCGCTATGCTTTTGAGGAGGCCGGCGTTCTGTCGCGGACCGTCATGTTCGTTCACACGGCTTCCGATCCTGTGGTCGAAAGGCTCCTTGTCCCGGATATGGCGCTGGCCGTTGCCGAACAGTTCGGGGTAAGCGGGAAAAGGGTCCTTGTCCTGCTTACGGACATGACTGCCTTTGCCGACGCGATGAAGGAGATCGCTATTTCCATGGACCAGGTCCCTTCCAACCTGGGCTACCCGGGATCCCTTTACAGCGACCTCGCATTGCGATACGAGAAGGCGGTCGATTTTGAGGGAGCCGGAAGCATCACGATCCTTGCCGTGACATCCATGCCCGGCGATGACGTAACCCATCCTGTCCCGGACAATACAGGGTACATCACAGAAGGGCAGTTCTATCTCCGGAAGGGGGTAATTGAACCCTTTGGTTCCCTGTCCCGCTTGAAACAGCTGGTAATAGGCAAAGTGACCAGGGGCGACCACGGGTACATCATGAACAGCATGATCAGGCTCTTTGCAAAGAGCCGTGAAGTGGAGCAGAAGCTGGCCATGGGATTTGACAAGACGCCTGACGACGAACGGTACCTGCGGTATGGAAGGTTATTTTACGAGCGCTTTATGGACCTGAAGATAGATATCTCCCTGAACGAAGCCCTCGACCTCGGCTGGCAGACGCTGGCTGAGTGTTTTCATCCCGACGAAGTGGGCATCAAGCAGGAATTTATTGATATCTACTGGCCCAGAGCATAAAAAGGTTTTGTGAATGGCAGAACGGGTCAAACTCAACAGGATCACTCTCAGGGAGCAAAAACAGAAGCTCTTGCTGTACGAGCGCTTCTTGCCGGCACTTGAAGCGAGGAAACAGCAGTTCCTGATGCAGCTCGCGATCGTCCGCAAAGAGATCGGGGAGCAACAATCTGCCGTGGATAAGAAATTGGAGGAGATTGCCCGTTGGTCATCACTGTACTGGAATATGACAACGATCCTTCCTTTTTTTATATCCCTCAGGGAGATCAGGCGGCACGTGAAGAACGTGGCCGGGCTGAAGGTACCTGTCCTGGAGGAGGTCGTCTTCGATGACCCGCCATACAGCCTTTTTGCCACACCCTACAGCTTTGACGAGGTTCTTGCCAGGACGAGAGAGGTGATATCGCTCAGGGAACATATCAAGATATTGAAGGAGCAGGAGGGGATACTCATGGCCGGGTTCCGGAAAACCAGTCAGAGGATCAACCTGTACGAACAGAGGCTGATCCCTGAATGCAGGGAGGTCATACGGAAGGTTACCGTTTACCTTCAGGACCAGCAGGCTGCAGCCGTTGGTGTCGCCAAGGTCGCAAAAAGGCTCAATGACGAGGCTTCATATTAATCGCAAAGGGATAGCACATCAGTTCGGCGCTGATGACAAAAGGAGATAGATGTGGCTCTCGCTAAGATGAGAAGGGTATTTCTGATTGGGCCCCTGGACGAAAGAGAAAAGGCAATGCAGTGCCTCCAGGATATGGGGGTCGTGCATGTAGAGCCGGCGGCTAAGATATCCGGTGAACTGGAGAAAAGAAATGCCGCCCTTCAACAGGAGGTCAGGCGGGCCCACCAGGTCTATGAAGAAATGAGCAGGTTCAAGGCAGGGGAAGCAAAGACCCGTGCGGCAGTGCCGGACGATCAACTGGTGCCCTACTGCGAATCAAGATTATCAGAACTTCAGGAGGTTCAGAACCGGAAACAGTCCCTCCAGAAGCTGGTCACGGAATTGAGCATCTGGGAGAATTTTGCACCTGAAGCTATCCAGGAGCTTGAAAGGGATGGCATATATGTCCAGCGTTTCCGGATCGAAGGAAAATTGCCGCCTGATTTTCACGCGCCTGAAGACGCATATATGGAAGTCGTGTCAGAGAAACCCGCATATAGTTTTTTTACGATCCGGATCGGCAGCGCCGTTGACATCCCCCATGCCATCCAGTTGCGTCTTCCCGAGATTGGGCTGGCGAGGGCACTGGATGAGCTCGGCGAGCTCCGGGAGGAGGAGGCAAGGCTCATCGATGAGTGCGAGGCCGCGAAGAACAGGATAGGGGCATTAAAGGAGCAGTACAACATCGTCCTGAACGAAGCGAGCTATACAGAACATCTCGGCACCCTTTACTCGGAAGAGCATCTCTTCGGACTCCAGGGATGGGTTCCCGCGGACCTTGAAGACGGTTTGATGAAAGAGATCGAGGTATCGAAACTGCCCCTCATGGTGACGGCAAGGGATCCCCTCGAGGGTGAGACCCCGCCGACGCTCTTCAAGAACAACTGGTTTATCCGCCGCATCGAACCTCTCTTGAAGCTATACGGTCTGCCCTCTTACAGAAGTCTCGACCCTTCGTATTTCTTTGCCCCTTTTATGGTCCTCTTTTTCGGGATCTGTCTGGGTGACGCGGGTTACGGTCTGGTCTTCTTGCTGGCATCTGTCTGGATCAGGAAAAAATGGGGGCATCTTTCCAGGGAGCTGCCGCTTGTCATGAAGCTATGCCAGGCCTTTTCGGTTTCAGCGATCGTGATCGGTCTTCTTACGGGTTCGGTCTTTGGCTATAGCTTTACGAACCGGGAATGGGTCCTCGTGGACCTTGACATAGATGTCGGAAATCCCATGATCCTTTTCTATGCGAGCCTGGGGCTGGGGGTGGTCCATCTTTCGTTCTCCTATCTCCTCGGCATGCTTGACGCGCAGTCCCGGAATGAAATGCTCCAGAAACTGGGCCTCATGGCGGTCCTCTGGGGTGGGGCATTCCTGATCAGCCGGAACATCTGGTTCCTGGAGCCTGCTTCTAAATTCAACGTACTGTTCAATTACGCGGGGTGGGGATTGTTGCTGTGCGGCGTCATACTTACGTTTTTATCCGCCTCTGACAGCAAGCGGTGGGTGGTGAGGATTGGACTGGGTTTCTGGGGTGTCTACGGCCTGACCGGGCTGGTGGGAGACCTGCTTTCCTATGCGCGTCTCTTCGGGCTGGGGATTGCAACTACGGCCATCGCAGCGGTCATGAACCAGCTGGCAGGCATGGTCTATAATGCAACAGGCCCTGTTATCGGCGCCGTGCTCGCCGTTCTTCTCCTGATCCTGGGTCACACGTTCAACCTTGCTCTTTCTATTTTGGGCAGCACGGTTCACTCTGCCCGCCTTCACTTTGTCGAAGCCTTCAGGAGTTTCTTCCGGGGAGGTGGCATTCAATATAAACCATTTAAAGTTGAAAGGGGTTAATCATATGAAAACAAAAGGTATCGTCCTCACGGGTCTTGTCACCGCCACGCTGATGCTCCTGGTCAGTTCGCCTGCATTTGCGCAGGCAGGCGCTGAAGGGAAGACTACGGCAACGCTTGTGGCAAAGATCATCATGGGTTTCAGCCTTTCCCTCGGCCTTGCAGGCTCAGCCATAGGTCTCGGTATCTCCTTTTCAGCACTGCTCGGAGGGGGGCAGGAGAATTATTTCAAGAATATTGCCGTAGCGCTGATGCCTTCCACGCAGGGGATCTATTCCATCGTCTGCCTCTTTGCCAATATGGGAAGTTTTGATACAGACCCTGTGGCCGTTGCAGGAAAGGCTGCCGCGTTCGGGTTTGCCATGTTTTTCAGCGCCTGGTATCAGGGGGTGGTCTGTGCGGCGGGGATCAGAAGCATCCTGGAGGGCAAGAACACGCTGGCAAACGCCATGGTGTCGGGTGCGATGCCCGAGACCTATGCCGTCTTTGCGCTGGTTATGACCTTTATCATGAAGTGATCGAGATAACTATTTAATTTGCTTATACATTGACAATCTGTTATAAAATTAGGCTTACGTGAAATCGGGCAGAAGGCTCCGAGGCATTAAGACAACATGGACGTCAGAGAATTTGACTATATCCTGCCGAAGGAATATATTGCGCAGTCCCCTGCAGGGGACAGGGCTGCTTCGCGCCTTCTCGTCTTCGACAGGCAGAAGGGAGCCATCGGGCACCGCTTCTTCAGGGATATTCCGGAATACTTCCGCGAAGGGGATGTCCTTGTCCTGAATGACAGCAAGGTCTTTCCGGCAAGGCTGCAAGCCCTGAAAAAGACCGGAGGAAAGGTCGATATCCTCCTCGTCGAGAGGATCGACGGGGCCGGCTGGCGCTGCCTTGTGAATGGTGTTAAGAGAGGGGCGGAAGGGCTCAATGTCGCCGTAGGCGAGCACCCTGCAAGGCTGGAGGCAAATGATGACGGGTGGTCTATCCGGTTTGATGACGACGGGGACAGCTACGATATCGTGAGGCGCTATGGGAAGATGCCTCTTCCGCACTATATAAAGCGCAACGGAGAGGACGATTCAATCGATTTTGAGAGATACCAGACGGTCTATGCCGAACACATCGGATCCATCGCGGCGCCTACGGCAGGGTTCCATTTTACCGAAGGATTGATCGGGGAACTGAAACAGAAAGGCGTCAGCATAGTAAAGGTTACCTTGCATATCGGCACAGGGACATTCCTGCTGGTAAAGGAGCCTCATGTAGAAGCGCACACCATGCACAGCGAATACTATCAGGTGAGCGAGGAGATAAGGGCATATATCAAAGAGGCGAAAGAATCGGGAAGACGGATAGTGGCCTGCGGGACAAGCTCTGTGAGGACCGTCGAGACGGTGTGCCCGGGAAACGGCAACGCACGCCTTGCGGGCAGGACGGAGCTTTTCATATACCCGGGGTATCGGTTCAGGTTTGTCGATGCGCTTATCACCAATTTCCATCTTCCACGGTCGACACCCTTGTTCCTTGCGTCTGCCTTTGCAGGGCACGAAGCCCTTATGAGGTGCTACCGGGAGGCCATGGAAAAGGATTACAGGTTTTACAGCTACGGCGATTCGATGATGATACTGTAAGGTGATAGGTCATAGATGATGGGTAAGAGGCAAGAGGTTTTGCTATGAGCCATGAGCTATGAGCTATGAGCTAAATTGATATGAAGATGATGGAGATCATAAAAGAAGAAGGGAGTGCGAGGCGAGGACTCCTCAGGACGGGCCACGGAGACATTGAGACCCCGGTATTCATGCCCGTGGGCACCCAGGGAATCGTCAAGGCCTCGACGCACAGGGACTTGAAGGAGGTTGGCGCGCAGATAATTCTCGCGAATGCTTATCACCTCTATCTTCGCCCCGGCGACGAGCTGATACGGGAGATGGGAGGCATACACAGTTTTTCCGGATGGGACGGGTCGGTGCTGACCGACAGCGGCGGATACCAGATATTCAGCCTCGGCGTCCTGAGGGAGATCAAGGATGACGGCGTGCTTTTCCAATCGCACATAGACGGGTCAAGGCACTTCCTCACGCCGGAGAAGATGGTCCGGGTACAGGAAAATATCGGCGCAGACATATGCGTGTGCCTTGATGAATGCGTTTCCTATCCGTCGTCATACGTTTACACAGAGGCGTCCGTGGAGCTCACGTCACGGTGGGCGAAAAAGTGCAGGGACGCAAAGACAGACAGCGGCAGCGCCCTCTTCGGAATCATACAAGGCGGTTTTTACGAAGACCTGCGCGTAAGGTCTGCGCGGGAACTGACGGAAATGGATTTTGATGGGTACGCGATCGGAGGATTGAGCGTAGGCGAGCCAAAAAGCCTGATGTGGGAGATGGTCGACACCGTAGCGCCCTTGCTCCCCGCCGGAAAACCGAGGTATATGATGGGGGTGGGGCTGCCCGAGGACATCCTTGAAGGCGTCAGGCGTGGGATAGACATGTTCGATTGTGTTATTCCCACGAGATTTGCCAGGAACGGCAACCTCTTCACGTGGGACGGCAGGATTAATATAAAGAACGCACGGTTTACGAGGGATGAAAGACCCGTTGACGAGGAATGCCAATGCTACATCTGCAGGACATTCTCAAGGGCATATCTCCGGCATCTGCTCGTCTCCCATGAGCTTACGAGCTATTATCTCAACACGCTCCATAATCTCTTTTTTTACATGGAGTTTATGAGAAGGATCAGGGAGGCGATACAACAAGGACAGTTCGAAGAGTTTTATAAAACATTCAAAACCAGGTATGAAGGAGGTGAATTTCAGGATGAATATAGCGTATGCAATGGGTAGTCAGCCGGCCGCCGGACAGGGCGGGGCAAGTCAGTGGATGAGCTTTCTCCCGCTGATACTCCTGTTTGTTGTCTTCTACTTTCTGCTTATCAGGCCCCAGCAGAAGAAGGCAAAGCAGCAGAAGACCTTTATCGACAATCTGAAAAAGGGTGATAAAATTATAACATCGAGCGGGTTATATGGTACAATAACAGGGATAACCGATGATGCAATTACGATCGAGATCGCCGAGAAGGTAAGGGTAAAGATAGCGCGGAACGCAGTCACAGCGCTTCAACAAACACAGTGAAAGGAGAAAGATGTGGGAAGGTACGAAAATATCGTGATAATCAGTCCTGATTGCACGAAAGAAGAGGAAGAGGATCTGCTCAAAAGGATCCAGTCGAACATGGAGAAGGTCGGCGCAGCGGTCGTGAGGTTCGATGACTGGGCCGTGAGAAGGCTTGCCTATCCGATAAAGAAGAAGGACAAGGGCCACTACTGCTTTTTCCTTCTTGACCTGAATGAGGGAAGCGTGGCCACGCTCGGGAAATTTTACAAGACCGTCGATACGATCTTGCGGCACCTCTTTGTCAATGTTGACGAAAAGAAAGAGGGTCCGAAAAGACCACCCGATCCGGTAATCTTTGACGAACTGGAAGGCGAGTTCTAGTGAACAGGGTTTTTCTCGCCGGTACGTTAAAGGCGCAGCCGGAGATAACCTATACGCCAAAGGGGGAAAAGATCGCTGTCTTCCCCCTCCTGGTTGAAGAAGGGGATTTACGCATTGACGTTGTGCATGTAGGCGAGCTTGACGGAGATGGCTTGAGTCAGCAGGTAGGGAAAGAGATCATTGTCTCGGGAATGCTGACGCAGATGAAGCAGCAACCGCAGCATACAATCAAAGTAAGGGCACAGAAAATTTTTTGGATGGAGGATTAGATGCCAAGACCAACAAGGACACCGGGCAGAGGAGGCCACGATTCACAGAAAAAAAGGGTCTATATGAGAAAAAGGGTCTGCAGGTTCTGCCAGGATCAGAATCTGGAGATCGATTACAAAGATCCGAAACTTCTGAAATACTATATAACGGAGCGCGGGAAGATAATGCCGAGAAGGATGACAGGAACATGCGCCAAACATCAGAGGAAGCTCAAAGAACACATAAAGATGGCGCGGCACATAGCGTTTTTGCCGTTCACGACACTTTCGCGATAGGGAGGCTCTTGCATGAAAGTCATACTTACTGAAGACCTGAAGGGAACAGGCAAAAAGGGCGAGATCGTCAATGTCAAAGACGGGTACGGCAGGAACTTCCTCATTCCCGATGGACGGGCAATTTCCGCGACTGAAGGCAACGTCAAACGGTTCGATCATATTATTAAGAGCCTTGCCGGCAGGAAAGAGAGGGAGGTAAAGTCTGCCGAAGACCTAAAGGCAAGGTTTGACGAGATGACGGTCACCTTAAAGAAAAAGGTCGGCGTCGACGGCAAGCTCTTTGGCGCTGTTACGCACAAGGACATCACCGACGCGGTAAGAAGCGCCCTGGGCGTAGAGATTGATAAAAAGATGATAAGGATCGACGAGCCTATTAAAATGTCAGGCGCCCACACCGTGACGATCCATCTGCGGCAGGACGTGAACGCGACGCTGAAGATCGAGGTAGAGAAGGAAGAATAATGGCAAAGGCGGCAAGGAGCGCAAAAGAGATACAGGGCCGCATCCCACCGCAGAACCTGGAAGCGGAACAGTCTCTTTTGGGTGGTCTTCTTGTCGACCCCGATTCGACGAACAAGGTCGTTGACGTTGTAGTCCCTGCAGATTTCTACAAGGATGCCCACAACAGGATTTACGGGATCATGCTGGATCTTTATGAGCGGAATGAGCCTATAGACCTGATCACCGTGAGCAGCCTCGCGCGAGACAGAAATATCCTCGAAGGCATTGGCGGTGTAACCTACCTGAATACGCTCGTTGACCTCATGCCGAGTGCTGCGAATATTGTGCAGTACGCTAAGATGGTGAAGGAGAAGTCTCTCCTGAGAAAGCTCATCAATACGGCAACGGAGATCATTCAAAAAGGTTTTCAGGTAGATTCGAACGTAGACAGCTATATCGACGAGGCGGAGAAGCTGATCTTCCAGGTCTCGGAAGATAAATTCAGGCCGTCGTTCTATGCCGTCAAAGATTTTGTGCTCGAGAATGTCAAAACCATTGAGAGGTTGTACAAAAGAAAACAGCTTGTTACCGGTGTGCCTACAGGGTTTACGGAAATCGACAAGATGACAAGCGGCTTGCAGTCATCGGACCTGATCGTTGTCGCCGGCAGGCCGAGCATGGGCAAGACGGCTTTTTGCATGAATATCGCCCAGCACGTAGCGATGTTGAAAGAAACCCCTGTCCCCGTAGGGGTATTTTCTCTTGAGATGTCAAAAGAGCAGCTTGTGACAAGGCTTTTGAGCTCTGAGTCGGAGATCGAACATTCAAAGCTCAGGACGGGAACGCTTTCCGGGACGGAATGGCCAAAGCTTGCGGACGCGGCCGGGAAATTGCGGGATGCCCTGATGTTCATCGACGATTCACCGGGGTTGAGCGTGCTCGAGGTTCGGGCACGGGCGAGAAGGTTGAAAAAGGAACACGGTCTTGGGCTGCTCATTGTTGACTACCTTCAACTGATGAAGGGGAGGACCGGTATAGACAGGCGTGAACAGGAGATATCGGAGATATCGCGGTCCATGAAGGCCCTTGCAAAAGAACTGCAGATCCCCGTGATCGCTATTTCCCAGTTGAACCGCGCGCCGGAACAGCGGGAGCGGGATAACAGGCGGCCGAGGCTGGCAGACCTCCGTGAGTCGGGGGCCATCGAACAGGACGCGGATGTTATTTTTTTTATTTACAGGGATGTTGTCTACAACAAGGAGATACAGGAAGAAGAGAAAAATATCGCGGAGGTCATTATCGGAAAACAAAGGAACGGACCGACAGGAACTGTCGAGCTGGCTTTTCAGGATAAGACAACGACCTTCAGAAACCTATACAGAGAATGAACATTCCGAACCTCCTCTCTATTTTTCGTTTTTTTCTTACATTCTTTTTCATCATAGCGGTCAACAGCGGGCGATTGCACTTAGCGCTTTTTTTATTTATCCTCCAGGGCGTAAGCGACCTTCTTGACGGATTCCTTGCCAGGGTGATGGGCAAGAAGACGCACCTGGGAGCATTCCTCGACCCCATCGCCGATAAGACGATGCTTGTCGCGTCGTTTGTGCTGTTGTGCCTTCATCAGATAGTGCCCCTCTGGCTGACGTCACTTGTGCTTGCCAGGGACCTGGTTATCGCCATCGGCTTTCTCATCTTGTATAAACTGTCTTATACAACGACCCCTGTTCCGAGCATCTTTGGTAAGATAACAACAGCCTGCCAGATCGCAACGATCGTTTACGTCCTGTGGTCCGAGGCGAGGCCATACGGCGACGTGTTTTTTTACATTACGGCCTTATCAACTGCCGTCTCCGGCATTCACTATATTTTCATTGGATTCCGGATGCTTTACAGGAGCCGTTTTCAACAACCGGCGAACGGAAACTGATCATCGGCGGAAACCCGCTTTGCAGCGAAGGGCTTGGCAAGAAAGTGTTGACAATGCAAAACCTTTTGATTACTATAAAACAAAAAAATAAAGGGAGGTTATCATGGCCGTCAAGGTTGCCATAAACGGATTCGGAAGGATCGGAAGGCTTGTCCTCAGGGCCGGTTTGGGAAGCAAGGACGTGGAATTTGTCGCGGTGAACGATATTACAGATCCGAAAACGCTTGCCCACCTGTTAAAATATGATTCTGTGCATGGAATCATGGACGCCGAGGTGAAGGCAAAAGAGAACGCGATAACGATAAACGGCAAAGAGGTGAAGGCTTATTCGATAAAAGAGCCCGAGATGCTGCCGTGGAAAGACCTGGGCGTAGATGTGGTCCTTGAAAGCACCGGCAAGTTCACCGACAGGGCCGGCGCCGAAAGACATCTCAAGGCAGGAGCAAAGAAGGTGGTCATATCGGCGCCTGCAAAGAATCCTGATGTAACATTCGTGCTTGGCGTCAATCAGGAGGTCTACGACAAGACGAAACATCACGTCATATCCATGGGTTCCTGTACGACGAACTGCCTTGCGCCGATCACAAAGATACTGCAAAGGGAATACGGCATCGAGTATGGTTTTATGACCACTATTCACGCGTTTACGAACGACCAGGTAGTCCTTGATGAACCTCATAAGGACCTCAGGCGGGCACGCGCCGCCGCGCTCTCAATGATACCGACAACGACAGGTGCGGCAAAGGCCATATCCGAGGTCATTCCTGAATTGAAAGGCAAGCTCGACGGCATGGCGATAAGGGTGCCTGTTCCCAATGTGTCCGTCGTCGATTTCGTGGCGATACTGTCGGCGAAGGTCGCGAAAGAAGATATCAACGCCAAGTTCAAGACTTATGCGGCAGGGCCGATGAAGGGCATCCTCCTGTGTTCCGAGGAGCCGCTTGTTTCCAAGGATTTTAACGGCAACCCCCATTCCTCTATTGTTGACCTGGAGTATACCAATGTGATCGGCGGCAATATGGTCAAGGTGCTGTCCTGGTATGACAACGAATGGGGTTTCTCGAACAGGATGCTGGAGCTTCTCTCCTTTATCATGAAGTAGGCACAAGGAATAGAGAAAGGCAGGGCAATTATGAAGTCTATAGACCAGGTTGATATCAGCGGAAAGCGGGTGATGATCCGCGTCGATTTCAATGTACCCATTGACGCAAGCGGGAACGTTGCCGATGATACGCGGATAAAGGCCCATTTCCCGACGATAGGTTACTGTCTTGACAGGAACGCAAGGGTGATCCTCATGTCCCATATGGGGAGGCCCAAGGGCGCCAGGGTCGACAAGCTTTCTCTGAAGCCCGTTGCGGAAAGGCTTTCGAAGCTCATGCAGAAACAGATACTCTTCGTTGATGACTGCATCGGTGAAAAGGCCGAGGCCGCCGTCGCCGCCATGAAAGGGGGCGATATCGTGCTTCTTGAGAACCTCAGGTTCCATATCGGCGATGAAAAGAACGAAAGCGAATTTGCCCGTGCTCTCGCCGGGCTCTGCGATGTCTACATCGATGATGCCTTCGCGGTTTCTCACAGGAAGGCCGCTTCGAATACGGCGATCACGGAATTTGCGAAGGTTTGCGCCGCGGGCTTTCTTTTAAAGAATGAGATAGACTACTTTCAAAAGGCCATGGGCAACCCGGCAAGGCCGCTTGTGGCTATTATCGGGGGGGCAAAAGTTTCGGACAAGATAGGCGTGCTGGAGAACCTCATTGAAAAGGTGGACCGCCTTATCGTCGGCGGCGGGATGGCGTTTACATTCCTCAATGCCCTTGGATATGAGGTCGGGAATTCTCTGTGCGAAAAAGAGATGCTCGATAAGGCAAAGAGCATCATGGAAAAGGCAAAGTCAAAAGACGTGAAGCTCTGCCTGCCCGTTGATTGCGTTGTGGCGGAGAAGGCATCAGCCGACGCGGAGGCGAAGGTCTGCGGCGTTGAGGAGATCCCGAAAAACAGCATGGGTCTTGATATCGGGCCGGCGACCATAGCGCTCTTTTCAGAGTCTTTAAAGGATGCAAAGACGATCGTATGGAACGGCCCCATGGGCATGTTCGAGATCGACAAGTTCAGCAAAGGCACATATGAAGTGGCGTCATCGGTAGCAGGATCGGGCGCGCTCTCGATCATCGGGGGCGGGGACACCGATTCGGCGGTGCACCGCGCGGGGGTGAGTTCAAAGATATCCTACATCTCAACAGGAGGCGGCGCGTTCCTCGAGCTTCTGGAGGGGAAGACGATGCCGGCGGTTGAGGCGCTGGACAAGTGTGGAGATAAATGATGAGAACATGGATGGTTGCAGGAAACTGGAAGATGAACAATACGATCCGCGAGGCGATAGACCTTGCGAAGGGTGTGAAAGACGGCGCTGCGGGGATCAAGGGCGGCGAGGTAGTACTGGCCCCGCCATTCACTGCATTACAGAGCGTCCATGAAACGATAAAAGGTTCTCAGGTCCTTCTCGCTGCGCAGAATATCTATTTTGAGGACAAAGGCGCTTATACCGGAGAGGTGTCGCCTGCCATGCTGAAGGATGCGGGCTGTACCTACGTTATCGTCGGACACTCGGAAAGAAGAAAATATTTCCACGAAACCGACGAAGGCGTTAACGCGAAGGCGAAGAAATGCCTCCAGGCAGGGTTGAAGCCGATCATATGCGTGGGCGAAACAGAGATAGAAAGAGAAAAGGGGGTCACGGAATTCGTCATCGGCATTCAGGTTAAAAAGGCCCTCAATGGCATTGATAAGCTCGACAACGTTGTGATCGCCTATGAGCCCGTGTGGGCTATCGGGACCGGCAAAAACGCAACGCCGATAGAAGCGGAGGAGGTCCACAGGTTTATCAGGAACGTCGTGGGCGACATGTACGGCGATATATGTAAAAAAATAATGATCCTCTACGGAGGAAGCGTAACATCTGAAAATATTGGGGAACTGATCAGCATGGAAGACGTTGACGGAGCCCTCGTCGGCGGAGCATCCTTGAAAATCGACAGTTTTCTTGGTATAATAAGGAACATTACGGAGAAACAAAAATGATGACAGTTCTTGCAATAATTCATGTGATAGTTGCTGTTGCCCTTATCTTTGTCGTTCTTCTTCAGACAGGGAGAGGATCGGAGATCGGGGCCGCCTTCGGAGGCGGCTCAAGCCAGACGTTGTTCGGAAGTTCGGGTTCATCGGGTTTCATGACAAAGCTCACTACTGCAGCGGTTATCATCTTTATGGTAACAAGCCTTGGCCTGGCGTATATCTACAGCCACAGGGAAGCTGCATTGAAGATCGCTCCTGCGCAGACGGAAGAGAATATACCGGTCCAGGAGAAAAAATGAGTGCCGAAGTGGTGGAATTGGCAGACACACCATCTTGAGGGGGTGGCGGGGAGACCTGTGCGGGTTCAAATCCCGCCTTCGGCACCATAAAAACACCCCGAACGATTTGATCAGTTCTTTGCTTCTGATATGGGACCGGACGAACGCTTTTGTTCTTCTGTCCCGGTTTGAGATGCTTAAAGCCTCTGCTCTTTCTTACGTTCTTTTGTTCCGAGAGACCGGAAGAATTCTTTGATCACCGCGGGACTGTCCCGGAAATCGAAATTTTTCAGAAAATCCTGAATAGGCGCGTTCTTGATTGCGCTGAAAATGCCCTTCATTTCTATGCAATGGCTGCCGCTTTTGTTTTGTACCCAGGCAGTTACAAAGATCTCCCTCCCCTCGGTCTTGTCTACCCTGGCCTCCGCCCGGTATGGCACATTACATTGAAGAGGTTCATAGAATTCCACAGAGACCTTTTTTGTCATGGACATCTTTTTTAATTGCATGATGATCGCGTACCATATAATTTCGTCCATGATCCCGAAGACAAGGTTGCGGTCAACGTTGCCGCTGTGATCATTAAAAAGGGGATCGATAAGGATATTCGAATAGACCGAGCCGGCCTTGTACTTTACCTTGATCTTCAATCCGTCTTTTCGATCCTGGCTGGTGTAAAACGAGGCCTTGTTCCATGGCAGGATGCTCATGATTTCCTCCATAACTGAGATGGCAGAGTGTCATTGTACATGTTTTTCGCGCAACCTGTCAACACTGATAAAAACAAAGAGGCTTTATGGTTACTTAAAGGATATTTCTATGGTATAAATCTATAGGCAAAAGGGGGAGGGGATGAGAGTTAAGGACAATCCGAACAGTAAAAGCACGGAAGACCGTATTGTGGAGAATGCGAGAAAGCTGTTCCTCAAAAAAGGTTATCACGGAACGACCATTGACGACATTACGCGGTCTGCCAAGCTGACCAAGGGATCGTTTTACTGGTATTTCAAAAGCAAAGAGGACATACTGAAAAGGATCTTTCTCGAGTTTGAACAGCTTTTCCTGGACAATCTTATCCGGTCCCTCAATGCGGTAGAAGGGGGCACCCTTGACAAGATCGCTAAGTTTATTCGTTTTATACCGGCCTTTGCCTACTACAATCCCGAACTCTGCGTTGCTTTTACCACGCTTTCCGGAGAACTTGTGGGTACACGCCACAAGATAGAGGCGGAGATACGGAGGATCTACAAGAAATATCAGGATTTTCTTTCAGGCCAAATTTTGCGGGGGATTAACGAAGGGGTGATCAAGAAAGATCTCAACCCAGACCTTACCGCTTCCGTTATCATCGCCTTTCATACCGGAATACTTTTTCAATGGTTCATGAACAAGGGCCGGATAGATGAGAAGGCCTATGTCGATACATTTAATAAAGTGCTGCTGAAGGGTTTTCTGTCTGAAGGAACGAAGCTCCCTTAAAATGAGCATCCGGCGTAAAAATAATCACAAAATCAAATAAAATATATTTTACTTGACAGGCAGAAGAAACTATACTAAATAGTAAGTATATACCAAACGGTTAGTATTTATTATGAGAAATAATAATACGGTTAAAAAGAAAACAACCTCCGGTGATGACTACGAATATACGGAAGACCGCATCACAGGACACGCGAGAAAGTTGTTCCTCAAAAAAGGTTATCACGGAACGACCATTGACGACATTACGCGGTCTGCCAAGCTGACCAAAGGATCGTTTTACTGGTATTTCAGAAGTAAAGAAGACATGCTGAAAAGGATCCTTCTCGAGTTTGAACAGCTTTTCCTGGACAAACTTATCCGGACCCTCAATGCGGTAGAAGGGGGCACTCTTGACAAGATCGCCAAATTTATCCGCTTTGCCGCTGCCTTTGCCTATTATAACCCTGAACTCTGCGTTGCATTCACAACGCTCTCCGGTGAGCTTGTCGGGACACGCCATAAGATAGAGACGGAGATACGGAGGATTTATAAAAAATACCAGGATTTCCTTGCAGGGCTGATGGCACAGGGGATCAAAGAGGGGGTCATCAAAAAAGACCTCAACCCCGACCTTGCAGCTTCCGTTATCATTGCCTTTCACAACGGAATACTTTTTCAATGGTTTATGAACAAGGGCCAGATAGACGAGAGGGCTTACGTCGATACCTTCAACAAGGTTCTGTTGAAGGGTGTCATGCTCGAATCGGTTAGCTCTGGAGGGAGTTTCCCATCAACGATAATCACAAAAACTAAAGGGAGGTAAAAACCGTGTCAACATTGATTACAGGCGGCATGGGGGCATTAGGGTCTGCGGTAGCACGTAACCTTTCAGAAAAAGGTGAGACCCCTATCCTGTACGATCTGATCGAAGACTACACCTTGATCAGCGATATCAAGAAAAAGGTGAAGTTTGTTGAGGCGAATATCCTCGATCTCACAAAGCTTATCGCCACAGTGAAGGAGTATGGGGTTGATACGATCATTCATACAGTGGCAGTATTGTCCAAGGCAGACCCCAGGATATCCATTGAGATCAATACACGATCCACGGAGAACGTGCTGTGGGCAGCGAAGGAATGCAAGGTGAATAAAGTTGTTTATACAAGCTCCAAAGGTGTTTTTGGTGAGATCGCCGGCAAGCACCTTGCCCCCGACTATGAGCCGATAAACGAAGACTACACAAAGGACAGGCCTATGGGGGTATACGGGGTCACAAAGTTTTACGGAGAAGGCCTTGGCTATCAATTCAGAAAGCTCTACGGCATCAATTTCATATCGCTTCGCTTCAGTACGATCTACGGGCCGGGGAGGCTTCTGAAGAATCCCAATTCGCCGATGGTCCTGCCCTGCCGGATCATAGAGAACGCGATGCTGGGAAAACCTTTTAACTGGCCAAAAGGTGGTGACCAGCAAGACGACTATATCTATTACGACGATGTTGCCGAAGGCACCGTGCTTGCAGCCACAGTGAAAAATACCCCTTCCGATGTCTATCTCATAGGCACAGGGGTTGGCTCTACACTCAAAGATTTCGCCGCCGCCGCAAAGAAGCAATTTCCTGCGTTTCAGGCGGAGATCGGACCGGGGCTGGATCATGTAGGATCGGGGTTTATCTTCTACAGCGTATACGACATATCGAAGGCAAAGAAAGAGCTTAAGTATACACCGCAGTGTGATGTGGAGACAGGCGTGGCAAGGTATATAGAGGCCATGAAGAGGTTGAATATTCCGCCGACATTTGTACCATAATGGCGGGTGACGGATAATAAAGGTTTTTAATTACAATAAAGAAGGAGGATGTTATGGCAATAAAAGACCTGAGGCAGTGGATAGAGCAATTGGAGAAAGAAGGCGAGGTATGCAGGGTCAAAGAGAAAGTTGATTGGAACCTCGAGCTCGGCGGTGTAACCCAGGAAGTCTTTGACAGAGAGGGCCCGGCCGTACTTTTCGAGAATATCAAGGATTACGAGAATGCCCTTTGCAAGCGCTTTTTCACGGGCGGCGTCTCCATGTATTCGAGGATCGCGCTTATGCTCGGTGTGCCGAAAGACACGCCCCCAAAGGAACTCGTTGACATCTGGCGGAAAAGGTCCAAGAACCTGATCAAGCCGAAGGTTGTCGCAGCCGGTCCCTGCAAAGAGAACATGATCAAAGGGGATGAGATCGACCTCTTGAAACAGTTCCCCGTTCCCTTCTGGCACAATCATGATGGGGGGCGGTACATCGGGACATTCGACGGCGTTGTCACAAAGGAGCGTGACGGCGACTGGATCAACGTAGGCAACTACAGGCGCATGGTCCATAACAAGAACCAGATAGGCATCGCATTTCCCCTTGGACAGCACATCTGGGAACACTGGAGAAGCTTCAGAAAAAAAGGCGAGAATGTGCCTATCGCGATAGCCAACGGGTGGAACCCTGTTCTGCCTTCAGTCTCCTGCGCCCACGTACCGCGGGGAGTATGCGAGTACGACGTCATGGGCGGGCTCATGGGCGAACCGGTAGAACTGGTAAAATGTGAGACATCGGATCTACTTGTTCCGGCATCGGCTGAGATCGTTTTCGAAGGCGAGCTGAACACCAATATGGATACCTTCACCATGGAAGGGCCCTTCGGTGAATACACCGGCTACTACTGCACCGTCCCCTCAAAGAGGCCGGTTATCACCATCAAATGCATAACCTTCAGGAATGATCCCATACTGCGTGGAACGCTGGAAGGTGTGCCCATCAACGAAGACCACAGGATCTGCTCTATACATCATTCGGCATCGATCTTTGACCTGCTGCAGGAGAGAATGACCGGCGTCAAGGCGGTGAACGTTGATCCCAGCACAGGATGGGCCAATGTTTTTGTACAGATCGACAACAGCTACTATGGCCAGGTGCAGCAGGTGGCGGCTAACGTGTGGAGCTCCGGCATATCCACGATGGTGGGAAAGAACGTCTTTGTCTTCGACGAAGACATCGACCTCTGGGATCTTAAAAAGATCATGTGGGCCATGGCCTACCGGATAACCACCGACCGCGGCATCGCAAAGTTCCCCGGATGGGTTTCTCCCCTGGATCCAAGCGTCCATCCGAAAGACGCTATCCACGAAGCGATCAAGAAAGGCGACAGGCTCCTTTTCGATTGTACCAAGCCGATAGACTGGCCGAGAACGGAGAAATGGTTCGGAGAAAAGTTCCCCTATCTCGCATACCCCGATGATGACACGATGACAAAGGTAAGAAATAACTGGAAGAAATACGGCTTCAAGAAATAATTACGGAGGATATGATGAACTTCGAGTTTACCGATGAACAAAAGGCGCTGAAGGCAAAAGTGCGCGACATGGTGGACAAACACGTCCTGCCGAGGGCAGCCAAGATCGATTCAACAAGCGAAATACCATGGGACGTGATGAAGATAATGGCCGATATGGGCCTCTTCAAGTTCCTGATACCTGAGGAATACGGCGGGTCAGGAAAGGGCGACCTGAGGGCCCTCGAACTGAGCATCATACGGGAGGAACTGTCCAGGGGGTCCTGCCAGGTAGACGCCATATACGCCCTGAATGGACTTGGAAGCTACTCTATTACCCATTCAGGGACTGAGGATCAGAAGAAAAAATATCTCCCTCCCATTGCGAAAGGGGATATGCTGGCGTGCATGTCACTGTCCGAAAAGAACGCCGGCTCCGATGCGGCAGCCCTGAGCACCACTGCGGTGCTCGATGGGAATGAGTGGGTGCTGAACGGCGAGAAGATCTTTGCTTCCAATTCCAAGGTTGCCGGGGTGATCGTGATATTCGCCACAGTGGACAAAAGCAAAGGGGCGCACGGCATAACGGCATTTATAATGGATCCGACGATCTCGAAGTATGAGGTCCGGCCGTTCCAGGTGCTCTCACCCCACGATATCGGGGAGATTATATTGAAGGATACGAGGATACCGAAAGAGAACGTCCTCGGAGAAGTAGGGCACGGCTTCAGAGTGGCGATGAAGACACTCGACGTGCTCAGGACATCCGTCGGGGCGGCAGCCGTGGGGCTTGCGCAATATGCCCTGGACATCACGATCGAAAGGGTAAAGTCAAGGATACAGTTCGGCAAGCCGCTTGCAGAGCAGCAGATCACGCAGGACCGGCTCGCAGACATGGCAACAGAGATCAACGCCGGGCGGCTTATGACCCTGTACGCCGCATGGCTGAAAGATTCCGGCACGAGAAAGAGCGTAACGCTGGAGTCTTCCATGGCAAAGTGGTGGTGTACAGAGATGGCGCAGCGGGTCGTTGACAAATGCCTCCAGATGTGGGGAGGCTACGGGGTCATGATGGATTACCCCATGCAGCGGCTCTACCGCGCAGTGCGGGCGCCAAGGCTTTATGAAGGCACGACTGAGATTCAAAAGGTAATTGTGGCGAGAGAGCTGTTGAAATTATACCCGGACCCCGTGAAGGCATAGGTTCAACGGCAAACAGGTTCGATGAATATGAAAATACTTTAGCCTTGGCCGGACTCCACGTCTTCTGAACCCTCCAACCCCCCTGACGGGGGTCCGGTACCTGGCTTAAGGGAGATAGAAAATGAAGCCGAACAATTATGTGTGCAGACGTTATGAGGTTGTTGAGGAACTTATCAACGGATGTATGCAAAAGGTATTCAAGAACAGGCTAAAGAATGTGAACGAGGTCCTGCGAAACACGGTGATAAAGCATGGCAATAAGATAGGTTTTGTCTCCGGGGAGAGACGCTGGACCTTCAAAGAATTTTCCCATAAGGTTGACAGGATAGCCCTGTCGCTGCAGAAGGAATACGGCATTAAAAAAGGCGACCGTGTCGCTGTGCTCATGGGCACCGACCTGGATTTCCTTTTGGCTTTTTTCGGGACGACGAGGGTCGGCGGCATTATCGTCCCTCTCAACACGCGCTTCAAGGGCGAAGAGCTTACCTTTGAGATCATAAATTCTGAAGCGGATATCCTGATACTTGACAGGGAGTTCTGGGAGACGGTGGGGCCTTACCGGAAGGAATGGACAACGGTCAGGCAGATATTTGTAAACGGTGGAGATGCACCCATCGATGCGCTGTCCTTTGATGTTCTCATGAATGAGAGAAAAGGAAAGATAGAGGAAGTGCCGGCAAGCGAGGACGACACGGTCATGATCATGTATACGTCCGGCACCACCGGACATCCGAAGGGCGCCATGCAGTTTCATCGCGGGATGATCGAGGCCTGTATGAGCATCGATGATCTCTACGAAACGGATCCCGGCAGGGACAAGGCATTATGCATTGTCCCCATGTTCCATTCCACGGGGATCATTATGTCGGGGATAGGGTCTATCCTGATGGGCATTCCCTGTGTCTACATGCGCCAGTTCAAAACAAAAGACATGCTCGCAATCATCGAGAAGGAGAAGATCACCGTCGCGATCATGGTCCCTGCAATCCTGTGGCTTATGATCAACCACGCGGAGTTCAGGAACTACGATCTGAGCTCCTTCCGCATTACCTGCATTGGCGGTTCGCCCAAGTCGCCTGATGTATTCAGGCAGATCAGGGAAAAGCTCCCCGGGCTGAAGCTGACAGAGGCTTTCGGCATGACGGAGACCCATACGATGGACATCATCCTGACAGACGAAGAGATGGACGCGCACCTTGACACGGTCGGGAAGCTGTCGCCCCTGGACGAGGTCAGGATAATCGATGAGGGAGGAAAAGAATGTCCCTACAACGTCCCGGGAGAGCTCACCTTACGGGGGTCAAAGATCATCCCCAGTTACTGGAAGAACCCGTCGGAGACGAAAAGGCTCATTGTGGACGGATGGCTCCATACCGGTGATGTGGCAAGCATAAACGAAGAAGGGTTTATCTCCATCCTTGACCGCAAGAAAGACATGATCAACCGGGGCGGAGAGAAGATCTTCAGCCTTGAGGTGGAGAACGTGCTGTACAAACATCCGGGGATCATGGAGGCTGCCGTCGTGGGAGTGCCCGACGATGTTTTTGGAGAGCAGGTGAAGGCCTTCATAGTTCTCAAGCAAGGGGAACAGATGACCGAAGATGAGGTCAGAAAGTACTGTTCCGGGAACCTGGCGGATTACAAGGTTCCCAAGTACGTGGAGTTCATCAGCGAGATGCCCCGCAACCCCGGAGGCAAGGTGATGAAGCAGGCATTAAAGGCAGGCAAGGTCTAAACTGTGTACCCTGAACCTGGTCGCCCGCACTGCTGCGAAGACAGGGCGCCCGTGTATGAGGGTATAGCCTGAGAATGATACGCGGAGGTGACAGATGATATTTGATATCCATGCGCATGTCGGCCATAGTAAGTACTCAGATAATTTGATCACGGCTGAGGCTGTTTTGAAGGTGATGGACAGTTCCGGCATTGACAGGGCTATCCTGCTCCCCACTGCTTCGACAGGAAGATACATAACGGCACAGCAGATGAAAGCGGAGGTGGACAAGGCCCCGGGCAGACTGGTCGGTTTTTTTTCAAGCGATGTAAAAGCAAAGGACGCAGTGGATCTTTTTACAGAGGCGGTCACGAAATATGGCGCCAAAGGAATAAAGATCCATCCTGTATATGCTGCCTGTGCCGCAGATGACGAAAAATGGGTCTATCCGCTCCTCGAGAGGGCAGGGGAATTGAAGGTACCGGTCATGTTCCATTCAGGCGAAGCGCCGTACGCGACACCGTGGCAGATCGGGCTGGCAGCCATGGACTTCCCCAACACCACCGTTATCCTCGAACATATGGGCTTCGATGCCATGTGCTTCACCGATGCCGCTATAAAAATGGCGAAGAGGTCTGAAAACATTATCCTGGGCACCACGGGCGTAATGTATGAATTCCCTATCACCAAAGCTGTTAACGCGATAGGCGATGACAGGATCGTTTACGGCGGGGAGATGCCGATGAACAACCCCCTCCATGAGATACTGAAGGTTAAGGTGGCGAAGATAAGCGATGAGGCAAAGGAAAAGATATTGGGCAGGAACATAGCGCGGATCCTGAACATAACGATCTGACACAAAAGGTTTTGGTGTCTGAGAAGAGGTGGGAGAATGAACAGCACGGCAAGTGAAGATCAGAAGAAGAAATTCGAACAGATCGTGAAACGGGAGAGGCCTCTCTACTATAAATTTCTGGGCATGGATATCCTGGATGTAAAGCTGGGATACGCTAAATTGAAGATGGATTACAACGTGAACCTGACGAACCCCTATGGATTTGTGAACGGCGGATTCTTCTCGATACTGGCGGATGCGGCGTTGGCCTGCGCCCTTCTGGGAATGACCGACGAAAGCCCCACTCGCAGACTGGTAACCATAGAGTACAAAATGAACATTATAAGGCCGGTTCAGGAAGGGGCTGTTACTGCGGAAGCGAAGGTCGTCCACCTCGGGAAAGATACTGCGCTCGGCGATGTAGATGTTTGGGATCATAGAGGGAGAATGGTTGCCAAAGGATTGATCACGTACTCAATAAAGCTTTGATGGAGGCTGAACGTAAACTGCTCTGCGCCGGACGATGTCAGTATGAAAGGGCGCAGAGATTGAGAGCATGTTTTTAAGATTATAGAAAGGAGCAGGCATGGCGATCAGAAATGTTGGGATCATCGGGTGCGGTACGATGGGGGCAGGCATAGCGCAGATAGCCCTTCAGGCCGGTTATCTGGTAACGGTGAACGAAATCAACCGGGAATTGCTCGATAAAGGTTTGGAACGTATCCATAGTTCGCTTGACAAGATGCAGGGGAAAGGACTGATAGATGATGCACAAAAAGGTGAGATGATAAAGCGGTTATCAGGTACAACCACGCTTAATGAACTGGATCAATGTGATCTTGTTATTGAGGCTGTGATCGAGAGCCTTGATGTGAAAATAAAACTATTCACCGCCCTCGATGCTGTGTGCAAAAAAGAAGCTATTTTTGCGAGCAATACGTCATCCCTGTCTGTTACGCAGATTGCAGCCGCCACATCCAGGCTGAAGCAGTTCATAGGGCTTCACTTTTTTAATCCTCCCACGCTCATGCCCCTGGTTGAGGTAATAAGGACCATGACAACAGATAAGGTAGTTCTGCAGGAAACCATAGGTTTTATTAAGTCCTTGAAAAAAGTAGCCATAGTCGCCAAGGATAGCGCAGGTTTTATTGTTAACAGGCTTCTCACGCCTTATCTGCTGGACGCCATACGTGCGGTGGGAGATGACGTAGGTTCTGTAGAGGATATCGACGCGGGCATGAAGCTCGGCTGCAACCACCCGATGGGACCTCTCATGCTGGCAGATTTTATTGGCCTCGACGTGCTTTACAACGCCGCCAATATTCTCTTTGAAGAGTACAGGGAGAAACGGTATGCTCCCCCTCCGATTCTCAAACGGTTGGTTATCATGGGGCACATAGGAACAAAGACTGGAATGGGGTTTTATGATTGGTCAGACATGAAAAAACCAAAACCGGCCCAACTGGCAGTTTAGTCCGAAGCGAAAGGAGTTTGGCGATGAAGAATCCCGCTGTCTTGTATGAAGTGAAGAACCAGGTGGGATATGTCACCTTGAATCGGCCTGATCACCATAACAGCATTAATAAAGAGATCTTAGATCAATTCTTTACGATTTTATCTGCATGTAAACATGACGACAACTGCCGTGTGCTGATTATTACAGGGGCAGGGGAGAAGGCCTTTTGCGCAGGCGCAGATATAAATATGTTCACAGAGGTGATGCATACTGCCCTGGGTGGACGGGATTGGTCCCGGTACGGCCAGGCTATCTTCAGCATGCTCGACAACCTTGGCAAACCCTCCATTGCCGCAGTCAATGGGATGGCTCTGGGTGGTGGATTGGAGTTGGCCCTTGCCTGCACATTCAGGATTGCATCACAGAAGGCGCGGTTCGGTTTCAGCGAGATTTCGCTTGGTTTTATTCCTGGATGGGGTGGGATCGTGAGAATGACGCGTCTTCTCGGGAAAGCAAAAACAACGGAACTGGTGCTGACAGGCAGGCACATCGATGCCGGAGAGGCCCTGGATCTTGGAGCAGTCAACAGCGTTGTACCTCCGGAGGAACTTTTGTCCTCCTCGGAGGTCCTTGCCCGGAAGATCATGAACAACAGTCCTGTTGCGGTGAGGCTGGCGTTGGAGGCTTTATATTATGCCGGCGACCTGTCATTCGATGAAGCCCTTGTGGCCGAGTCAAACATTGCCGGGCTCGCATGCAATAGCGAGGACGCAAAAGAGGGAATAAGGGCGTTTATAGAAAAGAGAAATCCGCAATTTAAGGGAAAGTGAGGAGAAAGTATGGAAGATATCGTTATTGTCGGCGCTGCCAGGACTCCAATCGGTGAATTCGGCGGCTCGCTGAGAGATGTGCCCGTAGTATCCCTGGGAATAACCGTTATCGATGCTGCCGTGGAGCGTGCAGGCATAGACAAACAGATCGTCGAACAGGTGATAATGGGGAACTGTTTTGACCCGGCCGATACGAACGTCACCAGGGTCACCGCGGTGAAGGCTGGTCTCCCGATAGAAGCCCCTGCCTATACGATCGTTGCAACCTGCGGATCGGGTATGCAGGCGATCATCTCCGGGATCCACAGTATCAGGGAAGGCGATGCCGAGGTTGTGCTTGCCGGTGGATTTGAGAGCATGAGCACCGCCCCTTACCTGCTTTACTCGGCCCGTTGGGGACAGCGCCTGAATCATGGACAGATGGTTGATCTCCTGTGGCGTGCCATGCATGAGCACCCTATCGGAGGGGGAATGGGGATGACAGCGGAGAACCTGGCGGAGAAATACGGCATCACGAGGGAAGAACAGGACAGCTTTGCATTATCGAGCCAGCAGAGGGCGAGCAAAGCTTTAAAGGAAGGCAGGTTCAAGGAAGAGATCGCCCCGGTGTTGATACCCACAAAAAAGGGGGTGCCCAGGGTTGTAGACACCGATGAGTATCCGAAGCCGGGTATGACCCTGGAAAAGCTTGCTCAGTTGCAGCCGGTCTTCAAGAAGAACGGTACAGTGACGGCAGGAAACGCCTGCGGCATAAACGATGCCGCCGCCGCCGTGATACTGATGAGCAAAGAAAAAGCAGATAAGCTGGGGCTTAAGCCTTTGTGCCGGATTATCGGTGAAGCATCAGCAGGGGTAGATCCGGCATATATGGGGATCGGTCCTGTCCCGTCGAGCAGGAAGGCATTGAAAAAGGCCGGGCTTTCTCTCGGTGATATCGAACTTTTTGAGATAAATGAGGCCTTCGCCGCCCAGTACCTTTCTTGTGAAAGAGAGTTGGGCCTGAACAGGGAGATCGTGAACGTCAATGGCAGCGGGATATCCCTTGGCCATCCGGTGGGGGCAACGGGAACGAGGCTCGTGGTAACGCTTCTTTATGAGATGCAAAAAAGAGGCCTGAGATATGGATTAGCAAGCCTCTGCGCCGGCGGCGGACTCGGATATGCAGTTGTCGTTGAACGTTATTGAAAAGGTGATAAAACCATTGAGGATTTTAGTGCAGCATTTTAGTTTTAAGCTGTCTTCACAACAAAATAACAGGAGGATGCAATGAAAAGAGTAAGGTTGATCGGTATAATGGCATTGGGGTTTATATTGATATCTTCTGTCGTCATGTTGGGAATCAGTGCGGCGCAGAGCCGGCAGATCGTGACGTGCGCATCAGGTTCCACGGGAGGAGGTTTTTATCTTCTGGGCTCCGGACTGGCAACTATTCTACAGAAGCACATACCCGGCGTAATAGCAAACAATCAGGCAACGACCGGAGCGGCAGAAAATGTAAGACTTGTCGGTCAGGGTCATGCCACGGTAGGACTCGCAGGCGGTGACCATATGTATTTTGGCTACCGCGGAGGGAGAGAGTTTGACAAACCCAACAAGGACATCAGGCTGCTCATCGGCACGTATACGCCGACACAACATATCGTGGTGCATGCGGACCTGAAGGTCAACAGCATTGCAGACCTGAAAGGAAAACGGATCGGTACCACACCGGGCTTCAACGCCAACGAATGTGCCCCGGCAATCCTCGAGGCATACGGAATAAAGAAGAATGAGGTAAAGATCGTGCCTATGGCCGGTGCACAGGTTCTGGAGGCTTACCAGGACAAGAAGGTAGACGCATTTATCCTCGCGTTCGGAGCTCCCCATCCTTTGATAACACAGGCGCTCAAGATCACGAAATCAAAATTCCTGTATATAGACGCTGATAAGATCAAATCTTTGCTGGAAAAGTATCCCTATTGGATCGAGACCGTTGTCAAGAAAAGCGACTACCAGGGACTCGATCGCGATTATCACGCCATCATGGATCCTGTGGCGTGGGTTGTCAATGCAAAAGTGCCCGATGATCTGGCATACCAGATGGTGAAAACGATCATTGAGCATAACAGCGATTACCAGAAGATCTACAGGGAATCGGCAGAGTTCAACAAAGAGAATGCACTCAAGCTGAAGCATCTTATCCCCCTGCACCCGGGAGCAGAAAAATATTACAGGGAGAAGGGGCTGTTAAAATAGGCAGTAATGGCAAATCGAAAATGGTTAATTGATAGGCTGTGATAACCATCGGATGTAAGGAGGCTGATTGATGGGTTTTTTCAAAAAGATTACCTTTGACTTATTGATACAGGTTCTGGGGGCTGTCTGGATTCTCTACCATGTTCTCGCCGGACAGTTCCTGCTCCTGGGTGATGCTGAATCCTGCATCATACACATAAACGGAGCCGTCCTGTTCACATTCCTGATGAAGCCGATGTTCAAGGAGTACAGCAACAAATCCTTGCCGGCAAGGACACTCAATCTGGCGATGGTTGCTGCCATTGCAGTCGCGGGTGTTTATATCTACGTAGTGATGCCTGAGATGCTGGCAGGGGCTATCGGCAAGGATTTTCCCATAGCCGTTATCATGGGGTTTATCACGTTCTTTTTAATACTCGAGGGGAACAGAAGACTTGAAGGGTGGATTATCCCGATCATTGTTGTGATTGCCATGCTTTATGCCCGTTTCGGAGAGATTATGCCAACCCTCCTGGCCCATGCAGATTTTGATGCGAAACGGATAGTCAACCTGTTATACCTCGGGCCTGACGGTATTTACGGTATGATAGCAAGGGTCTCTTATACGTATATCGGCTTATTCATCATTTACGCGCAGTTTATCAGGATCTCAGGCGCCGGGGATTTCTTTCTCGACTTTGCACACGCTGTAGCAGGGCGCGTAAGAGGAGGCCCAGCGAAATCTGCCGTTGTTGCGAGTTCTTTGTTCGGGATGATAAGCGGGAGCGCTGTGGCAAATGTGGCCGGCGTGGGAAGCATAACGATCCCCTTGATGAAAAGAAGCGGTTACCGTGCGCATATTGCCGGCGCTATCGAAGCGGCGGCATCAACAGGGGGGCAGATCATGCCGCCGGTTATGGGCGCCTCAGCGTTCCTGATGGCTGATTTTTTGAGGGTTTCCTACTTTTATGTTGCCTGCTGCGCTGTCATTCCCGCGTTCCTCTATTATCTGTCGCTGTTCGCGGCAGTTGACCTGGAGGCTGCCAAACAGGGTATAGCGGGTATGAAAAAGGAGGATATCCCGCACCTCAGGAATGTTATGAAAAAAGGCTGGCACCATTGCATCTCCCTGGCAGTACTGATCTATCTTATGGCCGTACCGCAATGGACTGCAACAAAGGCGGCATTCTGGGCATTGATAGCGTTGCTGGTAGTCAGCCTCGCGCAATGTCTCATAAAAAAGGATAAAAATTTTTTCAGGGATATAGTCTGGAAGGGACTGATAACAAGTATTGACGGTGTTGCTATGATGGGCACGATCAGCGGTGCTCTTGGCATAATCGTAGGCATTTTCGGATTGACGGGACTTGCCCTTAAGCTTTCGTCAATCATCATCGATCTCGCAGGCGGAAGCGTACCGGTCCTTCTTGTACTCACCATGATCACTTCTGTCATGTTCGGGATGGGACTTCCGACCATAGCCGCCTATGTGCTGCTGGTCATAATGGTGGCCCCGGCGCTTGAACAGCTTGGCATCCCTCTTATCGTGGGTCATATGTTTGTCTTTTATTTCGGGTGCTTTTCGGTGCTGACCCCTCCTGTTGCGCTTGCTTCCATGGCGGCCTCATCCATTGCGCATGCCGATTTCTGGAAAACAGGATGGGCATCGGCGCGTATCGCCATAGTGGGCTTTATTCTCCCTTTTGCCTTTGTGTATAATCCGCAACTGCTTTTACAGAATCCTTCTATCGGCATGATCGTACCGATCCTGGCCACCGTTGTCGGGGTCTACGCATTGGCCTCCGGGCTCGTAGGGTTTTTTCTTTTCCCCCTCAAGTGGCCCTTGAGAATACTCGCTGTAGTATCGGCAATCTTACTTGTTGACCCCGGTATTTACAGCAGTCTTGCCGGTATTGTGATACTATGCATTGTCTTCGTACCGCAGATCATCCGGCGCGTGAAATACGGGAAGGAAAAGGTTTTTCAGCCTGTGCAAACAAGTTAGTCGGCAAGGACCGGCGTGTTTGTCAACCATGGAGGCGAACAAATGAACTGTCCCGCCGCAAGCAGCGAAGTATCAGAGGTTAGAAACGGCATGATTATGCCCCCTCACCCTACCCTCTCCCGCGAGTGTTACCCCGCAGCAAGCTTCGGGGAATCATTCAGATTGAATGAACGGGACGGATGATATGATCAGGATTGTATTGGGAATATCAGGAGCGTCAGGAGTGATTTATGGCGTGCGGATGCTGGAGACCCTAAGTCGTATCGGCGCCGAAACGCATCTGGTAATCTCCGAATCGGCAGCGCGTAATCTGGCAATAGAGACTGAGTATGCTGTTGAAGATGTAGAATCAATGGCCTCTTTCGTGTACCAGCAAAAAGATATAGGCGCTGCTATTGCAAGCGGTTCCTTCAGGACCGATGGAATGATAATCGCCCCGTGCTCAATCAAGAGCCTTTCGGCCATTGCAAATTCATACAACGATAACCTTCTTATCCGTGCAGCCGATGTGACGCTGAAGGAAAGGAGGAGACTTGTGCTGGTAGTCCGTGAAACCCCCCTGCATGAAGGGCATCTGGAACTGATGATGCGGGTAACCAGAACGGGCGGTATTATAATGCCCCCCATCCCGGCCTTTTACCACTTGCCAAAAACCATAGATGATCTGATAAACCAGACGGTAGGGAAGGTTCTGGATATGTTCTCGATAGATGCGGGACTCTTCAGACGCTGGACAGGAAACGGCGAATGATGTTTGAGAGGCCCCCTTCATTCCTGAAAGACATCAGGTAAAACAGCTCATAGCAAAACCCTTGTCCTCTAACGCTCTCTGCCGAAGACAACAGCGTTGTTTTATTTCTAAAAGTGTCATATAGTATCATATAATCTCATTATAGACCATACAGTATTTATATAGAGACAATAATAATTTATATGAGATAATATGAGAAATTACTTGACAACATGATACTATAATATATAATGAAATTTAGTGCATGGACAAACTTTATACTATCAAGGAGACGCTTGGAATATTGAAGATCTCAAAGGCTAACCTTTACCGATTGATCGCCCGGGGGCATATATCACCCGTTAAGCTTGTAGGCAGGACGCTGTTTACAGAGTCAGAGCTGGACCGCTTCATAGAAAAACTGAAGAAAGGATCGGGCTTGTGAAAAATAAGTTCAATTTCGGCGCTGAAAGATGTATAATGTTAAAGGAAAAGGGTGAATGATATGCCTGCTAACACACATGCAGGAAATACGCATGGAAGCCTCCGGGTTGCAGTCGATGAAGAACACAGGGGAATAAAGGATCTGGATTTTTTCGCCGACCACACCGAAATACAAAGGGAGATCAGCCTTGTTCCGCGAAGATATTCTACTTCAGTCGATGAACTGTACCTGAGAACGGTGCTCACGTCTATCATCTGTCCGAAGTGCAAACAGCCGGTGAGGCGAAGCTACCGGAAACACCCCAGGGAATGGTTGCTGAAGTTCGCCGGACGCAAGGTGCTCTACTGCACAAGTTGCGACTGGTATGAGATCGTGAAGGTGAACAGGTGGGAATGGGAGATCATTGCCACAGCCCTTGCCGTATTTCTCATCGTTTCTGTCGCATCAGTTCACTGGATCCTGCGATAGGCAGTATCAGTTAGCATTTCTCAGTAAATTTCAATCCGGATGATACCCCGCCGCCTGCAGCGGGGGTGACGCTGTTCCCTCTCCCCTTTGCGGGAGAGGGTAGGGTGAGGGGGCATAATAATGCCGTTTCTATCCTCTGATACCCCGCCGCTTGCTGCGGGGTAGTTTATTTTTAAAAAACGGTCTGTTATGGTATGATATTGCGTTTAATGTAAAGCGGAAATCTTTACAGGACTTGAAGAGAGGGACCGACAGGACATGGAATTTTTAAAGGCAGTATCTTCGTTGGAAGCATTAGCGATGATCAATTCATTCAGGGCAGATCCTGCAAAGGAAACGATCGGTATAAACGATGCCCTTCACCGGATCCTTGCCGAAGATATCCTGTCAGTGGAGGATATACCGCCTTTTCCCAGGTCTCTCGTCGATGGATTCGCGCTGAAGGTAAAGGACATACAGGGGGCAAAAGAGACAACTCCTTTATTCCTCTACGTACAGGGAGAAATCAGGATAGGTGAAGCTCCCCGCGTTGAACTTGAAGATGGCAAATGCGTTTATCTCGCTACGGGCGCCATGATCCCGGAAGGCGCGGAC
Source organism: Deltaproteobacteria bacterium UBA6106 (assembly GCA_002428485.1). Taxonomy (GTDB): domain Bacteria; phylum Desulfobacterota; class Syntrophorhabdia; order Syntrophorhabdales; family Syntrophorhabdaceae; genus UBA5609. The sequence goes on from DIWM01000053.1 coordinate 38,345, forward strand.
GGCGTGGTAATGCAGGAATTTGTGAGGGCCGCAGGGGATGCTATCGAAGTGACAAAGACACTCCACAGGGGAGAGAATATCTGTTTTCAGGGTGAAGACATAGCAAAAGGAGCAGTTGTTCTGCAAAAAGGAAGGAAGCTCTCTCCCTTTGATATCGGCGTTCTCTCTGTCATCGGCAGGCCGATCGTTCCTGTTTATAAACTTCCCGTTGCAGGTGTTATATCAACAGGCGATGAGATCGTATCTGCCGAGGAGACGCCGCCATTGGGGAAGATAAGGGACATAAACGGGCACACCATAACAAATCTTTTGAAAGGCAACGGTGCGGACTGTAGTTTTTTCGGGATAGGCAAGGACACTGTTGACAGCATCGCCGGGAAATTGCACCTGGCGCGGGAGTGCGACCTGATAATCCTTTCCGGCGGAAGCTCCAAGGGACAGAGGGATTACATGGCAGATGCGATTACGCGTCTCGGCGGAGAGATACTCTTTCACGGGATCAACATAAAGCCTGGAAAACCAACGATCTTCGGAAAGCTATGGGGAAAGCCGGTTTTTGGGCTGCCGGGGCATCCCAATTCCTGCGCGATGGTTATGATGCGATTTGTACTCCCTCTGCTGCGGAAGCTGAAGGGCGAAGAAGGGTACAGGGAAAAGAAGATGGCGGGAATTCTGAGCACAAACATCCCTTCAACAAGCGGCGTCGAAGAATACGTAAAGGTTGCGACCAGAGAGGCTGATGGAGATTGTTATGTGTCGCCGGTATTCTCAAAATCGTCCGTTATATCCTCCTTTGTCGGCGCCTCAGGGTACGTTATTATCCCCGAGGGCAAGGACGGCTGTGAGAAGGACGAGAGGGTGGAAGTGCATCTTTTTGAATGATGAAAATGATAAACTCTGAATTCGAAACGTGGGGTCAGCCCTTGACATTTGACAATTTTTCTTTGATTTTCTCCACTGAGAAGAGTTTCAACTTAAGATTTGTCAAATGTCAAGGGCTGACCCCTACAAATATTGAATGGTGATAATGTGAGACGTTACCTGGAGACGATCAAAAGTGAAGAGGCTGTCCGGAGGGTGCTGGAACACATCCGGCCCATTGAAGACGAAGAGCTGATCCCGACGTATCAGAGCAATGGCAGGATAACAACGAGGCCGGTGACTGCAAAATATTCCAATCCGCCTTTTGTGTGCTCCGCGATGGACGGCTATGCGACGATGTTCGAGAAGACCATTGAAGCCGATGTGGCCAACCCGGTTTCTCTGAAGAAGGACAGCGAGGCTGTGCGCGTGAATACCGGCGATGCCATGCCTGAAGGCATGAATGCCGTTGTGATCAGGGAAGAGGTAGAGGAGTCCGGGCGCTCTATTGTGATCAGAAAACCATTGTACCTATGGCAGAATATACGGATGATCGGTGAGGACATCATAGAAGGCGATATGCTGGTGCCCACAAACCATGCGATGGGGATCTTTGATGTGAGCATGCTGATCTCTGCCGGCGTAGCCCATGTCCATGTGAGAAGGATGCCGAGGATCCTCATTATACCCACAGGCAAAGAGCTGATCGATATCTATGAGAGACAGCAGGGCACAAGAAATCAGGAAAAGAGGCTTATCGATTTTAACTCTCACCTCCTTGCCGCAATGGCGGCTGAGACCGGTTTCCAGGCGACAAGGCACGCGATCATTGCCGACAGGGGGGAGCTCCGCGATGTTGTCGATCAGTCTGTCAATGATTATGACGTATTGCTGATCAACGCGGGTTCAAGCGCAGGCGACGAAGATTATACAGAGGACATTATCCGCGAGCTGGGGGCCATCGTGTTTCACGGCGTATCGATGATGCCGGGAAGGCCTGCCATCTTTGGCATCATTCACGATAAACCTGTATTCGGCATTCCCGGTTACCCTGTGTCTGCGGCGATCAGCTTTCAGACCTTTCTCGAACCGGTCTATGAAAGGCTGACATCATCGAGGATTCAGAGGCGTTCTGTGCGGTGCCTCACCCCCTATAAGATACCCTCAAGGATTGGCATGGAGGAGATTGTGAGGGTCAATCTTCAACAGCATCTCGGCAGGTACTATGTATTTCCATTACCAAGAGGGGCAAGCATCTTCTCCTCCATGGCCCGCGCCGATGGTCTCATGAGGATACCGGAGAACATAGAAGGGTACGGCGAAGACGAAGAGATAGAGTGCCTGCTGTTGAAGGATGAAGCGGACATCACGAACAGGATCCATATAGTCGGCAGCCACGACCTGTCCCTTGACATCATGAGGGATCTGCTGAAGAAAGCGCATCCGGAAGCAGATCTTTTGTCAACCCATACAGGGAGCCTGAGCGGCATCCTTGCGGTAAAAAAGGGCGTGGCGAACCTTTGCACCACACACATCCTTGACGATCAGAAAAATGTCTATAATATACCGGTCATCGAGAAATACCTCCCTGATAGAAAGGTGATCCTGATACATATAGCGAAGAGGCAGCAGGGGCTTATTGTCCGGAAGGACAATCCAAAGAAGATAGCAGGGATAGGGGATTTGGGAAGAGAAGATATAAAATTTATCAACAGGCAGTTCGGATCCGGGACGAGGATACTCGTTGATCTTTTATTAAAGGAAAAAGGCGTCAGCAAGGAGTCGATACGTGGTTATGAGAGAGAAGAGTCTTCCCACACCGCTGTCGGCATCGCGGTGAGAGAATCGGTAGCGGATGCAGGCGTGGCTATCTATGCCGTCGCAAAGCTCTTTTCTCTGGATTTTATTCCCCTGGCAGAAGAAGAGTACGACCTTGTTGTTGCGGGTGAGTTTACGGAAGATCAGCGCTTCAGAAGGCTCATAGAGATTATCCGGTCTGATATGTTCAAAAAGAGGCTGGAAGAGATCGGCGGGTACAATACAGAGCACACAGGGACAGTAAAATATGGTAAACTATAGCAACGACGAACTTCGTGAAATGTAAAACGTGAAAGGTAAAAGGTAGATCTAAAAATGTATAATAGAAGACAGGGAATAATGCTTTTTAAACTTTTCACCTTTCACCTTTCACGATCAATGAAAGAAGGATTTGGAAATGTTAATTGATCAATATAACCGCGTTATTGATTACGTCAGGATCTCCGTTACCGACAGGTGCAATCTGCGCTGCAAATATTGTGTAGACGGCGATTTCCCGTTCACCTCCCATGAAGAGGTACTCCGGTATGAGGAGATCATACGGTTTGTGAAGATATGCTCTGAACTGGGCGTTACAAAGGTACGCCTTACTGGCGGCGAGCCGCTTACGCGGAAAGGGATATCCTACCTTTTCAAGGAGATATTTTCCATCGAAGGCATCAACGATGTAAGCCTTACGACCAATGGTTTATTGCTTGGCCAGAAGATCCTCGAGCTGAAGGAAGCAGGGCTGAAAAGGGTTAATATCAGCCTTGATTCATTGAAGCGTGAACGATTTGCGGAGATTACCCGCGTCGACGCCTACGACGAAGTCCTCATGAGCATTGAAAAGGCCATCTATGCAGGGATTCGTCCTATCAAGATCAACACCGTCGTTATCAGAGGTTTTAACGACGACGAGATCCTCGATTTTGCCAGGCTCGCAAGGAAATGGGGGCTGGAGGTGCGCTTCATAGAATTTATGCCTTTTGGAGACTCCACGCTCTGGGATGAATCGAGGATCGTTTCGTCTCACGAAATTGAAGAGCGGATAAAAGCCGTGTATCCTCTTGTACCGTTATTGAACACCACGAGAGGGCCGGCGAAGGTTTACGGGATTGAGGGCAGCGAAGGCAGGATAGGCCTTATCAGCCCCGTCTCCACCCATATCTGTTCAGAGTGCAACAGGATACGACTCACGTCAACAGGCATGATCCGCCCCTGCCTCTTCTCCGATACGGAATATGATGTAAAAAGCCTCATGAGAAAAAATGCGGGCGATGAAGAGATAGGGAAATTTGTAAAAGATGTAGTGAAGGTCAAGCCTGCGAACAAGCATGAGATGGGACAGATCAGGAAGTGCCAGCGGAACCTGCGGAATATAGGAGGGTAGATGAAGCTTAGCCATATTGACAGCAAGGGTGATGCGAGGATGGTGGACGTTACAAAAAAGAAAAAGACCGAACGGGAGGCCGTCGGTTTCGGCAAGGTAACGATGTCGGCGGCAACATACAATTTTATTAAAAGCGGTTATGGCCCAAAAGGCGACATATTTACTGTCGCCAAGATCGCAGGGATCATGGGCGCCAAGAGGACCTACGAAATTGTCCCTCTTTGCCACCCTCTCGCGCTTACGCACGTGGATGTGCGATATGCCTTCCACGACAAAGAACACGCGATCGATATTATATCGACGGTAAAGACGAAGGGCGAGACCGGTGTGGAGATGGAGGCGATCAACTGCGTGATGACGGCCGCCCTTACGATCTATGATATGTGCAAGGCGATCGACAAGGGCATCGAGCTCGGGCCGTTCTATCTCCTTGAAAAGAGCGGCGGCAAGAGCGGAAAATATAGAAGAAAGTCAGCTCATGGCTGATAGCTCATAGCTGATGGAGTAAAAACGTAAGGCGTTAGGCGATTTTAACCCCTTGCGACTTACGCCTAACGGGTGTATAAGGAGTTACATTATGGTTGGTAAAGTGGTGTCGGTAAACATCAGCAGGGATAAGGGCGAGAAGAAGCATAACGTGGGGCAGCGCATGTTTATTCAGGATAAGGGCCTGAAAGACGATGCCCATGCGGGTTTTATGCACAGGCAGGTGAGCCTTCTCTCAACGGACAGCATCGCAAAGATCAAAGACAAGGGGATCGATGTGGGAAACGGGGATTTCGCAGAAAATCTTACGACGGAAGGGATCGAACTCTATACGCTGCCGGTGGGCACGAAGCTGAAAGTAGGCGAGGGTGTAATCCTCCGTATCTCGCAGATAGGAAAAGAATGTCATAAGGGATGTGCGATCTTTCAGCAGGTCGGCGATTGTGTGATGCCGAGGGAAGGGATTTTCGCCGAAGTATTGACAGAAGGCGAAGTGAAGATCGGGGACGAGATAGAAGTGATGCGATGAAATATAAGGTTGCGATCATAACGGTCAGCGATAAGGGTTCCAGGGGGGAGCGCGAGGATGCAAGCGGGCCGGCGCTGAAAAAGTTCCTGGGCGATGCGTATGACGTAGGAAACATCGTTATCGTGCCCGACGAGGTCCCGATAATAGCCGATGCGATAAAAAGACTCATCGATGATGAAAAGTTTGATCTTGTTGTCACCACGGGAGGCACAGGGGTCACGAAGCGGGACGTTACACCCGAGGCGACGCGGTCGGTGATCGACAGAGAGCTGCCGGGTTTTGCGGAGGCGATCCGGATGGAGAGCTATAAGATAACGCCCCACGGCATCATATCGAGGGGCATCTGCGGCATACGCGGCGAAAGCATGATCATCAACCTGCCGGGAAGTCCAAAGGGAGCCGTCGAATGCCTCGGCTTCGTCATCGACGCCATTCCCCACGCCCTCGCGAAGATCAAAGGCGACCCCGCCGACTGCGCATAAATATAATCCGTAAGTCGTGAGGCGTAAGTCGTAAGGGGACAAAAAATCTTTTCAACGTTACAAAAGGACAGAATGAAATCGCCGCGTCGCTTTTGCTCCCTGCGGGATGGTATCATTGTCCCCGCTCCCCTTGCGGGAGAGGGTCAGGGAGAGGGGGCGCAAAATGGCTCATGGCGAAAAGAATAAGCAGTATGTCTTGGCTAATCGCTGAAAGCTGAACCCTGAAAGCTGCTTAGTACAAAAACATCGGTTTGCCGAGGGTTTCCCGCACCTTGGGGCGGTAGTTCTTTTCGTCGTAGAGGGCGGTTACGTCGACACGTTTTTTGGCGGTGATGACCATATCCAGGGGCACCGTGGTATAGACGGCTTGCTGGAGCGCCACCATACGGCCCGTGTTGCCCATGGCGATCTGGTCGAGCGCAAGGTTTCCGTAAGAGACGGCGACCATGCGGTCAAGGGAATCAGGGGTGCCTGAGCGCATGATATATGCCAACTGCTGATAGATGATGTTGATACCCGTTCTTTGTTTGATATCCTGCGCGACGAGATATCCGATCCCGCCGAGCTTTTTGTGTCCGTAGGCGTCTATGTCGCCGCTCTCAAGAATGTTTCCACCGATGGGATGGGCGCCTTCGGAGATGGTCATGATCGCATAGTTAGAAGGATTTTTGGAGCGGTCATCCACAAGAAAGCGGATGAGCTGATCCATATGAAAAGGGACTTCAGAGATCAGGGCGCGGTCAACATCGGCAAGGTAGGCTGCAAAAAGCGAGGTCTCGCCGGAGTTTCTTCCGAACAGCTCCACTACACAGATCCTCTCATGCGAGCCGGCTGTTGTGCGCAGGGCGTTGATGGCATCTACCGAGCGTGTAACGGCCGTGGAAAAACCAATGCAGAAATCGGTGCCGAACACATCGTTGTCCATCGTCTTGGGGATGGCGATGACCTGGACATCCTCTTTCTGAAGGCGGCAGGCATAGCTTAGCGTATCGTCGCCGCCGATAGGGATGATCGACCCAATGGATAAAGATTTGAGTACACGCATGATGTGGGGTGTACAGTCAAAGGTACCGTTCGGATTCGGCAACCGGTCATCCTTTGATACAAAATCAGGTATCTCATCGGGCTTCATGTTCCCGGGATTGGTGCGTGATGTATGCAGCATGGTTCCGCCTGTGCGGTCGATCGTCCGTACATTATCCACGGTCAAAGGCATGGTGAGTTTTTCTACGGTATCAGGGTCGCCGGGGTTAATACATAAAAGGCCCATCCAGCCTCTTTTGACCCCTACCACTTCGATATGGAGGGTGTGAGCGCGTGTCACCACCGCCTTTATGGCAACGTTCAGTCCGGGAACATCGCCTCCGCCCGTAAGTATCGCAACCCGTTTTCTTTTTGTCATATAATGCCCCCTTTTAGCTAATTATAGGTATAGACTCACGCTTCGATATTGTCAAGCGTTCAGCAACCGGCTATCAGGGAATACCTGCCGGTAATTGGTTATTCATTCTGATAGCAGGACTGATCGCTTATAATGGAGAGGCTGCGACCTTGAGTATTTCCCACGTCGTTTCTGTTACCTTGTACCTCTCATCGATCCGGTGCCCGATGACCCAGATTATATCGTTGCCGGAGATGAGGAGTGGAATGAACCTCCTCTCCTCTTTGGGAATCTTGCGGGAGATAAAGAAATCTTTCAGCTTGACGTAATGGTTCATGCCGAGCGGGAAAAAACGGTCGCCCGGGCGAAAGGTCCTGACAGAGAGGGCCCCGGCCTTTTGCCTGTCAAAAAAGGCAACATTATGATTGTGCAGCTTTATGGCGGATGGTCTTTTTTGTGCCCTGACGGTGAGGGAGATATTGAAAGGTTCCAGGATGTTCTTGCCGGTCGTAAGGGGGATTTGATCTGTTACGGGCAGTCGTAATGGTTTTTTTGTAAAAATAAGGGTTGTATAAGCCTTTTTTGTTCTCAGGCCAAAGGGAAGGATAACGGTCAGGTTTGGCTTCTTTGCCTTTATAATCTTTTCTATAGAAAGTATATGCTGCCTTAAGGGGATGAATCGCGGTTCAATGGAGGCAAGCGTATCGGACAATATCCTGAATCGTGTCTCTTCATCCATATTCGCCAGCGCCGGTACGTTGAAGAGGGTTTCTTCGCCATGGTCCTGTTTTTCCTGAAGGAGAAACGTTTTTGACCGCTTATCGAAGATGAGGTTTATTGCGGTTATGTCCTGAAGCAGCGAGAATATCTTTTCTTTCACGGCGGGGTTCAGCCTCTCCATGACCGGGACGATCTCCCTGCGGAGGAAGTTTCTCTCGTAGACGACCTTTTCGTTTGAGGAATCAGCGACAAACGACACCCTGTTTTGCCGCGCATATTCCTCGATCTCCGACTTGTAGGTAAAAAGGAACGGCCTTATGATAGGTCCCCGCCTGACAGGGATGGAAGAGAGTCCCCGGATCCCCGTTCCTTTGATGATCCTCAGGAGGAAAGTCTCCACCTGGTCATCGAGGGTATGTGCAATGGCAATTTTATTATAGTTGTGTGCTTTCGCGATGTCGCTGAAGAAGGCGTAGCGCAGTTCCCTGCCTGCATGCTGTAATGAGATGCCGGAAGCGGATGCGAACTCTTTCACGTCAACCTTTTTGGTGTGTAAAGGGAGAGAAAACCTGCCGGCAAGATCCTTCACAAAATCCTCGTCTCTTTGAGATTCACTGCCCCGCAATCTGTGGTTTACATGGGCCAGGCCCAGCGAGAAGGGGATCTGCCGCGAGATATTGAGCAACACATGGAGCAGGACGGTTGAATCTATCCCTCCTGACGCCCCGAGGAGTATGCTGTTGCCTTCCTCGATAAGGTTTTCCTTCTCAATGATTTTTATGATTTTTTTGACGAGGCTATTTCTGCGGGCTGCCGGCTGCGGGTTGCGCGTCATACAGCCTCGCAGAAAACCCGTAACCCGTAACTCGCAACGTTCATTTTACGAACAGTTCGAGCAGTTCGAGGAACTGCAGCCTGCGCAGGAAGAGCCTGTGCTCGATGAAGATGGCTTGAATTTGTAGCCAACGGAAAATCCAAATGACGACATCTTTCTGACCGGGTCTTTTGCCCCGCAGGCAGGACATTCAGGCTCGTCGTCTTTAAAGACGATCATCTCGAAATCCTTGCCGCATTTGCCGCATGTATATTCGTATATAGGCATTTATTATCCCCTCCTTGAGCTTCCTTTTCTCTTCTTCTTGATCTCTCCCTTGATGTCGGCCGAGAGTTTCTGCAAAGCCTCTCTGTAGCGTCTTTTAGTTGCGTCATCTATATCCATTATATCCATGGACAGGGCATCTTCAGTAAACATCATGGCCTTCGTGAACATGTTCTTAAAGTAAAAATTAAACGCCGATGCATACTTGTATAGAAATAATGCCTCCCGGTTTTTGCTGTCAAGCCTTGTAATTTTTTGAAACAGCTTCCGTGCCATATCGTAATACTCGCTTTCGAGGTAACTGCGGGCTGCGTTGAGGTACAGGAGCGGCCTTCCGTCCGTATAGAGTATGCTGAGGAGATCCTTAAATCCCTTTTTGCCATATATCTTGATAAGTGGTTTATCATTTTCGAAGATGAAGCGCGGCAGCAGATAGTTGCTGCGGTAAGTGATGATAAGCTCCCTGAGCTGTCCGACGAGCTCATGGAGGAGCACCCTGGTTTCCTTGAGGCCTTCCCTGAGCCTTATTTCAGCCTTTTTGATCAGAAGGCTTATATCATGGACGATCTTTTTCTCCTTGTCGGTGAGGTCGTTGGCGGCAATATCGCAATGTGGTTTATAATACTCAAGCTGGTAAAGGTTTTCCCTCATCTTCATTGCTTCGTGGAAGATGTAGCCGACAGTTATGTCGTATAATTTTTCTTTATAGCCGGCGTCGTCTGAGTTTCGAAAGAGCTCGTGGCACATCTCCTTGAGGCGGTACAGACAGCTCTTTCCCCTGTCGTCGACAAAGTCCTCAATGCTTGTGAAGCCAAGCTGCCCGGCCTTAAAGAGCGTCCTGCATTCCGTGCATTTCTCGTACACGCAGATCGACTCCTTCACAAGATCAATCTGTTTTTTCTCCAGGTTCGTCGGTTTCATTCGTTTTACCGTTTTCCTTCAACAATTCCCTCAGCTCTGCTCCATCAATAGACTCTTTATCGAGCAGCGTCCGGGCTACCTTTTCCAGGGCCGTCCTTTTTTCGGTAAGAAGGGTCCTCACCCTGGTGTAAGACTCTTCGATGATCCTTTTTACTTCCCCGTCTATGTCCTTCGCCGTTGCCTCGCTGTAATCCTTCCCTCCGAAGGATGGATTGATATCCAGAAAAAGCGGTCTCCTTTCTTTTTCGAAGGTCATATGCCCCAGTTTTTCGCTCATCCCGTATTCTTTTACCATTGATTTTGCGATATCTGTCGCACGTGCAAGATCGTTTTGAGCGCCCGTCGAGATCTCTTCGAAGACTATCTCTTCCGCTACCCTGCCTCCGAGGAGCACACAGAGACGATCAAGGAGCTCCTGCCGGGTCATAAGATATCTGTCTTCTGTGGGAAGCTGCAAGGTATAGCCGAGGGCGGCAATGCCGCGGGGTATGATCGAGATCTTATGAACCGGGTCTGTTGTTTCAAGGAATTCCGCCATCAGGGCGTGGCCTGTCTCGTGATATGCAACGATCTCCTTTTCGCGCTTGCTCATGACCCTTTTCTTTTTTTCAAGCCCCGCCACTACCCTGTCGATAGCCTCTTCGAATTCCTCCATGGTTACCGAGGTCCTGCCTTTCCGTGCCGAAAGAAGCGCAGCTTCGTTGACCAGGTTTGCAAGGTCGGCGCCCACGAAGCCGGGGGTGCGTGCGGCGATGACCTTGAGGTCTATGCCCTTCGCCATTTTTACGCCGCGGATGTGTACCTCCAATATCTCTTCCCTGCCTTTGATATCGGGCCTGTCAACGAGGACATGCCGGTCAAACCTGCCGGGACGCAATAGCGCGGGATCAAGGATCTCAGGCCTGTTTGTTGCCCCTACGATGATAACGCCGGTCTTGGTATCGAAGCCGTCCATCTCCGAAAGGAGCTGATTGAGCGTTTGTTCCCGTTCGTCGTGAGAGGAAAGGGGGTTCATACCCCGTGCCTTTCCGAGGGCGTCAAGCTCGTCGATGAAGATGATGCAGGGCGCCTTTTGCTGCGCCTGCGCAAAGAGGTCCCTGACGCGTGAAGCGCCGACGCCTACGAACATCTCGACGAAATCAGAGCCGCTCATGCTGAAAAAAGGGACCTTTGCCTCGCCGGCAACGGCTTTGGCGAGAAGGGTTTTGCCGGTCCCCGGTGGTCCGACGAGGAGAATCCCTTTCGGGATCTTGCCGCCGATATCAAGGAATTTTTGCGGATACTCAAGGTACTCAATGATCTCCTTAAGCTCCTCTTTCGCCTCGTCGACGCCTGCGACATCATCAAATGTAATCTTGATCTCATCTTCGCCGTATATCTTGCCCCTGCTTTTGCCGAAGTTGAGAACGCTTGACGGCGCTCCCCCCATTCTTCTCATGAGAAGGTTCCAGACGAGTATGATGACGGCAAATGGGAGCACCCAGGCGAAGATCGCCTTCAGGAATTTGTTTTCGTATTGGCCGGTGAATTTAATATTGTTTTTCTGCAGGTCCTTGACGAGGTCCGGGTCCTCAACTCTGCTCGTGAGAAATTTCGTTTTTTTTCCGTCCTCGAGGGTGAGGTTACCCTGTATTGTGTCGGTATCGATGACGAGGTCGCCTATCTTGCCCCTGGCGATCAACTCCTTGAACTCGCTGTACTGTACTGTCCGTACATCTGATTTGAAGAAGTAGCTGTTGATAACGACGATGGCGATAAAAGCGATGATAAAATAGAGAAAGGTGAATCCCTTTGTCCTTTTCTCCTTATCTTTGTTTTGCCCTTTTATATCGAGAAAGATATTTTTGCTTTTGCCTCTTTCCTTGTTTGTCTTACTTCTTGTCTTTCGCACCGTTACAGTGTATCAAAATTTTGCTTCTTTGGAAAGCAGATTATTACAGGTCGATGGCCTTTGCCTCGATCATCCCGTCTATTCGCAGTATCTCATCGAGCGCCTTCTGTCCGATAGGGTCATCGACAGAGACGAAGGCGACCTCTTCGCCGGTTTTCTGACGGGACAGGCCGAACCCCGCGATATTGATATGGTGGTCTCCGAGTATTGTAGCCACCTTGCCTATGATCCCGGGACGGTCAAAGATCCTGAAATGGAGAAAATTTCCTTCAGGCACGACATCCAGATGGAACCTGTCGAGAAGGACTATTCTCCCCAGCTTGTCGGGGAATACGGTGCCTGCAATACTCGTTTCCTCCCTGTCTGTCTTGATGACAAAGATTATGAGGTCGTTGAACTTATCGAACTGATCGGTCTTCGATTCCTCGACAACGATATTCCTGTCTTTTGCGATGTAGGGCGCATTGATATGGGTGACGGAATCCTTCAAGCTCACCTCGAGAAAGCCTTTTATGCCGGCAATGGTAAAGGGTTGATAACTGAAGGGGACATCGAATTTCCGTTCACAGAGGTCTTCTTCAAAATTTTTCCCGACCATGACGATGGTGATCTTTTCCGGTCTCCCCTTGGTGACCTGGGCAGCGAGCTTCCCCATCTTTTCCGTCAGGTTGAAGTAGCGCTGCATATGTTCGGGAAGCTGGGATTTCATGAAGGGGATATTAACGGCATTGAGGTATGGACGGCCATGGAGGGCATTGAGGACCTGCTCGGCAATGATGACGGAAACAGCTTCCTGCCCTTCCATCGTATTTGCCCCTATGTGCGGGGTTGCAAATGCGTTTTCAAGCGCCAGGAGCTTATTGCTTTCAGGGGGTTCTTTTTCAAAGACGTCTACTCCGGCAGCAAAGACCTTGCCTGATTTCAAGGCGTCGTAAAGGTCATTTTCGTTAACGATCCCGCCTCTCGCGCAATTGACGAAGATGACATTGTCTTTCATGAGGGAGATCTCCCTTGCCGTGATCATATTTTTTGTAGTACTGGTCAGGGGCGTATGAAACGTTACAACATCGACCTCCTTCAGGAGATCTTCCAGGTTCTCGTAAAGCGTTACTCCTAGTGAGTCGGCCTTGCTTTTCTTGATGTACGGGTCGTATGCGATTACCTTCATCCCGAAACTTTTTGCCCTGATGGCGACGTTGCTCCCTATCCTGCCCAGCCCTACAATACCCAGGGTTTTGTTGTAAAGCTCTATGCCGAGAAAGCGTTTTCTATCCCATTTTCCTGCCTTCAGCGAGTTGTTTGCCAGAGGGATCTTGCGGGCGGCAGCGAGCATTATCCCGAGCGTGAGTTCTGTTGCCGCGAGGGTGTTGCCTGTAGGCGCGTTGAGCACAATGATGCCTTTTTTACTTGCCGCTTCTATGTTGATATTATCAACTCCGACGCCTGCCCTGCCTATGATCTTCAGCTTCCCCGGATTTTCAACGAGGCTTGCGGGGATGCTTGTGCCGCTTCTTGTAATGATCGCGTCGTATTGACCGATGATCTTTTTCAATTCCTCCTGTTTGATGCCGACCTTCATGTCTACCCCGACGGCGGGATCTTTTTTCAGTATGTCTATGCCCTCCGGGGCGACGTTTTCCGTGACCAGCACTTTAAACTCTTTCATGGCGCGCCTTTCATCCTGTCATTTGTCATATGCGTAAAGTCCTGAAGCACTACCTCATTTGTGTCTGACAAGGATACCATCGGAGGCAGTAAAAATCAATATCCGAAAAATTCCTTGACTGAATCAACACAATTCAATAGAGTTATGTCGAATCATCATGACAGAGATCAAGGAAGATAAAAAGCGCCCCCTCCTGAACAGAAGCAACCTGAGGGATATTACCATAATCGTTGCCCTTGCCTCTGCCCTTGTCTACGATCTCGATGTTGTCAGGCTTCTTCTCTCATTTTTGCTTTTGAGCTTTGGCTGCTTCTTCCATTACGTGACAAAAGGCGTCCTGATCCGCAACGTCGTCCTTTGCAAGGACGGTACCTACAGTATTGTCAGGCACCCTTACTACATGGCGAATTATCTTATTGATTCCGGTTTCTGTCTCTTGAGCGGCAACGTCTATCTGCTGCTTGTGTATCCTTTCCTCTTCTATTGGTCCTACGGGCCGACGATCCGGAAAGAGGAGAGCATTCTTGCCGAGATGCACGGCGAAGAGTTTCTGAGATACAGCCTCGATGTGCCGCAGATCTTTCCCGATGCCTTTTCCATCAAAAGCTGGCGGGCGATGATCAACGGATTTTCCAAGCACAGGATAACCGCGAACGAGATCTCGCGATTTGCCAGGTTCTGGGCGACAGCGCTTTTTATCATCTTTATTCATGTTGTAAAGGAAGATTATTTTGCACGGCTGAACCTCGCTGCGCTAAGAACCGACTACGGCAGCCTGGCGTTATTATTGCTGATCATTGTCCTCATGACGATCAGCTTTGTCGTCCGGTTTAAAAGAAAGACGCCGGATACGGAATAACCGAACCCTAATAATAAATACTAAATCCTAATTTCTAAACCCTAAACAATATCAAAACTCAAATATCAAATGTTCCAAACAAATGCCCTGCAATCCGGATGATTCCCCGCAGCTTGCTGCGGGGCAACACTGTTCCCTCTCCCCTGGCGGGAGAGGGTCAGGGTGAGGGGGCATGATCATGCCGTTTCTATCCTCTGATTCCCCGCAGCTTGCTGCGGGGTAGTTCATTACGTTTTGAATTTTGAACATTTGAATTTGTTTAGGATTGTCCCTCCTTCGTCAGGATTGAACCTTGCGATATTAGGATTTCGGTATACGATATACGGTTTTCTATTCGGTAGTAATCCCCTTACGCCTTACGACTCACGCCTTGCGACGGTTATTGAATAATTCTTGACACCAAACATATGTTTGGTATAATAGGGCATGCTTACCAGGGTAGGTGAAAGGGTGGTGGCCGGGGTTGTCTTCCGGAAGGAAGGGCAGAAGATGGAGCTCAAGTGGTTTTTGTGGAAGGGGAGAAAGCTGGAAATAAAAAAGACCACTTATGTGTGGCGCGAGAGGGACGGCAGAGAGCTGATACGCAGGTTTGTGGTCACTGACGGGAAGGATCTTTATGAACTTTCGTACCGTCAGGAAGGGCTGATGTGGTTTCTTGAGGCAGTGGAGACAGATGGATAGGGTTGTCATGTATATCGATATGGATGCCTACTTCGCATCCGTTGAACAGGCGTCGAGACCGTACCTTCGCGGAAAACCGGTCGCGGTAGTGGGAAGCGGCAAAAGAACGGTGATCGTGGCATCTTCTTACGAGGCAAAAAGGTTCGGGATAAAGACGGGAATGACAAAGGGAGAGGCCATAAGAAAACTCCCGTCGCTTGTCTTTGTGGAAGGGAGGAACAACAAATATGTGGACACCTGTGTACGGATACACGAGATCCTTTTACGGTATACCCCGGAGGTGGAGATCTGTTCCATTGATGAGTTCTTTGCGGACCTTACCGGTTCCCTCCTCCTTTTCCCCTCGCCTGCAGATGTCGCCGTGGCGGTGAAAAGAGAGATAGGCGAACAATTCGGCATCACCTGTTCTGTCGGGATCGCGCCCAATAAACTCGTTGCAAAGATAGCCGGAGAGCTCGGCAAACCTGACGGGCTGGTGGCCGTGGAGAAGGATGATGTGGAGCGCTTCATGGAGGGTCTCCCGGTGGAAAGCATACCCGGCATCGGCAGAAAGATGGGGGCGGCCCTGAAGGCCCTCGGGATAACGCTCTGCAGGGAGCTCAGGGATTTTCCTGTCAGCGTGCTGCGAAGGAGGTTCGGGATATGGGGCGATTATCTCTCCTTCATGGCGCGGGGGATAGACCCCTTCCGGGCCCAAGACCCGGGAGGGCTGCCAAAGTCGATAGGGCACAGCATGACCTTCGAAAAAAATATTGGAGACAGGATGATGATCAGGGCGCGCCTGCTTGAGCTTTCGGAGATGGTGGCAAGAAGGCTGAGAAAGGAAAAGGTCGTAGCAAAGGGATTCTCTCTTACCTTGAGGTATCCTGATTTCACTACCTTTACAAAAAGGATAACGCTCCCTTTCTACGCGCCCGGCGGCAGGATGATATACGAGACCGTCACGGCATTGCTCGATTCTGTCCGGTTGAAAGACGCCGTGAGGCTTCTTGGCGTTTCCGCTTTCAATGTCCGGAGGTTTGCAGCGAACCCTTCTTTGTTCGGAGGGTTGGACAGGGAAGAACGGCTCTGGAGGGCCGTCGATGACGTCAACGACGCCTTTGGGGAATGCTCCCTGCACCCGGCAACAACGCTTCTTTGCGCGCGCCGCCACTGGGTCATCTCCCCGGCGTACAGACCGCATAAGTCGTATCCGTACAGGAGACAATGACGGTAAGCTCATGGCTGATGGCAAATCCTAAATCCTAATTTCTAAATCCTAAACAAATCCGAATGTTCCAATGTTCAAATATTAAACATGATGAAGGGCTTTTGTTTCGAACATTTGATGTTTGAATTTTGATATTGTTTAGTGCTTCGTGCTTCGGATTTAGAATTTATAGTTGTTATCCGGTATGGTTATCGTTTTTTCCTTGACGGTTGTACTGACCTGTCGCTATATTTTCACGTGCTTTCATACGATCGCTCCGGTGCGTGGACATCCCGCGACCGGTTCATGCTGATTATCCTCATTATCATTGGTTGCGTCCTTCTGTTCCCTGGCCTGTCTGTACGGTCGCTGTGGGGATCAGAAGGGCGCTGGGCAGTGGTTGCCAGGGAGATGATGCGATCAGGCAATTATTTCCTTCCCACGATCAACGGCGAGATCTATTTTGACAAACCGCTTTTCAGCTACTGGGCTATCATACCCTTCGCACTGAAAGGTGGTGTCACTGAAGCTGCGGCACGTATGCCCGGTGTTCTGGCGGGCATTATGACGGTCGTCCTTATTTTTGTGATGGGCAGGGCGCTTTTCGGGAGCGCTGCCGGTTTCCTGTCGGGCATGACCCTTCTTACATCGTTTATGTTCGTCTCATGGGCAAGGACCGCCTCCGGAGAGATGCTCAACCTCCTGGGGATATGGTGCATGTTGTGGATCTTCCTGTCCGGCGGTCATGCCGGCCGCCCCTGGCACCTTGTCATGCTCTATTGCACCGGCGCCCTGGTTGCATTTTGCAAGGGCCCCGTTGGGCCTGCGGTGGCCTTTGCGGTGATGGTTGTTACCGGCGCCTGCAATGTTTTTGGCGAAATGAAAAGAGAAGGGCTTGCGTGGGATAGGATCAGAAAGGGCATTTTGTATGAGTTCCGCTGGATATTGTCACGGCAGGGTGTCCTGGGGGCATGCGCGGGCGGCGTATTGTTTGCGGTTATCCTTTTCCTCCCCGTAATTGCAACCGGTTCCTGGGATTCCGTGATGTTAATGTGGAGAGAGAATTTCCTCAGGTTTGTAAGGCCCTTTGACCATATCGAACCCCCCTATGCCTATGTGAAGCATACGCTGGTCTTTTTTCTCCCCTGGACCCTTCTTCTGATCGCCGCAGTATGGCAGACGCACGGCAAGGGGTACGATCCTCAGTACCGGTGGGTCATTATATCTGCGGCAACGATATTCCTGTTCTTTACCGCATCAGGCTCCAGGAGAAGCTACTACATCCTGCCGCTTGTGCCGGCCCTCGCCCTTATTACGGGACGTGCCCTCTCGCAATGGTTCGACGGCAACGGATTGATCCGGAAAAGGGTTATGCAGGCAGCGGCAGTGATCACCGGCGCCGTTCCTGTCCTTGCCGGCGCGGCGATGATATATGCCTATTTTCAGGGTGATCTGCCCAGGCATATTTCGCAGTTGATCGTCGGTCCCGCGGCCTTTGCCGGAGGGGCGGCAACGGTTATATGGTTCTGGAAGGGAAAATTCCGGAGCGGCATGGGGTTGCTTCTTGTGCTGATCTGGTGCGTCGAGATATGGACCTTTACGGTTGGGATGGCCATTGCCGAAGAGAAAAGGACTTTGCGCCCCTTTTGCGCCGCTGTTGTGAAGGAATTAAGGGGGGTGGACGACAGCGGCATAGCCTTTTTCAAGGTCAGGAACTCGTCCCTTGTTTTTTATCTGAACCGCCCCGGGTATTTGAAGAACCTGGATTCTGTCGTCGATGCGAGGATTTTTTTAAGGAACCACCCCGGAGGTTTCATCATCACCGACGGGATTTTTCTGGAAGAGTTGCAAAAGGGACTTGAACCTGCGAGGACCTCCATTATACACATCGAGGATAAAAAAAGGAGAAGCGACAGAGAGAATAATCTGGCATTGCTGGCACCGTGCGATAACAACGGGGGCGATGATGATGAGGACAGCCCCGGCGAGGATGGGGGATGAAAGTTTTCCTTGACTTAAACCCCTAAATATATTATCGTAAACAAATTTTTTCCAGGTGAGATAATGAAGACATATGTTCCAAAATTAGGTGACGTTAAAAGAGATTGGTATGTAATGAACGCGGAAGGGGAAGCACTCGGCAGACTTGCTGCACGGATTGCGGGCATTCTCAGAGGCAAAGAGAAACCGACATTCACGCCATACATGGACGTGGGAGATTTTATTGTCGTAATCAATGCTGAAAAGATAAAGCTGACCGGCAGAAAACTTTTTCAGAAAACATACAATAGACACAGCGGATACCCCGGTGGCCTCAAAGTGGTAAATGCAAAGACGCTGCTCGAAAAGAAACCGGAAGATCTCATTGTATACGCCGTGAAAGGTATGCTGCCCAAGAACAACCTGGGGAGACAACTGCTGAAGAAGCTCAAGGTGTACAAGGGGAGCGAACACCCTCACAAGGCGCAAATGCCAAAGGAGATCACATTAAAGGAGGTACGAGGTGCCTGAAAAAAGGTACTATGCAACAGGGAAAAGGAAAACTGCAGTAGCAAGGGTATGGATCAAACAAGGTGCAGGCGAGTTCATCATCAACGGAAAAAAGATTGAAGAGTATTTTCCGCTTGAAGAATGGCGGCTGATGGTCGCGAAGCCTTTCGTACTCACCGGTAATATCGGCAAGTTCGACGTTACCGCGAACATATATGGCGGCGGCATTCCTGCCCAGGCATGGGCATTGGGCCATGGGATTGCCAAGGCTCTGCTGGAATTCAACGTTAATCTCAGGGCCACTCTTAAAAAACAGGGACTCATTACCAGGGATCCAAGGGTAAAAGAGAGAAAGAAATACGGGAAGAAAGCGGCAAGGGCAAGCTTCCAGTTCTCAAAGAGATAATCCTTCATGCAGAAGATCGGTATTGTTGGCGCTACCGGATATACGGGTTTTGTACTTATATCCACGCTCCTTACCCATCCTGAAGTAAAGATCACCTTAATCACATCAAATACCTATAAGGGTAAAAAGATATCCGGGGTATTTCCTCTCCTTAAGGGAATTTTCGAAGAGACGTTAGAGCCCACCGACGAAGATCATAAGGGGAAATGTGATGCCTACTTCCTGTGCCTGCCCCATGGGAGTTCAATGGAAATGGCGCGGAGGCTTTACGACGGCAGGGCCATAATCGTCGACCTCAGCGCGGATTTCAGGTTTGAAGATGCCGCTCTCTATGAAAAGGTCTATATCCCGCACATTGCCAAGGAACTGATCCCGAAAGCGGTTTATGGATTGCCCGAGCTTTACCGGGACAGGATAAAAGGGGCAAGGCTCATCGGCAACCCCGGTTGTTATCCCACCTCCGCCATCCTCGCGGTATACCCCCTGGTGAAGAACGGTTTGATCGCCGGCGATATCTTTGTTGATTCTAAATCCGGCGTGAGCGGCGCCGGACGGGAGGCCAAGCTGGGGAGCATGTTCTGCGAGGTCTCGGAAGGATTCAGGGCCTATAACGTAGGGGTTCACCGCCATGAGCCGGAGATACAGAAAGAGGTAAACAAGTTCGCCCCGATGAAGGTCACCTTTGTTCCCCATCTTTTGCCGATGAACAGGGGAATCCTCACAACGGTCTACAGCAGGCTGAAAGAGCATGCCGCAACAAAGGACATCCTCGCGTTATACAGGAAGACCTATGACGGCGAGCCATTCGTGCGCATTGTCGATGAGGGTGCATATCCCGATACCCGGTTCACACGGTTCTCAAACTATTGCGATATCGGCCTGAAGGTCTTCGAAGACGGCAGGATCGTTATCATCTCCGCCATTGACAACCTTGTAAAAGGGGCGTCAGGCCAGGCAGTACAGAACATGAACATTGCCCTCGGCATGGATGAGGCAGCAGGCCTCAAAAGCGTCCCGCAGTATCCGTAACCAGGAAACAAATCCTAAATCCTAATATCGAAATCAAGCACTAAATTCTAAGCACCAAATCCGAAACAATATCTAAATCCTCAGCACGAAGCACGGCATGGGTAATTGTTTGGCGCTTCAATATTAGTATTTCTTGGCGTTATCGCGAGGAGCATAAAGACATATTTCTTCTTCAGGTCAAAGAAGACAGCTTTCTGATCAGGTCTTTAATGGAAGGGTGGTTCCCGAGGTTTTTCAGCAACATCTCGACAAGCTTTCTGTTTATTGCCTGCTTTGATAATTGCGTGTTGAGGGCATCTACATCCTTGAGGAGGTAATCGCGGGTCTCAGTGTCGATGGTGCCGTCGTTGATGAGAACGTGCATTATCTCCATGATGAGGCCATGGAAGGCAGCCTCTGACGGGACGCCGGGTGCGGATGTTTCTTCATGGGGGGTATGGTCCGGCGTGGGTTGTATCGCTTCCGCCTTCTCCCTGTAACTCCGGTATTCTTTGATAATGCCTGTTTCACCGCCTTGCTCTGCGAAGAGGGATCCGTCGTTGGTGATCATAATGCCTATATCATCGGGGCTGCCCTGAGAAAGAAGGACAAGGCCTTTTGATTCAAGCGATTGCACCGCTTCGAACAGGTTTGTCATCTCGCCGGCCCCCAGGGTTGCTGCAACCTCCTTAAGGGAAAAGAAAACATACGGGTGGCCTATGTTCTCTGTCTCGCAATATACTGCCGCCAGCAAAAGCTCGGCCAATTCATCCGTATTCATTCGTCCGCCAGTATGAATTTTTTCACAGCAATCATTATAGCATCTTTTCTCCTAAGCTGTAAAAACATAACATAGCTGATAGTTCGCGGCTCATGGCGCCTTACAAGGTTCTTTACAGGGATGGCGCATCACGGTCTTCTTTAAACATGTCTTTGACGGATATGAGGAACGATGCAATAAAGCTTGTGATGCCGCCGAAAATGAGGAATGTTTTTTGAAACGACCAGGCATTTGATATAGAGGTAACATCAAATTTTGAAAGAAGGATGTTTAACGGATCAACGAAGAAGGGAAATACAAATATGCCGATGAAGAAAACGATAGAGAGCATGGCCGAGCAATGTTTTAAAAAATTGAAGAAGGCCCGGATCATATGCCGGATTATCTCCAGCCTTTTTAATTTGGGTTCTATTGCATCCAATTCAGCGGCAGTCTCTTTGCATAGTGCATGGCACGCCTCAAACTGCCAGGGTGCGCAGAACTTTTCAGCGCCTTTTGTATCATCCATTCTTATTTTGAGCAGCATAAGGCGTTTGTAGTAGGCATCAACGAGATGCCGGTAAGGGTATTTTTTTACGAAGTCAAAGGCCTTCTGCAGGCGCTGCGATAATCGGTCAATGATCTCCGAAAGATCTTTTTTTTGTTCTTTTACTGTATTTTCACAGGTGGTGATTATCAGATCGCTATAGCGGAAAGAGTCGAGATAACCGAAGTAGCTGTCGGTTTTCATCAGCTCTTCAACCTTTACAAACAACGGCCCTATCTCGGCAAGTTTTTCCTTGCCGAGCAGTTCCTTTGAGCTTTTCAGTATAGCATGCGCTTCCTCGAGGCGGGATTGCGCCAAAGTTTTTGCCTTATTGAGCATTGCCTGGAGTTGAGGCAAGACAACGGCGTGGTATGGCTGTATCTCAGGGTCGATAAGGGCCGTAATATAATAATCCCTGTTTTCCCGGACGAGATTTACCAGATGTTGTATTGCAATTTTTTCTTTTATTTGCCTGAGCTTCATAATAATGTCCTGGTAGGTAGCCTCGGTGCAGCCCGGATCTATGGCGAGAATGCCGTTTATTTTATCCTGGGCCTTTTGCGGGTTATCGAGCAGGGCGTAGAGACGTGCAAGCTGGAACAACACAAATATTTTTTGCGGGTTCGTTTTTGTATAAATGTATGCCTTTTTGAAATATTCCTTGGCCATCAGGAGATTATCCTGTTCGATATTGAGATACCCTGCCAGACAGTAGACCTTGTAATCATCGGGAAAGGTTTCCAGCGCCTTCTCCAGGAGCGATCGCGCCCTTGCATGGTCGGAGACGCGGATTGAGTCCTGTATAAGCCATGCGATCCCGCCTTCGTTCCGGCCGGCGGCCAGTTTGACCTTTTCCCAGCGGTTGGCGGGATTGTTCCAGATGATCCGTAAAAACGATAATTGGAAAACACCTTTCAGTTCGTAAAAGGCGCGATGAAGCTGTTCAGATGGATCGTCATAGAGGCAGCCCGATGAGGACTGGTGCGTGTTTATGTATTGAAAAAAAAGCTTATTGATCGTGTTGAGAGATTGATAGCCAAGCTGGTGAATTGCAGAAGAGTTCCCGGCTGTATTTTTAGAAGGGCAGTCCGACGGATAATGTTTCCGGTCGCCGCAGTAAAAGCAGGCTGCGTATGCGCCGTCCGCGAGGGTTTTCTGACAAAAGAGCGGCTGCGAGGATATGAGAGGTTGTTCCCCGGTGCCCTGTTGAATGTTTTTCCTGAGAATCTTATAAAAAGTTTCGCCGGTCTCTTCGTGAGTGAGCGGCTCGACGGATATATCACCCTTGTCTTTGATGTCAAGATGGACATCGTGCGAGATATAGATCCCGCCTGAATCAATTGCGCCACATTGAACCGCCACGCCTTGAGATGACGGCGCCTCTCCTTTTATATGGGGCAGCTTGCAGATGGTTATCCGGACAGGCTCGGTGTGTACGCCTTTACCTGTTGCCTCGCCGAGGCGCGCTGCGATGCCTCCAGCGATTGATAGTGCATGTATGCTATCGCCCAGGATCAATAGGAGAGATTTATCGGGAAGGATATATTCCTCTTCGTAGTCTTTCGCCGCCTCGCCGCCTGCTGCTGCAGTACCGGCTATATCTTCCCATATGTGTAAGAGGTCTGTCCTGCCGGCGTCCGGCAGGAGGTGAGCGTGAAGAAAGGTTTTCAGGACAGGTTCTGCAATGGACGCATTCTCCCAGACAGCCCTGTACATGATAAGGCCGCTCGGTGCATCTTTTTTGTTCCAGGGGTTCACCAGTTCAAAATGCAGCCCTTGAATATCCTGTGTAAGCTCGTATACCTCCTTGGAAATATAGATCTCGTCGCCATCTGCGAGATTTGTCAGTTTTGCCGCCACATTGACCACGTCGCCATAAATATCTTTTTCTTCAACGATGACCTTTCCAAAATGAACGCCTATGCGTACATGGATCTGGTGTTCACCGGAGGTATCGTCGTTGTAGGCACGGAATGCGCGCTGCATCTTTATGGCAGCCCGGAGCGCATCTGATGGACCGGAAAAAGAGGCCATCACAGAATCGCCGATCGCCTTGATAAGGTTCCCCCTGTACTCGTGAATGATCGGGGTGGCTAAATTCTGATGCTGACGGAGCATCTCACGTCCGTCCATGTCGCCGTACTTCTTGAAGTAATTTGTTGATCCTACAACATCGGTAAAGAGCACGGCTATATTCTTTAGCGGATCGTCCCGGTAGGCATCCAGCAGGAATGAGAGGTAATTATCGAAGGGCTTTTGTTTTGAAGACGCGCTCAGGCTCATAGTTCTCAGATTATTTATCGGCACGATCAGCTTCAAACTTAAAGAGGACCCATCTCACGTCTCACAGTCGATGGATAAGCTATATGAAGTGAAAAAAGTTTTTTTTATTGACATAACGTTGAATACTTTTTATCATCAAAGGAGAAGTGGTACAAATTTTGCTTATTATACTTCGAGGTACATGAAAAGATATATTCTTATAATTTTAGTTTTGTTCGTCTTTGCCGGCTGCTCGACGAGCTCGAAAGTGGCAACCGGCGACAGCCAATACCCGGGTGACAGCATGTCCGTTCAGGCAACAACCCCTCCGGAACCGGCCAGGAAGGGGAAGACAGAAAGCTGGAAGAGAACAGCGCCTGCTGCAGAGAAGGATGCAGGCCTTGTCAAGGATGATTACCTTTACCGGAAAGATGCCGCTGCGACGAACGAAGACGATGACATCACCGCACTTCTGGAATATGATTTTGCAAGTGATTTTGATATTCCTATCGTATTTAATGACGCTGTGAAATACAACATACAGTGGTTTACAGGGGAAAAACGGAAGGTCTTCGGAAACTGGCTCAGGCGGGCGAAGCAGTACGTGCCTGTTATCAAAGAGATCCTGAGGAAGAACGGGATGCCTGAAGACCTTGTTTACCTCGCGATGATCGAAAGCGGTTTCAATCCGAAGGCCTATTCAACGGCAAAGGCATCGGGGCCCTGGCAGTTTATCTATGCTACCGGCGAACGGTATGGACTGAAGGTGAATTACTGGATCGACGAAAGGAGGGACCCGGAAAAATCAACCGTCGCTGCTGCGAAATATCTGCGGGACCTTTTTAACCAGTTCGGCTGCTGGTATCTCGCTGCGGCAGGCTATAACGCCGGTGAAGGCCGGATCGAAAGGGCGATAGTAAAACATAATACGAACGATTTCTGGGAGCTCGTGAAATACAATACCCTCCCGAGAGAGACCCGCGAATATATACCGAGGCTTATAGCGGCGGCGATCATCGCGAAGGATCCGGAAAAATTTGGTTTCGGCAGCATTACCTATGATCAACCGGTACAGTTTGCGGAGCTTAAAGTGCCTGGCGGGACAACGCTCTCTGCTGTTGCAAAGGCTGCGTCGCTGGATGTGGCCAGTGTGAGATCCTATAACCCGGAGATTGTCCGCGGCATAACGCCTCCGAACCTGGAACTCTATACCATAAAATTACCCGCACCTGTCAAAGAAGAGTTTGCCGACAACCTTAAAACGGCAATGAACGGCCAGAGGAAGGTCAGAAGCCTTGTTGCGTACAAGGTTAAAAAGAAAGATACTATTGCAAAGATCGCGAAAAGATACAGGGTCAGCAGCGAGGACATATGCCTGGTCAACGGCTTTGAGGATATGCCGAACGTTAAACCCGGGACGACAATCCAGATCCCGAAATATACCGGCCCGACAAGGATAAAGGCAGAGGTTGCAAAAAGCGCCGTTAAGACGCGTACTGCGTCGGGATCTGCAAAGGCTGTAAAGGAAACCGCGCGGCCGCAGCAGGAAAAACAAAAGACTTATCACGTAGTCAAAAAGGGTGAGACCCTCGGGTCCATCTCCGGCAAATACGGCATAGACGTTGCGAGCCTCAGATCAATGAACAACCTGAAGAACGATAAGGTTTACCCCAATATGAAGCTAAAGCTCGCCGGCCATTCGCAGAAAAAACAAACACCAAAAGTCAGGTATCACGTAGTCAAAAAGGGTGAGACCCTCGGGTCCATCTCCGGCAAATACGGCACAGACGTCGCAAGCCTTAAATCGCTGAACAAATTGAAAAGCAACAGGATCTCTGCCAACATGAAACTCAAGATCCCCCGGAACGAAGGCTAACCCCACCAACAAACACGTAAGGCGTCAGGCGTAAAGCGAATGAACTGCCCCGCCGCAAACTAAGGGGTATCAGAGGATAGAAATGGCATGATTATGCCCCCTCACCCGGGAGGGAAGAGGGAACAGTGTTACCCCGCACCGCAGCAAGCTGAGGGGAATCATCCGGATTGAACCCCTTACGACTTACGATTCACGACTTACGGGTTTATAATTTTGCTGACGGCTGATAACTGCCGTTACGCCGGGAACCAGCGGGTGTGGTTGTGGGGGTCGTAGCTGGAATAGAGGTATACCTGGGGGAATAAGCTGCGGGTGACGGGATCGTTATAGAGCAATTTCAGCATTTCCAGGATATGCTTGTCGCCGGACCAGAGGATTTTGGGTTGTTGCTCCAATGCTGCCTTTGTACAACTATTTGCAATGAGCCCAAGGTCATTGCTGTTTGGTTTATCCGGATTGCTACGGTTTATTGAGTTACTGCAGAATGAGAATATTCTTTCGTACAACCCTTCGGAACTGAAGTCAAAGATCCTTCCCCTTACTTTAAGCGTCTCAAAAAGCATATCCATACGTTCTAAAAAAAGTTTCTGGTGTTTCCATACGTCGTTGATCCATTTTATATTGCCCCCTGAACGTGTACGGTAAAATTCAAAGAAACACTCGAACCCCTTTTTTTGCTCCTCGTATACCTCGACAGGTGTCGTAATGTTCAGGTTGTACACGATATCCTCCATGACAATCGAGAAATGGTTGAGTTCGCGATAAAGCACCGGGAGGTATTGCCGGTAGCCGCTGTTCTGCGACCGCTTTATGAATCCCAGGTAATTAAAGATCTGATTAACATGGGAAGAATGAACATAGCCAGGATGGCGGAAGATCCCGCCCTGGGCATGCTGGGTTTTGCGGGGATCCTTGATCCGGGGGACAGCAAGCTCCCGCGGGACGTAAGCGGCAAACATATTGGAATCAAGGATGTTCTCAAAAGGGCTTTGCTGAAGCGCCTGAAAGACCGATTGTGGATAAGACTTTGTTTCGTTCAATATCTCCATCCTTGATTAATTCAGTATAAAGCAAGCGCTCTTGTCTGTCAAAATCTGAATGAACATGGTATAATCCAAAAAATTTCAGCAGGGAGGTTTTATTGAAAAGGTTGATTATTGCCATGTTTGCCCCTTGTCTGTTAATGTTGGTTTCCTGTGCCAATGGACCCAACGTCAACGTAAAGATGCTCGACAGGCTGGGGGATTTCGATGCCTCGCAGGGGAATTATGTGGGGGCCATAGAGGAGTACGATAAGGCGATACGATGGAACCCGCATGACGGCGAAACATATATTAAACGTGGTTTTGCCTATGAAAAGCTTGGAGATGACCAGCGGGCGATCAGCGACTATACAAAGGCGATCGAAATATTCCCGAACGACCCCGAACTCTATGTTATGAGAGGGATTATTTATGCCAAAACAGGCGAGAACCAAAAGGCTATCTACGATTACAGCAGGGCAATAGAACTCGATCCCCTGAACAGGGACGCGTATATTCACCGTGCCGAGATATTCAAGAGGTCGGGGAACATTGAACTGTCTGACGGGGATCTTCAGAAAGCCGCTACTTTAAAATAGTGTAAATCCCTACACCTTGAGCACGAGGTTTATCATATCGCCCCGCGAAAAACCCATCGCATGGAAGAATTGCAGCAGATCCCAGTCATTCCAGTTCACAAGCGTATAAATCGTATCGACGCCATATTTTTTGAGGTTACTCACAAGGGTAGCAGCGAGGACCTTTGCGATGCCCCTGTTTTGATAATCGGGATCTATGCCGATCGTATCAATCCAGCCGATATTGTTAGGGACTTTAAATTCCCATCCGCTGACTTCACCCAGGATGAATCCCGCTACTTTGCCGTCTATTTCTGAGACGAGCGATGCATCAGGCGGTCTTGTTTCGGCCTGTTTTACGATCTTGTTGGCCCAGTAATCTTTTCTTGATTCCCCGAGGACCTTTGTGTCGATTTCAACGATATAGTCAAGGTCTTCTTTGACCATTTTTCTTACTGATAGCTTGTCTAAAAAATTACTCATCTTCTCTACCTCGCTTGTTCTTTTTTTAACATACTGAAGATTCAATATCAATAAAAAACCCTTAGGACTGAATATATTTTCACAAGCAAATGATACAACATTCTAAACAATATCTAAATCCTAAGCACGAAGCACTAAACAATATCTAAATTCAAATATCAAATGTTCAAAACGAATGCATGTTCCTTAACGTTTTGAACATTCGAATTTGTTTAGGATTTAGAAATTCGGATTCAGGATTTGCCATGAGCTGTTTTTCCCCTGCACCTCAATCCTTGCAGCGTATCTCACCAGCATCAAGCATCCAGCATCTCCAGCATCAAGCATCGTGGCCTTGATTCAATCCGAATGATTCCCCGCAGCTTGCTGCGGGGTAACACTGTTCCCTCTCCCCTCGCAGGACGCAACCATATCCCCTCTCCCCTCGCAGGACGCAACCATATCCCCTCTCCCCTCGCAGGACGCAACCATATCCCCTCTCCCCTGGCGGGACGCAACCATATCCCCTCTCCCCTGGCGGGAGAGGGCCAGGGTGAGGGGGCATGATAATGCCGTTTCTATCCTCTGATTCCCCGCAGCTTGCTGCGGGGTAGTTCATTTGTTGATATTTTATCTCTGCCATTTTATAATGGTGCATAGGAGGGCGCCTGGACTATACAATCAAGATCGGTGGAGAAGCAGGGCAGGGGATACAGACGGTAGGCGATTCCCTGGCAAGGGTATTTTCGAGATCCGGTTATCACGTCTTCACCTGCCAGGATTATGAATCGAGGATCCGGGGCGGACACAATGTCTACCAGATCCGCCTCTCGGACAAGCCCATTACAGCCCCCCGCGCAGCGGTCGATATCATAGTAGCTTTTGATCGCGAGAGCGTAGTCCTTCATGAAAAGGAATTATCCGAGATAGGGGTCATCGTCTATGACCCGGCGATGCTGGGTGAAACATTTGCAAGGCCGAATTTTCTTGGTGTGCCCTTTTTAGATCTTGCAACGAGTGGCGGCGGCAACAAGGTCATGGCGAATATCGTTGCCATCGGGGCAGTGCTCGGCATGCTCGGCATGGGTATCGAGCTGCTCTTTGACGTATTGCTCAGCACGCTCAAAAAGAGAGATGAAGATACGGTAAACAGGAACAAGGTGGCTGCTCTTGCGGGGTATAATTACGCGGGGCATAATTGTGTCCAGTGTTCTTTTTCCATTGTGCAGCTATCCGGTCAAAAGATGCTCTTAAGCACGAATGATGCCATAGCGTCGGGTGCGATAGCATCGGGCTGCAAGTTCTATTCTGCATATCCTATGACTCCTTCAACGGGTATTATGCTTTATATGGCAGGAAAGGCGAAGGAGTACGGGATCATTGTAGAGCAGGCAGAGGATGAGATAGCGGCCATCAATATGGCGTTGGGCGCTTCGTTTGCCGGGGTAAGGGCCATGACAGGAACATCCGGCGGAGGATTTGCCCTCATGGTCGAAGGACTGTCTCTTGCTGCAATGACAGAGACGCCGATCGTTATTGCACTCGCACAAAGGCCCGGTCCTGCAACAGGGCTGCCGACAAAGACGGAACAGGGGGACCTGCTTTTCGCCCTTCACGCGGGGCACGGTGAATTCCCCCGTGTGATCTTCGCGCCGGGCAACCCTGAACAGGGATTCCTCCTTGCCGATAAGGCCTTTGAGATCTCACAGAAATACCAGATACCGGTCTTTATAATGACCGACCAGTTCCTTGCAGACACGCAATGGACGGTCGAACATTTTGATCTCGACGGTCTTTTCTGCAACGAATACAGGTTCTCCGGGGAGGAGGAATGCGGCGGGGAATACAAGCGCCACGCATTCACGGACAGCGGCGTGTCTCCGTTTTGCATCCCGGGATTGGCATCGGGCCTTGTCGTTACTGACAGCGATGAGCACGATGAGGAAGGCCACATCATTGAAGACACAGCGACGCGGATAAAGATGGTTGACAAGAGGCTCTTCAAAAAGCTTCCGCTCATTGAGAAGGAAATAGCGCCGCCCCTGTTCTACGGCCATGATAAGCCCGAGATCGTGATCATTGGATGGGGCTCCACATACGGACTGATGCGGGAAGCCGTCGATATCGCATCAAAGAAAAAAAACATTGCCATGCTCCATTTCAGCGAGATATATCCGTTCCCTTCCGTCGATGCCTTTGATTACCTGAGCGTACTGAAGGGGGCGAAGACGACAATCTGCGTCGAACAGAATGCCACCGGCCAATTCGCGCGGCTCATGAAGACCGAGACAGGTTTTGAGTGTGGCACGCTGATAAATAGATATGACGGGAGGCCGTTCATGCTGGAAGAATTTCTTGGAGAATTGTATGCCCGTATTGGATGATTATAAAGGACAGGTGCCTGCCTGGTGCCCCGGATGTGGTAACTTCGCCATTCTGAAGGCCTTCAAAGAGGCGCTGGTGGAGCTTGGCGTTGAGCCCCGTCAGCTTGCGATCGTTTCCGGCATCGGGCAGGCGGGCAAATTCCCGCACTACACGCGCTGCAACACGTTCAACGGGCTTCACGGAAGGAGCCTTCCCGTTGCAACGGGCATCAAGCTCGCAAACCACGAGATGCTCGTCATGGCAATAGGCGGTGACGGCGATGGTTACGGAGAAGGGGGAAACCACCTGATCCACGCGATGAGGAGAAACATCGGCGTCAAGGTTTTTGTCCACGACAACCAGATATACGGCCTCACGAAAGGACAGGCATCGCCGACGAGCATGGAGGGGATGGTTACGAAAAACCAGCCCTTCGGAGTCCTTTCAGAGCAGTTCAACCCCATGGCAACGGCCGTTGCCCTTGACTGCAGCTTTGTCGCAAGAGGGTACGCAGGCGACCCGGAACATCTCAAGGGCCTTATAATATCAGCGATCAGCCATAAAGGATTTTCTCTTGTCGATATCCTGCAGCCCTGCGTGTCCTTCAACAAGATAAACACGTACGAATGGTACAGGCAGCGCGTCTACCGCCTGGGGCCCGATCATGATCCGGAGGACAGGGTAAGCGCCTTTGCGCGGGCCCTTGAGTGGGGGGAAAGGATACCGATCGGGGTCATCTACCGGAACAACCGCCGCACATTTGAAGAAAGGGTTACCGTTATTCAGGATAAACCCCTTGTAAAACAGATTATACCTTTTAGGGATTTGAAGGAAAAGATGAAGGAGACCCTGAAGGAACACTATTGAGTCTGACCGATAAGGAGGATAGGGCATGAAGAACGTCAAGGCTATTCAGAAGATTTGTTACGGTGTGTACATCATCAGTTCAAGAAAAGGGGAAAAGCTCAACGGGCAGATTGCAAACACCGTTTTTCAGATCACCTCGGACCCTCCGACCGTAGCGATCAGCATCAACAAACAGAACCTGACCCATGAGTATATCAGGGAAAGCAAGGTCTTTACCGTCTCCATGCTGTCGAAAGAGGCACCCATGACCCTGATCGGTCTATTCGGCTACAAGTCGGGAAGGGATGTGGACAAGTTCAGCGGAACTCAGTTCAAGACGGGCGTGACGAAAGCCCCTATCGTCCTTGACAGCGTCATCGGCTATCTCGAGTGCGAGGTGTTGAGCGAAACCGACGTGGGAACCCACACGATCTTCATCGGCAAGATA
This sequence comes from Deltaproteobacteria bacterium UBA6106, assembly GCA_002428485.1. Classification (GTDB taxonomy): domain Bacteria; phylum Desulfobacterota; class Syntrophorhabdia; order Syntrophorhabdales; family Syntrophorhabdaceae; genus UBA5609. Next base: position 69,369 of record DIWM01000053.1, read on the forward strand.
GTTGACTGCGACGTGCTAAGCAGCGCCGAACCTATGACATACGCCTATTATCATGAGGTAAAAGGCGGCAAATCTCCGAAGACTGCGCCGACGTATATCAAAGAAGAAGAACCGAAGGCAGCGGCCGCGCCATCAGGCAAATACACGTGCAAGGTGTGCGGATATGTCTACGACCCGGCAGCAGGGGATCCCGATTCAGGGATAAAGCCGGGCACGCCTTTTGAGGAATTGCCCGACAACTGGGTCTGTCCTGTCTGCAATGCGCCAAAGGAAGAGTTTGAGAAAGAATAACAAATCCGTAAGGCGTTAGTCGTAAGGCGTGAGGGGATGAAACCCGTGAAATGTGAAATGTTGAAGACTCCTTACGTTTCACTTCTCACGATATCGCCCCGGAACTTAAATGAGCGTGTTTGTGGGGAAGATCCCGGCACCATGCTCATCGTAGGCTAAACGAACCAGCTAGACTAAACAGACGAAATAGACTATATGAGAGGTTAACATGGAAACATTAAGAGAAACCAACTTTACAGAAATCGGTACTCCCAGGCGGGGGAAGGTAAGGGATGTGTACGATCTTGGCGAAAGCCTGCTGATCGTGGCGAGCGACCGGCTTTCAGCCTTTGATGTTGTTTTGCCGACAGGGATCCCGGATAAGGGAAAGGTCCTAACGAAGCTTTCTGCCTTCTGGTTCAGGGAAGTCGCAACTATTGTTGAGAACCACATCATAGAAACGGATGTTGAAAAATATCCTGAGCCATTGAAAAGATACAAAGACCAGTTAAGAGACAGGAGCATGATCGTCAGAAAGGCAAAGGTGATACCTGTCGAATGTGTTGTGAGAGGCTATCTCGCAGGTTCAGGGTGGAAGGAGTATAAAGAGTCAAGGACGATCTGCGGCATCAGGCTCCCCGAAGGCCTCCTGGAATCGTCGAAGCTCCAAAGGCCGATCTTTACGCCGACAACAAAGGCCGATGAAGGCCACGACATGAACATAACCTTTGGGCAGATGTCGGAGATGGTCGGGGAAAGGCTTGCTGAAAGGCTCCTCAGCCTGAGCATCAATATCTACGAGAAGGCCTGTGCAGTAGCTGAGAAGCGGGGGATTATCATTGCCGATACGAAGTTCGAGTTTGGCCTGATCGATGGCGAGATCATCATTGTTGACGAGGCGCTTACGCCTGACTCCTCCCGGTTCTGGTCAAAAAGATCTTACAAGGCCGGAGAGTCCCAGGACAGCTATGATAAGCAGATAGTAAGAGATTACCTGAACACGCTCGACTGGGGAAAGACATATCCCGGGCCTGAATTGCCCGCAGAGATCGTGCGGAAGACGAGGTCGCGTTACATAGAGATATACGAGATCCTCACAGGGCAGAGGTTCTAATAGAAATCTTTGGCCAGTGGCTCATAGCTGATAGCTCATAGCAAATCCTAAATCCGAATTTCAAAATTCTAAACAAATTCGAATGTTCAAAATACAAAACATAACGACATGCCCTTGTTTTGAACATTTGATATTTAAATTTTGATATTGTTTAGTGCTTCGTGCTTAGATATTTGTGCTTGTATCTGCCATGAGCTATGAGCCATGAACTACGAGTTGTCGTGTATGAGCATGCGGCTCATACACGACAACTCGTTATCTCACAAGGTCGGATAAGATCATAACCGTTGCATAAGGAAAAAGCATGAGCAGTATTATTGAGATAATGTAAGAAGGAATATAGTATAATCCCCCCCTGAACACAGTTCCAAGGGGAATATCTTTTGCCATGCCCGCTACAACATAACAGCATATGCCGATAGGCGGCATGATGGAACCCATGGTTGTTACAATACAAATTACCTGTCCAAACCATATAGGGTCATAACCCATTGCCATGACAATCGGATAAAATATGGGAAGCGATACGAGGAGAAAGGCGAGGGCGTCCATCACACATCCCCCAATGATGTAGCAGAATATGATGATCCAGAAGAGCACCCAATTTGGTAAAGCAAAAGAGCTAATCATATTTGCAGCTTCAAAGGGCAACCTTGTGACGGCAAGAAAACGACTGAAGACAACAGCACCGGCCACTATCATGAATACAAGGCACGAGATACGAAGTGTGTCAACTATGGATAGGATAAACCCCTCCCACGAGAGCTTTCTCCTTATAAGACACAAGATAAGCCCTATCGCACAACTTGCCGCTGCAGCTTCAGTAGCAGTAACCATGCCGGTAAAGAGGGCATACATGATAACAGCGAAAAGAATGAAAATGTCAAATAGATCAGGGATAGCCTTAATTCTTTCCTTCCACGTGCTTTTTGGTCCTTTTGGTCCCCAATCGGGGTGCCGCCAGCAAATATAGACCACTGTCGCTGCGATGAAAATAGTAAGTAGTGCACTCGGTATCACATTTCCAAAGAAGAGTTTCCCGATGGATTGGCCTGTGTAGATCCCATACACTACCAGTACGATACTTGGAGGTATAAGCACACCGAGGGTTGCACCGGCAGCAACGGACCCTGCACTTAACTGCGGGTGATATTTGTATTTTTTCATTTCAGGTATGGCAATGGTACTCATTGTGGCTGCCGTTGCAGTATTGGAGCCACTTATAGCCGAAAAGATGGCGCATGCCATAATGGTCGTGATTGCTAACCCCCCCTTGTAATGACCGAACCACTTGTGTGTGGCACTATAGAGACTCGTGTTATAACCTCCGTAATGAGCGAATTCCCCGACGAGTATAAACATGGGTATTACGGTAAGTCCATAACTTGAAAAAATATTCCAAAGGTCTGTCCCGATCATGCCCAGCGCTGCTTCCATGGATGTTACGTAAGCAACCCCGAGAAAACCCACCAGCGCCATAGTAAAAGCGGCAGGTATCTTGAGCAAAAACAGCACAGCAAACATTATAATGATTCCGTATACTCCGACGATAGGTCCTTCCATATTTATTGCTCCACTTTGTTCAGTATTGTCTTAAGGAAATCAACGATAAGGGTGAGTGATAAAACTGCAAAACCCAATGATACGCTGAATATAAAGGGGTGGTAGATAATTTTCAGAGTTTCCGAGACCTCGTGAGATTCCCAGATTCTCATTCCCCACAAAAATATCTGCCAAGAGACAATAGCGAAGAATATCATGGTGATAAAATAATTTATCCCATCAAGCACCCTGCTGAGCTTTTTTGGAAATTTCTCTGTGAGTATATCTACGACAATATTGTTTTTTCTAATCTGGGTATAACCGAGAGCAAAGGCAATCACGATTGCCCCTAAAAAGGCTACAATTTCATATGCACCTCTAAAGGGGATATGGAATATTCGTAAAGTTACATTTGCCGTAGCGACAACCATTAGAGCTAATACGGCTATACCACCTAAGATCATCAGAACCTTATTCAGAAAAGCATTAAGGTTTTCAAGGTACTTCATTATTTCCTCCGCTGATTGATATAGATGTGCACACCTATATTGCTGACTTAAAAAGATGCCCGGATACCCGGGCATCTTTTTTTTCACATGGGCTGTTATTTGTAAATCTTTTCGTACTTTGCTTTCAGTGAATAAACATCTTTAAGTATTTGGTCACCGGGCAGACCCAGTGCATTTACCTTCTTTACGTATGCACTTATTATCGGATTCAAGAGTTTTGGGATCTCTGCCTTATCTGCCGCCGAAAGTTCATGGATCTGAAGATTATATTTCTCTTTCGACCAGGCAAGAGATTCCTGCACATGGTCATCTACATATTTACCTGTCCATTCAGCCTGCTCACGTTTCATATCGTCGAATAGTTTTTTCACATCCGCAGGCAGTGAGTCCCATTTGGCTTTATTCATTACAACGGCAAAGGTAACAACCCATAAGTTTGCAATTGTTACATTCGGCGTATAGGCTGCATAGTTAAAATCTTTGAGGACCTCCATTGAAGACACGTGTCCTTTCACCACGCCCTTCTGGATTGCTTCTGGCGTATCAGACTGCGGCATGGCGACCGGTGTACCGCCTAAATTTTTGATGATGTCGGCCTGTGTGCCGCCAACTCTCAGTTCCAGTCCCTTTAAATCTTTCAGGGATTTAACCGGTGCCTTTGTCATAATGTTTGCCGGTGGACATGTAAACATGGTAAGGATCTTGACCTTTTCGAATTCTTTAGCGTTGTATTTTTCAACAAGGTCAAGGAGTGCAAGGCTTGCCGCTTTTGCACTTGAAAATCCCACCGGCAGGTCTATAGCCTCCGAGATGGGGAACCGGCCAGGCTGATAGCTCATTGCAAAGTTACCGATATCAGCCATCCCCGAGACTACCCCGTCGAAGATATTCTTTGCTGGAAGTAATGTGCCGCCGGGGAATGTCTGTACCTTGACCTTGCCGGCAGTTCTTTTCTCAACCTCTTTTGCCCATCTCTCCATCTGAACGCACGGGAAAGTAGGGGCGGGCGGAAAGTTTGCGTATTTCAATACGATCGTGGCCTGTGCCCCTGCATTCTGCGGCGCGATGGCATACAGGGTCAATAAGAATGCTGCAAAAATTAGTAGTGCTGCGATCTTTTTACTCATAAGTACACCCCCTGATAAATTTTTATTACTTCATTTCCAATAACGGATGATGCCCCTTTTTGTGAAGATGCTCATGAAGATGATAAATGATATTTTAAAATTGTATACAATTTAATCCTGTTACACTTTTTACTGTATGGATATGCTTTTGTCAAGTAGTTTTTGAAGACATGATCTCCGCGATCCTGTATGCCTCTATCAGGCTCGCCGGATCGGCAACCCCCTTCCCTGCGATATCGAATCCCGTGCCGTGGCCCGGAGATGTTCGTATAAAGGGAAGCCCGAGCGTAATATTGACGGTCTTTGAAAAATCAATTGTCTTAACAGGAATCAGGCCCTGGTCGTGGTACATGGCGATGTAGGCATCGCAGTCCCTTTTATGGAAAAGGGTATCGGCAGGGAAAGGCCCTTCTGCATGAATGCCTGCTGCCTTTGAAAGACTAATTGCCTCGTCGATCACCCCTTCCTCTTTCCCTATAACGCCCTGTTCGCCGGCGTGGGGGTTGAGCCCGCAAACCTTGATGTATGGTTTTCGTATCCCGAAATATTTTTGCAGAGAGTTGTGCGTGATCATTATGGTTCTAAAGATGCTGCCTGCAGTGATCGACGCGGCAACATCTTTCAGGGGGATATGGATGGTAGCGAGGGATACTTTCATCGTCCTGTTCGCCATCATCATCACATACTCTGTAACCCCTCCATAATGGGCAAGGAGTTCTGTATGGCCGGTAAACTTTATCCCGGCCGAGTGGATCGCCTTCTTGTTGATAGGGCAGGTTACGATCGCTGAAGCTTCTCCGGAAAAGAGAAGTTTCAGCCCTTCTATGATATATCTAAAAGACGCCTCGCCAAATGCCGGTCCCGTTGCGCCGAAACCGGCGGCCCTGATGATTCCGAGATCGATGAATTCTGCGTCGCCGGGCGATCCGTCTCCAAATGGTTTGAAATCATATCCGCCCCGGCCAAAGAGGACATCCTGTGCCTGGCGCATCACAGCGAGATCGCCGACAACAACAGGTATGCTCTGCCTGCAGATGCGGGGCAATGACTTGATGATGATCTCCCCGCCTATGCCTGCGGGGTCGCCCATGGTCACAACTATCCTTTTCATACCGCTTACCGGGGCTTGCGTCGCCCCTCCAGCAGCAAAGCTGCCGGAGCCTCCCCTTCTCGCTCGTGAACTCGCTATAAAATACTATAGGTCCAATAGGTCATATAAGACTTATATTCCGCCCTCAGCAGTCAGCACGAAAGCCGTGAATAGTAAGGCGTCAGTTGTTAAGCGATTAAACCCCTTACGCCTCACGCTTTACGACTTACGGGTGTATTCAGATCTTGACCTCGATGTATGATGACTTCCTTAGTTTGTCAATGTATTCTTTATATCTCTTTTCAGATTCATCGAGGACGATTTTACCCCGGATTGTGTCTTTTGCGGCATCAAAGGGCAGCGTGTCTGATTTTTTCACATCTACCAGCTTAAGGACATGGAAGCCGTAGGGTGTTTGGATCACCTGTGTGTATGACCCTGGCGTGATCTGCGAGAGCGACTGCTTCAACTGGGGCATGAGATCTTCTTTCTTGACATATCCGATATCGGCGCCGGTTTTTGCCGATGGGTCATCGGACCATTCTGCTGCAACCTCCTCGAAGGGCTTCCCCTCGCTCAAGAGCTTGTAGGCCGCCATTGCCCTCTGCGCGCCGTCTTGCCTCTGCCCCGATACAAATATCTGTTTCAGGCTGTATTCTTCCTCTCTGTATTCGTCGAGGTGTTTATCGTAATATTCTTTCAGGTCATTGTCTGTGATCTTGACTTCCGGCGAGATAACCCGCGCGAGCACCCTGCTGCGAAGGATGTTCATTTTAATACCGTCCCGGAAGTCCTTGTAGGTAATATTTTCTTTTTTTAATTGCTCTCTCAGCTCTGTTTCCGTAATGAGGTTTTGTTTTTTGATGTTCTCAATGATGCCCTCGATCTCCCTGTCGGAGATATCGATCTTCAGTTTTTTTGCCTGCTGCTTTATGAGCATATCGTTGATGAAGATGTCGATCTTTTCCTTGAGCTCCAGGTTTCTCAGATATTCATTGATTGATGTATATTTGCCCTGTTTTTCTACATGGACATAGCGTTCAACATCTTTCAATGTGATAATGTCGTCATTGACAATGGCGATTATCCTGTCGACCACCTCGCAGTGGATGCCCGCCGGCAGCAGAAGCGACAGGATGATCAGGAATGTTCCGTAAAGCTTGCTCATTTTTTTACGGGCGGTGCTTCCTGCTTCTCCGGTGTTTTTGGTTTTTCGGTCTTTTCCTGTTTTTCAGGGGCAGCCGGCTTCTCCTCTTTTAAAAGGTCTTCATTAATGGTGATCTTGGCAGCCTTTTTCAGGTCTTCGATATATTTCTCGAGAAGTCCTTTTTGCTTATCCTGGGTCAGTTGCTGCCTGATAAAATCCTTTACCTCGTTGAAGGATACATATGCAGGAGGCTTTGTCCCTTCAAGCCTGATGATGTGGTATCCGAACTGGCTCTTTACCGGCCCGGCTACCTGCCCTATTTTTGTCAATTTGAAGGCCGTTGCTTCGTATTCGGGCAATAATGTTCCCTTGGGATGGAAACCGATCTCGCCGCCGCTGGCCTTGGCATTCGGATCAATAGAGTATTTTTTTGAAAGCTCAATAAAATCTTCGCCTTTTTGGAGCTTTTCCATTATCTGCTTTGCTTCTTCCTCGGTCTTTAAAAGGATATGGCGCGTATTGATCTCTTTTTCTTTTTTGAATTTTTCCTTATTTGCATCGTAGTACTTTTTCATATCATCGTCGGTAAGCTGTGAGTCGGCGGCTATCCTTTTCTTCAGGAGGGACTCGATGAGGAGCTGTTCCTTGATGTCGGCGAGCCGGTTCTGAAACTCTGCTTCACTTTCAATCTTGCTTTTGGCGGCCTCCCTGAGAAGCAGCTTCTTCATTATGAGCCTGTCGAGGTATGTTTTTTTCCCGCTCTGTGTCGCCACAAGCATTTTCATGTTCATAGGTATCTTGTCAAGCTCCTTGTTGAATTCCTCCAGCGTGATCGTGTCGTTGTCTATGCTTACCAAGGCCTTGCCGTTGTCTTTTTTTGCGCAGGAGAAGACGAACAGGAAGGCAATCAAACAAATTAAGATCTTTTTCATGTATTCACCTCATTATTTGTTCTTTCTGTTTCTCTTATATCATAGGGAAATGATTTGCATCAATACATTTCTCGTGTATTTTACCAGTTCTTCCGCAATTTTATCGCTCTGGAGGATGATCTTGCCGTCAGGCAGGAGCTTCACCCTGTTGCTGCCCTGTGAGACCATGCTGAGCATCTTTTTCATGTCCACAGGCGTGCGATCTGTTACGTGAATGACAAGCCGCCTGGAAGAATGTTCGACCTTCCTTATTTTTGCCCGGGTCAGAAAACATTTTAGCGAGATGATGTCCAGGAGGTGAAGGAGCGGCTGCGGGATAGCACCATAACGGTCTGTGAGCTCCTCTTTTATAGAGGCCAGTTCCTCGTCATCCCTGATCTTTGAAAGCCGCTTATACATGAGAAGTTTTTGCGCGGAGTCGGCAATGTACGCATCAGGTATATAGGCATCCACAGGGATGTTGACCTCCGCGACGGCCTCTTCTTCCTTTTCTTCGGGTTTTTCTTTGAGCCCCTTTACCGCCTCGGCGAGCATTTCACAGTAAAGCTCGAACCCGATAAGGTTGATGTTGCCCGACTGCTCCTTGCCGAGGAGGTTGCCCGCGCCCCTTATTTCAAGGTCATAGCTGGCGATATGAAACCCGGACCCGAGATCCGTCATCTCCTCTACGATTTTCAGCCGGAGAGAGGCATCCCTTGCAAGGACTTCGTCCTTTGGGACGAGAAGGTAGGCGAAGGCCTGCTTTGTGCTTCTGCCGACGCGCCCCCGTAGCTGGTAAAGGTCGGCAAGTCCCATCCTGTGGGCGTTATTGATGAATATGGTGTTCACGTTCGAGATGTCAAGGCCCGATTCGATGATATTTGTAGAAAGCAGTATGTCATATTTGGCCCCGATGAAGTCCACCATGATCTTTTCAAGTTTTTTCTCGTCCATCTTGCCGTGGGCGACGGCTATCCTGACATCCGGCAGAAGTCTCTTCAGGTGTTCGTACACGACGCCGATGTTATGTATGTAGTTGTGAACGAAAAAGACCTGGCCGCCTCTCTGCAATTCGTCGGATATCGCCTTTTTTATCAACCCGTCATTGAATTTGATCACGAATGTCTTGACGGCAAGCCTGTCAAGGGGAGGGGTGTTGATGATGCTCAGGTCCTTGATGCCTGTTGAGGCCATGTACAGGGTCCTCGGTATGGGTGTCGCGCTTAGCGTAAGGACGTCTATGTCCTTACGCATGGTCTTCAGCTTCTCCTTATGCTTAACGCCGAAGCGCTGTTCTTCATCGATGATGAGCAACCCGAGGTCCCTGAACTGGACATCTTTCTGGAGCAATCTGTGGGTGCCGATGACAATATCGACGGCGCCGCGCCTGATCCTTTCCGAAATCTCTTTTTGTTCTTCCTTTGATTTGAACCTGCTCAGCATATCTACGTTGACGGGATAGTCGCCGAGGCGTTCGGTGAATGTCTTGAAATGCTGCTGCGCGAGGATAGTGGTGGGCACGAGGACGGCTACCTGCTTGTTGTCCAGCGCTGCCTTGAAAGAAGCCCTGAGCGCGACCTCGGTTTTTCCAAAACCGACGTCGCCGCATACGAGCCTGTCCATGGGCCTCGTGCTTTGCAGGTCTTTCATCACAGCTTCTATGGCCTGCATCTGACCTTCCGTCTCCTCGTATTCGAACCGCGACTCCATCTCTCTGAAGAGCTCATCTTCCGGCGGATAGCCATGGCCTTCCGCAAGCTCCCTCTCTGCGTAAAGCGCTATGAGCTCCCCTGCAATATCTTCGACCTGTTTTCTCACCCGTTTTTTTGTATTTTTCCATAACTGGGAGCCAAGCCTGTCGATCTTGGGCTTGTGTTTTTCGCTGCCTATGAATTTCTGAACGAGGTGGAGGTCGCTGACCGGTACATAGAGCTTGTCGCCCTCCTGGTATTCTATGAGAAGGAAATCCTTGGTGTGCCCGTCAACCTTTAATGCCGTGATCCCTTTATATACTCCTATCCCATGCTCTATATGGACTACCCATTCCCCGATCTTCAGGTCTTTAAAAGAGTTGAGAAACTCGTCAAGGCCGTCCCATTGTTTTTTGACAACCCTCTTTTTGGGCCCCATGACATCTTCTTCGGTAAGGACGATAATACCATCTGTCCTGAATCCTCTCCTTAGCGGGCCCGTAACGATGCCCCACTCCCTCTCCTTTTTGGAAAGGGACATCCCGGCGAGGATCGGCAGCGATATATCGTAGCTTTTAAAGATTTCCTGGAGCCTCTCAGCCTGGCGCTGCGTGTTGACAAAAAGATAGATATGGCCGAAGCCGCTCCACTCGTTTCTTAACCTTTCCGTAAGTATCTTGAAGACCTCGGTCTTTCTGTTCTGAAAGATGATCTTCAGGTCTTCGTTGGAAACAGCCTTTACGGTGATGCCTTTCTCTTCTCCTTCAACGCCCGAGATATCGATATTCAACATAGAGCAGCACCTTTTCCTGAGCTCTTCAGGAAAGGCAGGGTCGCTGCCGTCGTCAAGTTCGCGCATCACCGCGTGAAGCCCTTTATGAACGAGGACCATGTTGTTTTCAAAATAGTCGTGGAGCATTGAGGAGCCGCCGTCCCTGTGCCTTACAGGAGTCAATGCGCACTCCTCGATCTCTTTCAGGGATCTCTGTGTGGCAGGATCAAAGAAACGGATGGAATATGCCTGGTCGCCAAGGAACTCGATCCGGATGGGTTTCTGTGACGAAGGGGGATATACGTCGACAATGCTTCCCCTCTTTGCGTACTCTCCGTTTTCCCGAACAAGCGTGGAGAGTTCATAGCCGTTGTTTTCAAGATAGTCTACAAGGTCTTCCCGGAATACAGTGTCTCCAAACCTGATCTTTTTAACGCCGCCGGTTATTGCCTGTTGACCGGCGAGAGGATGTCCGAGGGCTCTGTACGGGAACAACCCGATAAACCGGTCGTCCGAGAAAAGATGATAAAGAAAGGCCGTTCTTTTTATTTCATCCTCCCGTTCGAAAACCCTGTCAGAGTAAGCGGGGAATATATGGACATCCCTCTTCGCAAAAAACTCTATCTCTTCCCGGAGAAGGAGCGCCTCATCTTCAGTTTCATAGAATATAAGGGTTTTTCTTTCGATGGTGGAGAGAAGAAAGGAGAGGTACGATCCTATCTTGCCGGTAATGTAAAGAAAGCCGTTATTATCAGGATCAAGCATCGTTATTGAGGGTTGAGGCGCGATATACAAATATGCATGGGGCCGGAAATGGTCTTAGGGATCGGGAAGTATGGCCATATTTTTTTTGTATTCCGACATGACTATCCTGGGAAAACCCCTGTATGTCTCTACGGGCCTGTCTTTGCCTGCCCCGTTCCGCTTCGCCCTTGTTGGTCCCACGTTGTACGCGTAAAGCGCCGAGTGGGTGTTCTCGAAAACGTCCATAAGTCTGGCGAAAAAATAGACACCTATCTTGATGTTGTTGTGAGGCTCGTCGAGGGTTTTATTCCCCGACCACTGTATCCCCGCATAATGGGCGATATGTTTTGCCAGAGAAGGCTTGATCTGAAGCAGCCCCCTCGCGCCCATTGGAGAAACGGCGTCTTGCCTGAAATTACTTTCCACTTTCATCATGGCAAGGATAAGCCGGTAATCGACTTCATGAAGGACCGACTGTTCGTATATTATCGATGCGATGGTCCGGAACTGCTCCCTGTCTAATTGCATGTTTTCGGTCTTTAAATACTTGCTTATCTTGTGGATGAAGATCTCTTTTCTGAGGGTACCGCCGCTGCTGAGAAGGGAATAGGCGGAGGTGAAACAGAGGATCACCATGATGGAGATGAACAGGAGCGGTATTCTTTGTCTGAGCGGCATTACATATGTATAACACTATACGCAGCAGGAAGTCAACCTCTATCGGCGATATGTTAACCTCCCTATCTAATAAAGCCGTAACCTTTGATGATGAAGAAGATCCCGAAAAATATGAGGAATATGCTGCAGAAAAGGAGGATGGATTTTAAGGCCCTTATGCTCATGTATCTGCCGCCGAATTGTATCCCGTAGGAGACGAAGCTGTACCAGGCGAGATCCGACAGTATATGCCCTGTAAAAAAGGCGATAACGCCCTGGAAGCCGAGTCCCCGTGCGAACATTACGTAACCCATGCCGATCGTTATCCACCAGATGAACCAGTAAGGGTTTGAAAGGCTGACGATGATGCCCGCTGCGACGGGGTGCATACCGCGCCCTTCGGATCTTGTTGTACCATCGAGGCTGTAGTGTTTGAGGTCTTTAATGGTCATAGACCCCATGTAGACAAGAATAATGCCGCCAAAAAAGGCTATAACGGAAAAGATGACCCTGTTGTTCAGCAGATTACCGAGGCCGAAGACGATAACGCAGAGGAGGGCGAATTCAAGGATGCCGTGACCGAGCACTACCAGTGGACCGATAATGCCGCCCTTTCGCGTTGATTCGCTGATCGTTACGGTAAGCAGCGGCCCCGGCGCCATAGCCCCCGTCAGGCCGAGCACGAAACCTATGGAAAAAAGGCTGAGCAGATTCATAAGAGACAGTGAATAGTCTATAGCATAAAGGCGCGACAGTCGATAGGGAATAGAGAAGGTGAAAGGTGAAGAAGAATCCCGTAAGTCGTGAGGCGTGAGGCGTAAGGGGAAACTGCGGCAGAGAGCCGAGAGCAAAGAACTAAAGGTTTTTTTATTATATCGTCATTGTGAGCCCGCAGGACGCGGCAATCTCATTCAATAGATATACCCTGGGATCGCCACGTCGCTTCATTCCTCGCGATGACTCACGGTTGTTACGTTATGCCCCCATGCCCTTCGCACTACGGTTTAATCCCCTTACGCCTCACGCCTCACGGCTTACGGGTTTTTCGATATACGAAATACGGCTATAATAAATCTATTCACAACAGGGATCATTTTTGTTAATATGAATGAATGCAGTACGTTGTCGATCTGAATTGCGATATGGGCGAGTCCTTCGGGGATTATACGCTCGGCAACGACAACGAGGTCATAAAGCACATAACGTCGTCGAATATCGCCTGCGGCTTCCACGCCTCGGATCCGAATGTGATGGAAAAGACGGTCAGGTTATGCCTGGAGCATCATGTGATGGCAGGCGCCCACCCCGGTTATCCCGACCTGATGGGCTTTGGAAGGAGGTTCATGGAGGTAAGCGGGGACGATCTGGTGAACTACGTTCTCTACCAGGCCGGGGCGCTCAGCGGCTTTCTGGCCCTTCACGGCATGCCCCTCCAGCATATAAAGATGCACGGGGCGCTCTATAATTCTTTGGTCAACAACGACAAGACATACCTCAGGATCGTTGAAGCAGCGGCGAAGGCCTTTGGCGATGTTATTTTTTTAACCCTCGGCACGATAAAGACAGCGGAGCTTAAAAAGGCATGCAGGCAGAAAGGGATCAGGGTCGCCCTCGAGGGATTTCCCGACAGGATGTATACCGATGAAGGCGAGCTTCTTCCCAGGAAATACAAGGAAGCTGTCCTGAAGGACCCTGAGCTCATCGCCAGGAGGGCGGTAAGGATGGTAAAAGAAAAGGGGGTCGAAAGCATCAATGGCCGCTGGATCGCAATGGAACTCGATACCATGTGCATCCACGGAGATAACATGGAGAGCATAGAGGCGGCGCAGAAGATTCGTGAATATTCGATCACCGAAGGCATAACCGTCAAACCGCTCTGCGAGTTTGTGTAAATAATGAACTGGGCGCGATATGGAGAGGAGGGTATCCGGATCGTTTTTGGCAATACCGTCAGCGCCGATGTCCACGAGAAGGTAAGGCGGTATTATTTTTTCCTCAAGTCTCTTCGTCTGCAGGAAATAATCGACATCATCCCATCCTTTACGACCTGCATCATTCACTTCAACGATCAACTGACGGATTTCGACACCCTTATTGCACATGTGCGGGAGAAGGAGGGAGACCTGCAGAAAATAGATATTCCCACCCCTGTATCCCATACCATTCCGGTGATGTATGGCGGCCAGTACGGGCCGGATATGGAGTTTGTTTGCTCTTATGCCGGTCTCGCGCCGGATGAGATTATCGAGATCCATGCCGGTACTGTCTATACGGTGTTTGCAGTCGGTTTTATACCTGGTTTTCCTTACATGGGAACGCTGGACAAGAGGCTCTTTGTGCCGCGGCTTGAGACCCCTCGCCTGAAGGTGAACGAAGGGTCTGTGGGGATCGCACAGTATCAGACAGGTATATACTCTTTTGAATCTCCCGGAGGATGGCGGATAATCGGCAAGACAGACAGGATGCTTTTCGATCACAGGCAGGAGCCGTACAGTCTTATGAAGATCGGCGACCAGGTGAGGTTTGTCCCGGTATGATGGAGATCGTCAACCCGGCATGGCTTTCAATGGTGGTGGACGGCGGACGATACGGTCACGCAGATATCGGCGTTCCCCCGTCGCCGGCACTCGACAGATACGCATATACGGCGCTGTGCCGTCTTCTGGGATACGCCGCCGGCATAGCTGCCATTGAGGTCATTGGCAACGATTTCTCGCTGAAGGTTGATAGAGATCTGTCCTGCGCGATCACCGGGGCCCGGGTTACAGCGTTTGCCGGCAGCATGCCGGTAGCTCCCTGGAAGGTGTTCATGGCGAAGGCCGGCAGCACCATCAGGGTAAAAGAGGCCATTGAGGGGCTTCGCTATTATATTGGTTTTTCCGGCATTATAGATGTGGCAAAGGTGGCAGGGAGCTGTACGACAAACCTGGAGTGCCGTTTCGGCGGTTACTTTGGGAGACCATTCCTGAAAGGCGACAGGATAGCGCTGAAGGACGTTCGCGATGCAGGCGAAAGGGCCATTGACGAATCGCTGATCCCGTCGATGAAGGCGCCCCATATTCTGAGGATAATTGACGGCGAGGAAAGGGACCGTTTCTCTCCGGAAACGTTGAAGAGTTTGTTTGAAAAAGGCGGGGACCCGTGGTATAAAGTAACGACGAAAACGAACAGAACAGGGATACGCCTGGAAGGCAGACCTCTCGAATTCAGAAAGGGGACGGAGCAAAGCATTATCTCCGAAGGGATTTTGCCTGGCGTTGTTCAGGTTCCTGGCGGCGGACAGCCGATCATTGTGCTGTACGAGAGAACAATAGGCGGTTACGCGAGGATCGGTCATGTGATAAAGGCCGACCGCGACCTGCTTGCCCATCTTAAGCCCCTGGATAAGGTAAGGTTCCAAAGGATCACACGGGGGGAAGCCGAAAGGCTGTGGAACGAGAAAACAACACAATATTATAACATGTTACCATAATCAAGAAGATCATATTTGTATTCATCATAGATCTTGAAAGAAAATAAACCAGGAGGGGTAGTGATGAAGATCAGGAATGTGGCAGTTTTTTCATTGGTATTGTTCCTTTCACTGCTTGTTGCTTCACCGGCAGTTTTTTCCGCAGAGAAAGAGGTCAAGATAGGCGTGCTCTACCCGCTTTCCGGCGCTCTCGCAACGATAGGGAGGGACCTCCAGAGGGCCGCCGAGCTGACCGCTGACATCATCAACAACAAGGCGCCGGGCGTGGATATTCCCATGGCTCAATGGGGCGGGATACCGAACCTGGGGGGCGCGAAGATCAAATTGATCTTTAAAGACCACAGGGGGGAACCTGACCGCGGGGCCGATCTCGCAAAGAGCCTTATACTCGACGACAAGGTTGTGGGGCTTATGGGCGCATACAACAGCGCGGTGACAAAGACCGTAAGCGCTGTAGCCGAGAGATACGGAATTCCCATGATCAATGACTCATCCACGTCTCCCGATCTGACGGAAAGGGGCTTTAAGTGGTTCTGGAGGACAACTCCTCATGACAACTATTTCAACAGGGATCTCTTTGAGCTGCTGAAAGGTCTTACAGAAGGCAAGGTAAAAGGCGTCAAGGCTGTCCCGAAAAAGGACCTCCAGAATCTCGCCTATGCCTGCGAGAATACCGAATGGGGTTCAAGCGTTGCAAAGTCGATCGAAGGTTACGCGAAAGAATACGGCTTTACGATCACCAAGGGACTCCTTTACAACGCAAACGCGCCTGATCTCACATCCGAGGCGAAGGCTCTTGTCGCTGCCAAGCCGGCAGCAATGCTCTTTGCCGCATACCTTTCCGACTCGCTCCTTATGATCAGGACATTGAAGGGGATGAAGGCGCAGACGAAATTTTTCTGGGGACAGGATGCCGGTTTCGAGATGGCTGATTTCGCAAAGACCCTCGGTGCAGATATAAACGGTGTTCTGACAAGGACGGTCTTTATCGACAAGATCACAAGGGTGAAAAAGGTCGCCGGCCAGGTCAATGCACTCTATAAAAAGAAATATGGCGATGACCTGACAGGCGCCACCGCAAGATCGGTTGTCGGCGTCCAGGCATGGGCATATGTGCTGAACAAGGCAGCGAGCACAGACCCGAAGGCGATCCAGAAGGCCTGCAATGAGATCAACATCCCTGCAACTGATCTTGTAATGCCGTGGGCAGGCGTGAAGTTTGACGCCAAAGGACAGAATGTTCTCGGCAGGGGCCTTATCGGTCAGTATCAGAAAACAGCGGACGGCAAGATCAGCCTCGAGATCGTCTATCCTTTTGATCTTGCAACGGCCAATTTCATCTATCCTTTCCCGGGATGGAAATAGACAGAAAATGCGAAGATGCGAAGATGAGGGGATGAGATTGTCTATGCCGGACGTCTCATCTTCTTAACTTCTCATTTTATTCAAGGTTGGATCTATGCTTATAGCTGACGCACTGCTCCAGGGTATACTTATGGGGCTTCTTTTTGCCCTTGTCTCCCTTGGCCTCACGGTGATATTCGGGGTGATGGACATCGTTAACTTTGCCCACGGGGAATTCCTTATGCTCGGGATGTACTCCGTTTATTGGGCGAACTTTTTTTTTCATATCGATCCCCTCATCGCCCTCCCGGTGTCGGCCGTTGTCGGAGCGCTCCTGGGGCTTGCATCATATTACTGGTTCATCAAGTACCTCCTCAGGGGGCCGGCGATCGCCCAGCTTTTCGGCACCTTCGGGCTCATGCTTTTTTTGCAGTATTTCGCCATGTTCCTCTTCAGCGCCGATTACCGGATGATCGATAAGGGGCTTCTCGTCGGGAAGAGCCTCTCTGTGGGGCCCTTCATCTTCGACTGGACAAAGCTCGCCGCAGGGATCTTAAGCCTCGTAGCCTTTGCCGTTGTCTACTATTTCCTCCATAAAACAAAGACAGGAAAGGCGCTCCAGGCAACATCTCTCAACAAAGAAGCGGCGTCCTATATGGGCATCAGGACGGACCGGATGAATGCCATCGCATGGGCGATAGGAGGAGGCACCGTGGGGATGGCAGGCGGGCTGCTTGTAAACTTCTACTATGCCTACCCGATGGTGGGGATACTCTTCGTAATGATCGCCTTTGCCTGCGTTGCCCTCGGCGGCTTCGGGAGCATCAAGGGGGTCTTTTTCGCGGGGCTGCTCGTCGGCATCCTGGAGATGATCTTTCCTGTTTTCGGCCATCTTATCGGCTCTGATTTTCTCGGGCCCCACTTCAAGTTTACCGTTGTGTACCTCGCATACTTCATTATCGTGGTCGTCAGGCCCCAGGGATTGTTCGGATGGAAAAACTGAAAGACGCCCTCAACTTCAGTGATTTCTCAAAAGCAGAGCGGATCGGCCTTATCATCTTTTCTGTTTTTCTCCTTACCTTTCCCTGGATAGGCGCCGGCTCTTTCACGACGACTGTCATGATCCAGTTCCTTCTCTTTTCCCTCTTCGGGATGGGGTGGAACACGATAGGCGGATACGGCGGACAGGTTGAGCTCGGCAAGGCGCAATACGTAGGGATCGGCTCCTATACCGTAGCGCTCATGATGGTCTGGTGGAAGGTACCTTTCTGGGTCTCCATGCCGATCGGCATCCTTATCGCCGTCGGGTATTCATTCATCATCGGGTATCCGCTCTTCCGGCTCAAGGGGCACTACTTCGCTATTGCAACCATCTGCACGTCGCTTGTACTCAAGGATATCTTCGACAACTGGAACCTCGTGGGCGCCGCGAAAGGCATAGAGCTGCCCATCCATGACCACCCGGATTTTCTGTACATGCAGTTCAAATCGGACACCTACTATTACTATTTTATCATGGCGCTTTTCTATATAGGCCTCTTCTACATGAACTGGTTCAGGAAATCGAAGCTCGGATACCAGCTACGGATGATCAAGGACGATGAAAACGCTGCGGAAAGCCTGGGGATCGATATCCGCTGGTGCAAGATCAAGGCATACTCTATCGCATCAGCCTTTGTCGCTGTCGGCGGCGGTTTTATGGCCGTGTACAACCTTTACATAGACCCTGCTTCTACCATGGAGCTGTCCCTTTCGATCAAGATAGCCCTTATGGCGATGCTGGGCGGTGCTGCCTCTCTCTGGGGGCCGATTATAGGCGCGGCATTTCTTGTCCCCCTCGACCGGTTCCTCGGAAGCTGGCTCGGCGGGCAGAAAGGGCTGACCGGGATCGATTTTATGATCTATGCAGGCCTTATCATGATCGTTTCGGCATACCAGCCCCGCGGCATATGGGGGATCATTGAACAGTTCAGGAAAAGGGGGCATTAGAGGTGTCTTTTCTGACGGTTGAAAATATCGTGAAGGATTTTGGCGGGCTCGTTGCGAACAATAACATATCCTTTGCAATTGAGGAAGGGGAGATAATCGGCCTTATCGGCCCTAACGGCGCCGGCAAGACGACGCTTTTCAACTGTATCGTCGGCTACCACAGGCCGGATTCAGGGAAGGTTACCTTCAGGGAGAAGGATATAACCGGCTTCAAGCCTTTCGAGACCAACCGTGCAGGGATCGGCAGGACATTCCAGATCATGAAGGTAACGACAGGGATGACAGTTCTTGAAAATGTTATGGTGGGTTCCTTCTGCAGGACCAATGACAGGAATACGGCACGGGGCGAGGCGCTTCACGTCCTCGGGGACCTTGCCCTTGATGCAGTGAAAGACTATTACATCAACGAGCTCCCTATCGCTATCCAGAGGAAGGTGGGGCTTGCCAGGGCGCTTGCTACGAAGCCCGCGCTCCTTATGCTTGATGAGGTTGCTTCAGGGCTTAACCCAACTGAGATAGAAGAGGTGGTAGAGCTCCTGAGAAGGCTGAACAGCGCGAAAAAGATTACGCTCTTCCTCATAGAGCACATCATGGAGATGGTAATGAAGGTGTCCCAGCGGGTGATCGTCCTCGATTACGGGGAGAAGATCGCCGAAGGGCTGCCTGCTGATATCGTAAAAAATGAGAACGTGATCAAGGCATACCTGGGGGAGAAATATGCTCAAGGTCTCTGAAATAGAGGTCAGGTACAGCGGGATCCCGATCATACACAACGTATCGCTCGTGGTGAACGATGGCGAGCTTATTACCGTTGTAGGCGCGAACGGCGCCGGGAAATCGACGCTGCTCAAGACCATCGCAGGCGCCCTTCACACGTCAAAAGGCACGATCCATTTCGGGAACGAGGAGATACAGGGCCTGTCTACTCCGGAGATCGTACGGCGGGGCATCACGTACGTCCCTGAAGCACGCCTCATATTCGGCCCTCTGACCGTTGAGGAGAACCTGGAGATAGGTGCATATATTGTAAATGATGCAGCGCAAAAGAAAAACAACCTCGATTACGTCTATCACCTTTTCCCGCGCCTCGCAGACAGAAAAAAACAGCCGGGCGGTACATTGTCGGGTGGCGAGCAGCAGATGCTTGCGATCGGGAGAGGGCTCATGTCAAATCCGAAGCTCCTCATGCTCGATG
Source organism: Deltaproteobacteria bacterium UBA6106 (assembly GCA_002428485.1). Lineage (GTDB taxonomy): Bacteria > Desulfobacterota > Syntrophorhabdia > Syntrophorhabdales > Syntrophorhabdaceae > UBA5609. The sequence continues at coordinate 88,943 of DIWM01000053.1, forward strand.
AGCCTTCGCTGGGGCTTATGCCCAAACTCGTTGACGAGATGCTCGGTGCTGTGGCCAAATTGCGCGGCGCCGGGAAGACCATACTCCTTGTGGAGCAGAACGTCAGGGAATCTCTTGAGCTGGCGGACCGCGGCTATGTGCTGCAGACCGGACGCACGATACTGGAAGGAACCGGCAATGAGCTTCTCAATACCGAATCGATCAGGAAGGCGTTTCTGGGATTATGATGAAATGCGGCTCATAGCTCACTGCGGAACACCCGTAAGTCGTGAGGCGTAAGTCGTAAGGGGACAAAAAATCTGTTCAACGTCCAATGTTTGACAAAACAGATACCGGATGCTGGATTCTAGATGTATTAAACAAGGAACGAGGTGCGAGGAACGAGGTTCTCACCTTTTACCTTTCACTTTTCACCTTTCACAGAGGTTTTATCGCTTGACGACTTACGGCTTTCGTGCTGTCTGCCTGTTTAGCTAAAGGAGAAAACATGAAAAGAACGACAAAACAATACGATGATCCGAAAAAGGTCAGGGCTATGATCCGCAAGGGCGGGTGGAGAAAGCCCACCGCGGGGCTTGCACCCGGCTATGCGCAGGCGAACCTCGTGATCCTTCCGCAAAGGTATGCCTTTGATTTTCTGCTTTTTTGCCAGAGGAATCCAAAGCCATGTCCGCTCCTTGAGGTGCTGGAGCCGGGCAGGTTTAGAACGGACTATTTATCTTCGAAGGCCGATATACGCATTGACCTTCCCCTGTATAATATCTACAGAGAAGGAAATCTGCAGAAGGCCGTTACCGGGATAAAGGAGCTCTGGCAGGAGGATTTCATTACATTCCTTATTGGCTGCAGCTATTCTTTTGAGGAAGCGCTCATCCGTGCCGGAATTCCAGTCCGCCACATCGAGGAAGGGAAGAACGTTCCCATGTATATAACCGACATCCCCTGCAATGACGGCGGTATCTTCAAGGGGACGCTTGTTGTCACTATGCGCCCGATGCCTCCCGAAAGGGTTGTGCCTGCCGTCCGGATCACCTCACGATATACCTCAGTCCACGGCGGTCCGGTGCACATCGGGAACCCGGCAGCGATCGGGATCAAGAACATCGGGCGGCCGGATTTCGGGGAGGCCGTGACCATAAAGAAGGGTGAGGTCCCCTTGTTCTGGGCCTGTGGCGTGACGCCCCAGGTCGCGGTAATGAAAGCAAAACCGGACATCTGCATTACCCATGCCCCCGGGCATATGTTTATTTCCGACGTCCTCAACGAAGAGCTGGCAAATCAGTAGTCCAAAATCAGCTCATGGCTCATAGCTGATAGCTCATAGCAAAATCAAATCCTAAATCCGAATATCGAAATCCTTAACAAATCCGAATGTCCAAAATTCAAAACGTGGGAAGCATGCATTTGTTTTGAACATTTGATATTTGAGTTTTTATATTGTTTAGAGTTTAGTGCTTCGATATTAGGATTTGAAGCCGACGGCCATCTATTATTCGCTGCCCTTCTGAGATAATTTTACGAGAATTTATTAAGTTTCCCCGGTCGCGATCGATAATAATGTTGAGTATGCTTTGAGCAGCTATTTATACAGATACGGAGGCCTTATATGAAAGTCCTTGTAGTTGACGATTTTGCGACAATGCGAAAGATCATCAAGAATGTGCTGAAACAGATCAACGTGGACAGCGTTCTGGAGGCGGAGAACGGCAAGCACGCCCTTACCGTCTTAAAAGGCGATACCGTTGATCTTATTATCAGCGACTGGATCATGCCGGAGATGACGGGGATAGAGTTCCTTAAGGCGTGCAAGGCGGACGACGCAATAAAAAAGATACCATTCATAATGGTCACTGCCGAAGCCCAGAAGGATAATATCATGGAGGCGATCAAGTCAGGCGTTGACAATTATATCGTCAAACCCTTTACCCCTGAAAAGCTTAAAGATGCAATCGATAAGGCAAAAGCCCGCGCGGCTCAGTGATAACCCATGGAGGATGCAATGACAATGGATGTCAAATATATAAACCCTTTTATAGCGGCCGCAAAGAATGTTTTTAAGACCATGCTTGACATGGACCTGATGATGGGCAAACCGTACCTGAAAGATGTAAGGACGACCTCCGGCGACGTAACCGGCATCATGGGCCTTGTCGGGGACCGGAAGGGGACGCTCTGCATCAGCTTCCGGGAAAAGGGAGCCCTTTTTGTCTTCAAGACGCTGATAGGCGACGAGTGCGACTCTGTTACGCCTGATGTTGTAGATGCTGTCGGTGAGCTGACGAACATCATATCGGGTTCGGCAAGGGGTGAGTTCGAAAAGGCCGGCATCAATCTGAAAGCGGCGATACCTATGGTCGTTGTAGGAAAGAACGTGGAAATGAACTTTATCACAAGGATCCCCATCATTTCATTGCCCTTCAATTTCTCCGTGAACAACGGCGACAATGAGGTGATGTTCCTTGATTTTTCCTTTGAATGAGAACCGATATAGAGGCAGCCGTCAGCAGTCAGCACGAAAGCCGTAAGTCGTCAAGCGATAAAACCTCTGTGAAAGGTGAAAAGTGAAAGGTAAAAGGTGAGAACCTCGTTCCTTGTTTAATACATCCAGCATCCGCCATCCCTTTTCTCAGTGTTTTGTAGTAATCCCCTTACGCCTCACGCCTGACGACTTACGGGTGTTCCGCAGTGAGCCATGACCCGCATCGCGATCTCGATATGTGTTATACGAACGACGACATGCGAGAAATGATATGCGGTTTGCCGTTCATTGTAAGCCGTGAATTATAATCATTTTATTTCCTTGCGCCACACGCAGTTTCAATCCGGACGGTTCCCCGCAGCAAGCTGCGGGGTGACACTGTTCCCTCTCCCCTCGCGGGAGAGGGTAGGGTGAGGGGGCATGATCATGCCGTTTCTATACTCTGATACCTCGCAGCTTGCTGCGGGGTAGTTCATTCCTTACATTGTGAATACATAATAGCTGCAACGATCCGCACAAGATTTGTTGTTAAGTTTTTCTGAGATGATTCGATAAGCAATGTATGAAATTAGATACAGCAGACATTGTATGAAGGAGTTCGGTTCCGTGAACGACGGTAATAATGTTCCATGCCCGGAGATCATTCCTTTTGACAGGTGGTCGGACAACCTGAGGGAAATTATTTCCTCCCTCTATGTCCTCACGAAAGAGACTGAAGACCAGTTTCTCTCCATCGGCTCACGCCTAAATGATTTCTACAACAGGTCGGGAGATACTTCCAGCCTGGCGTCGTCGCTTCTCGGCAGCATGACGGGCGACGAGATCACGGAAACGACAAAAAGCCTGGAAGATATATTGGTGAGGATGAGTGCATACCTGGGGCAGACCGATGCGGCGTTTAATGACAGCTTATCGTTGCTGAAAGATGTACAGACAACGATCCACGCTATCGGCGAACCATTGGAGAGCTTTAAAAAGATCGTTAAGAAGCTGAAGATACTGAGTATCTCAACGAAGATCGAAAGCGCCCAACTGAACACTGACAACGGAGGCTTTATCACCCTTGCCGATGATGTGGAGAAGCTTTCGCTGCTTATCCACGAGAAATGCAAGAGTATAATCGATAGTTCTGCCATGCTTAACAGCATCATAGGGCAGACGTCATCGCGTATGCATTCTATGGATGCAAAGCAGCAGGCCCAGGTAGGAAATATTTTCCAGGGTATCCAGTCCAGCCTTTCCACGCTTACCGCAAAACATGAACGCTCCGCGAAAGCGGCGGAAGAGATATCGGAGAGGCTCGCGGCAATCTCTCAAAATATCGGGCAGGTTGTCATGGGCATGCAGTTTCATGACATTACGCGCCAGCAGCTTGAACATGTAGCGGCCGTGCTGGAGAGCCTTGCGAAACGCCTCGTATCAGAGTGTGCCGGCCAGGAAGGGCTGACGCCGCCGGATGATGAAGCAGTAAAGAAGATGGTCATTGAGACAGGAGACCTCTCGGAACTGCAGTCTGTCCAGGTGAACGATGCGCGGGTTAAATTCATGAGCGCTGTAAATAGTATCCGGGAGAGCCTCGCCGGCATAGCAATAAGCGTTGTCGAGATGGCCGAACAGACGAAGGAGGTCACGGGGACTGCCGACCTCATGACGTCATCCTTTTTTACCAATATTGAGTCCGGCATATCCCGGGTAATTTCGTCTTTGCAGGATAACGCAAGGGCAAGCCAGGAGCTGAGCGGCGCCGTTGACAGCCTCCTCGCGACCGTAAATACAATGTCAAAGTTCGTCGATGACATTGAAGAGATAGGCGGAGAGATTGAATTGATCGCTGTCAACGCCCGTATCAAAGCGGCGCATACAGGCAATGAGGGCGCCCCTCTGGGGGTGATCGCCGAGGCTATCCAGAGATTGTCCATTGAGGCGAGCGTTCAGAAAACGGCAATATCGGACATGCTGAGGGGAATCATAGCGAAGACCGGCGAGCTGCATGGAGGCATAAGCGCTGACGTCAACGGACGGCTGCGCGAAGTGGACGAAATGGCTGAGAGCCTGAAAAGGCTGCTGGTCAAGCTGCGCCATGTCCACGAAAGGATCATTGAACTCCTCCGCACAATCGACCAGATCGGTCAGGCGCTTGCCTTTGACATACAGGATTGCATATCGGGGGTTACCGTACACAGGCAGTTTGAGGAAGCTATCAACGCTATTTTGTCCATCCTGAAGAGAATAACCGGCGAGTCACGCCGGAGTGTTCCCGTTGACGGTATTCATGCAAGGAAGGATGCCCTTGCAAGCCTGAAGCGGCACTATACTATGCAGAGCGAGCACGACATCCATGAGTCCTACGAGGGCTCCAAGGTTATTGATCTGCAAAAGGCGAGGGGCACAAAGGCAGAAAATGAAAGTTTTGCAGGGGGAACATCCGGCACAGATATTGCAAATGACGATTATGGTGATAACGTGGAACTGTTTTAGATAGACCGAATATATGCAAGGGGGGCATGGGGGTATGCGATGAACAGAAAGGAGAGATGATGGATTACACGGTACAGGATGGAGCAGAAGCAAAGAATATCACATTCCGTGGCGACCTTACCATTCAATCCGCCGGCCAGGTCCGGAGGGTCCTCCGCGAAGCGCTCGACTCATGCCGGGCAATAGAAATAACCCTCAAAGACATAGAAAGCATTGATCTTTCATGTATCCAGCTCTTCTGCGCAGCGCATAAGACAGCCTTTAAGGCAGATAAGCGGTTGACCCTCGATGCGGCGTTGCCGGAAGCAGCAGCCCGCGCCATTGAACAGGCCGGTTTTTATTGCCTGAAGGCCTGCGGCAATAATGGAGAAAATGCATGCCCGATGACGAGGAGGACAGATGGCTAAGTGTATCATGACTGTCGATGATTCGGTAAGCGTGCGCCAGATGGTCAGCTTTACCCTGAAGAACGCCGGATACGACGTAGTGGAGGCGAGCGATGGCCAGGATGCCCTGGGCAAGCTGAACGGTTCCGGAGTGAGCATGATCATCACAGACCTCAATATGCCGAACCTTGACGGCATAGGGCTTATCCGTGCGGTCCGGTCCAACGACGCCCATAAGTTTGTCCCCATCGTCATGCTGACCACTGAGTCACAGGACTCAAAAAAACAGGAAGGAAAGAGCGCCGGTGCGACAGGCTGGATAGTAAAGCCTTTTAAGCCGGAACAACTCCTCGGAGTGATAAAGAAGGTGCTGGGATGAACCACATGGCAGATGTGCAAAGTGAAGTCTATAAAGAAGAGGCAAGAGAACTCCTCGTGGTCCTTGAGGACTCCCTGTTGCAGCTCGAAAGGTCTCCCGATGATATAGAACTCGTAGGCCAGATCTTCCGTGCACTGCACACGATCAAAGGCTCAGGCTCAATGTTCGGATTTGACAGGATCGCCGCTTTTACCCACGAGGTGGAAACGACCTTTGACCTGGTCCGGAACTCGGAGATACCGGTTTCAAAAGAGCTTATCGATCATACCTTGCAGGCAAAAGATTACATAAAATTATTACTTGAAGCGCCCTCCCCAGACGAAGCCCCTTGTGAACAGGATTTAAAAACGCTTATCGGTTCTTTTAATAAGCTTGTTTCTGACCACAAGGAAGCAAAGACCCAACCCCCCCCTAATACTTCCACCACTATTACGAGTGCACAAGGGGCTTCGTCTTCCAATACGCCTGCCGGATTAGTGACGTACCGCATCAGGTTCTGTCCGGCATCTGACATTTTTCTGACAGGGACCAACCCCCTTTTCCTCCTTGATGAACTTCAGATACTGGGAGAATGCAAGGCCGTTGCGCAGACGAACGCCCTTTCATCATTGGAAGAGATAAACCCTGAGCTGTGTTATGTCGCGTGGGATATCGTATTGACAACCGACAAAGGCATAGACGCTATCAGGGACGTTTTCATATTTGTAGAAGACACCTCTGCTATCCATATAGAAACGGTTGACAACCCCGGAGGTGCTGCAGTTGAAGAGGGATACAAAAAGGTCGGGGAGATCCTCGTTGAGCGCGGCGACGTTAAAGCTGAAGAGCTGAAAGAGGCGCTCGGCGAGCAGAAGCGCATCGGCGACATACTTATCGATAAAGGAATAGTCACGGGAGACAGGATAGCCTCAGCGCTTGCCGAACAGGAGCAGGTCAAGGAGGCGCGCGAGAAGAAGGCCAAAGAGGAGGCTGCTTCGAGCATCCGTGTTGCCGCCGCGAAGCTTGACAAGCTTGTCGACCTTGTCGGTGAGCTGGTAACTGTGCAGGCGCACCTTGCCCAGAAGGCAAACTCCCAGGCCGACCCGGAGCTCGTCCTTATCTCGGAAGAGGTAGAGAGGCTGACAGGAGAACTGAGGGACAATACGATGAGCATCCGCATGGTCCCTATCGGTTCGACATTCGGAAGGTTCAGCCGCCTTGTGCGCGACCTTTCAAAAGAACTGGGAAAAGAGATCGAGATGACCACGGAAGGTGCCGAGACGGAACTGGATAAAACGGTTATCGAACGGCTCAATGACCCCCTCGTGCACCTCATCAGGAACAGCATCGATCATGGTATCGAACCCCCCGGCGCCAGGGAACCGCTGGGGAAAACGAGAAAAGGGCTGATACAGCTTACCGCGCGGCATGCAGGCGCGCAGGTGCATATAGAGATCACCGACGACGGGGCCGGCCTCGACAGCGCGCGGATCAGGGAAAAGGCAATAGAAAAAGGACTTATCCCCCCTGATGCCGAAATAACGGAAAAGGAGCTTTTTGGATTGATCTTTGCCCCTGGTTTCTCAACGGCAGAAAAGGTATCGAACGTTTCAGGCAGGGGAGTCGGCATGGATGTGGTAAAGCGCACCATCGATGCCCTCCGGGGGCATATCGAGGTCGAAAGCGAGCAGGGCATGGGCACCACGATTACGCTGAAGCTGCCCCTGACCCTCGCGATCATCGAAGGACTTCTTGTTGAGGTCAACAAGGATTATTATGTGTTGCCCCTCTCTTCGGTGGAAGAATGCATCGAGCTTGACCATTCAAAGAATGCACGTCGTCAGGACAGCCGCTTTGTCAATCTCAGAGGTCATCTTGTCCCCTATATCCGTCTGAGAGAACAGTTCGGCGTCAGGGGCGATATCCCTGACGTTGAGCAGATAGTTGTAACTGGGTCTGAGGGCAATAAGATCGGGTTTGTTGTTGACCAGGTAATAGGAGAACACCAGACGGTTATCAAAACATTGAGCAGGGTTTATAAAGACGTAGATAGCGTATCGGGCGCTACGATCCTTGGGGACGGAACAGTTGCGCTGATACTTGACATATCTAAACTATCTCAGGTCGGCCGGTGCGAGGGAAACGCATGAGTACGGCGCGGCCCCGGATTAAAAAAAGACAAGGAGGTTGTGTATGAAATGGTTTAAAAATATGAGAATCTCGACAAAGATCATGGGGATCTCCGTCTTCACGATCGCGTTGATCGTGACGGGCATGATGGTCTACTTTCTCCCGATGATCGAGAAAAAGCTCATGGAAGAGAAGAAGAGCATGACAAAGAACGTTGTTGATGTTGCCTACGCGCTGATCGCGTCGAGCGAGGCGAAGGTGAAGACCGGTGAACTCAAGCCGGACGAGGCCATGAAGAGGGCAATGGCGGGAGTTAAAAGCCTCCGCTATCACGGGAACGAGTATTTCTGGATTAAGGATACGAACGCAAAGATGCTGATGCATCCGATCAAGCCGGAGATGGACGGAAAAGACTGTGCAGGCGACAAGGATGCCCACGGTAACCTATTCTTTGCTGAAATGGCAAAGGTTGCGAAGGATAAAGGTGAAGGTTTTGTCGACTACTATTGGCCGAAGCCGAATGAGACAAAGCCGTCGCCAAAGCTTTCCTATGTGAAGCTCTTTCCGCAGTGGGGCTGGATCGTTGGCAGCGGCATCTATATCGACGACGTCAATGCAGAGGTCTCGAAGATGCGCTATCAGATCATCGGCGGTACGATAGCCATAGCGATCCTGATTCTGCTCATCTCGTTTTTTGTCTCAAGGGTCATTACCAGGACTTTGAACCAGGCTGTCAACGTCTCGAACGAACTTGCCAACGGGAACCTGATGATAAGCGTTGAAGCGACCAGCACCGATGAGACAGGCCAGCTTCTCCTCGGCATGAAGAACATGGTCGAGAAGCTCCAGGGCATTGTCGCCGAAGTGAAGAGCGCCGCGGACAACGTTGCCACGGGAAGCCAGCAGATGAGCTCCTCATCCCAGCAGATGTCCCAGGGCGCCACAGAGCAGGCGGCATCTGCGGAAGAGGTCTCCTCCTCCATGGAAGAGATGGTCAGTAACATCAAGCAGAACGCCGACAACGCCCAGCAGACAGAGAAGATCGCCTTAAAGGCAGCCCAGGATGCACGGGAAGGCGGCAAGGCGGTTACCGAGACGGTCTCAGCGATGAAGGAGATCGCCATGAAGATCTCGATCATCGAAGAGATCGCGCGCCAGACGAACCTTCTGGCGCTGAACGCGGCCATAGAGGCAGCCCGCGCAGGGGAGCACGGCAAGGGGTTTGCGGTTGTGGCGACAGAGGTGAGGAAGCTCGCCGAGAGAAGCCAGGTCGCGGCAGGCGAGATCAGCAAGCTCTCCGCAAGCAGCGTGGAGGTGGCAGAGAAGGCAGGGGAGATGCTCGCCAAGATCGTCCCCGACATCCAGAAGACCGCGGAGCTTGTCAGCGAGATCAACGCGGCCTCCAACGAGCAGAACTCGGGGGCGGAGCAGATCAACAAGGCGATCCAGCAGCTCGACCAGGTGATCCAGCAGAACGCCTCGGCAGCAGAAGAGGTGGCATCGACCACGGAAGAGCTCTCCAGCCAGGCAGAACAATTGCAGGACACCATAGCGTTCTTCAAGGTCGACGAGGGGAACGGAAGGAAGAGGCCCTCCGCCCATATGTCCAAACCGGCGGTCCGCAAGGCAGAGGCAGCCCCCGTCAAGGCATTGCCCCATAAGGGCGGCAACGGGACAAAACCGGCCGGCATCGCCATTGACTTGGGCGGCAAAGACGCAACCGATGAGGAATTCGAACGATTCTAAGAGAACACCAGCTCATGGCTCATAGCTCATGGCTCATGGCAAAATGTTTTTGCTGTCAGCTATCAGCTATGAGCTATCAGCTGGTCTTATAAGGAGGGAACCATATGAGTGTTACATCCATTACCAATACACGGCAGTACCTGACCTTCCAGTTGGGGAACGAGATCTTTGCCATCGACGTTTCCAACGTGAGGGAGATCCTGGAATTTACCACCGTTACGAAGGTGCCCCAGACCCCGGAGTTTATGAGAGGGGTCATCAACCTCCGCGGCAGCGTCGTCCCCGTCCTCGACATGCGGCTGAAGTTCGGCATGACCATCACGGAACGGACCGTCAATACCTGCATCATCGTCGTCGAGGTCTCCTTCGAGGGGGATACGACGGTCATCGGCGCGCTGGTCGACTCGGTCCAGGAGGTCTTTGAGCTTGAGCCCGAACAGATCGAGCCGGCGCCCAGGATAGGGACGCAGCTTCGGACCGAGTTCATCAAGGGCATGGGGAAGCGCGATGACCAGTTCATCATCATCCTTGACGTGGACAAGGTCTTCTCCAGCGAGGAGCTTTCCATCGCGCAGGGCATAAAGGGCGAACCGGAGAGGATGGCAGTATAATAAAATCAGCTCATGGCTCATAGTTCATGGCTCATGGCAGGATGTTTTTGCTGTCAGCTATGAGATATTAGCTGTGAGCCGTGGGTTGATGCTATGATTGAGCGGCAGAACGAGACGCGAAGAGAAGAAACGACAGGCGCAAGCGGTCCTGTGACCATGTCTATTCATGATTTCAACCGTTTGAGCCAGTTTATTTACAAGGAATGCGGCATCAATATCACACCTACCAAAAAGGTCATGCTGGAGGGGCGCCTGAACAAAAGGCTCAGGCGCCTTGGTCTCGGGTCATTTACCGAATATTGTGATTACCTTTTCAGCAACGAGGGGATGAACAGTGAACTTATCTGGATGATCGATGAGGTGACAACGAACAAGACAGATTTTTTCCGTGAGCCGAAACATTTTGAGTACCTCGCCGCAAAGGTATTGCCTGAGGCGGCGCATGAAGCACGGAGGTCAGGGCACAAAAAGATTGCCATATGGAGCGCGGGGTGTTCGAGCGGAGAAGAACCCTATACGCTTGCCATGGTGGTCAGTGAATTTATTGACAGCAATCCCGGCGCGAACCTTTCCTATGTGATCGTAGGCACCGATATATCGCCCAGCGTGATTGAAAAGGCCAAAAAGGCTATTTACGAAGATGAGAGGGTTGTTCCTGTGCCGCCGGAAATGAAAAAAAAATATCTCCTGCGCGGGAAAGAAAGGATGAGAAACTTTGTCAGGATCGTGCCCGTATTGCGCGAGAGGGTAAAATTCAGAAGGCTCAATTTCATGGACGGTGATTTCGGCTTCCGCGAGGCATTGGATATCATCTTCTGCAGAAACGTTGTTATCTATTTTGACAGGCCGACGCAAGAGGTCCTGCTGAACAAATTCTGTAAATGTCTGACGAAGGGAGGATATGTGTTCATGGGGCACTCGGAAACATTGTTCGGCATGGATATACCCCTCGTCCAGGTTGCACCGACAATATACAGGAAGGTCACATGACCCCTTATGATGTGAGCCTTCTTAACGTCTACCTTAAGCCTGCTGAAATGCATATTACCGATAGGCCCACGATCATTGCAACGGTGCTTGGTTCCTGTGTCGCGGTGGTGATGTTCTGCGACCGGGCGCGCCTGGCCGGCATGTGCCACGCGATGCTCCCGTTCAACGGAGGAACAAACGGCCATGATCCCTACCGATATGTAGACTCATCAATAGCGTGCATGATCAAGAGGTTCGAAAGCAAGGGCGTCAAAAGGAATGAGATAAAGGTAAAGCTCTTCGGCGGCGCCGATGTCCTGTACTATATCGAGGAGGACAAAGAGAGGCACACCGTCGGGAAGAAAAATATTGCAAAGGCGCTTGAGATCATTAACAGCGAAAAGCTGAACCTGCTCATGTCAGATGTGGGAGGAACAAGCGGCCGCAAGATATTCTTCTTTACGCACACAGGGGAGATCTTGTTGAAGCGGTTGTCCCGGACAATTCAAAGGAGTCTTTAGTGAACGAGAAGATCAAGGTTCTCATAGTCGATGATTCTGCCGTGGTCCGGCAGACCATGGAAGACATACTCTCTTCAGACCCGCTCATTGAGGTTGTGGGATCTGCGCGGGATCCCTTTGCAGCGGCAGAGAGGATGAGAGAGGTCGTGCCCGATGTCATTACCCTTGACGTAGAGATGCCTCGTATGGACGGCATTACATTCCTGCAGAAGGTTATGAGGCAGCACCCCATACCGGTCGTCATGTGCTCGAGCCTGACGGAGAAGGGTTCAGAGACGGCAATGAGGGCGATGGAATACGGCGCCGTTGATATTATCCGGAAGCCCCGCCTTGGCGTCAAGCAGTTCCTGGAAGAGGCGAAGGTTATTATCTGCGACGCAGTGAGGGCAGCCGGAGGCGCCCGCATAAAACGGATCGCTCCGAAGGCGATCAACGTAGCGCCAAAATTAAGCGCCGACGCGGTGCTGGAAAAACCAAGCTCGAAGGCAATGATCCAGACGACGGAGAAGGTGATCGTCGTCGGGGCTTCGACAGGGGGGACAGAAGCATTGAAGGATTTCCTCGAGGCGCTGCCTCTCGATACGCCGGGGATGGTCATCGTACAGCACATGCCTGAGCATTTTACCGCTGCCTTCGCGAGAAGGCTTGACGGGATATGCAGCATCTCCGTGAAAGAGGCCGAGAACGATGACACGGTAGTCCGCGGACGCGCGCTTATCGCGCCGGGCAACAAGCACACATTGTTGAAAAGAAGCGGCGCCAGGTATTACGTGGAAGTGAAGGACGGCCCGCTTGTATGCAGGCACCGGCCGTCAGTCGATGTGCTTTTCCGCTCGGCCGCCAGGTATGCCGGCAAGAACGCCGTAGGCGTCATCATGACAGGCATGGGGGACGATGGCGCAAAGGGCATGCTCGAGATGAAGGATGCCGGGGCCTATACGATCGCACAGGACGAGGCGTCCTGTGTTGTTTTCGGAATGCCGAAAGAGGCGATAAAGCTCGGGGCCATCGATACGGTGATACCCCTCAACAACATCGCCGGCGTTGTTCTGCGGGAATCCAACAAATAATAAAAGCAGCTCACAGCTCATAGCAAAACATCCGTAAGTCGTGAGCAGTTGTGTTTGATGTCAAGCAAATTCATCGGGCACACCAAGGAGTATTGGTTCGGACCATGGCGTTGAGGATGGTCAGGATTTTATGCATGCATGCAGTAAGGGCAACCTTGGGGACTTTACCGGCATGAATGAGATGTTCGTAGAACGCTCTGATAACGGGGTTATGGGATACCGCCGAGAGGGTTGCCATGTATAGCGCGGCCCTCACATCTGCCCTCCCTCCGAAGATGGTGCGTCTTCCCCGGTATTTGCCGCTGTCCCGATTGAGAGGCGCAAGTCCCGCAAGGGCGGCGATCTTCTTTCTGTCCAGCTGCCCAAGCTCCGGGAGCCTTGCGAGAAGGGTACAGGCATTGACAGGACCTATTCCCTTGAACGTTCTCAGGAGGTTTTCCTTCTCCCTCCAGAGAGGGGTCTTTTTGATCGTGCTGCTGATGTTTTTCCCGGCCTTCTTGATGCATTCGGTGAGCCACGCAATGTGGGCTTCGATATCCGCCTTTGTCCAGGACGGGGCAATCTGGAGACGGTTCTTCTCCTCGGCGAGCATCTGGACAAGCTGTCTTCTCCGGGCAATGAGAGCCTGCAGCCTCTGGGCCTCCGCATCCTTCAGGGGGCGTATCTCAGGGCGTATTGCCTCGCCAAACCGGGCAATGATCTCTGCATCGACGGCATCTGTTTTGGCGAGCTTTCCGGTTGCCTTGGCGAAGTCCCGTATCTGCCTCGGGTTGACGACCACCACGTTGAGGGTGCGCAGCGCGAGCACTTCAACAACGGGGATCTCGTATCCTCCCGAAGCTTCCAGTACCACCAGAGCGGGTTTCATCGCGACAAGAAGACGGGCGAGATCCATTCGTCCCTCCTCATCGTTGGGAAAGGTCTTCCGGATGGTATCCGGTCTTATGAAGACCTCAAGGGTATCCTTTGCAACATCAATACCGGCGAACTGTTCCATTAGTGCTCCTCCTTGTGTGATACGGGCTCTTCGTAAGGCCCAGGCAGTTGTTCGAGCTTATATGGAGAGGGGTGTGACGACCCGCGCTCACGAACGAGATCATGCGTCTCAAGGCGTAATCGGTCTGTCACACCCTGGTACATACTGGATACAGTATACCTATATAGGGGGGTGGAGTGAAGCATACATATAACATACAAGGCGTAAGTCGTAAGGGGTTTAATCGCCTAACGCCTGACGCCTTACGATTCACGGCTTCCTTGCTGACCGCTGTCTGCTGGTTTAAAGAGGGTGCGGTCCCTTAGCCTGCCTTTCTGCTTAACTAAAAACCATAACGTGCGATAAATGTTTTGTAAGGGGTTTATGGACAAATATGACGAAAAAATTGTCCTTACCAAGTCTATTCGGAGGATAAACTACAACAAGGAGGTAGTAGGATGAAGAAGATTTTTATGGTGATGGTGATCGGAGTGTTTTTTCTGGTTTTTACAACAAGCCTTTATGCAGCCGGTACCGCGGCAGAGGCAGAGGCGATGGCAAAAAAGGCGGCAACCTTCCTCAAGGAACAGGGCAAGGACAAGGCATTCAAGGAATTTACCGAGGGTACCCAGTTCAAAAAGGATGACCTCTATATTTTTGTTATCGATGTCAACGGCATGACGCTTGCGCACGGCGGCAACCCCAAACTTGTTGGAAAAGACATGAGCGGCCTGAAGGATGCAGACGGTAAGTTGTTCATCAAGGAGATGGCCGATGCTGCCAAGGCAAAAGGGAACGGATGGGCTGACTATAAGTGGACAAACCCGACGACAAAGAAGATCGATAACAAATCCACCTATTTCCAGAAAGTAGATAATATGGTTATAGGGTGCGGCATCTATAAGAAATAACAAAAGAGAGACGGCTGCGCGATCCTCTTGGTCGCGCAGTCGCCTCTTCGAGCCAATAGTATATAGGGAGGCTTTATGAAAGGGTACCTCATGAACCTAAAGATGTCGAAAAAGCTGCTCCTGTCCCCTCTCTGTGTTATGATCTTCCTTGTTATATTCGGCATTGTATCTTATATAGGGAACATAAACCAGAGATCGGCGATCAACGACATCTTCAATAACAGATTTAAGGGATATCAGACATCAGCCAATATCAGCAACGACCTCGCGAATGTCCATGCCAGCGTCTACAAGGTCATCAGCTGGACGAATGCCAATTATGATGCCAAGAAGATCGATGACCTGGGCAAAGAGCAATTGGGAAGTATCGATAAGGCATCTGAGACCATTAAGAAGATCGTTGCCTCAAAGGGAATCACCGGGGAGCAAAAAAAGCTCTACCAGGCATCCCTTGAGCAACTCGCAGAGTACAAGAAGCCGGTTCAGGGGGTTATTGACCTTTCCTCCGGCGATCTCAGTTCAGCGACTATGTTCATGGGCACCGCCGACGACAAGTTCCAGGTGCTCAACAAGACGCTCCAGGACCTCCTTGCGATGGAGAACAAGCTGAGCAAGGAGAGCTACGACTTCTCCCAGAAGAGCTTTGTCCGTGTACTGGTCATCTCCATCGCCGTAATGGCCATCGCCATCGCGCTGTCGCTTGGCATCAGCATCTTCATGGCGAAGCTTATCCTGAGGCCCATCAACAAGACCATCGAGGTCATCGAGGACATCTCCCAGGGCGATCTGACAAAGCGCATCGACATCCACGCCACAGACGAGATAGGGGAGATGAGCAGGCACTTCAACGTCTTTGTGGACAAGCTCCACGAGACGATCACGAAGGTGGCAAAGAGCAGCAGCGACGTATCCTCTGCAGCGAGCCTCCTTGACGGCTCTGCAGAGCAGATGGCGGCAGGCGTTGAGCAGGCGGCTACGCAGGTCAACTCCGTTGCCACGGCGAGCGAAGAGATGTCAACGACCTCCTCCGAGATCGCCCAGAACTGCGTCATGGTTGCCAAGAGCTCCGAGAAGGCAAACGCCTCGGCAGTGACCGGCGAGGGGATCATCCAGGAGACGATCTCCGTCATGACCAGGATCAACGAACGGGTAAAACAGTCCGCCGGCATCATCAAGAAACTTGGGACACGCTCCGAGCAGATCGGGGAAGTGGTGGGGCTCATCAATGAGATTGCCGACCAGACCAACCTTCTTGCACTGAACGCTGCCATAGAAGCGGCGCGTGCCGGCGAGCACGGAAGGGGTTTTGCCGTCGTAGCCGACGAGGTGCGCAAGCTTGCCGAACGGACCACCGAGGCGACCAAGGAGATTGGCAATACCATCGAGGCCATGCAGTCCGAGACGAAGAACGCCGTTGTGTCCATGAAAGAGGGGGAGGACGAGGTGGAGCAGGGCGCAAAAGAGGCGTCGAAATCCGGCGATGCCCTGAAGGACATCCTGAAGCAGGTGAATACCGTTACGACCGAGATAAACCAGATCGCCGTTGCCTCTGAGGAGCAGACCGCAACGACAAACGAGATCGCAACGAACATACAGCAGATATCGGAGGTGATGCAGGATACGGCGAAGAGGATCCAGGAGAATGCCGGCGCCGCTACGCAGCTTGCCAACCTCTCAAAGGAGCTCCAGGGACTGGTAGGGCAGTTCAGGGTGTAGATAAAACAGCTCATAGCTTATGGCTCATGGCAAATTCGATATTCGATGATCGATTATCGATATTCGACGTTGACGACTTCTTCGGCCATGAGCTATGAACTATGAGCCATGAACATTATTCCTCCTCCAGCTTCTGTATCTCTTTTATCTTTAGGTGTTCCTTGATGAGGAAGATGAATCCCACGATATTGTACGGGATATACCAGGAGGCGTGAAAAAGGATCGAGGCGGTGAAACCCTCATGCTTCGGCACGTCAAATATGGAAAGAAGGTATACGAGTAGGAACTGATAAAGGCCGAAATATCCGGGAGAAGAAGGGATCGTGATGCCCATGTTGAGGAGAACGCAGATAAAGGGGATGTACATGGCGTTAATGTTGATATTCAGCGTCTTAAGGACGAAATAGAGCGCCGCGGCCATACAGAGCCAGGTGATGAAGGCGATGGGGACGAGGACGAGCAGATTCAATGGAGAACCGATCCTCTTCAGATTTTCCTGGATCTCGATAAGCCGCTTTCCGAATTTGGCAAAGGCAGGCCTTTTTACCGTTGAAAGCCTTTTGGCAATAGCCCCGGCAAATCTTTCCCTGCTTAAAAGCACCATGAGCGTGATGAGGACGAAGAGCACGAGGACAAGTATGGAGATGGCCTGGGAGACCCGCGGGGGAAGGCTGTGTTTCGGGAAAAAGATAAATGTAATGAGCAGCAACCCTATAAGATCGAATATCCTGTCGATGATGACCGTCGTGATGCCATACGTGAGAGAGATGCCCGTCCTTTTTGACAGGACATAACCCCTCGCAATCTCGCCGAGCCGGGCGGGGAAGACGTTATTGATGAAAAGGCCGATAATGAGGGCGATGAAGGAATCTCTGAACCTGACGTTGCCCCCCGCTATCCTTGTCCATTTAACGGAACAAAGCGTGGCGGCGGCGAAGATAGAGACCGTGGGCATGAACACAAAACGGAGGTCAGCGTTCTTAAGAGTATCGGCGATCTCCCGGAACCGGATATCTTTCATCGAAAAATAAAGGAGAACGATGCTGATCAGGAGCCCGACTATGGTAAGGAGTTTATGTTTTTTCATTGAATCGGCAGCCAACATGTTTTAAAAAGATACGGCCGGTATGTCAAGGAATTAATGCATCGTGAAAGGCGAAGAAAAATCTCGTTAGGCGTAAGGCGTTAGGCGTAAGGCGATTATTCCCCTCACGGCTTACGATTCACGCCTTACGGGTGTTGTGTGACGGGTTTTATTAAATTCTTGACAATTATCCGCCTTTTTTGTTCTATTTAGTCACTGAAAAGGGTTCAGGGTGCATAGCTTCCGGAACCCTTCATTGCTTGAACAGGGGAATTTCATGAAGAGAATTGGAATAATCGGGACAGGCTCGTATCTTCCCGAAAAGGTAATGACGAATTTCGATATTGAGAAGTTTCTGGATACGTCCGATGAATGGATCTTTACAAGGACCGGCATCAAGGAAAGGAGGATCGCCGATGAGAAACAGGCAACCTCCGATCTCTGTAAGGTTGCTGCGAAACGGGCCATGGATGCCGCGGGGGTGAAGCCTGACGACATCGACCTTCTTATCCTCGCTACGATCACGCCTGATACCCATTGTCCCGCGGGCTCGAACTGGCTTGAAGCAAAACTGCAATGCCATAACGCCGTATCCTTTGACATAACAGCGGCATGCTCCGGTTTTATCTTTGCCCTCCATGTCGCCGACAGGATGATCAGGTGCGGAACGAACAAAAGGGCGCTTGTCGTTGCCGGTGAGATCATGACCAGGGTGGTGAACTGGAAGGAGCGCGAAAGCTGTATCCTCTGGGGCGACGGGGCAGGGGCGGCTGTTATCACCGAAACAGATACAGGCGCGGAGATACTGTCCACGCATATCCACACTGACGGTGCCGGCGGCGATACGCTCCTTATGCCGGGCGGAGGATCAAAGACAACGCCTATCTCTTACGCGAGCGTTGAGCAGGGGCTTCACTTCCTGAAGATGATAGAGGCGAACAAGTCCTTCAAGGTTGCCGTGAACAGGTTCTCGGAGGCCTGCGAAGAAGCGGTTGCCGCGAACGGTTATGCAATCGGCGATGTCGATGTCATTATTCCTCATCAGGCAAATCTGCGCATCCTCCAGGGCATGGCGAAGAAATTGAAAGCCCCCATGGAGAAGATCTATATGACTATTGAAAAATATGGTAATATATCCTCTGCAACGGTGCCTATAGCCCTTGACGAGGCCGTTCGGAACGGCACCATTGCGAAGGACAAACTGGTTCTTTTAACTGCATTCGGCGGCGGCCTCACCTGGGGCAGTTCTTTGATACGATGGTAATAAAACAGCTGTCAGCTCATAGCTGATAGCTCATAGCGAAAGACCGAAAGACTCGGAGGGATGGCTGAGCGGCCGAAAGCGGCGGTCTTGAAAACCGTTGGGCGTGCAAGCGCCCCGTGGGTTCGAATCCTACTCCCTCCGCCATATTATTCTTCAGATCACGTTGTTCCCGTTTACTTATCATCAAAGAAGCAAAGAGCCTATTGTCAGCGAAAGATGCGCTGTTTTTCCGGCATAAAATTTTCTTCTATAGAGTATGCAAAATGAGGTATATAAAAAGTCGTAAACTCTAAGAAAAGCGTAAGATAGATTTTGGGGATAATCAGAAATAAATAATGCAGAAGATATGAATGTACTGAAGGGAGAATTTCCGTGTCTATAAGGGTAGCGATTAACGGTTTCGGGAGAATTGGAAGAAGCGTTTTCAGGATCTGCCATGGAAGAGAAGAGATCGACTTTGTAGCGATCAACGACCTGGCGGACACGCCGGCGCTTTCGTGTTTATTGAGATACGATTCGGTCCACGGGATTTTCAAAGAGGAATGCGGTTACGATAAGGATGAGTTGATCGTCAATGGAAGAAGAATAAAGACATGCTCCATAACAGAGCCGGACAGATTACCCTGGAGAGAGATCGGCGTGGATATAGTTTTGGAAAGCACGGGAAAATTTACAGACGGGCATAAGGCGGCAGGGCATATCCGGTCAGGCGCAAAAAAGGTCATCGTGTCTGCTCCGGCGAATAATGCCGACGTGACTATTATTCCCGGCGTGAATGACGATATCCTGGATATAGATAAAAACAACATAATCTCTATGGGTTCCTGCACGGCAAACTGTCTTGGCCCCATTATCAAGGTATTGGACGAGGAGTACGGTATAGAATACGGTTTCATGACAACCGTTCATGCATATACGAAAGACCAGCCCCTTGTTGATGAGGCGCACAGGGATCTGAGACGGGGCAGGGCGGCGGGTATTTCCATAGCGCCCACAACAACCGGCGCTTTCAGGGCGATCTCTGAGGTCATGCCCCATCTTAACGGCAGGATAAAGGGTATCTCGATCAGAGTGCCGACACCGAATGTCTCTCTCATAGATTTCGTTGTCGGCGTGAAAAAAAGGGTTGACCGGGACAGTATCAACGGGGTGTTCAGGGACTATGCCAATGGTCCGATGAGAGGCATACTTTCCTGTGAAGAAGATCCCCTTGTCTCCTGTGATTTTAACGGGAATACGCATTCGGCCGTAGTTGATTTGCCCGGTACACAGACAATAGGCGGCCATGTCGCCAGGGTACTTGCCTGGTATGATAATGAATACGGTTTTTCCAACCGGTTGATAGACCTGATGCTGCGCATAGCGAGGTCCGGATATCTCCTGATCGGGGATGTAAAGTGAAGATGGCAATCCGAGGCAAAGCCGTAGTGCCCTTTATTCACCGATGAATGTTGTGCCTGTTTCATGGAACGCAGGTCCTGCTTCCCCCGCCATATCATTTTCGTGCTAAATGAGATACAAAATATATTGATAAATATATTGACAGCCCTGTAAAGATAATTTATATCTATAGGACTATCGATAATGCTATTTATCAATAAACAGCCTTGGAAGAAAATCCTTATGGCAGGGCAAGGTTGTTAAAGGTGAAGAGAAGTATCGAGGGTCATATGGGCGTTCTGCCGGAGGCGTATTATGGATCTTGCTGAACAGGTTTTGATGGGAGATGAGAAAAGTGCTGCTCGCCTTATCTCGCTCATAGAACGTGGCAACAAAGGAGCGTACCGGGAGCTGATCAAATTGCTCCCTTACACGCACAAAACTCACGTGATCGGTGTAACCGGGCCTGCGGGAGCAGGGAAGAGCACACTCATCGGCAAGCTGGCCCTCTCGCTGTGTGAGGAAGGGGCAGGGGTCGGAGTTGTAGCCATAGATCCTACCAGTATAAGAAGCCACGGAGCCCTTCTGGCCGACCGGGTGAGGATGAAAGAAGTGGAGATGGCGGGCAAAGCCTTCATCCGCTCCATGGCAGACCGTGACCACCCGGGGGGTGTTTGCCCCGCCGCCGCCGGTGCGGTCTCAGTAATTTCGGCCCTTGGAAAGCAGCATATTTTTATAGAAAGCGTGGGGGCAGGTCAATCCGACAAAGCAATTTTTTACCTGGCCGACACGGTCATCACTGTTTTTACGCCCGAATTCGGAGATGAAATACAGCTCCTAAAGGCAGGTCTTTTAGAGATAGGAGATATCGTCATCGTCAACAAGGGGGATAAGGCCAGCGCGGAAGACGCCCTGCTGGCCATATCGGAGCACGTTGTACAAAAAGGCGAGACAACATGGAAAACCCCTGTCCTCCTCGTTCAGGCGCATACCGGCCAAGGCATAGAGGAGCTGTTGGCTGTTATTAAAGCGCGGGAAGAGTTTCTGCAGAAGGATGGACAAGGCGCAAAATCGCGAAGAGATAAAACCATTATTTTTATGATGGCGCTATTGAAGGAAGAGGTGTGGAGCAGGCTGGCCGGCCACTTCCCACAAGATGCGGGTATCTCGCGCATCATTGAGGAAGTGAGTTCCGATAAGCTGGATCTGTATAGCGCCGTCGACCTGATAGCTCAGAATATTGAAATGAAGGTATTATCAGGACATCAATGAGAAACCTGAGGGAACATTTATTAAATATGCCAGGGAGGTAAAAAAATATGAGCGAACAGAAGAAAAACTCCAAGCAGTACGGCTTTGATTGGGGTATGCAGGTAAAGCCGGTCTATACGCCGGACGACCTCAAGGAGATCTCATTGGAAAAGGACGTCGGCAATCCAGGCGATTACCCCTTTACGAGAGGGAACTTCCCGCTCATGTACCGGTCCAGGGCGCCTTTGAACAGGGTATATTCCGGATTCTTGAGCGGAGAGGATACGAATGCAAGGTTGAGGTATTTGTTCGACAGGGGCATGAAAACCATGAGCATTGCGCTGGACCTTCCGACCCAGCTCGGCCTTGATTCGGATGACCCGCGGGCAGAAGATGAAGTCGGACGAATAGGGGTAGCTATCGATACCCTCCAGGATATGGAGGATGCATTCAAAGGCATAGATCTGGGCAAGGTCAGCACGAACATAACAATCAATGCCCTGGCCCCCATCCTGCTCTCAATGTATGTGGCGACGGCAGAGAAACAGGGGGTTGCCAGGGATCAGATAGCCATTGTCACCCAGAATGACATTTTGAAAGAATTTGTAGTGCGCGGGGCCTGGATCTTTCCACCGAGGCCGTCCCTCAGATATACCGTTGACGTTATTGAATATTGTGCCAGAGAGATACCCAAGGCCAGCCCTGTCAGTGTTGCCACCGGACATTTGCGGTCATCGGGCGCGAATGCCGCTCAGGAGATCGCGTGGGGCTTTGAGATTGCCTTCGCCTACCTCCAGGCAGCGCTGGACAGGGGTATGGACGTAGACCAGGTTGCCTCTTTTATTACCTTTACCTTTCATAACAAGCTCAATTTCTTCGAAGAAGCAGCAAAGTATCGTGCGGCGCGCAAGATATGGGCAAGAATCCTCAAAGAGCGTTTCGGCGCCAAGGACCCTCGTTCTCTTATGCTTAAATCCTTTGGCGGAGGCGGCATGGAAGAACTGACGATGCAGGAACCTCTGAACAATATCATTCGTGAAACCCTCGTAGCCCTGGGGGCCATCCTGGGAGGTGTCCAGGGAGTGGGGCTCTGTTGTTACGACGAAGCCTATACGATCCCTACCCCTGAAGCTCAGCTTATTTCCTTGAGGACCTTCCAGATCCTCATGGAGGAAGCAGGCATGGGAGATGTAGCCGACCCGCTGGGTGGCTCGTATTATATAGAACAGCTTACCGTGGAGCTGGAAAAGGCAGCACTGAAACTGATGGACGAGATAGAAAAGGCCGGGGGCATTGTAAAGGCCATCGAAGAGGGCGCTATTCAAAGGCTCCAGGCCCGGGGAGCGTACGAGAGGCAGAAGCAGATCGATTCAGTGGAAAAAATCTGGGTTGGAGCAAACAAGTATGTCAGCGAGGGCGAGGAGTGGGATGTCAAGCTGCACGAATACGACCCGACGATACAGGTACGGAAGGTTGAGAAGCTAAACAAGGTGAAAAAAGAGCGCGACAATGCCAAGGTGGAGAAGTGCCTGAATGACCTTAAACAGGCCGCAGAGAGCGGCGTGAACATTATGCCATCCACTTTAGAGGCGGTAAAAGCGTACGCGACGATCGGCGAAATGACAAAAATACTTAAGAGCGTGTTCGGCGAATTCAAACAGCCGGCAGTATTTTAGCTCAGGGAGGCAGAAGATGGGTAGAAATAATCCTATAAGGGTGCTGATGGGTAAACCGGGCCTTGATGGTCATGATGTAGGGGCAAAAGTTGTCAGTATGGCCTTGCGGGATGCAGGGATGGAGGTTATTTACAGCGGTTTGCACAGCACGGTGGATGAAATTGTCCAGATGGCCGTACAGGAAGGCGTAGACGTAATCGGGCTGAGCATTTTATCGAACGCCCACCTGCCCATTGCGAAAAAGATCATAAGCAAGCTCAAAGAAAAGGGGCTGTCAGATGTACCGGTCGTGATGGGAGGGGTCATTCCAAAAGGAGACATCTCCCTGCTGAAGGAATACGGTATTGCAGAGGTGTGCCCGTTCAGCACCCCTCTCAACAAGGTGGTGGAGGCCGTTTCAAAAGTGGCGCAGTCAAAAGGATAAACCCCGGTGTCAGCGGTGTGCAATACTAAAGGTTGGGCTTGAATGAACGAAGAGACGAACGAAAAAACAGCAAGGTTTATTGCAGGGTCAACATTCGAAGCCATTCCGAAAAAGGCGGTGGATCTGGCAAAAGATGCAATCCTCGATTGGATGGGCGTGACGATTGCCGGCTCCTGCGAACCTGCGGTCAATATATTGACGGAGCAGGTTAAGCAGTGGGGCGGCGCCAATGAAGCTGGCGTGATCGGGAGGGCCTTTCGAACCACTGTGCCCCTTGCGGCATGGATCAACGGGACAGCGAGCCATGCCATCGATTATGATGATACATTTTCCAATGCAGCAGGCTATAATTTTCATCCAACTGTGCCGATCCTCCCGGCTGTTTTTGCCTTGAGCGAGAAGTGCAAAACCTCCGCCAGGGCAGCGTTGGCCGCCTATATTGTAGGCATAGAGGTTGAATCCAGGGTAGGTGCTGCCATGGGCCGCTTTTCTTCTGAGATGGGGTGGCACCCAACGCCGGTGATCGGGACCATAGGCGCTGTAGCTGCAAGCGCAAACCTGCTGGGGCTCAACGCCGAACAGGTTCGAATGGCCCTCGGGATTGCCGGATCCTATTCAAGCGGGTTTGTAAAGAATTTCGGGACCATGACTAAACCACTTCATGCGGGCAATGCTGCCAAGAACGGCGTGATCGCTGCGCTCCTGGCTCAAAATGGATTTACCGGCACAGAAAAGGTCCTTGAAGGGGATACAGGGTTTTGCAGCATGTTCAGCGGCAAAAAGTCAAGCGGGCCAGGGCAGTATGACCGGGATTTTGGAGAGGCATGGCATATCATCACGCCGGGCATCGCCCTGAAGGCTTATCCATGCTGTCGCTCAACGCACTCCAGCATAGATGCCTCCCTGTACCTGAGAAATGTGATGCATATAGACCCGAACCGGGTGGTCAAGATCACCTGCATAACGCACCCGCAGCATACGAAACTGGCGCGGTTTCATAAGCCGGGAAGCGCCTATGAAGGAAAATTCAGCATACCCTACTGTATTGCCGTTGCGCTGCTGAGGGGAAAGGTGGTGCTGGAAGACTTTACAGAGGGGAAAGTGACCGCTCCGGAGGCTCAGAAGCTCCTTGCCAAGGTCGAGTTTCTTTACCCTGAAAAATATATGAATGTTCCGATGACCCTGACCCAGGAGGTAGTGATCAGGCTTGACAACGGGGAAGAATATTCTCATGAAGTGCCCGGGCCCAAAGGGGACCCTGAGAACCCAATGAGCCACGAGGAGCTTGCAGCAAAGTTTATCGATTGTACACGTTCGTATTTTTCTGAAGGAGAGATCGACAAGATGCTGAAGATGATAGGCGGCCTGGAGTCTCTCGATGACATGTCGCAATTGATGGACATGGTCACCCATCCAACGAAAAGATCGGAGGTATTGAAATGAACGGGCCTTTATCGGGAATAAGAATCCTGGACATATCGCGTGCAATCGCCGGCCCATACGGGACCATGCTGCTGGCCGACCTCGGCGCAGAGGTGATTCACATTGAAACCCCTGAAGGAGACATAAGCCGTTTTCGCGGCGGGCCGAAATACAAAGGGGAGAGCTTCCATTATCTGTCATGGAATCGAAACAAAAAGGATATCGTCCTTGACTTCAGCACAAAGATGGGAAAACAGGCGTTTCTTGATCTCGTCAAGATGTCTGATATCGTTTGGGATAACTTCCGGCCGGGCTCCATGAAGAGGCTTGGCTTCGATTATGAGACGTTAAAGGAGATCAACCCCCGTATTATCAGTGTATCCATCTCAGGATATGGCCAGACAGGGCCGTTTGCAAACAGGCCTGCCTTCGATGTGGCGATCCTGGGCCATGCAGGGGTGCTAAGCGTGACGGGCGAACCCGACGGGACGCCGGTGAGGCCGGGGATCCCGATGGCCGACATGGGCGGCGCCATTTTCGCCGCTATTGGCGCTCTGTCAGTGCTCTATGAGCGTGAGCACACGGGGAAAGGGCGTAAAGTGGAGATCTCCATGCAGGACGCCTGCATATCGATGCTTGCATACTATTTTTGTCAATATTTCATCACAGGGAACGTCCCAAAGCCGCTGGATCACTCCGGGCATATATTTTCAATACCTTATGGGATATACAGGACAAAGAACGGCCATATAGCAATAGGGCCAAGCTGGCCTAAAGTTGCAGAGGTGATCGGGATGGGGCAGCTTGTTGATGACCCGAGGTTCAAGGATTGGGAAGCCAGGGACCGGAATCGCACGGAGTTTAACAGGATTCTGGAGGAGCAGCTGCTGAAAGCCGAGACCGAAGAATGGATCGAACGTTTTGGGGCCGCCGATGTTCCTGCAGGGGCGATCAAAAACATTGCCGAGGTTGCGGTCGACCCGCAGGTTCTATATAACAGGATGATCCTCACCCTGGTGCACCCCTTGGGAGGTGAGATAAAGCTGGTGGGAAACCCGGTAAAAATGGACGGGCTTTCCGAGGAAGACTATACGGCCCCGCCTACCCTCAACCAGCATGAGCATGAGATATTGTCCGGACTGCTTGATTATTCGGAAGAAAAGATAGCGTTGCTAAAGCAGGAGGAGAAGAAGCGCAGAGAGGAGCGATCAGCTCAGATACGGACGCATTGGTAGATGGGCATGAAGCTTTACGGTAGAACCGTAATATTTTAATGCAAGGGAGGATGATTATGAAACAGAGAAGCAGATTTTTGTTGGTAATGGTAGCGTTATTGGCCGCCGGTGTGCTCCTTGCGGGGTATGCCCAGGCTGCTGAAAAGCAGATCGTACTGAGGTATGCAGGCAATTTTCCCCAAAAACATTTCATGACCAAGATGATGGAGGACTGGGTAAAGCTGGTGCATGAGCGGACCAAAAACAGGGTCAAGATAGAAATATACCCTGCCGGTCAGCTGTATACAGACAAGGACCTGGATAGGGCCTTATCCTCAGGCGCCGTCGACCTCGGTCAGGCACAGCCAAATGTTTTGGCAGGCATGGCGCCCGCTACGCATCTTCTTGATTTTTCCATGCTCTGGGACGACTGGGCCCACTTCGACAGGGTTATGCATGAGAAGGGAGGGTTCGACATTATCGATAAGGATGCCCGCGCACATAACATGAAGGAGATCTTTATCATGCCCTATGGGTTAACCAACGGCCCCATAACGAACAAGAAGAGAATCGTTACCCATGGAGATATGAAAGGGCTGAAGATAAGGGCCATGGGCGGTAGTATCGCAAAGACGCTTCAAGCGCTTGGCGCAACTCCCGTCTTCATTGGCGCCGGCGAGGTATACCAGGCACTCCAGAGAGGGACCATAGACGGCGCAGTAAGCGGGCCGACAAGCATGGCAGACCGGGGCTGGGGAGAGATCGCAAAATATTACTGGACGATGCCTTATTGCCCATGCACATGCGGCCAAACCGCTATGAACCTTAATGCATGGAACAAACTTCCTGCTGATATCCAGAAGATCTTTCTGACCGCAGGAAGGGAGATCGAGCTGAAATACCGGAACGAAATAGTGGAGAAAGAAAACCAGGATGCCTATGCCAAACTGCGGAAGGCCGGGGTGGAGCTTGTGCACCCGACGAAAGAAGAGATCGCAAAATGTCGTGAGCTGGTGCAGCCGGTCATCGAGGAATGGGCGACCAAGAGCAAACCTACCCGCGAACTTATCGACCTCGCAAACAGGGAGAGAGGCAAAAAGTAGCAAAAAAGGAAAGAGATTAGCTCAATCATTGCGGCCTGAGATCGGAAGGTAACTTTGTGTACCTTCCGATCTCAGGTAAAAGAAGGAGGCGGGATGGATAGAGGAAAGATAGGTACCCCTGATCTGAAGGAAGAAGTGCAGACTACCGGAACGTTGGGGATAATAGGTAGGCTGATCGACCTGGTGGCGGATATCGGTGCGGGGATAAGCGCTACGATCATCGTGGCAATGTCTGCAGTGGTTTTTTACGAGATTGTTATGCGCGGACTTTTTAATATGCCGACAACATGGGTGCTTGAATATACCACGTACTCCCTCGTTGCAGCCGGTTTTTTCGGAGCCGGTTATGTTGCAAAGATTGACGGGCACGTTAAGGTAGATGCTATTACCAGCAGGTTATCACCGAGAACAAAAACAATCATGGAATTCGTCAATTCGCTCTGGAGTATCGGAGTAGTTCTTGTATTGATCGGGAGCTCCATCTTTATGGTCAGGGAATCGTATACTCAAAACCGGCTGTCTACCAGCATCCTGGAAACGCCCATGTGGATTACAGAGGTCCCCATGGTAATAGGCAGCATCATATTGTTGCTTATGCTGGTAAAGAAAATGTTGCAGAATGTGGCGGCAATAGGCAAGACTGCCGGTATGGTGCCGGCCCGGCGCACCTGGGTGAGCCCGGTGGACAAGCCGGCTATCCTGATCTCTCTTGTATTCGTGCTGCTCGCCATCGGGGTCGTCCTGTTCAATATTGGGGGCTCTGTACAGATTCTCGGTTTTGTCCTTGTCATGCTCACGCTTTTTGCGACGGGTACACCTATTTTCATTGTCCTTGCCATTCTCGGAAGCTTCGGGCTTTTCTGCCTCCTTGGCGCAGACTTTAATTCGCAGATCCAGGTAGCGCTTCAGGGGTATAAGGCGCTTGATTCTTTTACGCTTGTGGCCATTCCCCTCTTTGTCATGGGCGCATCGATATTCGCAAGCACAAGGTTGACTGACGGGTTGTTCGATGTCGTTAAGGCATGGCTCTCCTTTCTTCCGGCCAATCTTCTTATGTCCACAATTGTGTGCTGCGCCATCTTCGCGGCGATCACGGGTTCCAGCGTAGCCTGTGCAGCCACAATTGCACTTGTGGCGGTTCCGCCAATGATGAAGGCAAATTATGAGAAGAAGTGGGCCTACGGTTCTCTGGCAGCGGGAGGGACGCTGGGCATCCTGATCCCGCCGAGTCTCTCTTTCATAATGATAGGTGAAATTACCCAGATGTCCGTAGGACAGCTCTTCATGGCGGGCGTACTGCCAGGCATTATGCTTACGGTTCTATTTATGCTTTTCATATGGTTCGGGACCAGGGGAAATCCCGTATACAGGACATCCATCGAGACCTATACCTGGAGCCAAAGGATAAGGCTGATAAAAAGCGGTGGACCCGTTTTGATGGCGCCGATCATTGTGCTCGGAGGTATATATACGGGTTTGTTTACGCCTACTGAAGCGGCGGCAGTGGCGGTAATCTATGGAATCGTCCTCGCCATCGTCCGCGGCAGGCTCAGGTTGGATAATTTTATTACCTGCCTTATTGAATCTACAAGAACAAGCGTGATGCTCATGATGATCATAGTGGGCGCAGTGATCCTGGGTTCCGTGGTCACTATCCTCAGGCTACCCCAGAATGCTTCTGAGATGGTCACAGCTTCAGGTGTCCCGGGATGGCTTGTCGTTGTTCTTATGTGCGGGGTCCTTTTTATCCTTGGCATGTTTCTTGAGTGCGCCTCGATCACGCTTATCTGCACACCGATATTTTTCCCGGTGATTGAGAAACTCGGATATGACCCCATCTGGTTTGCCGTCCTCTTCACTGTAAACATGGAGCTCGCCTTGATAACGCCACCCGTAGGCATGAACCTCTACGTCATACAGGCAACGACAGGTGATAAATTGGAGCTTATAATGAAGAGCGCGATCCCGTGGGTTTTTATCATGGTAGTAGGCATTATCATAATCGGATTATTCCCGCAATTGTCTACATGGCTGCCGGCAATGATGTTTGCGAAATGACCTGAAGGAAAGAAAAAAAGAAAAAGAAGAAAAGGAGGAGAAGTTTATGTTAAAACGCATTAATCACATTGGCATCGCCGTAAAGGATGTGGAGAAGGCGATGAAACAATGGAGAGAGGTCTTTGGCCTTGAAACGCCGCCCCCCCATATTGAACCGGACATGAAGATATGCATGGTAAACCTCGGAGGCGTGCTTGTAGAACTCATGGAGCCAATAGGCAGCGAGGGGACATTGGCAAAAAGCATGGAAAAGCGAGGAGAAGGACTTCATCACATCTGCTATGAAGTGGAGGATATATATAAGGCTGTCGACACACTTATAGAACAAGGCGTGCCAGTTGTGAATAAGGAACCGCGCGAGGGGGCCGAGGGCAAGATCGTTTTCCTGCACCCCAAGGCGACAAACGGGGTGCTCACAGAGATCGTCCAGGTCAGGAAATGAGGCGGATGAAGGATAAATTATATCAATAGGAGGAGCGTAAATGGATTTTGCATTCACTGAAGAACAGACCATGTTTCGGGATATGGCCCATAAGTTTGCCGAACAGGAGATACTTCCTTACATCAAGGATTACGAAAGGGAAGAGAAGTTTTTGAGAAGCGTGGTCGATAAGGCAAGAGACCTCGGCCTCGTGGCCCCCTTTATCCCTGAAGAGTACGGCGGCCTCGGGATCAGCAAGACTACCCTGGCGGTGATCCAGGAAGAGCTTTGCTGGGGGAGCTACAGCATCGCACACAACTTCCTCGGAGGGCCCGTACAGCCGGGAAGCATCGTTTTGCATGCCGGTAACGAAGAGCAGAAAAAGAGATGGCTTCCACCTATGTGCCGGGGAGAAATATTTCTTGCCGGGGCAGCCGTAGAGCCGAGCGCGGGAAGCGATGCCTCAAACATTGAGACAACAGCAGTGAAGAACGGCAACAAATGGGTCCTGAACGGGACAAAGCTTTTTATCACATGCGGAGGCATAGCCGATGTGGTGATGGTCCTTGCACAGACGGATAAAAGCAAAGGGCCAAGGGGCCTCACGGTATTTGCCGTCGAAAGAGGCACCCCGGGTTTTACCAGCAGGGACCTTGAAGGGAAGCTTGGGTTCCGCGCTGCGAACCTTGCCGATCTGAGGTTCAGCGACTGCGAGGTGCCCGATGAGAACCGGGTAGGCGAGATAGGAAGGGGGCTCAGGAACATGTTCTATGGTATTGACCTGGCCCGTCTCTTCTGCGTTATCGGAAGCGTAGGCATGTCTAGAAGCTGCATGGAGTCTGTCATCGCATACACGAAAGAAAGGAAGCAGTTCGGGAAGCCCATCGCCAGCTTCCAGCTTATACAGGGAACCATCGCAGACATGGCTGCGGCCATAGACGGGGTAAGGTTGCAGGCATACCGCCTCGCCTGGCTTATGGACAACAACGCACCCCACACTCTCGAGAGCTCCTATGCAAAGTACCAGGCGATGAAACTGGTCAATTTTGTGACGCAGCAGTCCATACACCTCTTCGGGGCGTACGGGATTATTGACGAGTACCCGGTTCAGCATCACTACCGTGACGCAATGCTCGTGAGCCTCATGGGAGGCACGCCTGAGATGCACGCCCTGATGATCGGACGCCAGCTCACGGAGATTGACGCCTTGAGCAGATAGAACAGGCAGCAGCATTTGTTTGAATCAGTATAATAGGATGGAGGAAAACAGAATGAACATGATCGTATGCGTAAAACAGGTGCCTGATCCTGAGGTACCCCCGGCAAAGTTCAGGATCGATGCCAAGACAAAACAGGTGATGCCTCCTGAAGGCATTCCTCCGGTGATCAACCCTTTCGATGAACGGGCCCTGGAGCTGGCCCTTAGGCTGAAAGATGCATACGGAGGCAAGATAACTGTATTGACGATGGGAAGCGCCAAAAGCGAAAGCGTTGTAAAACGCGGGATTTCAATGGGAGCTGACGACGGGTTTGTCCTTTCGGACCCCTCCTTTCAGGATTCAGACAGCTTTGGTACGGCCCACATACTCGCCGCGGCTATCCAGAAGATCGGAAACTATGATCTGATATTATGCGGCCGGCAGGCCAGTGATTGGGACGAGGGCGTGGTTGGTTCGATTATTGCGGAGAATCTCTCTCTTCCTTTTATAGCGCTTGCCTTGGCCATCGAAGCCGCTGATAAGGCGCTGAAGGTAAAGCGTGTGACCACGGACGGCTACCAGGTGTTTTCCGTACCGGTGCCGGCGATGGTGACGGTCTGTTGGGATGTCGGCCGCCCGAGGCTGCCCTCCGGCAGCGGAGTGATCATGGCTGCGAGAAAGAAAATACCTGTTTGGAGCGCTGCAGATATCGGAGTTGACGCCGGCCAGGTCGGCAAAGGGGCCGCGCGGAAGGAAGCAGCAGAGCTGTCCAGGCGCGAGTGGGCGAGAAAATGCGAAATCATCCAGGCAGAGACCCCGGACGAGGCAGGAACAAAGCTGGCGGAAAAGCTGCGGGAAGTCGGGGCTTTTTAGCCCGTTGCCGGATTGAGGTGTTTTTTATAGAGGTGTTTTTATAGAGGTGTTGCTATAGAGGTGTTGCTATACGAACTGGTATTGCAGGAGGATAGATAAAAATGAGTGAAAAAATATTAATCTTTGGTGAAGTGGCAGAGGGGAAGGTCGCTACCGTTACAAAAGAGATTCTGACTGCCGGCCGTGAGCTTGCCAATCAAATGGGAGAGCCGCTAAGCGTGCTCCTTATCGGCGAGAACATCGAGGGAGCGGCAAAAGATGCGGTCAGCCTGGGCGGCGACAATGTCTATGTTGTCAATGGTCCTCCTATTGCCAAAGCCCACCCCGATCTTTACCTGGCTATCGTTGCCGAGGCATGCAAACAGCTAACCCCGTCCATAATTTTATTCAGCCACACTGATATGGGACGGGAGATTGCGCCAAGGCTTGCGGCCAGGCTGAAGGCGTCTGTAACAATGGATTGCATTAAGCTTTCCATTGAGCCGAACTCGGGTGCATTGCTGCTTTCGAAGCCGGTGTATGGCGGAAACGCGATCGCCGTGTGGACTTCGAAGCCTGGTACGGCCCAGATAGCAACCGTCAGGCCCAGATCGGCGGCACCAGCGGAAAGCGACCCGTCCAGGCAGGGAAAGATAGCACCCCTTACCGTCTCTGTGGATCCCTCGTGCGTCAAAGGCGAAGTCCTCGAGACAGTGGTCGAAGAGGTTCAGGGGATAAGGCTTGAAGATGCCAAGGTTGTCGTTGCCGGAGGCGGCGGCATCGGGGGAGTTGAAGGGTTCACATTATTGGAAGGGCTTGCTGCTCTCCTCGGAGGGACCGTAGGGGTTACGAGGGTGCCCTGTGATGAAGGCTGGAAGCCCCTCAGCATGGAGATCGGGCAGACGGGGCGCATCGTGAGCCCGAACCTTTACATAGCCGTCGGCGTTTCGGGCGCCCCGCAGCACATGACGGGGTGTTCCTCCTCAAAGCTTCTTGTTGCGATCAACAGAGACCCTGACGCAAACATATTCAGGGAGGCCGACCTTGGCGTTGTAGGTGATTATAAAAAGGTTCTCCCGTCGCTTATAGAAAGGTGCAAGTCTTTAAAAATGTAAAATATGTATCATATTGCCGGCACGGCTTGAGATAGAAGCCCGAAAGGGGTTTTGAATATGGAAAGATTTGATGCAATTGTTGTCGGAGGAGGACCTGCCGGGTGTGCTTCCGCCTATGTGATGGCCAAGGCCGGCTTGAACGTGCTTCTCTTTGAGCGCGGCAAGTTTGCAGGAGCGAAGAACATGTGGGGAGGGGCCTTTTTCGGCCCCCAGCTGAACGAGCTCATTCCCGAATTCTGGAAAGAAGCCCCTGTGGAGAGGTTCGTCACCCGGCACGTGCTTTCGTTCATGGCTGAAAACGGCTCCACCTCCCTGGACTTCAAGTCCACGCGCTTTTGCGCAGCGCCTTACAACGGTTTTATCCTGTTGAGGGCCAAGTTCGACGGATGGATGGCGCAAAAGGTGGAACAGGCGGGCGCGATAGTGGCGGCCGGCATGAGGGTGGACGACCTGCTCTTTCAGGAGGGCAGGGTGTCAGGAGTAAAGGTCGGGGACGAGGAATTTCCTTCGGATATCGTAATACTGGCCGACGGCGTTAATTCTCTCCTGGCAAAGAAAGCCGGCCTTCGAAGTGACTTTTTGCCGGAAGATATGAAGCAGGGAGTCAAAGAGGTTATCGAGCTGCCCCGTGAGACAATCGAGCAGCGCTTCAATCTGGTAAATGATGAAGGGGCGGCAATAGAATTTGTGGGTACATGCACTCGCGGCCTGCCGGGCGGCGGATTTCTCTATACGAACAAAAACAGCCTCTCCCTCGGCCTGGTCATCGAGCTGGGTTCATTGGTGAAAAGCAAACTGAAGGCGTCGGACCTTCTGGAGGAATTCAAGCATCACCCCGATATCTCCAGATTGATCGAGGGGGGCAGGACGGTTGAATACTCAGCCCACCTGATCCCGTGCTCAGGGCTGGCTATGATGCCGAAGCTGGCAACAGGTGGGGCCCTGGTGACGGGCGACGCCGCCGCTTTGCTGCTCGGCACAGGCCTCATCCTTGAAGGGGCGAATTTTGCGATCGCTTCCGGAATGGCAGCAGCTCAAACAGCGCTCGAGGCAAAGGAAAAAAATGATTTTTCGGCGGGCAGCCTTTCCCGGTATGAGCAGTTGCTCAAGGAAAGCTTTGTTCTGCAGGACTTGAACACCTTCAGGGGCGCTCCCGCGTTTCTAAAGAATCGCAGAATTTACGAGCTTTATCCCGAGCTGGCTTTTGAGATCTTCGAGGCAATTTTTCAAAGTGACGGGATGCCCCGAAAGGGCACCTTGCAAGTAGTGAAGGAAATCATAAAACGGCGCACGAGCATGATTTCAATAGTGTCGGATTTATGGAAAGCGAGGAAGGCCATTTGAAAATAGAGGAAAAACTGGCGCTTAACAAGTATGACCAGGACAGCGAAGCTCACATCACCGTGAGCAAAGAAATATGCACTGCATGCGATCAAAAGCCCTGCATATACGCATGTCCGGCCGAATGCTTTGCCTTCAGGGAAGAACATTTAAGCTTTGCCCATGAGGGGTGCCTCGAATGCGGAAGCTGCCGGATTATCTGCCCTAAAGGGGCTATTCAGTGGGCGTATCCGCGGGGTGGATTCGGCATATGCTATCAGTACGGATAGGCAAAAGGACAGGGCAGGATTGAACACGCTGGACATCAAACCATAATGCCCGAATATCGCAGCAAAAGGGAGGTTACGTAAACATGGAAAAGATCAATATCAGCGACTGGGTGACAAAGTGGGCCTTCTTGAAGCCGGACAAGCCCGCCATCATCTATGAAGACAGCGCGATCACCTACAAAGACTTAAATGAGCGGATAAACAGGACCGCCCGCATGCTCCAGGGGCTTGGCGTCGGAAAAGGGGACCGCGTCGGCGTCCTCATGTACAACACCTACCAGCTCATTGAGATCTTCTTCGCCCTGGGAAAGCTCGGCGCCATCCTCGTCCCACTCAACACGCGGCTGGTCAGCGCCGAACTTGAATATATCATAAAGGACAGCGGGCTGACAGCACTTGTCTTCGGGGAGGCCTTCACCGACGTCCTCGAATCGCTCCGCATGAACCTCACGATCAATAAAGACCACTACTTCTGCCTGGGGAAAAACCCGGCATGGGCGCACGACTACGAACAGGCGATCATGGCGCAAAAGTCCGTGGATGAACCTGTGGTGCGTGAGCCTGCAGGCGGCGAGGACCCCATCATCATCATGTACACATCGGGCACGACGGGGCTTCCCAAGGGCGCCATCCTGTCCCACCGGAAGACCTTCTTCAACGCCCTGAACGCGAACATCTACTACGGCCTCGCACCGTCGGACATCATGATCTCCCCCAGGCCCATGTTCCACTCCGGGGGGCTGCTTGTCGAGCTGTGCCCCATGATCTACAAGGGCGGCACGCTCGTCATGCGGGGGCGGTTCAAGCCGGAGGAGATCCTGGCGGCCATCGAACGGTACAAGGCGACCATCCTTGAAGTGGCCGCAACGGTGCTCCGGTTCATCCTCGAGCAGTGCGACATCGACAAGTACGACCTCTCTTCCCTGAAGGTCTGCTATACCGGCGGCGAACGGGTCCCCCCGACGCTCCTGGAGGACTACGCAAAGAAGGGCATTATCATCTCCCAGATCTACGGCCAGACCGAGACCTCCACCGTCACCTGGCTTCCGGTGGAGGACGCCGTGCGGAAGCTCGGCTCCGCAGGGAAGCCCGTCTTCCACGGCGACGTCAAAATCGTCGGCACGGACGGCAACGAGGTGGGCCCGGGCGAGGTCGGCGAGATCGTCGTCTCCGGCTGCATCGTCATGAACGGCTACTGGGGGAAGCCGGAGCTGACGGAAGGCACCATCATCAACGGCTGGCTTCACACAGGCGACCTGGCGAAGACCGACGAGGAAGGCTTTTTCTACATCGTGGACCGGCAGAAGGACATGTACATCAGCGGGGGGGAGAACGTGTACCCCGCAGAGATAGAGAAGGCGTTCCTGCAGAACGAAAAGATCCTCAACGTGGGCGTCTGCGGCATCCCCGACCAGAAATGGGGGGAGGTGGGCCTTGCCTGCATCGTTATGAAAGATGGCGAGACCATGACCGAGGAAGAGGCCGTTGCCTATTGCGATGACAAGCTTGCGCGGTTCAAGATCCCGAAGGTGGTAAAATTTGTCAAAGAGCTGCCCTTGAACGCCGCTGAAAAGGTGCTCAGAAGAAAGCTTCTTCAGGACTACCTCGCAGAAGAAAAATCGTAGCAGCGGGATGTCGTCTCGCGGGGAATACCCTCTTTCCGGTCAGACGAAGCCGGGCTACCAGTGGATCGTGGTAGCCATCATATGGTTCTGTCATGCTGTATATTTTCTGAGCTATATGACAGTCGGCACCCTGGCCCCGTTTCTTCAATCTGAATTACATCTTAGCTCTGCCCGCATTGGAATGCTGAGCAGCGCTATCACGATCGGTTCCGCATTATCCCTCATTCCTTCAGGCATGCTGGCAGATCATTTGGGTTCCAAATGGATAATGACGGGGGGCCTTCTCCTCATCGCCGCTTCCGCCATCGCTGTTTCTACCATGCATTTTTATCTTGCCATTTTCGGGCTCCTGATAGTGCTCGGCGCCGGCGTTGGGGCAAATCAGACCCCGGGGAGCAAGGCAATTGTCATGTGGTTCCCAACAAAGGGAAGAGCTACGGGCATGGGTATTAAACAGACGGGGGTCACCACCGGGGGCATACTGGCATCGTTTCTCCTGCCTGCGGTGGCCCTGCAATGCGGTTCCTGGAAATATTCTTTTGTTGCTGCCGGTCTTGCTGCGTTAGCGGCCGCCGTGATAGTGGCCCTTTTCTATAAAGACCCGGCGCGAAGTGACCCGCAACCCGGCCGGCAAAGAGTTCATTACAAACACGTTTTCCTTCAACTTTTGAAGAACAGGGATTTGATACTGACCTCTTTCGCAGGGATATTTCTCATGTCGATCCAATCCTCGCTCATGACCTATTTCATACTTTATGCTTCCTCTGTGTGGGGCTTTCCTGCAAAAAAATGCGGTTTATTTTTAGCTCTGGCATTTTTTAGCGGGTCTCTGGCCAGGGTTGGGTGGAGCGTCGCAAGCGACTATCTATTTATGGGGCGGAGGAATATCATTCTCATTTTGATAAGCATACTAGGCATGATCACCACCGTCTGGATTGACGCAACTCGGGATACAAGCAATGTGCTCCTTTTGTACCTTTTAACATGCTTGCTTGGCATAGCATGCTTTGGCTGGAATGCGATCCATCTGACCAGGGCGGGAGAGCTGGGTGGAGAATTTGCCGGGACCTCAACGGGCATCGTCATGGTCATATCAAACCTGGGGGCCATTGTTGGTCCTCCCGTGTTCGGTTATTTGATTGACCGCACAGGAGGCTACACAATGTCCTGGTATTTCCTTATTTTTTGCATGGTCTTCGTGGCGTTTTTTACCATGCTTCAAAAGAAAGAATCTTTACACATCAGGAAGTAGCCGATTCGTCCTCTATTGGGGAATACAGCTGCAAGACTGCAAATTCGGCTCATGGTTTGGTATGATGATATCGGCCAGCTGTTTTATCCTGAGCACACTGTCATAAGCTTCAATGACGTTTATATGCATGCCGGGGGTCAGGACCGGCGGGATGTTGTTGACAGCCTGAGGGGGATTGAAAACGTCTGCTATGGTGCAAAGCCCTGAAATGATGGCTTTCCCCCGGGAAGTCTTGACGCATACAGATTGCCCTCCCGGCGTATGCCCAGGGGTGAAAAGCACTGACACCTCCTCGCGTATCTGAGCATCTCCATCAAGTAGCTCAAAGTCGAGGCCCTTGATAGATTCATAGTTGTACGCAGGGGCTACCGCGGGGTGCGGTTTTTCTGCAAATTCAAGCTCCGCCTTTTGTACAAAAAGCCTGGCCCGGCTAAACAGCCGCGCCCCGGCCGTATGGTCGTTGTGCAGGTGTGTGAAAATAACCGTATCTATGTCTTCAAATCCCAGCCCGAGATTCGAAAGCCCTTGCTCAAGCGTCTGGATCTCTTCAGCATGAATGCCCCTTACGGTCGTGAGATATCGGACGCTGGCTCCGGCGTCAACCAGAATCTTCTCGTCCAGCCCGTCAATAAACCAGACGTAGCCTACAGAGCGGATGGTTTGACCAATGTTCATCCGGTAGGTCATGAGCGATTTATCCATCGGGGATTCAAAGAGAGGGATCGGACGGATCACGCAATTACCCATCGTCTTCTCCTTTTTGCAGCCTGCTCCTTCGTGGCTTACATCCAAGCAGGGTCGATAGAATACTGAAACAGGGCCGGCTCAATTCATGTGGACCGGACGCCTAAAAGATCGTTGGTTCCTGGAACTCCCCGAACACATTTCGGAAGACCCGGGCCATCTCTCCCACCGTTGCATAGGCCTTGCAGCAATCAACCAGATAGGGCATGACGTTTTTGCCTGTCCTGGCAGCATTTTCCAGCTCCGAAAGTGTCCTGGTAACCTCGCTGTTGTTTCTTTCCCGTTTCAAGGAGTGAAGGCTCGCGATCTGTTTTTCGGCTGACTCGGCATTATATTCGTGGAGCTCAACCTCTTGCGCCTCTTCTTTTTCTCTGTGGATATTAACGCCAACCTTTTTGAGCTCACCGGACTGTATTCCTTTTTCAAATTCATATGCCTGACGGGAAACAGTTCTCTGGGCATGGCCGGTAGATACCGCCTTGATGATCCCGCCCGCTTTTTCTATTTTTTCCATCTCTTCTTCGATCTTATGTTCCATCTCTTTTGTGATGGTTTCAATGAAATAACTTCCCGCGAGAGGATCAACGGTATCTCTCAGTCCTACCTCTTCCATAAGAAGCTGGCAGGTCCTCAGGGAGAGAAGGGCCGCGTGAGGCGTTGGGATAGTATAGGCTTCATCGTAGCTGCACAGGCCCGTTGTCTGAGCGCCGGAAAGTGCGGCTGCCAATGCGAAGTAGGCGCTGCGCATGATATTGTTTTCCGGCTGTTCCTTGGTAAGGCCGCCCCCGCCGCCTCCGAACATGCCTCGCATGAACATATTCTGATTCTTCTTTGTACCGTACTTTTCTTTCAGGTTGCGGGCCCAGAGCTTTCTTCCCGCCCTGTATTTTGCCACAGTTTCCCAGAGATTTCCGAATATATCCAGGTTAAAAGAGAATCTGCCGACGAAGTCGTCTATATGATATCCTCTCTGCAGAACATTGTCGATGTAGGCATTGGCGATGAGAATAGAATAGGCTATTTCCTGGGCCGAGGTAGCGCCTGATTCCCGTATGTGATATCCGCTGATGCTTACAGGGTTCGTTTTCGGCATAACCTTAATGGAATGCTCAATGGTATCCCCGATAAGGTTTACTGCAGGCTCGACGGGGAATATCCATGCGCCTCTCCCGATCATCTCTTTGAGGATGTCGTTTTGCGGAGTGGCCGATATTACGTCAGGTGAAAATCCATGTCTTTCCGCCATTGCCTGGTACATGGCCAGCATAATGGAGGCAACGGCATTGATCGTGAGGCCGACGCCTATCCTGGCCAGGTCGATCCCCTCGAAGGCGACCTCGAAATCGCGAAGGCTGTCGATGGCCATGCCCACTCTCCCCACTTCTCCTTGCGCCATGGGGTCGTCCGAGTCGTATCCCATCTGTGTTGGAAGATCAAAAGCGACATTCAGCCCTGTTTGCCCGTTGGCGATAAGGAACTTGAACCGCTCGTTCGTTTCTGCTGCCATGCCGAATCCGGAGTACTGCCTCATGGTCCAGGGTCTGCTCCGATATCCTTCAGCATGTATGCCGCGGGTGAAAGGGTATTCTCCCGGGCTTGCCAGATCTTTTTCATATGAAAAACCGACCCTTGCCAGGTCGTCGGGACCGTATGCAGTCTTTACGACAATACCGGACTGATACTCAACCTTTGTGATCCGGTCTTTATTATCTCGCGTATATTTTGCTACACCCATGTGTACCTCCTGTTATCAGATTAAGTGTGCTTTACGTTCTGTTTTAGAAAGTCAACGATCTCGTTGAACGGAACCCCGCCCGGGAAGACGCCCTTGGCGCCCAGGTCTTTCAGTTTTTGCACGTCTTTTTCTGGTATAACGCCTCCGACGACTACCATCTTGTCGCCTATGCCTTCTTCCCTGGCCTGTTTGATCACTTTTTCTGTGATCGGCAGGTGAGCGCCGCTCATGATGGAGAGACCTATGACGTCAACGTCTTCCTGGAGGGCTACGCGTATGATTTGATCGACTGTTTTATGAAGACCTGAATAGACAACTTCGAAACCGGCATCTTTCAACGCCTGGACAACTACCTTTGCTCCACGGTCGTGCCCGTCAAGCCCCGGTTTTGCCACAAGGATTTTGATTTTGTTTGTCATCAATTTCACCTCTCAGAATGATTGTTACCACAGTGTTATTTCAACCTATTTTCCGCCGAAAGTCAAGATAATGATACCTTCGGCAGCGGCAGTGGGCCTGCCTTTGCCTGTATTCTACACCAGTGCGAAATGGAGCCGCTTGCGTTCCACATCGGCAAGGACGACACTTACCTTCACCCTGTCGCCGATACGGAATATCTTTTTCGTCCTCCTCCCTATGAGCCTGAACTTTTCTTCCTGGAAGATGAAATAATCGCTCTGGAGGTCTGACAGCAGGACGACGCCCTCAACAAAGATATCCAGGAGCTCCACAAAAAATCCAAAGGAAGTGATGTGGGAGATGATCCCTTCGTAGGCCTCGCCCAGTTTGTCCTTCATGAAGAGAATCCTGATCCTGTCTTCAAGCTCCCTCTCGGCGTCCATCGCCACTCGCTCCCTGCCTGAGAGGTGAATGGCCATCTCGCCGAGCCGCTCTTCGCTGTAAGGGCTGTGCCCGTTGAAGGTGCTTTTCAGGATTCTGTGGCATACAAGGTCCGGATATCTCCTGATCGGGGATGTAAAGTGAAGATAGCAATCCGAG
This sequence comes from Deltaproteobacteria bacterium UBA6106, assembly GCA_002428485.1. Classification (GTDB taxonomy): domain Bacteria; phylum Desulfobacterota; class Syntrophorhabdia; order Syntrophorhabdales; family Syntrophorhabdaceae; genus UBA5609. The sequence continues at coordinate 129,722 of DIWM01000053.1, forward strand.
GCAAGGCCGTAGTGCCCTTTATTCACCGGCGAATATTGCGCCTGTTTCATGGAACGCAGAAGCACCCTGTTGATAAAAAATTCATAATCCGTCCCGTGAACATTTTCGAGTATCTGCGCCAGAAAAGTCCTCCGGTCTTTGCACTGCCTGTTGACGGGGAGCGTATAAAGGAGTTTTTCGAAGTCCCGCAACTTCTCTTTGTCGGGAGGTTCATGGACCCTGTATATGGCGGGAAGGTTTTTCTGAAAGAGATGGCGTGCCACTGCCTCGTTCGCGGCGATCATGAACTCCTCGATGATCTGGTGCGAGAAAAGCCTCTGCGACCGGAGGATATTTTTGATGCCGCCTTCGATATCGAGTACCACCTCCGGCTCCGGCAGATCGAAATCAAGGGTGCCTCGCCTCGCCCTCCTTTCCTTGAGGGCAAGGGCAAGTTCCCTCATGTGCTCCAGGTCGGGCATAATATCAGCCAGTTGTGAGCGTGTTGTATTGTCGCCGTTGAGCGCCTCTTCGACCTGATTATAGGTGAGCCTCCTCATGCTCCTGATGATCGATTTGTGAAAGGTGCTCCTTGTGATCTCCCCATTCTTTGTAAAGTGCATCGCCGCTGTCACGGTGAGCCTGTCTTCATCGGGGTTCAGGCTGCAAAGGACGTTGGAGAGCGCCTTGGGGATCATAGGCAGAACCTTGCCGGGAAAATAGACGCTGGTGCCCCTCTCGTATGCCTCCTGGTCGATGCCCGATGATGGAAGAACGTAGTGGGAGACATCGGCTATGGAGACATAGAGCGTGTAGCCGTCTTTTGTCTTGCTGATCGAGACGGCGTCATCGAAATCTTTTGCGTATTCGCCGTCGATCGTGACATGTCTCAGCATCCTCAGGTCGGTTCTGTCCTGTTCGATCTCGTCATCTAATCTCAGGGCCTTTGCATCTGATTCGGTTTTCTGCCTGAACCGAAGCGGCAGGCTGTATTTATACTCCACGAACTGTGCTATGGCCGGGATGCTGTCTAAGCCTTTCAATATCCTGACGACGGCGCATTCAGGGTTTTTCCATTCTTCGGGAAACTTCGTTATCTTCGCAGCCGCAATGTCGCCATCGCTTATCTTTTTGTTTTTCGGGTACGAGTTGACGATGAAACGATGGGAGATCCTTTCATCCTCAGGAATAATATAGAACAGGCCCTTCTGTTCCTGTATGAACCCCACGATATTCCGCATATTCCGGCGGGTAACCTTTATGATCTTGCCTTCCTTGCGCCCCCTCGACGTGTGTTCGATTCGCGCGATGACCCTGTCGCCGTGGAGCGCCTCTTTGATGGACCGTGCCGGGACAAAGACGTCTTTTTCGTTTGCCTTATCGGGGATGACAAACCCGTTCCCGCTTTTCGTACACCAGAGGGTCCCGGCTATGAGATTCATTTCCCGTGGTATGCCGAATGTTCCGCTCTTCAGCCGCACCACCGAGCCTTTCTCGGCCAGGTCTCCCAGGAACCGTTTTAGTTCTTTTCTGTGTTTTCTGCCGATGCGGAGGCCGGCGATAAGCTCGTTGAGGCTCACCGGACGCCCTTCCCGGGCAAGGATCCTGGTGATGGCCTTTTCATCAAAAGGCGGCGAGGTATTGTATTTGTTCTTTTCCATGTTTAGAACAGTATATAGTATATCGTGAGAAATGTGAAATGTGAAAGGTGAAAAGTGAAAGGTGAAAGGTGAAAAGTGGAAGGTGGAAGGTGAAAGGTGAGAAAATCCGTAATTCGTGAATCGTAATTCGTAATTGGATAAAACCGGTGGAAGGTGGAAGGAGGGAAACCCGTTGAGTCGCTGTATTGCTTCACTCCTTGCACCTTCTGCTTTTCAAATTACGTCTCACGAATTACGAATTACGGTTGTTCCCGCCGAACGCTTCACGCCGAACGTTCTCTTGGGAGCCTCGATATACGATATACGAACTACGATATACGGTCTTTTATGTGCTACTCGTGCTCTTCTGTGGTGAGCGTGATCTCTCCCGTTATTTTGTTCTGAACGGCAAAGACGACACCTCGCAGTGCCAGGGGCGACAATCCCTCGATCAATGTATCATCGATGTTTAATCCGCAGGCGCCGCCGATGTTCACCACCTGGTTGTGTACTGTGCCGGTTTCGCTGTCCGTGTAAAGGGATCCCTTCTCGCCGTCAAGAGAGAGGCTGCTGCCGTGGATGTGAGACCTGTAGATAATGGTGAACTCCCTGCCGTTGTCCGTGACGAGGCAGGCGCAGGCCATATCCGGCAAATCGGGATTTCCGTCAGCCACCTGCGCGTCTATCTTCTTGATCGTAATCACCATATGCGTTCCTTTTTACCGCATCCTTCGAGATAGCGCATGTACTCTTTTACCGTTGCAGCCGGTGTAATTTACGCCGCGCGGCCTCTTGAGGGTGAAGTCTAAGGATTCGGGAGGGGGGATTCTTCGACCTTCCCCATACAGCTATTGACCCCTTTTACGTAAAGCCTGCCGACGGTTTCAAAGAGGATGTATTGTGTTGACAGAAGGGGGATCCGCAGTTCTTCTGCGCGCCGTATTGTTTCCGGAGCAGGGCGCTTTCCGCGGACCATGATGATGGCTACGACGCCAAGGGTGTGGGCCGTCTCAATAACATTGGGATTCGTCAGGCCGGTCAGTAACAACATCCCTGCTTTGCCAAAAAACAGGACATCGGCCATCAGATCGGCGCAGCCGGCTTCTTTTATCTCCATGCCCAACTGATCATGGCCGACGATCACTTCTGCGTTCAGTATCTCTTTCATCTCTTGCAGCGTCATGTTGAGTTCCTTTCGTATATCAAAATATATTATATCAGGAACAGACGTGGAATGGAAATCTATTATCCTACGGGGACGTTGGTAACTTTGGTAACTTGCTCGTCATAAGAAAATACGGTAAGGCCAGGATACTATCGCCGAAGGAATTTGAGAGCCTTTTCGCCGATTAAAGAATGGTATGAGGGACGTAGAGAGAGGGACGTTCTTAAGAAATTAAATAACTTCGGATAGGCAGCGGCTCTTTGATAGCGACAGAAATCACGAATCGCGCAAAACTCCTTCCTTCTCATCAGGCATTCGTTAGAAAGATGGAGAAAAGGCTGAGCATGAGGAGAATTTTAGCGGGAAATTTTATTTACTTATTTAAGAACGCCCACTACGGGGGGCAGGCCGCTTTTCTTCCTCAAAAGAACTCAAAGTACAATTTTGTTGACAAGAATAGCCGGTGGTCATAGGATATCGCCACGAGGGGAAATCGTTGTCATGGACGAAAAAAGGATAGTAGAAAATATAAAGAAAGTACGAATAAATCGTCAGATGTCATTAGGGCAGTTGGCTGAGCGAAGCGGACTGACAAAAGGTTATCTGTCAAAAATAGAAAACTCACAGAAAGCGCCTCCCTTTTCAACACTGGTAAAAGTGGCCAGAGCTCTTGATGTTGATATAGCCTTTCTCATATCCGAAGATGAGGATTCGAAAATCCCTGGGGACATAAGAATGTGCGTCGTGCGGGCGAACGAAGGGAGAGGGATTCATCCAAAGCGAAATATACGCGACTATTATTATGAATCACTGGCCTATAAAAAACTTGGCAAGATCATGGAGCCGTTTATTGTCATGCCATCATTTGACAAAAAACCACATCCTTTTACGCATGACGGTGAGGAATTCATGCACATTTTAGAAGGACCCTTTGAACTGATATACGGTAATGAGACGTATATACTCGAAAAGGGTGACAGCATTTATTTTGACTCATCAGTTCCGCACTGCGGCAGAAGCATAGGAAAGGAAAGGGCAAAGATCCTGGTAGTTCTGTATTCCAATAAACGTTCCTCGCTCCCATAGGTTTTCGCCTTCCAACTTCATTCCGGTTCCGGCTTTCTCCTAAGAAATACAGCTCGGGGAGGTCAGTGCGTTACTCCCTTGCAGAGTTTGGAGATTTGACTTGACAAAATGTTTCCAAAAAGAATACAGTTTCCTAAATGGAAACGGGATATATTGAGAGTTGATTTCGAGATAACAAAAAAAGCTTGCAATGAAGGCAGGTAGTAAAGCAACAAAATAATAATTTGGGAGGTTCAAAATGAAACACAGGTCCATTAATTTATGCAGTATGGTTACTGGCGTTGTTTTAATATTTTTATTTCTCATATTTGGACTTACCATAACCCCCTCTACCTCTTTCGCTGCCTCTGAAAAACCGATAACGCTTAAGCTATCCAGCTTCCTGCCGGAAACAGGCACGGAAGGAATGTTGGGGAAATGGTGGGGCACAGAACTGGAAAAACGCACCAACGGCAGGGTTAAAGTCCAGTATTTCTTTGCAGAGGCATTGGTGAAAACCATGGACAGCCTTCCTGCGGTCTCAAGCGGCATAGCGGACGTACAGTTTTTTGCTCCCGGATATTTTCCTACACAAATGGCGCTAAGCGGTGTCTCTGACCTCCTCTTCCAGACACAGTCCAACTGGGTCTCAGCTAAAGCTTACAACGAGATGGCCGAGACATTTCCGCCTTTTCAAAAAATGATGAAAGACAATAACATCAAATTAATGAGTATCTGGCCTGCCAGTGAAGTAGTAATGATCTCCAGGAAGCCGATCAAGACACTTGATGACTTGAAGGGGAAGAAGATCAGGGCTCTGGGTTTAATGAATAAGGCAATGAAGATGCTCGGAGCAACACCCGTGGCAATGCCACTGCCAGAGGTGTATGAAGCCCTTGAGCGTGGGACGATCGATACAGTTACGGGTCTCCCCTACCATCTAGTTATGGCCTTTAAATTACAGGAGGCAGCAAAAAATCTTATAAATCCTGGTTTAGGCTGTTATGCATCGGGAGGCTATTTTATGAACCTGAATACATGGAATAAGCTTCCTGATAATATCAAGAAGGTTGTTAATCAACTGAACCAGGAATTCCCGGACGTAGCTATAAAAATGCAGGCTGAGTTACATAAAAAAACAACCGATACCTTGCTGAAAGCAAAGTGTAACATCTATTCATTGCCGGCTAATGAGATTGCAAAGTGGAAGGCTGTTCTTATACCGGCAATTTATGATGATTGGATGAAGGATATGGCTTCAAAGGGTTTACCCGGAAAGGAAACTCTTGCGAAATACCAGGAGCTTGTTAAAAAATATACACCTCAGGATAAATATGCGAGCCCTTTTGTCAAATAGCAATTAGCCTGTGGGGCATCCTTGAGAAAGTTTATTTATTGCTTAGGCATGTTCAGCGGAATGGTGTTGCTTGGGATACTCGCTCTTATGAGTGCAGAGGTGTTTTTCCGTTACCTGTTTAACAAGCCTATCCTGGGTACCGTGGAAATCAGTTCCTACTTGCTCGTTATTTTTTGTTTTACAGGTATGGCCTTTGTCCAGTCCCAACGGGGGCACATTAACATTGAACTGGTGACACAGAAACTCCCGACCGGTTTTCAACGCACCCTGAGGATTATAATGCTCATACTCTCGTTGGTTATCTTTGCTGTCATTACCTGGCAAATGACAATAGCCTTCTGGAAATCCTGGGAGATGCAAGAGGTGAGGTGGGGTGCGTTGCCTGTACCTGTGTGGCCGGTTAAGTTTATGATTGCTTTTGGCTCGTTTACGCTGTGCCTTCAGTTTCTTTTAGATATTTTTGACGAAATCAGAAATAAAATGTTGCCGCATGGAAGGAGGTCCTGATGGATCCTCTTTACATTGCTGTCATCGGGATGATTGCACTGCTCATTTTGCTGTCAGCGGGGATCCCTATCGCCTTTGGTATGGCCCTTGTGGGTATAGTGGGCTTGCTGATAACCACAGGTCCAGATATAACCTGGGCATCCCTGCAACTCCTTCCCCTCAGTTCTATCGCCTCCTATTCTCTTGTGCTCATCCCCCTTTTCGTGCTTATGGGGAATCTGGCGGGAGTAGCCGGAATTACGAAAGACCTTTACGATACCGGCTATAAATGGTTCGGCCGGTTGCCGGGTGGACTCGCCATCTCAACCGTATTTGCCTGCGCAGGTTTTGCAGCCTGCACAGGTTCCAGTGTAGGAATGGTGGCGGCTATGTCGAAAATTGCCCTCCCGGAGATGGACCGTTATGGGTATAGGAGAGATTTAAGTCTTGGTTCAATAGCCGGCGCAGGGACCTTGGGCATACTCATACCCCCCAGCATCATCGCTGTCATATATGCCATTATAACTGAAGTTTCGGTGGGCAAGGTGCTTATAGCCGGCTTTGTTCCAGGCATATTGAATGCCTTTGGATTTGTTATCATGATATTGCTGAGGACATCAATAAACCCGAGTCTTGGACCAAGGGCCCGTGGGATAACCTGGAAAGATTCCCTTATCTCCCTAAAAGGAATCTGGGGAATAATTATCCTTTTTGGTACCTTTATGGGAGTGATCTATACGGGCATTACCACGCCAACCGAAGCAGGCGCCATAGGTTGTCTTTGCGCAATGATCCTTGCCCTTGTGACAGGCAACTTTAATTTCCCCAATATCAAGTCTGCCCTTTTCGATACTATAAAAACAGGAACAATGATCTTAACTATAGCCATCGGTGCACAGATTTTCACCCTTTTCCTCACAAGGGCAGGGTTCGCAGACCGCTTTGTCGGTTTGGCGTTTAATCTGGATGTTTCACCTACGGTCATGGTGATTCTGTTTTTGCTTATGTATATACCATTGGGGATGTTTTTCGAACCGATGAGCATGCTTCTCCTTACCCTGCCGATCACCTATCCGGTGTTGCAGAAAATGGGTGTTGACGGGGTATGGTATGGGATACTTGTTATTATTATGGTCGAACTCAGCCTGATTACTCCACCGGTCGGATTGAATGTGTATGTGTTGAAGGCGGCTGTTCCTGAGACCGACCTTATGGGGATCTTTCGAAGTGTTTTTTGGTTCGCCGTAGTCGAATGCCTGCTTGTTGCATTGTTGATAGCATTTCCCGACCTCGTACTCTTCGTGCCAAGGATGATGGGGAAGGGCGGGTAAGCGCTTTCAAGGAGGTTACAATGGCACAGAAAAAAGATTATGATGAAATAAAAAAAACAATGTGCGGGATGTGTTCAAAATCCTGTGGCATTGATATCTATTTGAGAAACGGAAAGATCGTCGACGTAAGGGGCATGAAAGAACATCTTACGACCCACGGTGTGGTGTGCGCAAAAGCAAGGTTTGCAGGGGAGCTGCAATTTAGCAAAGACCGCCTGACAACCCCTCTTTTGCGACAGGGCACTACATGGAAAAAGATCTCATGGGCTGAAGCGCTTGATACTGCCGCAAAAAAACTTGGTGATATCAAAGCTAACTGGGGGCCTGAAGCCCTTGCTGTATATTTGGGAAATTCTGTGGGATTGCGTGATGCAAAACGTTTTGCCATGAGGTTCTGCGATGTTTATGGTACACCCAATTATTCCTCCGTAGATTCTCTCTGCCACTGGTCAAGGGCTATGGCTACAGACTATACCGTTGGCGGCTATCCGGTTCCCGATGAGGCCAGTGCAAAATGTATTATGGTGTGGGGGACAAACCCATTCGATTCCAGCGTGCCTGAGTACAATGATATTATTACCGCAATGAAGAAAGGCACCAAGCTGATAGTGGTTGACCCTCGTTGCATTCCCCTGGCAAGAAAGGCGGATGTCTATGTGCCCATAAGGCCCCAGACAGACTGTGCGCTAGCCCTCGGGATGATAAACATTATCATCGATGAGAATCTCTATGATAAAGAGTTCGTCGACCAATGGACGGTAGGATTTGAACAGCTCAAAGAACGGGTAAAGGATTATCCCCCTGAAAAAGTTGCTCAGATCTGCGGGGTGTCAGTGGATGTGATCTATAATGCAGCGAGGACTTATGCTCAGAACCGGCCTGCGTGCATCCCACAGCATATTGCAATAGATCACGGCATCAATGGGTTTCAAACAATACGCGCCATTTATATCCTTGCGTCTATAACGGGGAACATTGATATAACCGGCGGTGATAAACTGCCGCCGGCATACAAAACGAACAATACAAGGGCGATAGAAGAGATGAGCCCAAAGACTATTGGGCTCGAAAAATACCCCGCCTTTGTCAAGTTCACTAACCAGGCTCAGGGCATGGAATTTGCTGACACCCTGCTCTCCGGCAAACCATACCCGATCAAGGCCATGATACTGAACGGCTCCAACCCCTTACTTTCATGGCCTGAAGCTGCCAAAACAGAAAAAGCGCTTCAGAAGCTCGATTTTCTTATGGTGGTGGACCTCTTTATGACCAAAACTGCAAAAATGGCCGATCTCGTGTTTCCTGCATCGACCTTTATGGAGAGGTCGGAATTATGCGATTACGGATACGTTCAGGGAATTCCAATACTTGCCCTGAGAAATAAGATCTTCGAGCCGCTCCCAGACACCTACCCGGACTGGAAATTCTGGTTGGAGCTGGCGAAGACAATGGGCTACAAGGAGCATTTCCCCTGGGCGAATAATGAAGAGATGATCGACTTTGTTCTCCAGCCTTCAGGTGTTACCGTGGCTCAATTAAAAGAAAACCCCGCCGGTATATTTTATGCGCAGAATAAAATACAACGCTACCTTGACCAGGGGTTCAACACCCCCTCCGGCAAAGTCGAACTTTACTCTGAGCGGCTGGCACAGTATGGTTATGATCCATTGCCAGACCATAAAGAACCGTTGGAGAGCCCCTCGGGCAATCCTGAATTGTTAAAGGAATATCCTCTCTGCCTTCTTACCGGCGTCAGAATTGTATACTACTGGCAGTCTTCCTTTAGAAACCTGCCGGGACCGGCAAAGCTATATCCGGAGCCCCTCGTAGAGATGAATGACGGCACGGCAAAAAGGCTGGGTATAAAAGAAGGTGATGCGGTCAACGTTGAAACACTGAGAGGATCAATTACGATTAAAGCCACAATCAACAAGTATATCCGCCCTGATGTAGTTTCTATACCGCTGGGGTGGGAAAAGTCAAATGTGAATAGGTTGACCAGCTACGAAGGAAGGGACCCGATTACAGGATACCCTGCCTTTAAATCATTTCTTTGCAGGATAAGCAAGGAAAAAACAGAGGGATAAAGGAGGGCCTCTACCCGGGCCGCTCTCAGGGTAGTCTTCTGAACGGGGGATATTATGGTATACGAGGGACCCGACACATTTGATGTCAACGCGATGACAAAGGATTTTCTTGATCAACTTCCTGTAGCGTTGACCGTTTTTGATGCTGACGATCGTATTGTGTACTACAACGCCTATGCGGGCGAGCTTCTGAACAGAAAACCGGAGTATATCGGCCGGGATGTCCGTCTCTGCCATACGACACCGGATAGCAAGGCCCGCCTTGCCGAGATATTGGACGACATCAAAAGCGGCAGGTCGAAGCAGATCCGATACGAGGCGAATCCTTACGGAACGCCGCTAATCGTAACCGTGGCGCCCCTTGCGATTGACGGCCGCTTTGCTGGTTACGTGCAAGCGGTTGTGAAAAAACCCTGAAACTTTGGAAATGAAGAAGAGGGACGTTCTTAAGAAATTAAATAACTTCGGATAGGCAACTGAAGAAGAGGGACGTTCTTAAGAAATTAAATAACTTCGGATAGGCAACGGTTCTTTGATGGCGACAGAAATCACGAATCGCGCAAAACTCCTTCCTTCTCATCAGGCATTCGTTAGAAAGATGGAGAAAAGGCTGAGCATGAGGAGAATTTTAGCGGGAAATTTTATTTGCTTATTTAAGGAAGTCCCCTTCTACTGCTATTCCCCGCTTTTCTTCTTTATATTTTTTTATAACCTCAAGGAACTGCTGTCCGTAGGCATCGAGTTTCTTCTGTCCTATACCGGTTATATTTGCCATTTCTTCAAGGGAATCAGGGAGCACATCGGCTAATTCTTTGAGCGTACGGTCATGAAAGATCACATAGGCAGGGAGGGAGAGCTTGCGCGCCAGTTCTAATCGTAAAGAGCGTAGGCGTTCCCACAGATCAGGGCGATATTGTTTAAGGGTAGCTCCATCTTCTTGCTTAATGGAATCCTGCGCAGACGCCCTATCCCGGCGCTTTGCTTTTTTTCTGACGGGAGCAGGATCTTTCCGCAATTCAAAGTTTTGCTCACCCCTGAGGACAGGCCTGCACCGTGAGGACAGCCGGAACCCACCCTTGCTTTCCATATCAACGTGAAGTAATCCGGCCGCCGCCAGCTGCCTGAACACAGACTTCCATTCAATCCCAGAGAGCTCTTTTCCTATACCAAATGTAGAAACCTTGTTGTGCCTGAAAGAGCGGATCCTTTCTGTCTCTTTTCCTGTAAGGACATCGATCAGGTAGTTGGCGCCGAACATCTGCCCTGTTCTATATACACAGGATAGCGCCTTTTGGGCCAGAAGCGTTCCGTCGAAAGTTTCAACCTTTCCCTGGCACGTATCGCATGTTCCGCACGGCCCGGCAAAATCTTCACCGAAATAGTTAAGCAAAACCTGCCTGCGGCATTTCGTGGTCTCGCAATAGCCCAGCATTGCCTCCATCTTGCGATGCTGGATATTTTTGAACTGGTCGTCTCCCTGGGATGATTGAATCATCTGCCGCAGAATGATCACATCTGCCAGGCTGTAGATCATCCAGGCGTCTGCGCTTTCGCCGTCACGTCCGGCACGTCCTGTCTCCTGATAATACCCTTCTAATGTTTTGGGCAGATTGAGATGTGCGACAAAACGAATATCCGGTTTGTTGATGCCCATGCCGAACGCTATCGTTGCAACCATAATGGTACCGTCGCTTTGAAGAAACTGTTTTTGATTTCTCAGTCTTGTTTCCTTATCAAGGCCGGCATGATAGGGAAGGGCATTCAGGTTCATTGCAGTTAAAAAATTTGCTATTTCTTCTGTCTTTCTTCGTGTCATGCAATAGATGATGCCGGATTCGTCCGGGTGTTCCGATCGGAGGAATTCCAGCAACTGAGTTTTTTCATTATTCTTCACTTCTACCCTGTAATTGATGTTCGGACGGTCAAAGCTTGAGATAAAATGTTTGGCGTTTCCAAGCTTTAGCTTATCGATGACGTCTCTTCTGGTAATTGCGTCGGCTGTTGCTGTAAGGGCAATGCGCGGTACCCCGGGGAACATATCGGCAAGGATATCAAGCTGGAGGTACTCGGGCCTGAAATCGTGTCCCCATTGGGATACGCAGTGAGCTTCATCAATCGCAAAGAGGCATACTTTCGTTTCATTCAGCAAGCGCAGAAAGCCGTCAGTGACAAGCCGCTCAGGAGCAACATAGAGCAGATCCAGTTCGTTGTTGATCGCCATTTTTTCAACAGCGTATGCTTCATTGCCATTAAGGCTCGAATTGAGAAAGCCGGCCTTGATTCCAAGTTCACGCACCGCGTCTACCTGGTCTTGCATGAGCGCAATGAGAGGCGATATTACTATGCATGTGCCGTCCCTGATAAGAGAGGGAATTTGATAGCAGATCGATTTTCCGCTGCCCGTCGGCATAAGCACGAAGGCATCCCCTCCTGAGATCAGATGGTTTACGATCTCCTCCTGACAAAGACGAAAACTATTGTACCCGAAGTAAGTTTTCAGGACATGATGCGGGGATTGAACATTGGCCGGCTCTTGCATCAAAAACCTCTCATTTTTTACATACCAACAAGAACAGAGTTAGTCGCGTTAATCAACTATATCCCCTATCCCCGCCCCAGAATCTTAGTTTTCCAACGAAACAGAGAAGGAGAACCTTGCCGAACAGGGGAAACTTATTCTTTGATAGACGAAAGTACCTTCAATCCGGATGATTCCCCGCAGCTTGCTGCGGGGTGACACTGTTCCCTCTCCCCCCGCGGGAGAGGGTAGGGTGAGGGGGCATAATCATGCCGTTTCTATCCTCTGATACCTCGCAGCTTGCTGCGAGGTAGTGCATTATTTCCTTTAGATCAGGCAACTGAGCTATAGGATATACCTTCACGAATATGACCCGATGTTTTTCGTCAAGGATGACATTGGCCCGCTCGGAGAAGCCGTTGGCTGCCCTGAAAAGGCCATAGGCCTTGGCGATCTTGCCGTGGGGCCAGAAGTCGCACAGCAGGTGGGTATCCCGGATGCCGAGCGTTTTTGCCCAGGCATTCTTGGACGGCACTGTGTCTATACTGAGACCCAGGGCAACAGTATTGAGACGATCAAACTTCTTCTTATTCTTTTCAAGGGCCTTCATCTGCTTAGCACAGATGCTTGTCCAGGCAAGGGGGTGAAATGAAAGGAGGACCTTCTTCCCTTCAAAGTCAGACAACTGCACGTCCTTGTCCCGGTTGTCCTTGAGCAAAAACGATTTCCCCTTTTCGCCTTGCTGTATTAATCTTCCCATGATACCTCCTCTTGCATTTTTATGCCATCACTATACCATTTTCCCGCTCTATAAAAAACATCGATATGCCCAACGATTAAAATATACCCTCCTCTTTCTCTCCAGGGTCTAACACAGGGATGGACCTGTTTATTGGGCACAGGGTCAGGTAGGAATAATAACCCTATCCCCTTCTTTGACGTGCGTTATAGTTTCCTGAAAGAGAGCATTTTCTTTTATTCAGCAATGCGGCATGTTTTAAGTGGTGATAAATACCCGTTGAATCATCCTGATTCATTATGGATAATTGGAGATATATGCAATGATATGTTTTTGTTATACCGGCCAACGTAAAAGGCATGAATTTGCTTGTACTGTTGGCAATCAGTTAGTATATTTGGTAATCTAATAATATGAAATTTCTTCATTACCGGCGGATGAGCACAAACGGCACGGATATTGTATATGTATGTATCAGAAAGATAAATATATACCAAAAAGAGGAGATCACATGAAGGCATCAAGAAGTATGCTTCTACCGATCATAGTAGTGGTTCTTGTGGTTTGTACTTTATATGCAGTCGGGGTGTATGCGTTTAGGCCTGATGAGTTGCAGAAATTGAAGACCACAAAACAATGTCCTAATTGTGATCTAACCGGGGCAAATCTGGTCGGGATGGACCTGGGCAACGCAAACCTTTTGGCTGCAGACCTTAACAACGCAAACCTGAGTACTGCAGACCTGGCCTCGGCAAATCTGAGCTACGCAATATTGGCTAATGCAAACCTGACCGGGGCAGACTTAAATGGTGCTGACCTGACACACGCCAATCTGTGTTATACAAACCTGACCGCAGCAAGCCTGCGCTATGCAAACCTGACCGGGGCAATCCTTAATAAAGATACAAACTTTGGCGGGGCAAACTTAAGCGGTGCAATATGGATTCACGGCCATAAATGCAAAGAAGGTTCAATCGGGCAGTGCAATTTTTAAATGATCACCGGAGAACCGAAACACAGGGACAGATAGGGGACGTTGTTGACTTTGTTGACTGACATGCTGCCGGCGTTGCTGCATCGCGCAATTCGCTGAGGAGATACTGCGTCAGGTCACGTTAGTCAACAACGCCCCCATAGCCCCCAAAGTTCACCGGGAGCCGAATTTATCGACGATCCGGTGGAACGATTTGTTATGCCCTTTAGTCGCGAGTTCCTGTTCAATTCTGTCAGATAGGAACACCTTGGCCAAGGACTGGTAAGGCACATCGCGCTTATTAGCCAACAGCTTCAATTCTTCGAGCATAGATTCGGGAAGGCGGAGAGAGATCGTCTTCACGGAAGGCTTGAGGTTGGCCAGCGTAAGTCGCTCTGCCTTTTTCCAGTCCACGTATTCGGTGGAATTGTGGTTTTGCCAGAATTCTCTTTCGTCGTCTTCGTTTTTAAACTGGGGTATTTTCTTCTTCATGGGTCTGATACACTCTCCTTTCTTGCCTGTTCATGTCTTTCGCAGATATGACTCTTAATTTGTCGTTGCGAACCGTGAAAACCAAAAATAAAAGCCTGCCCGAATCTGTCTGCCCGAGTACATAGAACCGGTTTTCGGTTTCCGAATGCTTCTCGTCGTCACCGGCAATAACCGGAATATTGAAAAAAATCTGCTCGCACTCGGCTGGTGTCACATCATGTTTTGTCCTTATCTTTTCAGAATTGTGCTTGTCCCATTCAAATCCATTGCACTTAGCAAGAATGTCCGATACCATAATTTAAGTATATCTCTATCATATACATATGTCAATCACTATTGTCAGGGCATAACGCCGGGATCAGCCACCGCTGTAAGCGGTCGGCTGCATCAAGTGGTTCGGCATACTGCCAATGTTCTCCAAACGTTCTTCTGGAATTCCAGCATTCTTAAGAATTGTCAGTAGACAGATAGGGGACATAATTGACTTTGTTGACTGACATGCTGCTGGCGTTGCTGCATCGCGCAATTCGCTGAGGAGATACTGCGTCAGGTCACGTTAGTCAACAACGTCCCCATAGCCCCATAGCCCCAATCGGGGTCGTGAAGCGGCGCGCGCCAAAACTGGTTGGATTGTAACCTGTTAACTTTACGTTGGATTTTGTGCGCGCCCAGCAGGATTCGAACCTGCAACCTTTGGATTCGTAGTTGGGCAAAGGCGTTCAAAGAGGTCTTTTCCAACCCCTCAAAAATACACATAAAAATAGATTTTTCGGGAGGTTGCAGAACATTAGGGCAGTCACGTGGCTTTGGCTGGATTTGGGTACATTCACGACAAAATGAGCACAAAATGAGCACAAAATTTTATCCAGAAGAGTTATGCGTTGCTTCACATAGTAAGTACCTAATAATGCCGAGTTGAATAGATTTGACAAAATAACGGGCGAATGTAGAATGTATGTTAGAGGAAGCAATCATGGGGGATTTAAGAAAGAAAGAAGGGCTGGTAAAGGATAGTCTGATTTTTGTGGAAAACAACGACGAGAACTTTCCTGTTTACATTGACCCTCAATCAGTTCGCCGTGTTGACGATACCTTATTAGCCGTAAGCATTATTGTTGTTCCAGATAAAAGAAACTTAACTTTTTTAAGAAAGGAACGGGGTTTAGATGTCACAGGTTATGCCGTTTTAGAATATATTGAATATCACTATGTGTTCCAGACTGAAAAGCGTTACTACATACTGAATAAGACTGTTTATAGAACAGAAGAAGACAGTATAATCAGTAAATTTTATAACCAGGCTTTAGACTCAAGATGGCGAAATATTGAATCAGGGACTATTGAAGAACGTATTTTAAGTATCACAATAGCAACTCTCGAAGAACAAGAAGTAGCTCGCGAAGAGCAAGAAAAAAAATCTCGCGAAGAATGGAAAGCACTCAAGAACAAAGTCCTAACTGAGCAAGTTTTGCAAACCCAATTACAACCCGAGCAAACGTCTCAACCAAAGAACAAAGCCCCAACTGAGCAAGTTTTGCAAGACAAGTCTCAGTCTGTTCAAACAGCAACGCCTGAAACAACAGAAGAACATTCAATTATAAAAAATATTATATCCATTATAGTGTTGTGTACATCGCTTGTATTATACGGGTCGATAAGAGGTCTTGTGAGGTCGGGAAGCCCAATTATTGGTGATATTATGAATATTTGCTTAACAGGTGGTGCTTGGTGCAGGGGATGGAAGTGGAGGGCGTTAATACCAACCAGCATAAATTATTTTTTGTCGATATTTTTTCTTAGCCTTGGCATAGAAGAATTGGGAATGTATGTTGTTCTACAATTAGCAAACTGGGTTGTTTTATTACTTCTTATAATATTTCGCAGACAAGAAAGTACTGCAGACTTTCTTAAAAAAACATTGCTAAAAAAAGATAAAGTGCAAGGTGTTAAGTCGCAAAGCGTCGAAAAAAAAGATGTAAAGCAACAGGATGCCGTAACACCCGACACATCTGTTGACCCGACAAATCAAACAAAAACTTGTCCTGAGTGTGCTGAAACCATCAAGCTCGCAGCAAAAGTATGTCGCTATTGTCATTATCGCTTCTCCGAAGAAGAAATCACAAATGCTTTTAAAGAAAAAGGTATTAATCGATAAATGTGAGGAGTGAATTTTTAAGGGCAAGCACCTACGGCATAGCCCTTCTTAGCATCCCCCCATGGGCTATGCCAGCTTGCCTGTTTTCTCCCTCTCTGACACCCCGTTGTCAGTTCATTTTGATATGTATAGAAAATAATATTTGTATTTTTAATTTCATAGGGATAGAATGGTTTTAAAGAACTGGTGGGGTTCTTGGTGGGGGACAATTCTTATAATAAAAAACTGACTATTGCAGACTTGACTGACTCCCTCATTAATAAGACGCCACCATAATTCAACGCAAGAACACATATAACAGAAGGAAGATGAAAGATGGCTATTAAAAAATCTGAGCTTTATAGTTCGCTTTGGGCAAGTTGTGATGAACTTCGTGGCGGAATGGATGCTTCGCAGTACAAAGATTATGTATTGGTTTTGTTGTTTATTAAATACATATCAGACAAATATGCTGGTGTTCCGTATGCTCCCGTGATTGTACCAGAGGGTGCCAGCTTTAAAGATATGGTGGCGCTGAAAGGCACGAAAAATATAGGTGAAGATATCAACAAGAAAATCATTGGGAGAATTGCTGCTGCCAATAACCTCACCGATATAATTGATGTTGCTGACTTTGACAGCCCCGATAAACTTGGTGATGGCAAAGAAATGGTTGACCGTCTGACCAATCTCATTGCCATATTTGAAAATCCCGCGCTTGATTTCAGTAAAAATCGCGCTGAAGGTGATGACATCCTTGGTGACGCATATGAATACCTCATGAGGAACTTTGCCACGGAAAGCGGGAAAAGCAAAGGACAGTTCTACACTCCCGCAGAAGTAAGTCGTATAATGGCAAAAATAATCGGTGTGAATAACAAGAAAACGACACCAGAAACAACAGTATATGACCCTACATGCGGCTCCGGTTCACTCCTCTTAAAGGTTGCTGATGAATCTGAATCGGGCATGTCTATTTATGGCCAAGAAAAGGAAGTAGCAACGGCAGGATTGGCAGTTATGAACATGATTCTCCATAACAACCCTACCGCAGTTATAAAGAAAGGACAAAGTACTCTTTCCAATCCGCTTTTCCTTGATGAGAAGGGAAGGCTAAAAACTTTTGACTATGCCGTAGCCAATCCACCTTTCTCCTACAAGGCATGGAGTACCGGATTTGCTGTTCAGAAGGGTACTATAACTGACGTCCATGAACGCTTCAAAGATTATGGGATACCTCCGAAGAAAAACGGTGACTACGCCTTTCTATTGCATATTATTCATTCACTAAAAAGTAAAGGCAAGGGTGCGGTAATCCTCCCCCATGGGGTTCTGTTCCGTGGCAATGTCGAGGCCGAGATACGGAAAAACATCATACGGAAAGGTTACATTAAAGGCATCATCGGTCTGCCTGCGAACTTGTTTTATGGAACAGGCATTCCTGCCTGCATCGTTGTCCTTGATAAAGAAAATGCCGAAAACCGTAAGGGCATCTTTATGATAGATGCATCGAAAGGTTTTATGAAAGACGGCAACAAGAATCGACTTCGTGAGCAGGATATTCACAAGATAGTTGACGTCTTCAATAAGCAAATAGAAATAGAGAAATACAGCCGTATGGTTTCTTTTGATGAGATTGAAGCTAACGAGTTCAACCTTAATATACCTCGATACATAGACAGCACCGAACCCGAAGACTTACAGGATATTGAAGCACACCTCCTCGGCGATATCCCGAACGTTGATATCAATGCATTAAGTCCTTACTGGGAAGTATGCCCATCCCTTAAGAAGAAACTATTTTCTGATAGTAGCCGGAAACATTACAGTAAGCTTATTATTTATAAAGAAAAGATAAAGGAGACAATCTTCTCGCATCCTGAATTTATGGCTTATAGCAAGATGGTGCAGGATATATTCATGCAGTGGAAAAAGAACAATATCACAAAACTGAAAGGTATTGCCGTCGGTGATAAACCTAAACAACTGATACACATTATCTCTGAGGATTTGCTGCAGTGTTTTACGAATGTACGCCTGATTGACAAATATGATATTTACCAGCACCTTATGAGCTACTGGGTAGAAACCATGCAAGATGATGTGTATGCATTGGTCGTCGATGGATGGGAATCAGGCAGGGACATAGAAAAAGACAGCAAGAAAAAGAATCAATGGGAAGGGCGGATTATCCCAAAACAGCTCATCATAAACCGCTACTTTGACAAAGAACAAAAGGCTATTGAAAAGCTGGAATTAGAAAAAGATGCCATCACAGCACAGATGGAGGAAATGGAAGAGGAGCATAGCGGCGACGAAGGGCTCTTGGAAGAGGCCAAAAACGAAAAAGGTAAGCTAACCAAGGCAGGTGTACAACAGAGAGTAAAAGAAATCAAGGATGACGAGGAATCATCCGACGAACTTAACGTTCTACAGCAATACCTTAAGCTCTTGGAGCAGGAAGCAGAAGGCCATAAGAAGATAAAAGAAGCGCAGGTAGCTTTGGAGAAAAAGGTACTGGAAAAATACAAAGCCCTTAGTATTGATGAGATTAAAATCTTGGTGGTCGAGGACAAATGGTTAGAAAGATTGGAAAGCGATATACAGACCGAAATGCAAAGAATTAGCCAACGACTTACCGGGAGAATAAAAGAACTGGCAGAACGTTACGAAACACCATTGCCGAATTTGAAGAAGGACGTTGAAGAACTGGAGGAAAAAGTTAATACGCATCTTAAGAAGATGGGGTTTGTATGGAAGTAAAAAAAGGATATCAACAGACTGAGATAGGTATGATTCCTACTCATTGGGGTATTTGTTATCTTAATGATTTGTTTTCCTTCAATAGTGGGCTTGCAGTATCAAGAAAAGAACTATCAAATGATGGATTTTGCTATTTACACTATGGAGATATCCATAAATCTAATAAAACTTATATTGATGTTACAAAAGAATATCAAGACATACCCAAATTAAACATCCCTCTTAAAATAATCCCCCCCAAAACCCTGTTAAATGATGGAGATGTTGTGTTTGTTGACGCATCCGAAGATGATGAAGGTACTAGCAAGCATATTGTTATAAAAAATCCTGATAACATCATTTTTGTTTCTGGTTTGCATACAATCGTACTAAAAAGTAAAAACACACTACTGAATAACGATTATAAGCAATACTGTTTCCAGACTGCACAATTAAGAAAGCAGTTTAAATTTTTTGCAGTTGGAACTAAAGTGAGTGGTATTAATAAAACAAATATAAAAAAAGTCCAGATACTACTTCCTTCAAAGCCTGAACAAATGGCAATCGCTTCTGTCCTCAGCGATGTCGATTCGCTCATCAGCACATTAGAAAAACTCATTACTAAAAAACGAAACATCAAACAAGGGGCAATGCAGGAACTTCTTACTGGCAAGAAACGCCTGCCGGGATTTAGTGGAGAATGGAAGGTGAGAAGTATAAAGGAAATAGGGAAAGCATATGGAGGGCTTTCTGGAAAATCTAAAGATGATTTTATTAATGGCAAGTATCCATATATACCTTTTTTAAACATAATAAATAATCCTGTCATAGATACATCTTATTTTGACTATGTAAATATAAAAACAGAGGAAAAGCAAAATAGAGCACAGAAAGGAGATTTATTTTTTAATGGGTCTTCAGAAACGCCTGAAGAAGTAGGAATGTGCTCAGTTCTGATGGAAGATATCACAAACTTATATCTGAATAGTTTTTGTTTTGGATTTAGGTTATTTAAAGATATGGATGTAGATGGTCTTTACCTTTCATATTACTTTAGAAGCAATCAGGGAAGATACCTGTTCTATATATTGGCACAAGGAGCAACACGTTATAATCTTTCAAAGGCTGCTTTTTATGAAATGAAGATGCCAAGTCCTGAGTTAAAAGAACAAAGAGCTATTGTCACGATTCTCTCTGAAATGGACGGCGAAATTGAAGCCTTGGAACAAAAACTGGCAAAATACCGTATGATTAAACAAGGCATGATGCAGGAGTTGCTCACGGGCAAGACGAGACTGGTATGAGCGAAGTAGGGGCTATAGAACGCAAAACGCAGAACCGCGTGCTGCAGCTATTCCAACAGCAGTTGCACTATACCTATCTCGGTAACTGGGAAGACCGTCCTGATAATAGCAACATAGAAGAGACTTTGCTTCGCAAATACCTTAGCGACAAAAAACATTATAACGATATTCTGATTGGTAAAGCGCTGTATGAACTCAGTAAGGCTACCAACAATCTAAGTGACGGCTTATATAGCGCAAACAAGAAGGTATACGACCTCCTTCGTTACGGAGTGAAGGTAAAGGCAGACGCAGGCGACAACTTTGAGACTGTTCACCTCATAGACTGGGAGCATCCACAAGAAAACGATTTTGCTATAGCCGAAGAAGTGACTATCAAAGGGAATCATGAGAAACGCCCTGATATCGTTCTGTACGTTAACGGCATAGCCCTCGGTATTCTTGAGCTGAAACGCAGTACCATCTCTATAGGAGAAGGGATACGACAGAACATCGTCAACCAGCAAGAGGCATTTATCCAGCCCTTCTTCAGCACCGTTCAATTGATATTCGCAGGCAACGATACTCAGGGTCTTCGCTATGGGACTATTGGTACGCCTGAGAAATATTACCTGAAGTGGAAGGAAGAGAGCGATGTCGAGAACCTGCTCGACAAATATCTTCTCAAGCTATGTAACAAAGAACGGTTCCTTGAAATCATCCATGACTTCACCCTTTTTGACGGTGGCATCAAGAAGCTGTGCCGCACGCATCAGTATTTTGGGGTCAAGGCAGCGCAGGAGCATGCAAATAGGCGAGAAGGCGGCATCATCTGGCATACTCAAGGAAGTGGAAAAAGTCTGGTCATGGTGTGGCTTGCAAAATGGATTCTGGAGAATAACCCGAATGCCCGCGTCGTAGTCATAACTGACCGCGATGAACTCGATAAGCAGATAGAGACGGTCTTTACTGATGCAGGTGAAGCCATGGTGCGCACAAAAAGCGGCAAAGACCTGATGGCACAGCTCGGCAACACACTGCCTCGGCTACTCTGTTCACTGGTACATAAATTTGGCAAGCATGGGGTCGATGACTTTGATGAGTTCATCGAAGAGCTAAGAAATAGCCCATCTGCTACTGTCGGTGAGCTGTTCATCTTTGTGGATGAATGCCACCGAACCCAGTCGGGCAAATTGCATAAAACCATGAAGGCCATTCTACAGAATGCAGTCTTTATCGGCTTTACGGGCACACCTCTTCTCAAGCAAGACAGGCAGACCAGTATCGAGGTGTTTGGCAGGTATATCCATACCTATAAGTTCAACGAAGCAGTTGAGGATGAGGTGGTACGTGACTTGAAGTATGAGGCACGCGATATTGACCAGAAATTATCATCGCCTATAAAGGTGGACGAATGGTTTGAGGCAAAGACCAAAGGATTGAATGACTTTCAGAAGTCAGCGTTGAAGAAAAGATGGGGTACCATGCAAAAGGTGCTAAGCTCCCGTTCACGGTTAGAGAAGATAATGAACGATATTATCTTTGACTTTAACGTGAAGCCTCGTCTGAACAACGGGAAGGGAAATGCCATGTTGGTGGCATCGAGCATCTATGAGGCATGTAGATATTATGACCTCTTGCAGAATACTGAGCTAAAGGGTAAATGTGCCATCGTCACGTCCTACAATCCATCTACGAAGGACATCGTAACAGAAGATACCGGAGAAAACACAGAAACAGAAAAAGAATACATCTATAATCTGTATGCAGGACTGCTCGGAGATAAAACCACCGAGCAGTACGAAGACGAGGCCAAGGATAAGTTTAAAAAAGAACCTGCTAACATGAAGCTGGTCGTCGTGGTTGACAAGCTTCTTGTTGGTTTTGATGCACCACCCTGCACATACATCTATATCGACAAGACCATGCAAGACCATGGTTTATTCCAGGCTATCTGCAGAGTTAACAGGCTGGACAGTGACGATAAGAAGTATGGTTATATCATCGACTACAAAGACCTGTTTAAGAAAGTCGAGAATGCCGTCGCGGTCTATATCTCGGAGCTCGATTATGACACATTTGTAAAAGAAGATGTGGATATCCTCCTAAAAGACCGGCTGGAAAAAGCCAGAGAGCGGCTGGAAGATGCATTGGAAGAGATGGCGCTATTATGCGAGCCGGTTGCCCCTCCCAGGGATTCACTGGCCTATATCCGATACTTCTGTGGCAACCCTGAGAACGAAAAAGACCTAAAGGCAAATGAAGCAAAGAGAACCGCTTTATACCAACAAACCGTTGAGCTGATACGAGCCTATGCAGATATTTCTCCGGAAATGGAGGAGGCAGGATTCACAAAAAAAGAAACAGACAATATCAAAGAAAAAGTGGACTTTTACCTGAAGCTTCGAGATGAGATAAAGAATGCCAGCGGTGAAACCCTCGATATGAAGACCTACGAAGCAGATATGAGGCACTTGATTGACACCTACATACAGGCAGAAGAGCCGCGGACAATCTCTCCCTTTGAGGATATGTCCTTGCTGGATGTGATAATCAATTCAGGCATTGCTGCTGCCATCAATACATTACCAAAAGGCATTACAGGCAGCCATGAGGCTGTAGCAGAGACGATTGAGAACAATGTACGGAGGAAAATCATTAAAGAACATTTGATAGACCCGGCTTACTTTGATGAGATGTCTAAACTGCTCAATGAGGTCATTAAAGAGAGAAAGGCAAAGGCCATTGACTATGAAGAGTACCTGAAGCAAATAGCAAGCATCGCCACGAAGGTCATCAACCCAGAAAAAGCTGATTTGCCGGAAAGTGTAAGAAAAAGTTCGGCGAAAAGGGCGCTATATCATAACCTTGGCAAGAACGAAGGACTTGCTCTCGTTATTGACGAAGCGGTCAAAAGCGTAAAAAAAGCAGATTGGAGGGGCAACTCAGCCAAGGAGAATGAGATAAAATCTGCATTATATAAAATCTTTCAAGATGTATCTGAAGTTGAAAATATTTTCCCTATCATAAAGCAACAAACAGAGTATTGAAATGCAACAGATAATATTAGGGGACATACACATTGATGTGGTTCATAAAAATATCAAGAACGTGCACCTCAGTGTCCACCCTCCAAATGGCAGGGTGCGAGTATCTGCCCCGCTTCGTATGGATATCGACACTATCAGAGTATTCGTCATATCAAAACTCGGATGGATAAAGAAGCAACAAGTGAAACTGCGCGAACAGGTAAGGGAGTCGCCAAGGGAGTATATAAACCGCGAAAGCCATTATTATTTAGGGAAAAGATATCTGCTGAAGGTTATAGAGAGTAGTATGCCAGCAAAGATTGTCCGAAAGCATGACATCCTTGAACTGCATATAGATTCAAATTCCTCTTCTGAAAAACGCAGGACTACCTTAGAAAACTGGTATCGCCAGCAACTGAAAGAAATAGTGCCCAAGTATATTCAGAAATGGGAAGCGAAGATTAATGTGAAGGTGAAAGAATACGCCATAAAAAAGATGAAGACAAAATGGGGCACCTGTAACAGGGAGGCAGGAAGAATCTGGCTTAATCTCGAACTTATAAAGAAGCCTATTCTATGCATCGAATATATAATAGTCCACGAGATGGTGCACCTACTTGAAAGAAAGCACAATGAAAATTTTATCCTCCATATGGACAAGCTCATGCCAAAATGGAGGTTCTACCGGGAGGAATTGAATAGAAGTCCTTTGCGTCATGAGAACTGGAGCTATTAATTTTGGAACATTTCGAAAGGATAATTCAATGGCATCAGGATTTAGCGACAACATGAAGCAGTGCAAGATGCGCTTGAGAGGACATATCATAAGGATATAGATAATAAGGGGTACAAAATATGCAGTTTATAGAAAAAAAAACGTGTAAAACTTGGAGTCAATATGCCCGATTTATAGAAAAAGAACAATCCAAAAGGCAAGGTTACTGGATATACCGAGGAGATGTTAACAAGAGCTTAAAAACAAGTATTGAGCGTATTAGTAAAAGATGGCAAATACCATCGAATAGTCTCCCTGAGATAGAACTAAGAATAATTCGCGATTTTCAAAGAAAATATCCAAAATCAGCTCCCCACCCTTTCACTTTTGAAGATACTTTTTGGTGGCTCTCCATGATGAGACATCATGGCGCTCCTACAAGATTATTGGATTGGACATACTCTGGATATGTAGCCGCTTATTTTGCATTAGAAAAGATGTTAATGAATGGAAAAAGAAAAGGGTTTGTATGGATAATAGGGAGAGACTGGATTGATAAAGAATCTCAAAAAATTATTACAATAATTTGTAAAAAATTAAAGTGCGATGCAAATGAATTTATACAAAATATCAAAGATTCCCAACCACATGCTTTCAAGCAATTATTCATTGATTGGAGACCGAAAGATAGTTTTGTGTGTGTATTGAATCCATGGCACCTGCACGAGAGACTTTCTATTCAACAAGGTATCTTTTTATGTCCCGTCAATATAACTAAGTCTTTTGAATATAATATTTCCAAGATGAATAATTATAAAAAAGAAGTACAGAGAATAAGTTTTGATATGAGTGTTAATGATATATATGATGCCCTTGAAAATCTTAATCGCATGAACATAAATCACGCAACTTTATTTTCGGGATTAGATGGTTACGCACATACATTCAATACAAGACTAAAATTCTTTTATGAAGACTGTAATCAAACCAAAATAAAACATTATACTTACATAGAAGATAAACAGTCCTATTTAAAACTAAAGCAAAAAGACAATATAAAGACATTTGAATAAGCATAGAGTGACGTTTTAAAGATATCAGAGGGGAGTAAATGTGTACAATAAACGATTCTTTCATCCAGCAATGGCATCCCCTTTATGACACCACAGAGAATGATGAACAGGATTATCAAGACATCATCCGTGATGTCAAAAGAGAAGTTTCCGCAAAAGGAACAATCACAAAGCCAGTATTTATCCGTATCTTAGAGTGGAAAGCAGCAAGGTTGAAAGGCATTGTTAAGCTGAACCAATATGATACGTACGCGGAGACAATACGAAGCGCTATCCAATCACCAGAGAAGTATAAACTAACCATGCTCACAAGCTTATATGGCATTGGTGTCCCTCTTGCATCCACAATCCTTCATTTTATCTATCCAGAGGATTTCCCCATTATGGACATTAGGACTGCCGAGGTTCTGCATTGCGGTCACTATATAGAATCTGTTCAGAGAGATGAGAAGCACTATCCACCTTTTCGTGCTGCCATACTTGGTATCAAGAGGCAATACCCCCAGTGGTCTCTCCGACAAATAGACAGGGCTTTATTCGCTTACCATAAAATAAATTCTAATCAATGTATCAGTTCGTCACAAACTGTAGCACGTAATAACATTTTAGCTTCAAAGCGAAGAGATACGAATGATGGCACACCGGAGGAGGTGATAAATATGTCACTTGAGGAACATATCCGAAGGTTCCGGCAAAGAAGTGATTCCGGACGCTATGCTTCGCTTACCGACAACCAACAGAAGCTATATGCGGTAACAAAGGAGCTATCTCAGGGTAACAAGGATAAGGTGTTAAAAAAAGCAGACATAAAAGAGAAATTTACTCGTACCTATCCGAATGAGGTGTTCTATGAAAGTGAACGCAATATGCTTACCGATTTCTGTTACAACAAGGTTAATAAGGATGATAAGCCCAACAAGTTTTTGTTCTCAGTAAAAAGAGGCGAGTTCAGGTTCGTGGATTTTGATTGGGATATCGGTGAAAAGGTTGTCGATGTGTTCTGGGATATCAGAGATTTAAGGCTGTTCTTCAAAGTAGGCTATTACTCACATAGAGAGTTTGTCTGGGATTTTGATGAATTGTTAAAATACATAGGAGCAAATGAGCCCTTATGACCACCTGTAAACATTGCGGCAAAGCCATTGACGATCCCCACACCACCACCTGCATCAGAGACTTTATCGAATACCAAGATGACGTGACGCTGCAGAGATTGCGCTACACAGACGATGAGAAAGAACAATGTGCTGTTTGCCATGTGAACCCCGGTGCCTTCCATCACAGGGGATGCTACATGGAACGGTGCCCACGGTGCGGTCAAAGGCTCATATCGTGTGGGTGCCTGATAAGGGGCAAGGAATGGCAGCAGCCTATAGGATAGTTGAGTATGCAAACTAATAACAGCGGAGGAATGTCAACGCACCTCTCTGTGCTGCTAAAAGAGAAAATGTCAGAAGGATTAAATGCAACCATTAGCTACTGTCTAATCTTTATGGGTTATCAAAAAGATGAGTATGGGTATATCTTCAAGCATGATGATATTGATATTGAAGTTAATATATTAACTAACCCGAAAAAAGAAAATCCTTGGTGGTATAATGGAGAAGAGTTAATGAATAAATTCGGTTTTATTTTTAAAACGGAAATTCAACTATTATCTAGGGATACACTTGAATCAAAAAAAATATTGTATGAAACTGGCAATAAATTAGCGAAAATATCACATGGCATTTTATACGACCATCAAATAGATGAGCTTATAGTACTTTAAACGATGCCATATGGTAAGGGGAGATTCATTTGGCAAAATAGATTGGCTGATAAAATATACAAGGAATCTAATCTTTTGTATGATTTTGAGTAAGGATTTGAATAAGGAGTAGTAACGTTGGAACCGAAGATATTTGATTTTGTCTGCCGTCATGCTGAAACAATCGGGAACGAATGGTTTAAGTTGATGGAGTGGATGCTAATCATCGCCACCTTGTCATTCGCTTCCAAATTTAGCGACAACTTTTTCGTCAAGGGACTGTGGATTTTATCGATTGTAATATTTTTTGTGTATTGCTTATTTGGTTACACAGAAAGATATTTGAAGTCTACTAAACCAATCGACACAGAAAAGACGTCTTGGAAAGAAATCGTAAAGGCATGGATAAAATTCGCGATTGTCTTTTTGCTCATTATGTTGTTCAGTCAAAAAATGGCTCAAATAGCTTGGGAGTTTGCTACAATACTGTCAACAAAGATAAAGTAATGGAATATCTTGATTGTAAATTGTCACAGTTAGCGCTTTTACTAATTTTTTGTTAGGTGAGATATATGGACAAACGTTTCGCAGATGTAATTAGCAGCCTTGACCCAAGTCTCCGAAAACTCCTTGCTATGTCACCGGTGACAACGACAACTCTTCCTCGAGAGATGCCCAAAGCTGGAATCTACCTGTTTTCCGAAGGTGAGAGACATTTATATGTTGGACGAAGTAACAACATTTGTGGGAGATTGAAGCGCCATTCAACACCGGGTGCAACCCACAGAATGGCTGCGTTTGCATTTCGTCTTGCTCGTGAGGCTACGGGTAAAGTTAAGGCGACGTACACAACTAAAGGCTCACGAGCAGAGCTGATGAAGGACGAAAAGTTTCGTAAAGCATTCAATGATGCAAAAGCAAGGATAAGAAAGATGGATGTACGGTTCGTGGAGGAAGCTAACCCCGTTCGGCAGGCAATCCTCGAGTTGTATGTAGCGGTTGTATTGCCGACAGATTACAATGATTTTGATAACCATTAAGCATCGTGTATATGCACATAATCTTATTTTAACCGCCATTTTTTTCGAGAAAGGGCAAATTACAGTAAAAGGATAGGCAAAGGCAGGGTATGGTGGTATACAAAGGGTGCATATTTGGTAGAGAAAGGTAACTCAAGGAACTCCCGAGTAACTACCGAGTTACTCCCGAGTAACTCCGGAGAAACTCCCGAGTGCAGGTTACGCAAGAACATAATATTATTATTTATTGCCATAATTTTTCTTGTGTAATATAAGAATAAAAGAACATTCCTTTTTTATAGCGTCCCTGAAGAGAAGAAAAGCATAGAAAATAAGCTATCCAAACCCGCGCTGCCTGATAAAAAAGGTAGTATTTTAGTCCTTTGCGTTTTTTCTCGGACGTTTTCCAATGACAGCCTTCGGATGCATCTTCCTGATGCGGCTCTCGTATGATTTGCGCGCACGCACTTTGCTGCTTTCAAGCTGTTTCCTGTATGAAGCCGATGCGGCTTTCTTCGCCTCTTTTCGTTTCCTTCTTACACCGTAACGGGCTGCGCATTGATTAGAGCAGAATAGCTTCTCTTTTTTGCTCAGGTTGATGAACCAGTGTTCACATTCAGGACATTGCTTGAATGATGCAAGGGGAACCCCATCCAGTAGCTGTGAAAAACTAAAGAGGACGGCGTCATCAATTGCTTCATTAGTATCAACCCCGTATGAGGTCGTGATGACCCCTCTCTCAATAGAGCCTTTCGGGTACCGGAACAGGTGTTGTCCTGCTGATGGGCTTTTGTGCTCATAGGGGGCTTTTACTTCCATGTCCATCTTTACAGTAGTTTGAACACTCTGCAGGAAGGGGCGAAAATCAATTTCAGTATCACGTTTCCACGATGTGCCTTCATATGCACGGATGCGCTCAATTTTTTCCGTAATATGCTCGAAGAAATCGCGTACAGAGCTTTGGGTCTTTTCAAGGTCGAACCGCTGTGCTATCTCAGTCCACGGGGGCGCAGAATGTTTCGGATGCTTTGTGTAGCCCCTATCGCCGTGCCCCAGAAGGCTGTAAATCTCAAGCATGAATGCCACGCGCTTTGCGTCCCCCAGCGTATCAATGTCCGCATACATAAAGTCCGTGAACCACGTAAGCCACTTCTTCTTGTCCTTCATAAGTAGTTACCCCTGTTAACGATTAATCTCACTATTTATATGTATAAATTAACGCAGATGAAATGTCAATGACAAAGATAGATGTTAACGAATATTATTTGACATCATTTACATTTTTTGTATAATACATATTATGATGAAAGGAGGTAACGATGAACGATATCCAACAAGAAAAACTTTTAACGGTGCGGGAGGCGGCAGAAACGACTCGCATGTCGCAAGCGTGGTGGAGGGCAAAGCTGAGGCACGGTGAGGTGCGTTTCGTGCGAATCGGAGAGAGGCGAATATTTATCCCGTATAGCAGCATTGAAAAACTGTTTTCTGAAGGCTTCATCGAATCGAAAAAAATAGGGGGCTGAGGGAAAAATGATGATGGAATCGCTGAAGAACGTTTTTGAAAAATTGGAGCCGCAAACGAGGGAAGATGTAACAACACCGCAGAAGAAAAAGTCCTCGTTCCAAAAAGAGGTCTTTTCCATCATCGAAAAATATGTGGGCGAGAATCACGTGCGGGCAATATCTATCGAAATTCCAAAAATGTGTGGCGACCATGAAACGGGCATTTTCCTCTCGCAGCTCATATACTGGGCTGACAAAGGGAAGTCCCCGTGGGGATGGATTTATAAAAGCGACAAGGACTGGCAGGACGAGCTCTTGTTGAGCAACTACTCGATTAGGAAGGCGCGGAATAAGCTGAAAAGGATGGGCATCCTCGAAACCAAACTAAAACGTGCGAACGGTTCCCCTACAACACACTATCGAATCAACAAAAAAGCCTTCTGGGATAGGTTGAAAAATACCCTAAGCAATTCCCGAAAACAAAAATCGGAATCATTACAATCGAAGTTCCCTTCTTGCGAAAACGCAGAAACAATAACAGAGAACACAACAGAGATTACTTCACAGAGCACTACAAAGAACACAGAAGCACATGAGGGAGTACTTCCGAGGCAAGCTCGGACGTACTCGCTATCGCGCCCTGTATCTTTTAAAGATTTTTGCAACCAACATGAGGTCGATGCGGAAGCCAAAGAAGTCATCCAGCACTTCTTGACCAAGTATAAAAGACACATGGGGGATGAACATCCTAAGCTTAAGCCCGAACAATGGCAGGATGTGGTTGACAGTTTGTTTTTGGTCTGGGAGGTATGCGGCGGAGGAGAAGATGTCGACAGCGAACAACTGCGGAAAATGACCAATAAATATTTCGAAACAAAATTTGAACCAGGGTGCAACTATAGCATCCTTCATTTTAATTCCGGAGGGGTCAAGGCGAAACGTTTTTATGAAGTCTGTTTATGATACAAGTACCGAGAATGTCATCGAAGGACTTGAGGATGCACAAGAGGCGCTGGAAGAATGATGCCTTTTGCAACTTGTACTATGGCCGAGACGGGTAGAGGCATGGCAACGCACTTCGTTGGGGGGCAACAGGGGTCGGTAATTTCCGATAGCAGGGGGCGCTATGAGTAGCGTTAACGGCATAAGGAAAAGCGGCAAGAAGGCGAAGGGAAGGGCAGAGTTGCAGCGCTATCGTCAGGGGAAAAGGCTCACCCGGCAGGAGAGTATTGCGGCACATTGCTACGATTGCACGGGTGGTTACGTTGACGGCATTGAGCCCTGCCAGAACGCAGACTGCGCCCTTCATCCCTATCACCCCTATCAAGACCGCAAAAAGGGGCGTTTATGACGCTCACAGGGGCTGTACAGGCCGTAGCAGAGATTTTCAAGGACTACCACGATGTTTGTATCAGGTGGGATTCCCCCGATGCGAAAAACGCGGCATATAACGCGCCCGTTCTCGAGCACGTTTCCATCACACCCCCCTGTGAAGCTCCTATTCGTAAGGGTTCAAAACAGACCTTTGGTTCTAAAGTCCAAAGGCAGCAGGGCAGGGAAGGGAGAGGATGAGCAAGAAGGGAAAAAAGAGAACCCGCAAGCAGCCCTTCGGCTATAGCCCACCGCACAAGCGCCTCTACACGGTCGATGAGGCAGCCATCTACCTCGGAAGGACTGCCCACGCGGTAAGGGAATTACAATATGCCGGGAAGCTTCCCATAGTAAAGATAGACGCAAGGGTCTTTTATGACGTACAGGATTTGGACAAGCTCATAGAAATAAGCAAAATAACATGGAATTACGAGTAGTTATGCTTGACTGGTCTACCTTTCGGAGGTATGAACACATGGAAAGAGAAACGCCACAACGAAAGCAGGAGGTAGGCCATGGGACGGTTATACCAAAGAGGGAACACTTGGTGGCTGCAATATTACCGCAGCGGCAAGCTTTACCGCGAGTCCGCAAGTACGAGTAACAAAGGCACTGCCGTGAAGCTCTTGAAAGCACGGGAAGGGTCTATCGCAGAAGGCAAATTCCCCGGGCTCAAGGTGGAGAAGACGACCTTTGACGAGATTGCGAAGGACTACTTCACCGACTATCGGGTGAACAAGCGTAAGACCGCGGTGAGGGCGGAGATTTCTATCAGCTGCGTATTCCGATGAAGTCGGCCA